>JBCDBO010000218.1:0-1605 GCA_039183535.1 Pseudomonadota bacterium | reverse complement strand
GGCTCGCCGCGGCCACTGGCTCCATACCGTCGGTAA
Organism: Pseudomonadota bacterium; assembly: GCA_039183535.1. Taxonomy (GTDB): domain Bacteria; phylum Pseudomonadota; class Gammaproteobacteria; order Steroidobacterales; family Woeseiaceae; genus JBCAXA01. The sequence goes on along the minus strand of JBCDBO010000218.1, from coordinate 1,569 downwards.
ACAGCGTGACTAGGGGCGCGCGAAGTTCCGGGCCCACATGCGCGCGCCGCGCGGCTCGCTCGTCTGAGTGATCGCGCGGTACCGGCTCGTTGCTAACGCAACCGGCAGCAAACCCAATAAGTACGGCCAGTGGCAGCGTCAATCGACGGGCCGCAAACACCGTCGAGCAAGTCAACAACCTACACATCCGGCGGCGGTACGCGCGCATTGCGCAGCTACTTGCCGGTACTCAGATGCCACTATCCAGGACGGCTGTCGGCCGATCGTGCGGCACCGTTTAGGCGCGTTGACGGATCATCGATCGCAACGACATCAGCGGAGTCGCTATCACCGGACTCGTCGTCACTGACAACGATTGCTTCGTTGGCCGCGGCATCGGCTAAGCGGACTGCAGAGTCGTCATCCTCCGTCACGGTGACTGTATCGTCATCGCGCTCAGTGGGTGCTTCGCTCGTCTCGTCGGCGGTACTCTCCTCAGCCACCAGCGTATCGTCGGCTGATTCCGGCGCCGGTTCGTCGGCATCGTCTGCGGTAATTGCCTCGTCTGTCGCAGTCGATTCGGTTGTCTCGGTCATCGCCTCGACAGCGATGTCGTCGGCAATGTCGTCGTCGGCTTGCGTTGTCGGCGCCGCCGTGGCGTCGGCCGATCCGACTGCCTCGCTCGCTGTAGACGTATTCGTCGTCAATAATGGCGGGAATACGGATTGCAATTTGGCATCGTCGCCCAGTAACTCTTGTGCCGAGTTCGCGAAATGCCCGTACAACTGCCTGTATTGCTGGCCGATTTGCTCAAATTGCTCGGCCGTCTGTTCGAAGTGCGTCGACACCTTGGCCTGATAGTCGGCCAATGCAGTCTCGGCGGCGGCCGCCTTTTCCGCCTGTAACTCATTGCCGCTGCGTGCAAACCAAACGCCGAGCCCAACGCCAATCGCCAAGCTCAATATTCCTATAACTACCACTGCGATCGATGAAACCATGGAAATCCTCCCAGTGAGTTAGTGCCCAAGCTCTGTCAACGGTACCCTTTTTTTGTGACCGATGCGTGCCGATACAGTTCAGCATCGATCTCGGGGTACCGACGATCGCCTCGTCTCCTGTTGTCGGCCGGGATCGGGCTGCGCTTGAGAGGACGGTTCGCCGCATTGACAACACCGTTGCGGCAGCCGAAGGTGGTGATCGTGCCACACGAAGGAGGCTGCGATCGCCACTCAAGGCATCGGCGGTGGACTGAAGAAAGTTCTGTATACGTTGCAGACGGTGCAGCGCATCGGGATCGCTCGCTCCGCGAAGGCGCTGAACTCTAAAAACGCATGCAAAGCTTGCGCATACGGCATGGGTGGCCAGCGCGGCGGGATGACCAACGAGCAGGGCGAGTACCCGTCGGTCTGCAATAAAAGCGTGCAGGCACAATCGACCGACATCCAACCCGGTATTCCGGTCGAGATCTTCGACCATAGCTTGGCCGAGCTCGGCGAGCTGACGGCGCACGAGCTTGAACATCTTGGGCGTCTTACGACACCGCTTAGCAAACCGGCAGGGGCTGATCGTTACTATCCGATCGATTGGGAT
>JBCDBO010000217.1:0-1651 GCA_039183535.1 Pseudomonadota bacterium | reverse complement strand
GCTGACATCTTCGATTACATCGAGCGCTTCTATAACCGAAAACGAACGCACTCGTACCTCGGTTATGTCAGTCCGGTACAGTATGAAAAACAGGCCATTGGGGCCTAATCAACTGGTCCGAAATATTGGGGCCGAACCAATGGGTCATTAGCGGTCATTCTACCTTGGAGTTCCTGTGCGACCGGTATCGATCGTAAATCGGCCACTCATTCGACCTCCGACATTTTGATTACCAAAAACTAGGGCACGCCGATTGACACGACCACCCGCGGTGTACAGTCTCCGTTCGTTCCTGTGCCGATCCGCGTCACAGCCACAGTAAGGAGAAATGATGGACCTAGGTGCGTTTTCAATCAGCTTGGCCGTACGCGACATTGCGGCCTCGCAAGCGTTCTACACACAGCTCGGTTTCGAACCGATCGGTGGCGATATCGAGCAGAACTGGCTTATCTTGCGAAATGGCGAGCACATCATTGGCCTGTTCCAAGGCATGTTCGAGAAGAACATGCTGACGTTTAACCCGGGTTGGAATCAGCGCAGCGAGAACACCGAGTCGTTTACCGATGTCCGTGCAATACAAGCGGCGCTACAAGACGCCGGGGTGACGCTTGATCAGAGCACGGACCCGGACGGGAGCGGCCCTGCCAGCATTGCGTTGACCGATCCGGACGGTAATCCAATCTTGATCGATCAACACCGCGACTAACGCACTGCGCTACGCGATTCGGGTAAGACCGTTAGCGTGGTCGCGGGTTGGTATGTTTATCGCGACGATGCTAGCGCGCGGTAACGCGTTAAAGTCGGTGGCCGAGGCCGCCGTGTATGCACCCATCATCGAGCCGCGAACGAGATCGCCAACCGCGAGTGCTGGCAGCGGTATGTTCTCGGCGATGACATCGACGCTATCGCAGGTCGGGCCTGCTACCGTTGCGCGCTCCGTTGGGCTGGCGTTACCGAGTGCTCGCAGCGGGTAACGCGCGTGATCAAAGAGCTGTCCACTGAACGAGCCATAGACGCCGTCATCGAGGTAATACCACAGCTCATCACCGCGTAGTGCCTTGCCAACGACACTGAAAACGCCGGTCACGGCCGAGGCGACCACGTAGCGACCGGGTTCGGCGATAACCGTAACGCCCGGTGGCAGTGCCGACATAGCCTTGCGCAGTGGTGCGCACCACATGCCGATATCGATTGGTGTGCCACCCGAGTAATCAACGGGAAAGCCGCCGCCGATATCGAGCACGCTGAGTGGTGTTCCGCGCCCGCGTTGGTCTGCCATGATTGCGGCGCACGCACGTACGGCATCCGCGTGCGTGGCGGCGTCGCTGCTTTGCGAGCCAACATGGAACGATAAGCCCTTGATCGTAATGCCGAGCTGGCGCGCTCGCGTCAGCAGTAGCGGCACCTCGTCGAGCGAACAGCCGAACTTACGGCTGAGGTCGACGACGGCGTCCGGGCTTCGAAAACTGAGCCTGAGTAGCAACGCGACACGGTGGCGAAACGGTACGAACTTATCGATCTCGGCGAGATTGTCGACAACAAAGGTCGTGCAGCCAAAGCGCAAGGCCGCTTTGATATCCGCCGGCTTTTTGATCGGGTGAGTGTGAATGCAACGGCGCGGATCGACGCTTTCCCGGCGCAGCACGCCAAT
>JBCDBO010000216.1:0-1674 GCA_039183535.1 Pseudomonadota bacterium | reverse complement strand
CCTGCTATCTACGTGGATCGGCGATACCGATCATTGGTCGCTCTCTGAATGGATAGGTTTCGCAGCAGGCGGGCTACTGTTGGCCGCCATCTTGTTTGTGGTGGCGATGATCGCTAGCGCGTTTATCCGCTACTACGGCTTTAAGCTCACCGATCGCACGACAGAGTTGGTATCCGGCGCCGGTCTTATCACCTATCGCACCCAGACCCTGCCGATCTCGAAAGCGCAACGAGTCGATGTGCAACGCGGGCTCGTCCATCGTTGGTTACAGCGCGCCGAACTCGGTGTTCAGCAAGCCGCTGGCGCCACTACGGATGATAAAGGCGAGTTTGTCGTACCGCTGCTCACGGAGTCCGGGCTCAACGACGTTGCGGCGCGGATCCTAGACGGAAATCGTTGCCGCTTTCTACAACGCTCCGCCTACCCGGCGTTTCGACGCATCCATCGGTACTTTTGGTTATCGAACTGGCGCCGAACCGGATTGCTGCCAGCGCTGATTGGTGCCGGATTTTTGTACTACGTCGAAGTGACCGGTTGGCTCTGGGCCTTACCGGTCGTTTGGCCGCTTCTCCATGGCTTGTATTTATGGCAGCGGTATCGCCGCTGGGGGTATTTCGTCTTCGACGATGGTCTAGCCATACGGCATGGCCTCCTCGGTGAGACCATCGAAGTATTCTTGTGGCGCAAAACCCAATTCGTCGCCGTGCGGACTACGCCGTTTATGGCCCGTAAGGGTCTCGCGCATCTCACTGTCGCTACGGCGGCCGGACGGCGCCGCCTACCGTTTGTCCCGCGCGAGCTTGCAACAACGTTTGCAAACACCGCCTTATTGCGTGCCGAGTCGTCGTCTCAAGCGTGGATCTGATCTAGCTCACTACACGTTAAAGCGAAAGTGCATCACATCACCTTCGGTAACGATGTAGTCCTTCCCCTCAAGGCGTAACTTGCCGGCATCGCGTGCACCCGATTCACCGCGCGTTACTACGTAGTCGTCATAACCGATGACCTCGGCACGAATGAAGCCTTTCTCGAAATCGGTGTGAATCTCACCGGCCGCTTGCGGCGCTGTTGCACCAACGCGCGTGGTCCACGCGCGCACCTCTTTAGGGCCCGCTGTGAAAAACGTTTGCAGCCCAAGTAAGCGGTATGCGGCCCGGATAACGCGGTTCAAACCAGGCTCCTCGAAGCCAAGATCGGTCAGAAACTCGGCCTTATCATCCGGGTCGAGTAGTGCTATTTCTGCCTCGATCGCAGCGCAGACAGCAACGATATCGGCACCCTCAGCAGCCGCGAGCGCCGTTAGCTGATCGAGATACGGATTATTGTCGAAGCCGTCGTCGTTGACGTTCGCGATGTAGAGCACGGGCTTTCGCGTCAGCAAGTTCAGCGACTTGATGTCGCGCGCTTCGTTGTCATCGAACTCGAGTGTACGAAGCGGCGTACCCTCGTCGAGGGCCGTCTTGATGCGTACTAGAAGATCACGCCATGCGATCGCCGTTTTGTCATTGGTCTTTGCGTTTTTCTCTGCCTTTAGCAAGGCCCGCTCAACCGCCTCTAGATCAGCCAACGCTAATTCCGTGTTGATCGTCTCTGCGTCATCGACCGGCGACACGCGACCGTCCACATGGGTAACGTCATCGTTGTCGAAGCAGCGCACGACGTGCGCTATCGCGT
>JBCDBO010000215.1:0-1805 GCA_039183535.1 Pseudomonadota bacterium | reverse complement strand
GTGTATCGACTGGCCGGTGATGAGCGACTGAGTGAGGCATCGACGGCCGCCTTGTGCATCGTGGCAGTGGGCGTCCTGCCGGTGCTGCTGCTCAACTGGCTCGGCGGACAACGGCGGCGCTAGCCTCGGCGCGATCCTGCCGGGCTACCTGCATCGGCTTCTACGGTGCGTAAAACGTGATCATCCGGCCGCAGATAATCACGCCGCTCCAGAGTAGCAGCGATAGAACGCCGACAACGCGAGCGGCAGCGCTCGAACCCACGCCATCCGCCGCGCCCTGCAGTCGCCAGTGATGAATCACGGCATTGCAACCGGCAAGCCCAATCAAAACGAGCTTGAGTTCGAACGCAGGATTGTCGATGTACTTGGTCGCATTGGCTGTGAAGAACAATCCGCCGGATGTGGCGTTAACCACAAACGCGGCAATTGCGCCCAGAATCAACCCGCGCTGGAGCGACGCCGGAATATTGGCACCGAGGCCCGCGAGTCTGAGGTCAATCGGCGCGAGACATCCGAACAGAACACAGAGACTGGAGAAGTGGGCGATCTCGAGAATCGGCCACGCCCAAGCGTGTTCATTGATGTATTGCGAGACCGGCGATGCGAGCAGCCAGTGGATCGTGTCGGTCATGAACTATGAATATCAAAGGCGTTTCGCGCACACGCTACCATCTAAAGGGCTGATCTTTTCAACTTGGAGTAACGATTTAGGTGCTGGTTATACGCACGCGGTGCCAGTTCGATCGGTTTCCGCTTTGACTGTGTACGCACGGATTCTGCCCAAGAGCAGCGGTTAACGCTCAAGCCCGTGATCATCAATCTGCTGCGGCTCATTTTGCCGATCCGCAGGTTCAACCGACCGTAAGCAAGATCAGCCGGCGCACTGAAACCAGCAATGGGAGACGCCTTTTCTCCCCGATTAGAGGGGCACAACTACCTGAATGTATTCAGGAAAGTGGTGGAGTCAAAGGCGCGGCTTCCCTACTCCCATGCTACAGACCACAGGGTAAAGATGGTGGTCTCAATCGAGCCGGCGATGAGAATCACATGACGCGGGTACATCGTCAGCGCGCCACCAGCGGCAGTGAATCCGAGCGGCGTGATACATGAGTCGATGTCATCCGTGAGGTTGAGCTGCACTCTGTCGCAACGATCGTTCGTCGATGCTTACGGACTCCCGCACTTACCCTTAGAAATGCGCCTCGATCTCGACGCCGATGATTCGTGGCGGGTCAATCGGCGCATAGAAGGTGCCGTCGAATCCGAAGGTTAGGTTTGGGAAGGCGAGTCCAGATGCAACCCGTTCGTTCGTAATGTTTTCGGCGAAGAGCTTGACCGAATACGTATCCCCGTCGTAACCCAAAAACAGGTTGAATCGCGAGACGGCGTCCTGGATCGCGCGCCCGGTCAGCGGGTCGAGTTCCCGGCTGCGAAACTCCAGCGGCATGTCGCCCGTGAGTATGGCCTCCGCTCTTGTATAAAAGCCCGACCCGATATCGTAGCTCATCGCGGCAAAGAAATCGTACTCCGGTACGAGCTTCACCTGTCGCCCGTCCAGATCTTCGATCGCGCCGGGCTGGCCTCGTGCACCGGCAACGAACTCCGTATCTCGATACACCGCATCCGTATAGCCCAAACTGGCTGAGAGCTGTAAACGTTCCGTCGCGTCATACACAACCTCAACTTCGAACCCGGTGTTTTCGATGTTGGCTTGGGACGAAATGAAGGATGGTGTCGTCAAGACACCGTTCTCGTCGGTCAGTACGTCGAACTCCTGCCAGCCGTCGCTCTCGATATAGAAAGCG
>JBCDBO010000214.1:0-1882 GCA_039183535.1 Pseudomonadota bacterium | reverse complement strand
GCGGCGGGGACGCCGCTCCTACATGGGTGGGGGTGTTGTGGTTGTCGACGGTGGGGGAGCGCCGTCTCGGCGCGATGATGGCGGTGTCGATGCAATCCGCGGTTGATCGCGGCGGGGACGCCGCTCCTACATGGGTGGGGGTGTTGTGGTCGGCTTCGTGGCGGCGGTTTAGGTCTTCATTGCTATCGGCGCTCAAATACGACTAAGGTGTTCCGTGAACCTCAATTTAGCTCGTCGAGGGAACCATGGTTACTGCAAAGCAGCCGCCGGCTGGAACCGAAGCGCGTATTGCGGCGATGACGGTCGCATCGATCTATCCTTTGTACGTAAACAAAATCGAAAAGAAAGGCCGCACGCAGCAGGAGCTCGATCAAGTCATTGAGTGGCTTACCGGCTATGATAAGCAAAAGTTGCAGACACTCATTGACGATGAAGCTACGTTCGGAACGTTTTTCGAGCACTGCACACTAAACCCAAATGCGCACCTTATTACCGGTGTCGTCTGCGGGTATCGCGTGGAGGCGTTAGAAAACCCATTTATACAAAAGGCCCGCTACCTCGATAAGCTCGTTGACGAGCTGGCCAAGGGCAAAAAGATGGCCAGCATCTTACGCGCGCCAGCGTGATTACGGCTGGGATTTAGAAATGATTACGGGCATCAATCACATCACGCTGGCCGTCTCGGATCTTGCGGCATCGATTCAGTTTTACCGCGACACGCTCGGCTGCGAATTGGTGAGCGTCCATGCCAGCGGCGCGTGCTTTAGCGCAGGTGGCTTGTGGTTATGCTTATCGGTCGATGAACACGTAGCGGGACAGTCGCGCATGGACTACACCCATGTGGCTTTCGATATCGCTAGTGATGATTTTGCAGCATTCAGCGAGAGGCTGGTAAACGCCGGCGTATCGTTGTGGAAACGGAATTGCAGTGAGGGGCAGTCGCTGTATTTTTTGGATCCAGACGGCCACAAGCTGGAGTTACACGTTGGGTCGCTGGCCACTCGCTTAGCTGCCATGCAGCAGCGTGCCGGTACCGAGCGAACCGGAGTCGGTTGTGGGTGTTGACTCGTCCGACGATCAACATTACCGGGCACTAGAAAACATGTATCTCGGTGCGCCGATCAATGAGTTCTTCGCGCCGTCGGTCGATATCGCTAACGGTCATGCGACCGTCGAGATCGACGTGACGCCTAAATTGTTCCATGCCGGTCGGGCTATTCACGGTAGCGTCTACTTTAAGATGCTCGACGATGCGGCGTTTTTCGCGGCTAGCTCACTTGAGCCCGAGTATTTCATCGTCACCGCGTCGTTTCAGACCTACCTATTACGCCCCGTCACCGACGGCAAGCTACGTGCCATCGGCACGATTGCGAGTCAAACGAAACGACAGTTCATCGCCGAGGCGGTTGTTTTTGACGCGAAAGACCGCGAAGTGGGTCGCGGCAACGGTATTTTCATGCGCACGCAGTCGCCGTGGACCGAAATACCTGGGTACGCGGTGTAACGATGCGATGGCGATTGCCACTGTTCATTAACGCTCGCCAACACGTCGCCGGCCTTATTGGATTGCTGTTTCTTTGGCCGACACCCGCGGCTAGCGAACCAACGGCCAGCGAGCTCGTCGCTGCTGCGATCGAGAGAACCCAGCATACGGTGCGGTACGACGGCGCTTACCGGGTAATCGACTACCCAAACGGCGATGTACCTGCTGATATCGGCGTCTGCACCGATGTGTTGGTTCGCAGCTACCGAGCGTTAGGGATCGACCTGCAACAACGTATTCACGAGGACATGCGCGCAGCATTCGAGCAGTACCCGCAGCGTTGGGGCTTGTCTCGGCCCGACACCAACATCGATCATCGCCGCGTTCCGAATCTACGGC
>JBCDBO010000213.1:0-1937 GCA_039183535.1 Pseudomonadota bacterium | reverse complement strand
CGGACGTTTTCCACAGCCCGCCGCCAGTCGCACCGAAATAAGCCTCGTAGGGTCGCGACGTGCTTCCAGCGACCGCAATCGATCGGCCACCAACATTTGGACCGACATTGCGCCACGTCATCGTCTCGACAACATGATCAGCGCGATCCGTATCGGGACGAGCATGAGCGCTTGTCAGACCGAACGACGCCACCAACAACACGATGCCACATGCGATCGCCATGCGAGACAAGAGGCGAGACACGAGACGGGAAGCGAGACCAGTAAGAGAGCGCAGCAAAAGACTAGGCGTCGAACGAAGAAAGCGGCGGAAAATCATGGGTGTTCCTCGGCGGTAGGCATAAACAAGAAAAAGCAGTGACGTTGATGCGCACCTGTGCACAGGTATCACACACTGGCCACGCTTATCAGTCAGTCGCCATCGTAGCCTATCGCTGCACTGGATCAAGTCAGGCGCGTAGTCCTTCGGACGGCGCTCGCCCCTAAACTAATCCCTTCCACAAGGATAAACCACCAAACCGTTCGTGTCTTTTAATCAGTATTCCAATTTCCGACCGCGATCACCTTTCCTTCGGGACCAGACGTGTCACGGTTTTTGGGGAGTCACCATTTGCAAGAAGGCTAATATACTCCCCCCGGGCCCAAACTTCGGCCATGTCACGCCAATGGGGCGACAGGGCATTGCCGCTAACGCCCGGCGCAAAGGACATGACCGATTTCGACGGATCCGATAAATCGGCGACCAATCGAAAACTCGCCCCATGGTCGTGACTGAAGTCGACCGTTTTGAGTAATCCGGCATCAAGGTCTAATTCGCGGTCCGAAGCGCCCTGATTGAGCGTGCTATCGCCGCCAGGCGTTTCGACACGAACCGCGAACAGATCCTTCAACACCGGAATAAATGCCCAGGAGTAAAGCGCGTTGAAGTCGACGACATGGTGATCGCCCCATCGCCATTCGGACATGTCGTCGCCAAGGTTCGTCGATAGCGCGCCCATTGCATCGTCAACGGATGCGGTGATGACCTCTTCGCAGGTTTCCTTCGCATCCGTTCTATGGTCATCGCACCATTGATCTCTTTGCTCGGAACTCAACACGCGTATCAACTGAACGGCACTTGCGGAGTCCCTGGCGAGCGGTTTGCCCCACTGGTTCAAGACGCGATGTTGCAGCGCCAACTCGATGGCGGAGTAAAGTGTAGGCTCCACTCGCCCCACGTCCATGTTCCGATCCCATTCAGACAGTCTACGAATGGCTTCGGCCGACTGCGGATTTGCATAATCGAGATCGAGCAGATACCGCAGCAGCGCATCCGCCTTGGCAGACACCGTGTCCGTCTGGATCTTCGTAATCGCATCGACGTCAAGCGGCGGGCTTTTCTCAATCAAATCGTAGGCGCGCGAGACGCGCCAGGGCGGCGAAAATGTTTCCTCAGCGCGTACAGGATACTCCGGATCTATTGCGCGACCATTCGAGTCCGCAGCCCAGCCTTTCTCGGGGTTCAAGATGGTTGGCAGATCCTCGAATGGTACGTACCCGTTCCATTGGCCTTCGCCTAACCATCCACGAGCGAGGCGCTGGCCGTTCCAACCATTGAGTTTTTCTCTGTTCGGGAGCCGCGCCGAGAACTGGACGCCGATATTCCCCTCGACGTCGGCGTAGACAATATTGTTCGTCCACTCATAATCTCGGACCGCGTCCTGGAATGCCTGCCAAGATCGCGCCCGGCTCATCTTGAGAAGGGCCTGAACCGTCGAATGCCCCTCAACGCCAGCGAGCTGACGCCTGACGACAACATGTCCCGGACCGAAAACGTCTTCGACTATTTTGAATTGGTCCTGCAAACCGTCGGCGGGGTTCGCGTCGCCGAGGCGATCACTGACGACAATGCCGTTTCTCGTCTTGCGCACGACCGCGGTGACGGGGTCACCACCCTT
>JBCDBO010000212.1:0-2101 GCA_039183535.1 Pseudomonadota bacterium | reverse complement strand
TTTCTCGTGGTTCATCCGCGGCTAGCGCCGACGGCTCAAGGAAAAGAAACTCCATTTTGGAACTACTGAAATTTTCTTGCGGACGGCAGATCATCGAGATACCATGGCCACTACGAGGTTCTTTAACCGAGTTGCAATCGATTTTCCTATTCCAGATCCCTTGTCCACTGAGTTTTTTTTGACCGGCGTACTCGGACTGCTAATCCGCAAGCGTCGAGCCTGAGGTGATGCGATGATTGGATTTCGACAGTCTGCGATCGCGCTGCTAGTTGCGCTCGCGCTGATGTCAGGGCCCGCGGCCGCTAACAGCATCTTCGGTGAGATCTTCATCAACGCCGTCGACGGAGTACCCGGTCGCCGCGATAGCGGCTCAGGAACCGTCGGTCCGTTTCAGCCCGATTTTGCCATCGATATGTTGGTCGCCGGTGGCGCGATCCCGGATTTTCCGGCTGCGATCAACAACCTGGCACGCGATGCGGAAGCCAGGGTTGGAGAGTTGTTGGACGCGGGCGCATCGCCGAGCGATCTGGCGGCTTTGCTGGAGATCAACCTGCTCGTCGAGTTGGCAGAGGACTTGGAACAGAAGATCCTCTCCCGCGTTTCCCCCGCCGGCGGCGCGCAAGTATCTCAGACAGTCATCGGCGAGCTGAGCAACACCGTGCAAACAGCGCTTGGCAATCTGCCCGCGAGCCTAGGCAGATTCACCGACCTGCCGATCGCAGTGACCGGCGCCAACGCAGCCATCAACACTCTTGCTGACACCGACCCGTATGTCGTGTTGCAAGGCGCAGTCACCAACACGTCGGCGACCGAAACGCTTGACTTCGCATTGGGTTTTGAGGAGGCGTTGTTCGAGGCACTCGATCCCAACCTCTTCTCGCTGTCCCGTCAGCTTTTCCTCGAGGTTCAATTGGAAGATACCAATGGCGACGGCGCCGTGTCGGCGCGCTCGGCAAGCCTTGGGTTCTCGGCATTTGGCACCAACGACCCCGCGAACTCAAGCACTGGCACTACCGATCCGCTCGGTGTTAACGAATTCGTGTTTGATACCATTCGCGATCAGAACAACGATGGCCTCGAAGAGGGACTTCGTCTGTTCGAGGACACTGCGCCGCTCGACCTCACGCAGCTCGCCGGATTGCCCGACGACGTGCTCGTAACGCATCTGCTTGGCACCCTCGACATCCTAGACCTTTCGCCAGGCGACACGGCCAACTTTACCGCCGTCCTGTCCGTGGGCGATATCACCAACCCCGCGTTGCCTCTGCTGGGCGCGGAAAACCTGGCGGAGATCTTCAGGGCTGGCGCATTCTTGGCGGAGTTCGGCGCCCCGATCCCCGAACCGTCGACCGCCGCCCTGCTGCTGATCTACCTCGTCACCAGCACGTCGCGACGGCGCAAAATGGCCGTGTAGGCTGGCACTTGCTTACGCGAGAGAATGTTCACGCCGACGCGTCTAAAATGACGTACATTTCATCGTTAAGTTACCAATTTACGGCCAAGGTGAACGCCGCTTAAGCCCGCCAGTACCGCTGCTTCCAGCATATCCGCCCGTAGTACTCCAGCGTATTAGATCACCAATTCGAACTTGGTAAAAACCGCGTGTCTTTCCATAATCGGTGGTGACGATGAACTCTACATCGACATACTTGCCATCAGTTGATTCCAAGTATTCTGCTACATCGTCTGAGTACATTCCGGCATGCGATTAGGGGTAATCTCTAAACTTGAGCCTCACATGTTTTTCTGCCTTAGAGTTCTTGAATGGCTCGATAAACTCCCACGACATCGGGAAAATCATTCTCTTTTCTACGCCAATGAATGGGTCATATAGAGCAAACCAAAACACAAAGAGACACGTCACCAAACTCAGAGTGAGTGCCCGAAACGATAGCTTTCGTCGACAGATAAAGCATAGAAGAAGCCAGATAGTCAATCCCGCAAAGACGACGAACGGTCTCGTGTCAAAATAAGCAAGTGGCAAGTTTGGAGCCGTTAGCATTGGATTTGGGGCAGGTCAGAAGAGGTTCCTAGCCACCGGCGGAACTCGCTAATTATCAGATAATCGGATATTACAACTAAGCTAAACAGTGCCAAGTCC
>JBCDBO010000211.1:0-2231 GCA_039183535.1 Pseudomonadota bacterium | reverse complement strand
TTTTGACCGGGCCGGGGGCAATCATAGTTCGCGTGTAGCGCCGGCGCAAAAGAAAATCGCTTGTTCGTTGTATTTTTGCCACATATTAATGTCAGTCGGAATTGCGTCGGGCGACGCTTAATCGGTTGTACGTCGGCGAAAATTTAGTAACAGACGTAACATAAGGCGACTGGCGTTAATCGTGTTAGGGTTCGAAAACAGCAACAACACGCCACCGGCTATCGCTTGAGAACGATTCGAAACCGACGCCAACCCGAACCCCACTTGTGGCAACGCTTGCGCTTAGCACTAGCGCTCACTCAACAAGCCACGCTCGTACTCGCACTCGCCGGGCTCGCCATTGCCTGGACTAACGCAGCCGACGCGCAGACACGAACGGCCGATCAGTACTACCCGGCTCTGCATGCGTTAACTCGGGCCGAGCTCGATCAAATCAACACGACCGATCCTTTGACCGACTTGCGCGTTGAGCTCGCGTATTTGCGCTCATTAATTAACAGCGATATCTCGGCCGCCACCGAGCGGCTACCGGCGCTTGAGTCGCGCATCGACGCCGAGTTTTACCCGAGTGAATCGGTCTATCTGCACAGCATTAAGGCAGAGCTACTGATACGCAGCGGCAAGCTCGACGAAGCCAGCGCCATCATTGATGAACATCGCGCCGCACTGGCGGCCGTCGACGAGCCCAGTGTGCGGGTCGTCTTTATGCTGGCCGAGGGGCTGTTGCTGGTTCGGTACGGCCAGCAAGACCGCGCGATTGCGTTGTATCGGCGCGCCCGCTTTATTGCACAAAGCGCCGGTGATTCGGCGCTAACCGCGATAGCACGCCACAACGAAGGCGTTGCGCAGATACAGCTTGGCTTAACCGTCGTCGCGCTCGAAAACCTGACCTATGTCGCGAATAACATCGACTTGATTCCAAACGATATGCGCTTGGAAGAGACGGTTCGCTTCAATTTGGCCTACCTACAGTTGCAATCGGGCGAGTACCAGGCGGCCTTGTCCAATCTGCAAGCCGTTGACCGTGCCGCGTGGATCGAACTCGGCCACGAAACCCGAGCATTTATCGTCACAACCCAATTGGCGCGTGCCTACAGCTCATTGGCAAGACACAACGACGCGGTCACCGAACTTGAGCCATGGCTGCAACGCGCCGACGTCAATCCCGGGCCGGATTTAATGAACGACGCGCGCACGGTGCTCGCTGAGGCGTACCTCGCGTTAGGTGATTACGAGGCCGCCGAGCGCTACATCCGCCAGGCACGTGCTCAGATCGAAGCGTCCGACGCCGTTGGCAAGCGGGCGGAGTTCGACGTCTTGGAAGCCTCATTGGCACGCGCGCGGGGCGATCTAAGCGGTGCGCGCGACAAGCTCGCTGAAACGATCGCTCGCTTGAGCCAAGGCGATCCATCGAAGGGTTACCTCGATGCTCTGCACCTGCAAGCCGACGTCTACAACGAACTTGGCGACTATGCTGCCGCCTACGCGGCCCAGCGCAGCGCGTTGCAAGTCGAACGCGTGCTTCGGACCGCCGATTTTGACCGGCGGATGTCGGTCGCGATCGTTACCAGCGAAAAAGAGACCAGCCAACGCGAACTCGACATGCTGCGCGCGGGCGAACGCTTGGCACAAACGCGCAGCGAGCGCGACCGCATCTTCGACATCGCACTCATCGGCATCGGCATTCTGCTCGTGTTGATCGCCTATCTCATCTGGCTGCAGTGGCACCGCGAGCACGCCGCCCGCACCCGCCTTGAGAAAACCGTCGCCGAGCGAACCGAACAGGTGCGCCAAGAGCTTGAGCGTCGGGTCGATGCTGAACGCGCCAAGCGCTTGCTCGAACACCGCCTTGTTGAGGATGAGAAGTACCGGGCTGTGGCGCGATTAACGGGCGGCTTGGCGCACGACTTTAATAATTTAATGACCGTTGTTAGCTGCTCGGCCGAGTTGATCAAACTCGGTGCTGAGGAGAGCGATATTGATGCATTGGCCGAGGACATCTTAGACGCCGCAGATTCGGGTACCCGCGTCACGCGCTCGTTGATTGCCTACGCACGCCAGCAAGCTCTGCAACCGGAACAATTGCAGCTTGATGAATTTTTGATCGATAACGAAGCGCTGATACGCAACACGTTGGGCGAGAGCATTGAACTCACGCTCGATCTCGCACCCGCTCGGGTCGAGATCGATCGCGCCTCACTGACGACGGCGCTATTAAATGTCTTATTCAA
>JBCDBO010000210.1:0-2256 GCA_039183535.1 Pseudomonadota bacterium | reverse complement strand
GTCGAGGCGAGGATCGCCGATATGTTCCCACACACCGCGCACGTCGAAAGTGTCGCGGTCTTGGACGGACCCCGATGACGCTAGGCCCGGTTATGCTCGATATAGAGGGGCTGGCATTGACGCCGGCTGACCGGCGACTGCTCGGCGAACCAGCGGTCGGCGGCGTGATCTTGTTCAAACGAAATTTCGAATCGCCGGCTCAGGTGCAGGCGCTATGTACCAGTATCCGTGAGCTGCGTGATCCGGCATTACTTATTGCCGTGGATCAAGAGGGTGGTCGCGTTCAGCGTTTTGGGGCGCCGCTGACGACACTGCCGCCGCTACGTTGGTTTGGAAGGCGTTACGAATCGGACCCGGCCGCGGCGCGCCATGCCGTTCGTGAAGCCGGTTGGTTGCTGGGCAGCGAAATTGCGACGCTCGGTGTCGATTTTTCGTTTACACCGGTCGTTGATCTCGACTACGGTCTTAGTCACGTTATCGGCGACAGAGCGCTGCACCGCGAGCCGGCCATTGTGACTGAGCTGGCGACGGAATTGATGCGCGGCCTTCGCGATGCCGGGGTGGCGGCGGTCGCCAAGCACTTTCCTGGCCATGGCGCTGTCACCGCCGACTCACATCACGAGTTGCCGGTCGATCGGCGTGAGTGGTCACAATTGATTGATGACATGAAGCCGTATCAGCGGCTAATCGCCGAGGGTTTACCGGCCATCATGACGGCGCATGTCGTATACGCGGCATGCGATCGGTGGCCAGCGTCGTTCTCGCGGTGGTGGCTGACACAGGTATTGCGGGAGCGATTCGGTTTCTCGGCGGCGTTATTTTGCGACGACTTGTCGATGCAAGCGGCTCGCGAGTTCGGATCGGCGGAAGATCTTGCGCGGCGAGCTCTGGCGGCTGGCTGCGACATGGTTCCCATATGCAATGATCGTCGTGCAGCCGAGCGAGTTGTCCGCGCATTAGCGACGAGCGGTACCGCGCTCGGGCACGCAAGGCTCGCCCGACTGCGACGTAGTTCCATGATTTCGTGGGAGCAATTGCAGACAATGACACGCTGGCAGTCGGCCGCCGAAACGCTGGCAGAGTGGTCTGATCGCCCGCCGTTGGAACTCGATGCTTGACCTGGGGACAGTCATGGATCAACTAGACCGTGGTGCATTGCAAGCAGCACTAGAGGCATCGCAGCAAGGTGCAGCGCTCATCGATACAGACGACAGTGGCTGGCGTGTCTGTTGGTTTAACCCGGCGTTCGCTGCGCTGACAGCAAGCCATGCAGCCGCGCTCGGCTCGGACAGTGCTCGCGAATTGTTGGAGCGTGTTGGCGGTGGTGCAGCCGTTACTGAACTTCGCGATGCCATTGCCAACGCTGCGGTCGCCGATTGGTCTGTTGCCGGCACCGAACAACCCGACCTGCTGTTTCGCTATGTTCCGCTGGACGATGAACACGGCGTACGTCGGTCGTACGGGTGGCTGTTCATGCGCTACCGCGACAGCGATGAGGCGATCGACGTTGATCGCAGCCTAAGGCGCGAGCTCACCGCATCGCAGCGCCGCCTCAAGGAGTTGTCCGACGACCCGGCGACCGGCCTTGCCGGCTCCGAGCGCTTTCGCGAGACCTTGTTGCGGGAGGCGGCGATTGCCGCGCGCCAACAAGCGCCTCTGGCGATCGTCGTGTTACGGATGGATGCTTATGCGACATACCGTGAGACCTTCGGTGAGCACGCGACCGATTCGTGTCTACGGATGCTCGCCCGGACGGTGACTCGTCGGCTCCGCCGCGGCAGTGATCTCGCGGCTCGCGTCGCTGACGAGAGCATCGCCATTCTTATGCACGAACACGATACAAGCTCGGCCGAGACATTCGCGCAACGAATCGTCGCCGATATCGAGGCGCTGCGCATCCATCACCCCCGGTCAGACACGGCGCGCTACGTGACGGTGACCGCCATTTGCGCCGCAACAGTGCCCGATTCGGAGCACAACGCATTGGGATGGCTAGACGAACTATTGGCCGGCGCCGGTAGCGGTCAAGCACCGCCGCCGTTACTCAATAGCGCCTAAGTTTTTCCTACTCACCACTCGAGAATTCGTTGTCCGCGCTTGGTGGTGTATCGACAGGATCGATACGGACCAGCAAGCCAAACTTAGGGTGATCCAGAAAGTGCAGTCGGCGACTGCGTAGCAACCGCGATTCACGCATTTTGTAGCTTGGAGGTGGACCAGCAGTGAATGGCTGGCTTGTGCTAGCACCGGGTTGTG
>JBCDBO010000209.1:0-2305 GCA_039183535.1 Pseudomonadota bacterium | reverse complement strand
GAGCAATTGGTCGCCGACCAAGCTCGCATTTCGCAACTCGAGCAAGAAACCGAGGATACGCTGGATGCGTTAGCAATTCGCCTCGGTCGGATGAATGCCCATGTCATTCGCCTCGACGCGCTCGGGCAGCGACTGACCGAAATGGCCGAGCTCGAGGACGGTGAGTTCGACTTCGACATGGCGCCGCCGATTGGTGGTCCGCTTGAGCCGGAATCTTTGGGCTCGGGCAGTGTCAGTGATATCAATCAATCGCTCGATGCGCTGTCCGTCCAGCTCAACAATCGCGAACAACAGCTCGGCGTGCTTGAAAGTATGCTGATGAATCGCAATCTCACCGATAGAACCGTGCCGGAGGGTCGGCCGGTGACGTCGGGCTGGTTGTCATCGTATTACGGCAAACGGACCGATCCGTTTACCGGCAAGCCGGCTTGGCACAAAGGCGTCGATTTCGCGGGTAAAGCTGGCGATGACATCGTTGCCGTAGCGGCCGGCGTCGTCACCTACTCCGGCGAGCGCTTTGGCTACGGCAACATGGTCGAGATCGATCACGGCAAAGGCTACGTCACACGGTATGCGCACAACTCGGACAACACGGTTGCTGTCGGCGACGAAGTGGCTCGTGGTCAAGTCATTGGCGCTATGGGCTCGAGCGGTCGCGCGACCGGGCCTAACTTGCACTTCGAAGTGCTGTATCGCGGGCGGCCGGTCGATCCGATCAAGTTCATTCGCGGCAAAGCCAGCAAAAAATAGCCGCCTAGCCGGTATCGCCGGCATGCCTACTTTTTTACAATATCGGGTCCGCTGCGCCGACCTGATCGGCCGTCTTTGAGTCAGGAGCCCGCTGTGGCTGTGTTCACCAAAATCTTCGGCAGTCGCAATGATCGGCTGGTTAAGCAGTATCGCAAGGTCGTCAAGCGCATCAATCAGCTTGAGGAGTCGTTGCAAGCGCTCGATGACCGTGCACTAGGCGCGAAAACGGCCGAATTTAAGCAGCGCTACGAGGCCGGCGAGTCGCTGCAACAACTGTTGCCGGAGGCGTTCGCCGCCGTTCGCGAAGCGGCCAAGCGCACGCTAGGCCTGCGCCACTATGACGTGCAATTGATTGGCGGCATGGTGCTCAACGACGGCAACATCGCCGAGATGCGCACCGGTGAGGGTAAGACCCTGATGGCGACGCTGGCGGCCTATCTGAACGCACTGTCCGGTGACGCCGTGCATGTCGTCACTGTCAATGAGTACCTAGCGGCTCGCGATGCCGAATGGATGCGCCCGGTCTATGAGTTTTTAGATCTCAGCGTCGCCGTCGTTCGCAGTGGTCAAGGATCTGCGGAGAAGCGCGAGGCCTACGCGGCGGACATAGTCTACGCCACCAACAACGAGCTGGGCTTCGATTATCTGCGCGACAATCTCGCCTTTCGCTTGGACGATCGTGCGCAGCGACCGCTCGGTTTCGCGATCGTCGATGAGGTCGACTCGATTCTGATCGATGAGGCGCGCACACCGCTTATCATCTCTGGGCCATCGCAAGAATCCACCGACCTTTATGTCGCGATCAACAAGCTGGTACCGAAGCTCAAGCAACAAATGGCCGAAGAGGCCGATCCCGAGGCCGGTATCGAGGGCGGAGACTTCTGGTCGGACGAAAAGTCCAAGCAAGTGCACCTCACCGAGGACGGCCTTGCAAAAATTGAAGGTCTTATGCACGACGCCGAGCTGCTGGATCAGGACGCGAGCCTTTATGACGCCAGCAACATTCGACTGATGCACCATCTTACGGCGGCTTTACGTGCGCACACGCTGTATCAACGCAATGTCGCGTATATCGTTCAGAACAAGCAAATCGTTATCGTTGACGAGTTTACCGGTCGCACGATGCCTGGGCGGCGCTGGTCGGATGGCTTACACCAGGCGATTGAGGCCAAAGAGAACGTTCCGGTCAAAGAAGAGAATCAAACGGTCGCGTCGATCACGTTCCAGAATTTCTTTCGCATGTACGACAAGTTGTCGGGCATGACCGGTACCGCTGATACCGAGGCGTTTGAGTTCCAGCAAATCTATGGGCTGGAGGTCGTTGTCATTCCGACTCACAAACCGATGATTCGGGAAGATAATCCCGATCTCGTGTTCTTGAACCAGAACGACAAGTTCGAGGCGATCATCGAGGACATTGAATCGTGTCGAGAGCGCCAACAGCCGGTGTTGGTCGGTACGACGTCGATCGAAACATCCGAATTGTTGTCCGATGCGCTTACGAAAAAGTCGATACCTCACGAGGTCTTGAACGCGAAGCAACACGAACGCGAAG
>JBCDBO010000208.1:0-2343 GCA_039183535.1 Pseudomonadota bacterium | reverse complement strand
GCCAGTATTACGCCCCCGAAAGCACATAGCGGCGCCAGCACGATTGTCGATGACCCAACGCTGATCGCAACACCGGGCCTAGTCGCGATGGTGACGGAGCCACCGGCAGCAAGCAGCACGACCTGGCTAGCAGCGGGCGCAACACGGGTCGTTTGTTTGCACTGGCAATGCCCAGGCAACGTCGGTCGGATGGTCGGCATCGATCCGGCGCTCAACGATACGCAACGAACAGACGCAATTCGGGCGGCGCGTAGCGCCGGCAATGCCGTCGCCTCATCGGCACTGTATCCAGACGTCGCGGCGGGCGCGACGGTTTGGATACCCGCCGAGCTGAGCGATAGCCTTTATGACGACGTCGCGAGGCTGCTGAAAAGCCGCCAAGCGGCCATCGTATTACCGACATCCGCCGATCCCGACGCAACCGCACAGCAATTGCAGATGGCACGGCGACTCACCGACCGCGTCCTTACCGGTGCTGCCGGCTCTCCGCTCGCGTTCTCGGCAGCCGTCAAAGAACGTTTGCTTGCGGAGCTCAGCCTCACTGGCAACACCGCTGCAGGCCTACGTGCTCTGACCGTTGAAGCCGCGTTAGAGGTTGGTCTCGCCGACGCCGGCGTTATTGCCAGCGGCAAGATCGCTGATTTTTTATTGGTCCGCGGCAATCCATTAATCGATGCCGACGTGTTTACGCAGCCGGTCGCCATCATCCGGCAAGGCCAGTTCCTGACCCCGGCCGGGCTCCAGCAAGCTGCCAAAAACCGTCAGTAATTCGTCGATTTATTTTACAAAATGTGTGTGCTGTGGCATCGTCCGCAGGGTCGTTGACGCGGGCCCTCTCAGTGAGTTCGGCCAAACGCATCAATCGATTGAGTGAGTAAGGGGGAGCGGTGTTTTTCGCCTGTCGGTATTTTTTACAGACGTTATGGTGGAGTGCACCCAAGATACGACGAGCAGCGTCTAAGGGGTGGATTTTTATAAATTTAGTCCAGTTTGGCACAGCGCTTGCTCTTAGTACCGTGCCCAAGCGAAACAGGTGGTGCCGTAATCTAAGCCAACGAAAACGATTACGTATTCGCGAAGCCAGAAGACCATAAAAGCAATAATAAGCAGTCAATAAAAACAATAATTTAACTTCGGGACAGGATTCGGCAAGACCGCCTAACAATAAGAAGAAGAAAAGGTTGGACCCCGTTAGCGAAAGCTGCGGGGTTTATTTTTGTCTGCCCGAAACAGTCAGCGGAATCGCGACCACGGCCGAGGTCACGGTCGGTTTGGACGTACACTGTAGGCGACTTGCACCCGACTAAGCCGCCACCGTGTTTCGACTGATCCGCATTACTATCTTGTTGTATGTCCTACTCTGCGTGGCACTCGCGAGTTACGTCACCCGATCGGTAGCGTCAGACTGGAATCGCACCCTGTGGGTTGCGGTCTACCCAATCAACGGTGACAACTCAGCGGCCACCACGGAGTTTATTGCTACCCTCAGCGATGAGAGTTTCGACGATATCGAGGCATTTTTTAAGCGCGAGGCAACCCGCTACGGGTGGTCAACACGCGAGCCGGTCCACATTCATTTAAGTCACGTCGTTGCCGCAAAGCCGACTTCGCCGCCGTTTGACGGCAACCTACTCGAACGCGTCTGGTGGAGCCTCAGCATGCGCTGGTGGAGTTTTCGAGTGACTCACGACGACGGCGCGCCTACGCCGGATGTCAAAGCGTTTCTGGTGCTGTACCAGCCCGATGGCGCACCGCAATTGGAAAGCTCTGTGGGATTGCAGAAGGGCATGATCAGCGTCGTCAACGGCTACGCCGACCGCCGGGCGCGCGGCTCTAATAACGTCATCCTGGCGCACGAAGTTATGCACACGCTTGGCGCGAGCGACAAATACGATCCGCGGACCAATTTGCCGGTGTTCCCTCACGGTTTCGCCGAACCGGAACGCAAGCCGTTGCTGCCACAACGGCGCGCCGAATTAATGGGCGGGCGAATACCGATCGACGAGACGACAGCGACGATACCCCGTTCGCTGCAAAGCGTCGTGATCGGACCGGCCAGTGCTCTTGAAATCGGCCTAAGCGAACCGTGACGACGGCCGGTTCGTTATCGCATGGCTTCGCCCCGATTTGCGGTCCGAAACCCGCCGTCCTGATACTCGGCTCATTGCCGGGCGACGCATCGATTGCCGCCCAACGCTACTATGCGCACCCGCGGAACGCCTTTTGGCCGATCGTCGGTTTGCGCAGCGAGGCCGTCTCGCCATCAGAAAGGGGCACTTCAATCTCTTCGTATTGGACGTCGAACCGATACTCGGCCTTATGCCCAGGAAGCGCGAAGTCCTG
>JBCDBO010000207.1:0-2385 GCA_039183535.1 Pseudomonadota bacterium | reverse complement strand
GCTCGACCAGCGCCGCTATGCCGACCGGATCTGCCGGAAACATCTCGCCGAGCAAGGTCAGGCGCGGTCGCGTGTCGCCTGGCGCTGCAGGCAGTGCGGCCACCGGGCCGGCCTCAATCTCGCTACGTGCATACGCGAGCATGGCGCCGGCGAGAATATCCTTAGCCTCGGCATGGGTCGGTACGCCGAACCCAGGGACGTCTATCCCAACGATACGAACGCCGTTGATCGCTTTCGGCAGCATCTGCAGCGGTACGCCAGATGCGGTCGGGACGCAAAGGTTAGTGACGACAATCGCGTCGTACCGCGCCGGATCCGCCATCTCATGCACGGCGTCGCGAATGTCCTCGTACAACTTACCGGTAACCAGCGTTTCAGAGTTGAACGGAACGTAGCCGACCGTGCGCTTGGCACCGTAAAAATGCGATGTGAACGTTAGTCCGTAAACACAACACGCCGAACCCGAGAGGATCGTCGCCGTCCTCTTCATGCGCAGACCAACCCGCAACGAACCGAACGCCGGGCACATACTTTGCGGCTGATCGTGCGGTCCTACCGGGTAGTCTTTCGCATAACGATCGAGTGTTTCACCAGCGCCGGCAGCACGCGCAGCAGCACGCATCTCGTCTTTGGCGTGACAACCACCGGTTGCCTTTGTATCGGCTGGAATGCTCCCGTCGCTGCTCATCGTTTAGACCGTGTCGTAAATCACTTCAAGCGATGCTTTGGGCTCAATGTTTGCACCGCGCATGTCAGCCATCGTCGCTGGCTCTAAGGTAAAGCCGGTACCCTCGTCGCGATTGGCAAACAGATTCAGCAGACCGTCTTGGTCAAGCGGTGCCGGCTGGCGTGGCGGTGCGGTAGCGACATTGGTGGCCAACTCTTCGAACAATGGCGCCCACTCGCCACCCGGCTTGCCGACGATTTCGTAGTTAGCACTTTTACGACGAATATCTTCGTCGGCGGGAATCGCTGACAGAATGGGAATGTCGACAGCATCGGCAAACGCTTGGGCCTCACCGGTACCGTCATCTTTATTGACAACCATGCCAGCGACACCAACGTTACCGCCGAGTTTTCTAAAGTACTGCACGGCTGAGCAAACGTTGTTGGCCACGTACAGCGACTGCAGGTCGTTCGAACCAACCACGATGACTTTCTGGCACATGTCGCGAGCAATCGGTAAACCGAACCCACCGCAAACAACGTCGCCCAGGAAGTCGAGCAAGACGTAGTCGAAATCCCAATCGTGGAAACCGAGTTTTTCCATCAGCTCGAAGCCGTGTATGATGCCGCGCCCGCCGCAGCCGCGACCTACTTCAGGTCCACCGAGCTCCATGGCGAATACGCCATCGCGTTTGAAACAGACATCGCCGATCTCTACCGGCTCACCGGCGTTTTTCTTGGCCGCCGAGGTCTCGATAATCGTTGGGCAGCTGCGGCCACCAAACAGCAGCGAGGTCGTATCGCTTTTCGGGTCGCAGCCGATCAGCAAAACTTTCTTACCTTGCTGCGCCATCATGTAAGACAGATTCGACAACGTGAAACTCTTGCCGATACCTCCTTTGCCGTAGATCGCGATGATCTGGGTTTCCTTCGTGACCGGGCCGGTAGCGACCGGGTCAGGAGGAATCGCCGCTTCTTCGCGTAAACGCTCGCGTCGTTGTATCTCGGGGCTTATGTTGGCCGTCGTGCCATCAGCGCTCATTGGCCGTCTCTCCAGTCAAGCACCATCTTCAAGCACTCGGGACTGTCGAATGCCGTTGGGTACGCATCGACAGCAGAGCTCGCCGGCGCGCGGTGCGTAATTAATCCATCCAAGCTGAGGTCACCGCTTTCGATCAGACGATTCGCCATGACTAAATCGCGGGGTTGCCATTCGGCAGAAATACGCGTTCTCAACTCGCGCATAAAAGCAGGTGCAAAGCGGTACGCCAGATCACCGGTGTAAAAGCCCGCAAGCACGAGCTCGCCGCCGCGACTCAACTTCGGAACAACGTGATCAACGATGCGCTCGGCACCGCTAACATCGACGGCGCGCCGATAATCGGCGCACGCATCAGAATCAGGGTTAATAACGGGATACTCATTTCCCGATTCGCGTCGGGCCGGGTCGGTCTCCCAAACCACGGGCGGCTCCCCGCCGAGCGCGATGGTCGCCCGGGCGATCAAACGTCCGAGGACACCGTGACCGATGACAAGATCCGGTGCTGCAAATTGGTCGCGATCATGTAAGGCATGCACGGCCGTTGCGGCGAGGGCTAACAACGTGCCCCGTTCGGCCAATTGCTCATCCAGCATCAGAGTTTTGGATTCCGGGACGACGACCCGGGACGCCGCACCACCGAACAGACCACGGACATTTTCGAAACAGCTTGCACCGGC
>JBCDBO010000206.1:0-2421 GCA_039183535.1 Pseudomonadota bacterium | reverse complement strand
CTCGCACCTAACACGTCCAGTAGACCGTGGGTGGATTCCTTTGAGGTAGCCGATAGCGTCAGCGTACCCGACACCAGCGACTCCTTCTCGACGCGTTTTTCCAGATGTGCCAGCAACCCCTTCAATTCGGACAGGCTGTGGTAGGGCAGTTCGATGTGACTCTGGCGCTCGCCATCGCTCATCAAAACCGTCGCCGCGGTGCCAAAGCGTTCAGAAAGGCAGCGCTCAAGGGAGGCGATATTGCTGTCGTATTCACGGTGCTCGCCGCGTGGTGATGCGTTCGTCTTCGGCGGCTCGTAGTCGGGATGGACCAGTTTGTACAGCGCGCGAGTCGACATCATGCCGCGACTGACCAGCTCCGCGAGATGTTCCTGTCGGTCGGGTGAGCGCTCGGCCAACAGGATTTTGGCGCATTCAGGGTGTATGCCACCGGCTTGAAGCAGCGCCTGGGTTTTGGGGTTTAAGCCTTTCAGAAGACGTAAGCGATTGGAGAGGGTAGGGCGGGCAAGCGTCAGTGCGTCCGCGAGGGTCTGAATGGACCAACGTTTCTCCGGCCGGCTGAAGTGATCGATTGCAGTCTTTGCGGCCGCCGCGTAAAGCAGGGGAGAGGTGGTCAGTCCGGAGGCGGCCTGGTCCCGTGTCGCATACTCGATCGCATAGAACGCGGCATCGGCATCGTTCACCTCAATCATCCCCACGGGTACTGAGGCTGCTCTTGGAAACGCATCTGGGTGGAGCAGGGCCTCGACCCGCTCCCAGCCCACAAGAATCTCGACTCTAGACTGCGCGTCCACCACAACACGACGACCGATGACGGCTCCAGGGGGCGCTGTCAGATCGATGGCGGCGTAGATCAGGGCGTTGGCCTTGGCCTCGGAAATCTCCGGTTTGGCCGCATAGGGCGCTCTCATGAGCTCCTCGCGGTCGATATCTGAGAGTGCAGGAGCCAGTTGATTGATTAACTTTTTGCGGCGGATTCGATTTTCGAAGGTAGAGTTCATATTACATAAATACCGTTCTTCGAAGAACGGTTGATAGTAAACGGTCAGTTCTTGAAGCACCAGCGTACCGAACGGGCACCTTCATGGGCCGTATTACTCAATGAAATACTGTTATTGCCGGTTAGTAAGCGTTTACATCGAGATTGCGGTGCTCATATAACATCGTCTCAGATCGCTATGGGAGATCCGCAGAACGTTCTACGGCGTGGCGGCCAACACGCAGTTCTGTGGCTGTACATCATGCGCTGTGGCGTTACCGTCTGAACCTTAGAGATAGCGCGCGACCCGCTTCGGATCGACGTCGATGACAAACCGAAAGGAAGGGGAGGGAAGAGTCGTGGTGAGCGGTCGACGTCCTCGCTCATCGCCGCTTAAGCTACCGCCGGTTGAACGTGGGGCCGCCAGGTTAGCGCCCGTCGTCAGCCAGATCGTTGTTTCGTTGGCGTTTTGATGTAGTCGAGGTGCGTGTGGCATACAGCCGATGTGCTTCTCAGAAAACACGCGTCAAGTCTTCATGCTGTGTTGGTGAAGGGCGTTTACAGGAACACCTGAGCGAACGTTCATCGGTCGGCATAATCGACCCGGTCCACCTGAAAATCGATGCTTCGTTTGTCGGCGGCGTGGAACAAGACTGGGTATTCTGGGTTTGGTCTCACTCCAGCCCAACTGTTATCATTATCATGTCATGATAATGCATTGAGAGTTTGCAATGAGCGCGAAAACAGAACGCATCACCATCCTGGGCTCACCCGAATTCAAGGCGTATCTGAACGAGCAGGCCGCAAAGGCCCAGATCAGCGTGTCACAGTATGTGCGCCGTCAGTGCGAACAGCCGACGGCCACCGATGATGAAGAAGCGCTCCTTCGTTCGTTGATCGCCACCTTGGACGAATCGCTTCAAACCGTGGAAGCGAACCTCGATCACAGTCTGGCCACCGCGGCGGAGGTGTTGTCGGAGCTTCGGGCCAAGAGAGAGGCTCGTGAGGTCACCTCTACATGAGTGCCGTCGGTGATGCGATCGCAAGCATCAAACAAGTGCTTTTGCTCACTGAAAAAGTCGATCGGGTCGCGAAAGAGCTGGAAAGCGCAGCGCTCGAGCTGCGCGATCACGATCGCCGCCTAGTCCGTATTGAGACCATGATCGAGGTCGGTCTTGCGCAACGGGGTCTGAACGACGATCGCCCGTAATCCCTGCGCGTCTCCTGAAGGAAACAGGGTCATCTCTTAGGATCCGCCCGTCCCAATGCGGTGGGCCATAACGTCCACCGCGACACTAAACTGGGTGTCAAGAACGAGGCGTTTCATTACCCGCGACGTTTGGCGGTCAATGTCTGTGACAGAGTGACCCCTGCCTCGACCGGTCGACGCATCTTGGGTATTCACCGTGACCGATTCCCATCTCCATAGACAGTATTGACTT
>JBCDBO010000205.1:0-2427 GCA_039183535.1 Pseudomonadota bacterium | reverse complement strand
CTGACCGACGAAGAGTTCAACTCCGAGTGGGTAGCTGGCGGATTTTCTGCGGCGGCGCCAGGTAGAATCTGGAATATTCGCTTCCGTTACAACTTCCAATAGCTAAGCCACTGGTAACGAGCAACAGCGAACATGACCAAGTACCGTGTGTCTGCCGATATCGGTGGAACCTTCACCGATATTGTCGTCGAGCCATCGGACGGGCCGGTCTTCATTGGCATGGTAGCAACTACGCCGGAAAACCCCGCTAAAGGCGTCGTCAACGGCATTGCCAGTATCGTCGACGATATCGAAGCGATCGAGTTTTTCGTTCACGGGACGACGGTCGGCCTGAACGCCTTTTTAGAGCGCAAGGGCGAGCGAGTCTTGTTGTTGATGACTCGTGGCGTTGGCGACTCGTACACGATCGCTCGCGGTAATCGCCAAACGCTATACGAACTTCAGTACCGCAAGCCACAGCAACTGGTACCGCGCCACGACGTGCACGAAATCGGTGGTCGACTGCTTTGGGATGGCACCGAGGCGGAGCCACTCGTTGAGGCGGATTTCGGCGACGTCATCGAGAAAGTCCGACGCGAGAACATTCGCGCGGTTGCTGTGTGCTTCTTGCACGCCTACGCGTATCCACAGCATGAACAACAAGCGCGCGACGTGTTGGCAGCAGCGCTCCCCGATGTATCGATATCGCTGTCGCATGAAATCGCACGTGAGTGGCGCGAATACGAGCGGGCCTCTTCAGCGGTTATGAATGCCTACGTTGCACCGGTTGTGCAAAAGTACCTCGCTCACCTCGACGCCGAACTACGCGAGCGCAAAGTGCCGGCGACAGTGCATATCATGCAGTCAAATGGTGGCGTGACTACGGCGGTCAACGCCAGTCGAAGTCCGGTCTTCTCGTTGTTGTCCGGTCCGGTTGGCGGAACGATTGCCGGTACCGCCCTAGCGGAGTCATCCGGGCGTAAGAATCTGCTGTGTGTCGATATGGGCGGGACGTCGTTTGACCTTAGCTTGGTGATCGACGGCCAAGCGACGACCACGCTCGAGACGGAGCTTGAGGGTTTGCCACTGCTGATGTCGATTGTCGATATCCAGACGATCGGTACCGGTGGCGGCTCGATCGCTTGGCTCGACAACGGTGCCGTTCGCGTTGGGCCGCACAGTGCCGGATCGCAACCGGGACCTGCGTGCTATGGGCGCGGTGGCACGCAGCCGACCGTAACCGATGCCAACCTCTACCTCGGACGGCTCGGCGTAAGCTCTTTACTGTCGGGCGCGATGAGTCTGGACGAGGCAGCCGCGAAGAAGGCCATCGAGACGCTGGCTAGCGAAGCCGGTATGGAGCCGGTGGCCTTTGCGGAGGGCATTCTGGCCATTTCGAACGCGGCTATGGCGGATGCCATGCGGACGATTACTGTTTCACAAGGACTGGATCCGCGCGAGTTTGCGTTGGTCGCATTTGGCGGTGCTGGGCCGATGGCGGCTGTATTTCTTGCCGACGAACTCGATATCGGCGAGGTCGTCATACCGCCATTCCCCGGCACGTTGTCGGCGTGGGGCATGTTGCAAACAAACCTTCGCCACGATGTAACCACGAGTTACTTTAAACCGGTTGCAGCCGCCTCATTGGCTGATATCCACGCGCAGTACGACGCACTCGAAGCAAACGGCAGCGAAGCGTTGACCGAGCAAGGTGTGGCCGGCGAACGTTTGTACATGCGCCGCACGGCTGACATGCGCTATGTCGGTCAGGAATACACGATCAACGTCGATACGAATGCCGACAGCGGAATCGACGGTATGGTCGCGGCGTTTCATCGTGCCCACGAGCGTCGCTATGGCCATTGCAACGAGGCAGCACCAGTCGAATTCGTAAATTTGCGCGTCGCTGCTTTCGGTGAGATTGATAAGTACGCCGGCGCTGCAGGGCTTGGTCAAGGCGATGCTGATCGGCTCAGTGCAACCCGCAACGCAGTGTTCGCTGGCAAAGCGCTGCCAACGACCGTCGTTGTGCGCGAGCAATTACCACGCGACTGGGCGGCGGACGGTCCGTTGATTATCGAAGAGCAAAGCGCGACAAGTGTCATACCGCCGGGTTGGTCTGCTGCCATCGATAATCATGGCAGTCTTATTATCCGTCGCAGTGAGGCTAGCTGATGGCAGTAGATCAAATCACGACCGAGATCATTCGCAATGCGTTCGTATCGATCGCGCAGGATATGAACGCGACATTGATTCGCAGTGCGTTCACGCCAGTCATCTATGAGGGCAAGGATTGTTCGGTCGCTCTGATCGATGCCGATGGCGAAGTGCTTGGCCAGTCGCTCGGTCTACCGCTGTTTCTTGGCAATCTCGAAATTTGCGTCAAGCTTATTGCCGAAGCGCACGGTTGGGACTACTTCCAAGAAGGCGACATCTTTTACATGAATG
>JBCDBO010000204.1:0-2534 GCA_039183535.1 Pseudomonadota bacterium | reverse complement strand
GTAGCGATGGTCGACGACGTCAGTCCGCTTTTCCCAGACAACATTGCCATCGGCATCGATACAGGTAACGCTCGGGTCCGATGACGAGATGACGAGATTACCATTCGGTAAGCGATGGACATCGGTTATTCGATTGGTGGCAATGTCGATTGGCTCTGGCGCCGTCGAGCCATCGAGCGCCCACCGATACAGCCGCGAGACATCAGTGTCTGCCGATTCACCAGCGGCAAAAATGTATCTTGCATCGGTCGACCAATCGAGTGCGTGCAAGCCGGATTGATTCGGGAACAACGCCTGATCGACGACGACATCAGTCGTTAGTGATGCGGAGTTTACGACTTCGACCGTCGGAGCGCCGTCATAGCCGACAACCATCCGCCGGCCGCTAGGTGAATAGCGAACGTGCATCGGACGCTCTGCGACTGATAAGCCGCGACTGTTTGCAACAGCAAATTCGTCTTGTGGCGTGAATTCGTATAGAGCGCCGTCCAACGACACGACGGCAAGGCGATCATTAACGGAGAAATCGATCCCATGAATGGGCGCTTGGAAACCACGATGATCCTGGACCAAGACTGGCTGTATCCCGCTCACATCGTAGAGACGCAACGCATAAAACCCTGTACTACCGTCACCGAGCGCAGCAGCAAAGTACCGCCCGCTCGGCGAGAACAACAGGTTGTGGACAACCCAATAAGGATCACCCGGCTCAACGTTCATCCGCGCGACGATACCGCCGCGCTCGGTATCTACGAAGAAGTACGCGGGCGCCTGACCGGTTGAGTCGGTTGTAAAGCCACCGATCGCAGCAAATCGACCGCCAGGGTGCAACGCGCCAACAAAAAGCTGACCTTCAAGTCGATCATCGATTGGGACGCGGAACGTCTTTAACAGACGGCCTGTTTCGGAATCCCACAATTTGGCCGTCTTGTCATCCGACACCGACAGCACTCGCGTACCACCGAGATCGGCATCAAGCTTCTTGATGACATCTGTGTGCTGCTCGGTGCTAACCCTTAAGACGGGGTTGTCCCAGGATGCAGGTGCTGCGAAACCGACGCACGGCCCGAGCGCCACAGCGATGAGGCACGCGAGTTGCGAACGTACGGGTTTCGCCATCTGTTGTATCCGCTATGGCGACCCAGTACTGCCACTAAAAAAATCGTTGCGGCAGTCACTAAAGATATCCGTTGCGGAACCGGCATGCGCCTCGGAACGACCGGTATCTGCTGTCGCACCCGCGCCACCTACACATTCCTTTAACGCTGCCTGTTCGCTGGCCGCCTCGCCGCTATCGACATCATCGGGTTCGTTCTCCCGATTGGTTTCTTCGCGGTTGGATGCAGCTTGGCCGGAGGGTGTGCCGGAACTCGCAACCCCCGACCCGAAAATCGACTGGGATAACGACGTGCTAGCTTCTGAGTCCGCAGTTATTGGAGTGGAAAGATTTACTGGGGCACCTATCCCGACAAACGTATCAGATGACAAGAATCCTGTTGACGAAAATCCAAGAGGATTAACCGATACGGGCACGGTTCTCTCAGCATCGAACTGTGTGCCACCGAAATCTAATTGCCGATTTCCCCTTCTATCCGGCGTCTCCTCAAGAACAAGTGCAGAGTCCTGTACGATTGAATTGGCGGTCGCATTCCAGAAGTTCACAAAAACATCTCCACCCAGTATCACGTTGTTTGCATCCGTTACAGTAACTGAGAATTGCCCCAGTACTGGTAGGCAGCCAGTCGTACGCCCAGCACCGGAACAAGCTGGTGATGCTGTTGTTGATAACTGGTTGGCGTTTTCATTCCCAATCGAACCTGTGACGATGTCACCACCGTCCGTATCCAGTATCAATGCGTGGTTTACGTATGTTGGATAGATGGTTACTGGCTCTGGACCAACGATCGCATTAGTTCGGGTTGCGCCATTCGCTTCCGCTTGTTCGGTACTGTTGATGACGCCTGATGCCAACTGAGTAGCTTCAGCTGTACCGAGTGAAAATCGATCTATACCTCGGACTTCTATGTTGCCGCCGTTTGTATTGATCTCGAGAGTTAGGTTTCCGAAAATACGTTGGTACCAAACTTGGCGTAAAATGGATTCCTCAATTTCTTCTTGAGTAGGCGGATCTAGTGCTTCTAGAAGTAAAGCGAGCGAGGTAGGCTCTCCTGGCTCTACCCCACATGTTAGATCAATACACGGCCATCCCCCATTACGAAAGGATGTTGCATCGCCGCGTAACCCGTCGATTCCGAAAGCAATAACCGTTCCGTCGGACCTAACAATCGAGTTTCCAACGTATCTGTAAGCCGCATCCACACGGCTGTTTGTAAAGCTATCGACAACCCAAAATCCTGAATTCATGAAGTCTATTTGCACTTGCTCAACGGTGATCCCGGACAACCCGTATAGAAACTCCGTCGCGCAATACGCTTGGTCGCCGGACAAGCAACTTCTACCCGTAAGGCCGCTTACCTCGCTGTTCTCTCGATCCGACTGAAACAAATTTGAGGTGTCTTCTGGTAGAAAAAGCG
>JBCDBO010000203.1:0-2570 GCA_039183535.1 Pseudomonadota bacterium | reverse complement strand
TAACGGACGATTGGTCTGCTTTCCGCGGAAACCCGAGGCGGTGGGATCAAATGCTGCGAACGGCTTTCCTGCCAGAGGATCAACGATTACCTTCGCCCCGGCGTGGGCCGGGTGGGCCTGGTGGGCCTGGCGGGCCTGGCGGACCTGGCGGACCTGGCGGACCTGGCGGACCTGGTGGGCCTGGTGGTTTCGGTGGACCAAGACCGGGCGGCCCAGGTCTCCAAGACCCGTTACGTATTCGGGATCGCATCACATTGTTCGATCGTACGGGCGTCGCCGTTGTCGGGCCGAAAAGCCATGCAGATATTGGGATACGCGAGCCTATTGTTGCCGACGGCCGGACGCTGGGAACGCTGTTACTCCGTCGATTACCGACGGCCAACCGCGGGCCGATCGATGCCACTTTCGCTCGCAGCCAAAATCAAACAATGGTGATCAGCGGCCTTGTCGCTCTCATGATCGCTGCCATCGTTGCCACGCTATTGGCGCGACGCTTTACCGGCCCGGTCCGCGAATTAGCTGGGGCAACGCGCGCGCTTCGGGGCGGAGACTACTCACGCCGAGTGAATTCCGAGCGTGACGACGAACTCGGCCACCTCGGTGAGGACTTCAATGCGCTGGCTGCAACTCTGGAGCGCAATCGGGACGACCGGCGTCGCTGGGTCAGCGACATCGCTCATGAGCTGCGTACGCCGCTCGCAGTCATAAACGGCGAGTTGGAAGCGCTTGCCGACGGTATCCGCGCACTTGATCAAACCGCGATCGCCTCATTACAAGACGAGGTTTCTCGCCTGGTAGCGCTCGTCGAAGATCTAAATCAGCTTTCCAGCAGTGATCACGGCGAAATTCAATATCACTTTGAGCCTATCGATCTCGCGACTCTGCTGCGCGATACGGTGTCGCGTGGATCGGCGGCGCTAACAACAGCCGGTATCGACGTCAGTGTCAGTGCCGACAGTCCCCTGCATGTAAATGCTGATCCAGGCCGGCTACGGCAAGTCATCGAAAATCTTCTTGAGAACACCCGTCGTTACACCGATGCGCCTGGCAAACTTCAGATCGAGGTATCGCGCGTTCATGACCGTGCGCAAATTCGCTTCGCCGATACGGAACCGGGCGTGCCGACGGCAAGCATTCCACACGTTTTCGAACGTCTCTATCGGGTTGATGGGTCGCGCAATCGGGCAACGGGCGGCGTCGGTTTAGGCTTGGCCATTTGTAAGGCGATCATCGAGGCGCACAACGGTGAGATTAGGGCCGGCGTATCGTCACTCGGTGGCCTGAAAGTCGTTATAGACTTACCCACCAGCAAGAGTAGCGATTTATGATGGGCGCCGAACGCATTCTCGTTGTTGAAGACGAGCCAAAGATTGCCGCGTTGCTGGCCGACTACTTACGTAACGAAGGCTTTGACGTCACGATTGAATCCGACGGCGTAGCCGCCGTTGAGGCGATTCGATCCCAAGCGCCAACATTGGTGTTACTTGACTTAATGCTGCCACACAAAGATGGCCTTAGCGTTTGTCGCGAGGTACGTCAGTTCAGTAACGTCCCAATAATTATGGTCACCGCCCGCATCGAGGAGATCGATCGGCTGCTAGGTCTTGAGCTCGGCGCGGACGACTATATTTGTAAGCCGTTCAGCCCTCGCGAGGTTGTCGCTCGCGTCAAAGCGATACTGCGCCGTATCGAGCTAACCCACACTAAGACTGACGGGTATCGTGGGCTGAGACTTGATGAGGCCCGGCACGAGGCGATTCTGGGCGAGCAGACGCTCGACTTAACGCCAGTCGAGTTTCGGCTGTTGGCCTTACTCGCTGAACGGCCAGGGATTGTTTTTTCGCGCGATCAGTTGGTCAGTCGAATCTACACGGATGGTCGTGTGGTCAGTGATCGTACAGTCGACTCACACATCAAAAATTTGCGCCGCAAACTGACCGAGATCGCCGGAGACGATGACTATGTTCACTCGGTCTACGGTGTCGGCTACAAGTTCGAGTGATCCCAAACTTCCACACGTAGACTCCCTACTTACTGCACAGTTTTGCTCGACACTGACAGCCGTTCCATTTGATAGGGAGTTGCTTGATGTTTCGTATGTTTGCATTGCTAGCGATCGCGTTGACGGCAAGTTCGGCCTTCGCGAAGCCACCGCACCGTGGAGAGCCCCCCGAGGTCGCTTTCGAGGCTTGCGCGGCTCTGGTTGACCAGGATGTCTGCACCGTGACAACGCCCCGCGGCCATACCTTAGAAGGTGTCTGTCGAATCCATAAAACGGACGCATTGTTTTGCGTACCAGATCGCGAACCCCCTCGACGCGATGATCACGACGCCGACGATGAGAGCTAGCACGCCACCGCTCGTTCTGGTCCGCCTGTCGGTCAAGCTCCGGCAGGCGGCCAAACAGTGAGCCAGGTCCTATTAGAGACTCACCGGGTAATGTAAAACACCGCTTCTGATCTTTCTCGTGACAACGACTGTCGATGGAAGCGACTGCCAGCGCCAGGAATAGTGCCAGTCTTACGGACGAACGACCCCGTCCGTCTGCTGGCCCAGCCACCAACGAAACT
>JBCDBO010000202.1:0-2615 GCA_039183535.1 Pseudomonadota bacterium | reverse complement strand
GTCACGACGGAGACCGTTGCCGGCGGTGCCGCGAGTGGTTCAGGTATCGCTCAATCAATACCTGCGATGCCAGGTATCAGCGGCATGGCGCGACTGGACGATGCCAGATTCATCGTTGTCCAAGACAAAAAAGCCTTCGAGTCGGGCTATCGCTTAGGGTTGGTTGAGCTCGATCGGCAAGCGCCGTCGATTCGCTATGTACCGATGCCATTCCCGGCGACATCAGGCGGCCGGACGAGCGATCTGGAGAGCGCGTGTCGCCTGCAAGGACGGGCGGGTGAGTTCCTGCTGGCAGAAAGCGGGTATTGGCGTGGTGACTATGGCCGCATTTTTCACGTCGCCATCGATGGCACGACAGCGCGGTTGCAACGCCAACTGCAACTGCCCCGGATTCGCGACAACAGCGACACGCAGCCGGACGGCGATAATTTTGAGGGTATGGCCTGTCTTGCGTACGACGCGAGCAGCTATCTGATTCTGATGGGTGAGCGAGGCGGTACCGCGCGTTACCCAGATGGCGTCATTCGCTGGGGGTTCTACGATGCCGAAATCGGCTCGCTAACGTGGTCGCTCAATGAAGTCCCGGTGGCTGCGCCGAACCCGTGGCGAGACCCCGAATTTCGATCGATAGCGAGCTTATCGATCGACGCCAACAATCAACTGTGGGCAACCGCGACATCCGACCGCGGTGACGTAGGACCGTTCCGCTCGCTCATGTACTTGGTGGGCACCGTAACACCGAACCCAGCAATGCCTGTCAGTCTTGCTGATAAGCGCCAACCTCGCAGGATCGACGGCTACAAAGTCGAAGGCCTCGTCATGGGCTCGCAAGATGAGCCGCCTGTTATCGGTACCGAGGACGAGGAACTCGGTGGCACGTGGCGAGAGCTGACACCGTAACGCTGTTGACGATTCAGTTGGTCTCCAGCTGCGATGACTAACACTGCGAGCGCAGATGCGCGTGCGCTTGCCCAATTGCGGCCCTGGGTTCAGGCGGCTCGGCCGTTGGCGCACCCAATGATTTTCGTTCCGCTGTTGCTCGGCCAACTCTTTGCGGCGGTGGTACTCGGCCACTTCAGCTGGTTGCAGTTTGGCTACGCGACTGTTTTCGGCGTGCTGTACCAGATTTACTTGCTCTATACGAACGATCACGCTGATGCGGCGATCGACAAGACCAATCAGCAATATTGGTTATCCGGCGGATCACGTGTGATACCCGAGGGTCGGCTTGGCGCCAATGAACTTCAGATCGGTGCACGCGTAGCGCTGTCGCTCCTATGCGTGCTGGCGCTGTCGATCGCGGTGTTCGGTGAACGACTGTGGCTGCCGATTGGAGTCGTTGTGGCGGTCATGTTGTCATGGGCTTATCATCGAGCGCCGCTACAGTGGTCCTACCGCGGACATGGCGAGGTATTGCAAGGACTCGGCTGCGGCGTTCTGTTACCACTCATCGGCTATTACCTGCAGTGCGGGTCGCTGGTGCAGTTTCCCTGGAGTACGTTGCTGCCGATGTACATCGTTTTTCACGCCGGTAACATCGTCACGGCCTTGCCCGACTATCGATCGGACCGAGCGGGTCGTAAGCGTACGTTTCCCGTTCGCCATGGCGAGTTTGCCGGCCGGGTAACCGCCGTCTGTTTACTTGTTGTGGCATACACGGCGGCG
Organism: Pseudomonadota bacterium; assembly: GCA_039183535.1. Taxonomy (GTDB): domain Bacteria; phylum Pseudomonadota; class Gammaproteobacteria; order Steroidobacterales; family Woeseiaceae; genus JBCAXA01. The sequence continues at coordinate 950 of JBCDBO010000202.1, read as the reverse complement.
GGCTTCATCGCCCTGCCGTTCGCCGTCGAAGAGCGTGTTGTCATTGTTGCGCCGGCCGGTTTCTTACTGCTCGCTATCGCCGCGATGGGGCTCATTAGAACGGCGAACGTCAGTGACTTTCGTCGTTGCAAACAATTCGTCACATGGGTGTCGGCCAGCCAAGCCTGGTTTCTTTTTGCCTGGGCCGGCGTGTTACTGGTGCAGGTAAGCGCGTGAAAGTCGCTGTTGTCGGAAGCGGTATCGCGGGTCTCAGTGTCGCTCGATTGCTGAGCCGCAACCACGAGGTCACGATATTCGAGAAGTCCACACGGCTCGGTATGGACGCGCACTCGCTCAACCTACAAAACCCAATTGGCGATGCACGAATTGATGTACCGCTGCGGGTCTTTTTCGATGGCTTCTACCCGAACCTGACGGCGTTGTACCGTGAGCTTGAGATCGACTTTAAGCCAATCAATTACGCAGCTTCGTTTGGTTACTTTCGTGACGAGACGTATTTTCGCTTCGACAACTACCGGCTCGGTCGCTACACCGTGCCCTTTCTAAAAGGGCTGCGCTCGTTCGGCGGCAAGGCGCTGCGGATCGGCTGGGACATCGTGCGCTTTTTTCGTGAGATTCCCCGCTCGCTGGCAAACGGCATCGCTGACGACACGACGCTCGAGGACTATCTCCAGTATCACCAATACTCGCATGCGTTCGCGCATGGGTTTTTGTACCCGGCCTTTGCCGGTATCTGTACGTGCAGTCACGACAGTATCCGACGCTATCCGGCGAGAGTCGTTCTAGAGTACTTGAACAGCGGTATTTTGCTGTCGTCGGTGCAGCGCGTTACCCGTGGTACGCAAGAGGTCGTCGAACTGCTCGCACGCGATGTGCAACAAATTTGTCTCGGTGAGGCAATTGGCGCCGTTGCGGTGTCGAGTAGCGGCGTGACTCTTTCCACTGACGAT
>JBCDBO010000201.1:0-2764 GCA_039183535.1 Pseudomonadota bacterium | reverse complement strand
GATGCGTTAATGCGTATTTTCGGCGACCCCAACCGAACCAGGAGTCTTCTGCAGCGCTTCGGCATGAAAGAGGGCGAGGCGATCGAGAGCCCGTTGTTATCGCGACAGATCGAGAAAGCGCAACGCAAAGTCGAGTCGCACAACTTTGATAATCGCAAAAACGTGCTTGAATACGACGACGTCGCCAACGATCAACGTCGCGTTGTCTACAGCCAGCGCACGGAGTTGATGGAAGCTGACGACATTGAGGAGTCGATCGCCGCTATTCGCGAGGAAGTGGTTGATAACGTCATTAGTCAGTATGTGCCACCAGGGAGCCTCGACGAGCAGTGGGACCCAGAGGGTTTACAGCGCGCACTGGTCAAGGATTTCGGCTTGGAGTTGCGCGTCGCATTTTGGGTAGAAAGCGAGCAAGACCTCAACGAAGCGGGACTACGTAAGCGCATACTCGATGAGGCTGATCGTGCCTACGCAGCCAAGGTCGCTGAGTACGGCCCGGAAACGGTTCGCCAGCTTGAGAAGGCGTTGATGTTGCAGCAGCTCGACCAACGATGGAAAGAGCATCTCGCGGCAATGGACTACTTGCGACAAGGCATCGGTCTTCGTGCCTTCGCGCAGAAAAACCCCAAGCAGGAATACAAACGCGAGGCGTTTGAGCTGTTCGGTGACATGCTCGAGCAGGTCAAGCACGAGACAATTTCACTGCTCGCACGCATGCGCGTACGCAGCGAGCAAGAGGTTGCTGAAATCGAGGCACAGCGTCAGCGTGCCGAGAAACTGAAATTCCAACATGCCAGCGCAGCGTCAGCACTAGCGGGTGGCGCGGCCGCTAGTGGCGCAGCAGCGGGCGGCGGCGCAGCGTTACCCGCTGGCGATCCACGTATGGCGCCGCGGCCGGCAGCGCCGAGCGACGCAGCACCGTTCAAACGGGCGGAGCCGAAAGTCGGTCGTAATCAACCGTGCCCATGCGGGTCCGGCAAAAAGTACAAGCAGTGTCACGGTAAGCTGAGCTGAGCGTGAGGCTGGCAGCTGTCACATGAGCGAGAGGCGTCATATCGACGTCGCCGCAGGGATTTTGGTTGATCAAGATCAGCGGATATTGATCGGAGAACGACCAGCGACAGCCAAGCATTCGCCGCACTTTTGGGAGTTCCCGGGCGGCAAGCTTGAGCCGTCGGAAAGCCCGACAGCGGCCTTGCAGCGTGAGCTCGACGAGGAGCTTGGCATTACGGTCGGTGCGGCGACACTGTTAACGACGCGCCACCACGCCTACCCCGAGCGCGATGTTACGGTTTATTTCTTCAAAGTATCCGCATGGCAGGGCAGCCCGCGATCCGCAGAGGGGCAACGACTCGCGTGGGTAGCGCTCAATGAGCTCTCGACTTACCGGCTATTGCCAGCCGATATTCCGTTGGTCGGTGAGTTAGCGCGCCTGCTCGGATTGGACTCAGGCAACGCTTAGCAAACGAACAAACGAAAGCCAATGTCTTCCGTGGTCTGCATGCGTCGGTCGGCACTCGTGCCCGAGTTCATGAACCGAATGGTAAAACGGTGTTGCGACCCGCTTATTTCTGGGTAAACCCGTTGTCCATCAATGAGCGAAACACGGAGCAGTTGGCACGATGTTTCTCGGCTCACGTTGTATTGGTACATGCCTTGCTTCGCCAAACACTCGATCGGCGGTGTCGATTCGCGGCTTAGCCACAACATTTCGGTCACGGCATCGAGTAGTGGTCGCAAATCGCCGAACCAACGCTCAAGATCGTGTTGTCGTTCAGGATACGGTTGCCGCAACCAGTAACTGTACTCCGGCAAATCGAACTCACAGGTACCGCCAGGAATCGCGCTGCGATGTTTGATCGCAGACAAGAATTCCGACTCCTTGATTCGTTGCAGGTAATGCGACCCGGTGTCACGAAGTGCACGTTGCAAGCCAGCCAACTGTTCCAAAATGCGGGTCAAGCGCATTTGGTCAACGCCCGCTTGGTCGCGATATTGGCCGAGCTGTTGGCTGTGTCGCTCGAGCTCTTTCAAGACGTCCGCCCGAACGTCGCCGCGCAGCAAAATCGCTTTGATATCGAGCAGCGTCGAAATCGCGGCCCGAGACGAGAAATCCGCCTCGCTTTTCATATGAAAGCGGGCCTGCTCGTAGAGGAATTCAAGCCGCAAAAAGGTGCGTAGCCGCTCGGTGAGCGGCTGCTCGAAATCAGCCCGCGGCGCATTACCTGCTGTCGCTTCAGAGCCTGTCGCAGCGCGAATCATGCGACTATTCTGCGCCACCGGGGCGGATCAGGGCAAACCTGTTGCTAAGTAGCGACGCCTAGGTCGGTTGCAGTGCGGCTAGGAGGCTGTAGAAGCGATGCAGTGCATCAATCTCACGTTCGAGTTTGTCCGGCGTCTGATTATTGACAATCAGGTCGTCGGCGCCGGCGCGGCGCTCATCGCGGCCGATTTGGGCCGCTAGCATGGCATCGGCGAGCTCCGCATCGATGCTATCACGCGCCATTAAGCGCTCTCGCTGGAGCGCCACTGGGCAGTCGATCACCAAAATCCGGCTGACGTCATCGCGCAACGGCGATTCGAGCAGCAATGGCACCACCAGCACGCAGTACAGCCCCATTGCCGACCGGACCGCGTCGGTCGCACGATCGCGGATTCGCGGATGCGTGATGGCCTCGAGTGCATGGCGTTCTTTCGGATCGGCAAATACACGTTCGCGTAACGCTCGTCGATTGAGCCGTCCACCGTCACCGAGGATCGCTGG
>JBCDBO010000200.1:0-2839 GCA_039183535.1 Pseudomonadota bacterium | reverse complement strand
TGATTCGCAGCTACCGAGCGTTAGGGATCGACCTGCAACAGCGCATTCACGAGGATATGCGCGCAGCATTCGAGCAGTACCCGCAGCGGTGGGGCTTAGCGCGGCCCGACACCAACATCGATCATCGCCGCGTTCCGAATCTACGGCGCTTTTTCGAGCGTCACGGCGAATCATTGGCACTTTCAAAGGACCCGGCAGATTACCAACCGGGCGATATTGTCTCGTGGACTCTGCATAGCAATTTGCCGCACATCGGTATCGTCACAGACCGCCGTTCCCGCGATGGGCTGCGACCACTGATTGTGCATAACATCGGTTCGGGGCCGGTGATCGAGGATATGTTGTTTGCGTTTGAGATCACGGGACATTACCGCTACTTGGACGACGACTAGGTCCGTGCCACGCTCGCACGGCTCACCGTAACGGTGACACGAGTCAGTAACGCTCACGGTACTGATGGGGAGTGAATGTATGGCAACGAGGTTACAGGTTAGCGTCGTGCCGACCCGACGTGCCGACCACTAGCCGAGGTGGCGTTGGATCATTTGCGTGCACGGTCCTCGTTGCGTTAGCGCGAGAATTAATAACAGGTCACCGTCCTTCGCCCAGTCTAGTGCGAACCGCGTACCGTCGATTGGGCTCAAGGCATGATGGATCGCGGTCGTCGGCATGCCAGCGGCGCGTGCTGTTGCTTCGATCAAGGCGGGTACTGCCTCCGGCGTACGACCGCGCTCATAGCCGGGTAATTGGCAGATCACCAGTTGGTCTGGCTTTGCCGCCAGTGCCGCCTGCGTAAGACCTTCGATCAATTCGTCAGAGCGATCGCCCGCTTGGCCCATCAAAACCAGGCGACGTTTGGCGGGCATTGCGGCGACCGTTTGCGCCATCGCCAGCAAGCCATGCTCGTTGTGCGCAAAGTCGACGATCGCTTGGATGCCTCTGCCACGGAACAGATTGCCGCGACCGGGATTGGCCTCGTTGTCACCCGAGAATGCAATGAGGCCCTCGCGAATCGCGGCGTCGTCGCAGCTCAATGCATCACAGAGCGCCGCCGCCGCTAACGCGTTTTGCACATTGTGGTGTGCTTTGCCGCCGAGTGTTACCGGGATGTCGGCGACCGCCACAACGCGGTGCACCTCGCCAGACTCGCAGCGAGTGAGATGACCGTCGTCGATAACAAACGCGGTACCGCCGGCATCGGCATGATCGCGAACAGTCGTGTTTGTCGCTTGCTCGGAAAACCAAACGAGTCGCTGCTGATTGAGTTGCTGCGCGTAGGCAACAACACCGGCGTCATCGGCGTTCAGTATTAGCGGTCGTTCGGGTGCCAGACCGCGCCGTACGATGAACTTTGCATCGCGCAGCTCGGCGACGGTGTGGATGCCGTACTCACCGAGATGGTCGGCGGCAACGTTGGTAATCAATGCGGCATCGGCATCCGTGACGCCGAGGCCACGGCGAAGCATGCCGCCGCGGGCGACTTCGAGCAGCGCAACCTCGGTGTTCGCGTGGCGTAGCAGCTGACGTGCACCACCGGGGCCCGAGTAGTCGCCAGCATCGATAATCTCATCGCCAACCCGGATGTAGTCGGTCGATGTAACGCCAGCCACTCGATCAGCTGCCGCGACAATTGATGCGGCAAGACGAACCGTCGTCGATTTGCCGTTGGTCCCCGTAACCAGCCCGACTGGAATTCGTGTTGCGGCGGCGTGTTGCGTCCAATCAACAGCATCGGGATTGGGCAATTCGCGGGTCGGCCAGCACGTCGCTGCAGCGCTATAGCCCAGTGAGGTGTCGTCGTCATCGGTCAGGAAACGAACACCGTGATCGTTCGCAGCGGATGCCAACGCGAGCAGGTCAGGATTCTCTTCGTCGCGAATCAGGCGCTTCAGTTTGGCGACGGTTTCGTTCCAGTTCGGGGGCGATTCGTCGCGACATTCGGCGATGGCGATCGCGAGCGCCGCTTCGTTGACGTCTGTCGCCGCGTACAACACGTCGATGGGTGCGCTGATAACAAGGCTGACGCCGGTCGCATGCTGGCGAGAGAAACGCCGGCTGTCGGCCCAGCCAAGCGTCTCTGTCAGACGCTGCGCTACGTCTTCCCAGGCCGCAATTAGAGCGCGTTGCTCAGCCGGTGATACCTCGACGTCACAAATCGCACCAGGCAGGCGACTGAAGAGGTTCGGCCCAGTGAGCCGACGAGACTCATCAAGACGCATCGTCGCTTAGTCCGCGTCTTCCGTCTCGCGCGACGCCAAGCGAACGCCACGCTCGTCGCGAATGATCTCATCGGCCTCGTCGAGCTCAAACGCGGCCGGGTCGGTAACGATGCTGCTCACCTTGGTCGGTTTGCTCTCGGCGGCCTGGCGCTGTTCACCGCTGACTTCGAAGTGGATGATTTGCTTCCAGCTGCGATGGACTTCGTCTCCAAACACAATCACGAGATCGCCGTCGCGTGCAATCGTCAGCGAGTGGTCAATCGCCGCTTGTTCGTCGGGGATGATCTCGATGTTCGCCTCGTCGACACCACGTGCAATCAAGACGCGTTTTAGCATTTGCGGCACCTCATCGAAGCCGCGACCGCGTCGATGATCATCGGCTTTCAGGACGTAGTGATCGAAGTGTCCCGCTGCCTCGGTCGCGATCGCTTCGATATCTTCATCGCGACGGTCGCCCGGTGCTGCCAGCGTGGCGATTCGCTGGCCGTTAACATCGAGCCGACTGATTGTCTGGCACATCGTCTTCATCGCTGCTGCGTTGTGGGCGTAATCGAGAATGACCCGGAACGGGTGCTCATCGAAGACATTCATGCGGCCTGGTGCTTGAAAGAACGTTGTGC
>JBCDBO010000199.1:0-2854 GCA_039183535.1 Pseudomonadota bacterium | reverse complement strand
CGGCATGTTCGCCACTGTCGGCCTTCTGGAGACCGAGTTCGACGATTTCCCGTTCGCGGTCGATGCAAATGGGAATCCCTCGAACCCGACCGATCCGAGTTTCGCCAATCTGGCCGGTAACGCCTTTTCCGGCGCACCCGGCGTCACGTTTACTATCGGTACCGATTGGGGCGGCGATACGGGGCTGTTCGGTTACGCGAGCCTTAGTTACACCGGTGAGGTTGAGTCAAGCGTACTCAACATCGACAATGCCGACCTTCGCCAAGCATTGACCGCCATTGGCGCTGATCCCGATTTGGCGCAAGACTTTGCATCGCGCGGCGAAGAACGTTTCGATCTGACCGGCCGTTTCGGTTGGCGCCAAGAAGGCTTCCAAGTTTATGTTTTCGGCTCCAACTTGCTGGATGGCGATCGTTTCACGTCGCAGGGATTCGCTAATGTCGGCGCACAAACAGGCGTGGTCAATCTGCAAACACCGAACTTCATTGTCCAGGCGCCGCGAACCATTGGCTTTGGTGTAGAAGCGAATTTTTAATGAAGGTACTGAAGACCTTACCGGTCGGATCGAAACCCGGCGAGGAGGGCAGTAGCACTAAAGAGAGAACGGCTCGGCGGCGGCTCTACGATCTGCACGCCTGGGTGGGGTTTCATATCGCTGTGATTATGGTCGTGGTCCTGTTCACCGGGACATTCGCGACTATCTCACACGAGTTGGATTGGTTGGTGCAGCCCGATATGCGCGTCAGCCCGGACGGCGAGAAGGTGTCTTACGAGCAGATGCTGGACGCCGTTCGCGCCTACGACCCAAACAGCACGATCGTCGGGATCTCCGAAATGGCGGGCGATTACTTCGCCTATCGCGTAACCGTTATCGATGGTAATGCGACGCAGCAGTTTATCCATGTAAATCAATGGACGGGTGAGGTTACCGGGCGCACACCGTACTTCACCATTCAGCGCTTTTTCCGCGATCTGCACCGCTATTTGTACATGCCGAAAGTGGTGGGACTCACCGTCGTCTGTTCGATGGCGATCATCCTAAGTATCTCGTTGTATACGGGGCTGAAAACATCGCGCAATTGGCGAACGCTAATGACGCGTATTCGTTTTTCGAAGGGCGCACGCGTCTTGATTGGCGACGCACACAAGGCCGCGGGTCTTTGGAGCATTTGGTTCTTTGTGCTGATGATTGCGACCGGGCTTTGGTACTACGCCGAATACCTAGGCAAGGGATTTGAGCCCCCGGTCCCGGCAGCGATACAGGAGATGCAAGAAATACCGGATGATGTTTTCGTAGCGCCATCAGCCGACGAGCTGATACGCATCGCGCACACCGCGTTCCCAGAGCTCGACGTGCGTGGGCTGCAGTTCAATACGTTTCCCAAGAGTGCTATCCGCGTGGTCGGTATGGCCGGAAACCCGATCGTGCGCGAGCGAGCGAATGCCGTTTACATTGATCCAACATCGTTAGAGGTACTGCATGTGCGCCGTGCCCGCGATCTGCCGACTGTGCAATGGCTTAACCAAATCGCCGATCCGTTGCACTTCGGCTCGTTCGGCGGATTGCCGGTCAAACTGATTTGGTTTTTGTTCGGTCTGTTCATGACAGGCTTGTCCGTCAGCGGCGTCTGGTTAACGTGGAAGCGTCTCAAGTCGCTGGGAGCGAGCCGATTGCAGCTGGGGGCGCTGCCGCTATTGCTAACGTCGGTCCTGTTTGCCTCGCTAACGTTCGGGCTGTCCAAGCAGCCGATACTGGCCGGCCTCAGCCCATTTCCGACAGTGTGGTTCATCGTTGGAATATTCCTGGCCTTCGGCGCCTTATTCTGCTTGTCACGTCTTGTTAAGCGCTCCAAGACAGGTCCGCTGTTGGGCGTCAAGAACGCTGTCTTGGCCTTGCTCAGTCTCAGCATGACGGCTGGCGCCGCGCACGCGACGCTTACCCAGAATCCGTTTGCGGAACGGCCGGAATACGCGCTTGGCCAGCGAATTGTCGGCCCGATTCGCGCTGATCTCTTTTTGAAAAAATCGGCAGACGGCGTGCCGACGGGAGAGGCGCGGTTTGTTATCGCGAGCGGCACAGTCGGCGACGGCTCGACGGGCAGAGGACGGTTGAACCTCAAATCGATGACCGTCAGTTTTCTTCGTAATGGAGAGGCAATCGACAGCGATAGCGATAAAAAACCGAACAAGACGTTTCGCCTGGCTGCCGTGACCCAACCGGTTTATCTGAAACTGCCCGCGGCGAAGCTCAAGTCGGCGACGGAGATTCAGGTCACCTTTGAGATGCGAACCGGCACGAGCCACACAATGGCGTGGATGCTGCCAGACTAGTCGTCCCGTCGGCGGCGACGCATCTGTCGCTAAACACCTAGCTGAGTCCGAGTTGGGCGGGGCGGTTCGTGCGATGTGCCCGTTGCCAGCCACTGCCGATGGTGCCGAGCCGAAATACTGGATGCTAATGAGAATCAGTTGTGTTACGTTATAACATCGCAATGGCACGGCGGCTGTTTAGCCGGTAGAGGCACGGATCCGACCGATGAAAGTACTGAGTTCTCTCAAGAGCGCGAAATCGCGCCATCCTGACTGCCAGGTTGTCCGGCGACGTGGCCGGGTCTACGTGATCTGCAAATCAAACCCTCGCTTTAAGGCGGTTCAGGGCAGAAAGAAGAAGCGCAAGTAAGCGAACCACCATTAGCCTGCCATTCTCGGTCGCAATCGAACGTAGAACTGCGGAGGGTTGGCGCCCAGCGTAACGCCCCAATCGCGGTTTTGTCAGTCACCGCGTCGACGACACTAACGCCTATCATTGACTCCAGATCCTGGGGGGCTCTGTGAGGTGCGCGGTTCGCCCTGG
>JBCDBO010000198.1:0-2909 GCA_039183535.1 Pseudomonadota bacterium | reverse complement strand
TCGATATCGTGCATTGGGAAACCAATCGATAAGCCACCAACGTGCCGACCGCTGGCCTCAGGTCGTACAACGGGTGCCGTGCTATCCACCTCGATAACACGCACCGCAACGTTGGCCGCCTCGCCCACGCGTTGACAAAGACAGGCGCGCCAAGTCGTATCGGCGGCTAAACCGAGATAGCGAGCGCCATCAGGGTCGCTTGCGCCGGAATGCCAAGCACCCACATCGAGACCAAAGCCCCGTTCAAGCATTGCCGCGACGTCGTCACCACGCGCGGTCACGTAGGTCACGGTGTGCAGCGGGCTAACGAGTGCGTCGCTACTGTCGGTGGTTGGCGCAAATACATCTTGCATGATCTGTCCTAATCGCCGACCAGGATCACTTCGACGTCAGCAATCCCTTCGCGTAGTTTTTTGATGTCGGCGTACGCGTCTGAGTTCCAAAAATCGAGTGCGCGCTGCCGATTCGGCCACTCCGATACAGCGACAGAGCTGTATCCAGCGAGTGAGCCTTCCAACAGCTCGGCGCCCGGTGCAAGCACGACGTAACGGCCACCGTACTCAGCGACCAATTCAGCAGCCGCTTTACCGTAGCCACTGACAAAGCGCTCACGATCGTGAATCTTTGCAGCGATGAGCATGTATGCCGCCATTAGCGTATCCCCTGTCCAGCGAGCGGTGTTGTTGTGTCCTGATACAAAAATTGCCGGCACAGCGCCGCGACGTCGTCCGGGACAATCTCCAAGTAATTCAATGGCCATTGCGGACGATCGATTAACACCGCGGATTGCGCATGCTGCAACGTACGTGGTGTTTTGTCGTACAGACCGTCGCCCGGGTTAATCAACGCGATCGGCTGACTGAGCGAGGCGATATCGCTGGCGAAGCGCGCGTTGTAATCAAACACCGCGAAATGACCGCGCTCGGTCCCGTCCGGGCGTCTGACGATTTCGGCGAACGTTTCTGCCAACACGCCTAGCCCTTTGCTGTGATCGCATTGCGTCACGAGCGACTCCCACAAACGTTGGTAGCGCGTGCCCTCGGTGTCGAGTGGTAGCGGCGAAAACGCGCGGCGTAATGCGTTGACTTCGCTGTCGGTCATTGCCGCTGCCGACGACAGCACCAATCGCCCCACCACGTCAGGACGTTGGCAAGTCGCCGCCACCGCCAACTTAGAACCGGCGTGGATACCGAACAAATCAACGCTCGTTAGCGATAAGCCATCGGCGACGTCCCAAACCGCACTCGCGTAATCGGTCGCGGTCGCGTCGGCAGGTGGCGCACTAGATTCACCGTAGCCCGGCGTGTCGATGGCGATAACTTCCGTGTGCTCGCCCATGGCGGCGGCAAATGCAGCCAAGCCACGACTGGACTGCGGAAACATGTGTAAACACAACAGCGGCGCTCGCCCGGTTTGACGTTCGCCGGCCGTCCGGATATGGATCTGGCCGAACTTCCCGTCGACGAATGCACGCCGAACCGGCAACTGCCGGTGGCGTTTCGCGGTTTGCAGCGGAATCGCTGTCATTTACATATGTGTATCAATAATCCTGTCTGATACTCATATTTACATACGTTGCTCGTATTGCCAACCGGTTATCGCTAGCGCAACCGGAACAATGTTTTGACGTTGTACTCGGCGACCAATCGTTTCAGTACTTTGCGGTAGTCGTCATTGCCCGATGTAATCCGGTCGCTCGGGCCAACAATGCCAAGCACAAGCGGCTCACCACGCTCACTCGTCACAATCGGTGTACAGACCGCACCGATGCCTTGCATAAACCGGTCACAACCGAGAGCGCTGCCTCGCGCGACCAGCTCGGCATGCGTCGAATCGATCAGTTGTTGGTCGACGGCCGCGAAACCGTCGGGGTCGTGCTCGGCAAGGCGATCCAACGCAGCAGCGCGCTCCGCCTCGTCCATCGAACTGAGCGCTACGATGCCAGTGTGCGATTGATACAGCGGCATCATCGTGCCAATCCTCACGGATACACCGACGCTTTGCTGACTCTCCAGGCCGTAAATAATCCGTACACGAAGGTTGATTCGGCGGCTGAGATTAATGGTCTCGCGAGTTTCGTTATTGAGCTGCACGGCGAGATCGACAATTGACGCTTCCCGCGACAAAAAATCCCGCGACCACTCTGAGACCATCGACAAAGCGGGCGACGGTACGTAGGTCCAACGCTCCGCGTCATAATCGGCGTAGCCAAGATCGTGGATGGACTTTAGCAGCGCGTGCGTACTGGTCAGCGGATAACCGAGCGCGGTTGCGACCTCTTTGGCTGACATCGCGCGACGCTCGCGCTCGAATAACTCGAAAATCTCGAACACTCGGCGGACCGATTTAACCGTTTTATCGATGCGCAACTCCGACCGTCGCGGCCATCAAAGCCATACACATATGCGAACCATACAACGTTTGCAGTACCAAATCCTGAATGTTATAAACCTAGTACATTTGTAAGGTCGATTGTTATAGCCTTAATACAAATGTATTAGCTTCGTTACGTAACGGGGTGTTGACAATCCCGGGGGAGAGAACCGTGAAACGAACATTTACCGTCGCTTCGTCGTTGGCCGTGCTGGCCGGGACGGGTATTTGGGCGGCACCAGCAGTAACGTCGGCACAGGAGGCCGACGATGACGCGATCGACCTGATCGTTGTCTCCGCGCGGAAACGCGAAGAGGTCATTACCGACATCCCGATCGCTATTACGGCATTCGATGCCGAGAAGATCGAATCGCTCGGCTTGCAGAGCATTGTCGATCTTCCGGCCGTCACGCCAGGTTTTGTTTACGAAAAATTTGCCGGTATTCCGGGCCGTTTCGAAAACAGTCCCCGGTTTCGCGGCGTATCGGTTAACTCGTTAGCCCCGAGCCGGCAGACGGCATCGGTGTTTGTTGACG
>JBCDBO010000197.1:0-2915 GCA_039183535.1 Pseudomonadota bacterium | reverse complement strand
CGAGTCCGGGTTTTGCCCCGTTTGGCGTGCTTTTCGATGAACTCGATGATCATGCCGGCTACGTCTTTGTTCGTCGCCGCTTCGATGCCTTCTAAGCCCGGACTCGAGTTGACTTCCATAACGACAGGGCCATGGCGTGATCGCAGTAGGTCGACCCCGGCAACATTGAGTCCCATGAGCTTGGCCGAGCGCACTGCCGTCGAGCGCTCTTCGGGCGTGATCTTAATCAGCGATGCGGTTCCGCCGCGGTGTAAGTTCGAGCGGAACTCGCCATCTTTGCCTTGGCGTTTCATTGCCGCGACAACTTTATCGCCAACGACGAAGCAGCGGATATCGGCGCCGCCCGCTTCAGCGATGAACTCCTGCACCATAAAGTCAGCTTTCAGGCCACGAAAGGCTTCAATGACCGATGATGCCGCTTTGCGCGTTTCCGCGAGCACAACGCCGACACCCTGCGTACCTTCCAACAGTTTTATTACGACTGGCGCACCGCCGACGGTTTTCAGCAAATCTTCGGTATCGTCGGGCGAGTTGGCGAAACCGGTGACGGGCAATCCAATGCCGCGTCGAGCCAACAGCTGCAGCGCTCGTAATTTATCGCGCGAACGTGAAATAGCCACGGATTCGTTCAGCGAATAAACACCCATCATTTCGAATTGACGTACGACGGCCGTGCCGTAAAAGGACACTGATGCGCCAATTCTCGGGATGATTGCGTCGATGTTGTCGATCGATTCGCCTTTGTAGTGCACGCTCGGGCTGTGACTGACGATATTCATGTAGCACCGCCTATGATCGACGACCTGCACCTCATGTCCTCGGTCGACACCGGCCTCGACCAAGCGATTGGTTGAGTACAGTTTTTTGTTGGTGGACAAGACGACGATCTTCATTGCGTTAGCGATTCCGTAGTTACGTGTCGGTCGTTGTTGGATCGGGTTCCAGTGCCGACGTAAACTGCTCGACCTTGTCCTCAGCGCGTGTGACGCTGTCGAATTCGGCTAAATTAAACAGCGCGTCGCCTTCATGGGCGAGCGGCAAATTACTGCGTCCGATAACTATTGCGTTGACCGGTGCGACGATGTCGTCCAACGATTGGCCGAGCGGGTCACCGACGGTTGCGAGACGTTGCCCGCGTCGAACACGAGCACCGAGCGGTACCTTCCGACTGATTATTCCACTGTCGGGTGCGCGGACCCAGCGCGTATCGGTAGCAATGACCGGTTTTAGTCGCCGCGTCGCTCGACTTTTCGGAAGCATGCCGATGGCTCGCATCACATTGACGATGCCGCGTACTCCGGCGGTGATCGATAACTCGTCGAAACGCAGCGCCTCACCGGCCTCGTAGATTAGCAATGGTATGCCACGATCGGCGGCGCAACCGCGCAGCGAGCCATCACGAATGTTGGCGTTAATGATCACCGGGGCGCCAAAGGCGCGCGCCAATTCGTCGGTCTTTGCATCCGTGAGGTTGGCGCGAATCTGCGGCAGGTTGGAGCGGTGGATTGCGCCGGTGTGCAGATCGATACCGACGTCCGCTTTCGTCACCACCTCCTGCATGAACGTGTGGGCAAGTCTTGCGGCAATGGAGCCTCTTGGGCTGCCGGGGAATGAGCGGTTCAAGTCGCGACGATCCGGCATATACCTGGATTGGTCGAGAAAGCCGTGTACGTTCACGATTGGGACGGCCATTAATGCCCCTCGGATCGAGCGCGTGCTTTTTCGGGCTAGCAAGCGGCGGACGATTTCGACGCCGTTTAGCTCGTCGCCGTGTATCGCTCCGGATACAAACAGTGTTGGGCCAGGCCGCTTGCCATTAATGACCTGTAAGGGCATAGCGAGCGCAGTCGTTGTGTAAAGATCCGCAATTGGCAATCGAATCGTACGACTTTCGCCGGGCGCAATCGTTGCGTTACCGATTTTTAATACACGCTGCCTTTGTGTTTCTGTCATCGTCCGACGGACTCTGCAGTACCGACCAAATAAGACCGCTCGGGGTCAACGATTGCTCTGCCGCGCATTGCCGTACGGCCGATTAGCATCCGGAACAACATGTTGTCGCGCGCCGTCAATGTCATCTCGATTGGCCATTGATGATCGCCTATCCTCAGTGTTGAAGCGATGACCCAGCGCCATTCGCGATGGCCGCCGGAGTCCGAGACACGGCGCCGGTCGATGACATCGGCTGTGCAAGTGACAACCGTCTCGTTGTCGCGTTGATTCGGGTGGATACGAAAACGGACTTGCTGTGCGCCGCGCTCGTTGTATTCATTTACCTCGAAGGCGTGCAGCGCCGACGTACGGGCGCCGGTATCGATTTTCGCCTTTATCGCCGATAACCCGAGTTCGGGCAGTGCCACCCACTCGCGCCAGCCCAGTTCTATGTGTTGCCTTTCAGCCATCAGGCGAGTATCCAGTGACGACCGAAAACGAACAAGCGCTATCGCATCGGCCTACATAAACGCGAACGTTCGGCGGTCACTGGGACCGACCGCGATCTAGCGGATCGTCTTAACGGTGTCGGAACGATCGTCTTAACGACGTGGCCGAAACAGGGAAAATGTTGGCGAGGCGGTAGTGCCGCTCGCTAGATGAGTGCCAAACTTCGGTGAGCTCAAGATGGAGGATGTCTCTGCGTTCACCACGTCCGGCCGTAAGGCCGGTAAGTGGTGCCCAGGAGAGGACTTGAACCGAGCGGCTCGAGCCGATGACAAAGACGGCGAGGCTAAAGTGCCGCTCGCTAGATGAGTGCCAAACCTCGGTGAGCTCAAGATGGAGGATGTCTCTGCGTTCACCACGTCCGGCCTTCAGGCCGGTAAGTGGTGCCCAGGAGAGGACTTGAACCGAGCGGCTCGAGCCGATGACAAAGACGGCGGGGCTAAAGTGCCGCTCGCTCTATGAGTGCCAAACCTCGG
>JBCDBO010000196.1:0-2950 GCA_039183535.1 Pseudomonadota bacterium | reverse complement strand
AACGATGCGAATCCATACGACATGCCGAGCGTTAGGCAGATTGAGCCGATGGCCGCCGCTGTTTGCATCGGTTCGAGTTCCGCGGCGAGAACCGGCAGCACAGCGATCACGGTAACAGCCGAGACGACGGCAGCTTCGAGAGGCCGCAGCAAGTAATACATCGCAATCAGTGACGAGTGCGCCCAAATAACCTGTGAAGCCCCGCCAACGTGTGTCGACGCAACACACGAGAAAAAACACAGTGCGGCGAGCGTCATTTTGCCGGGTCGGGTTGCACCGTAACGATAAATACTCCAGGCAACCCCGCCAAACACTGTCGCGATAAAGGCGTCGACGAAGGCTTGCATCCATTCGCCATTAACCGCCCGCAGACCGGTGAAGACGAGCGCTGCCAACATGCCCGTCAAGCTCAAAATGACAGGCAGGCGCTCCTCGATACCAAGGCGAGAGTTCTCCATCTATTAGGTATCGCGGTCGCGACGAAAAACTTTAGGCCTTGGACTGCGCGAGCGCTGCTATACCGGCTAGTGGTGTTGGCGAGCGCTATCCGCGTAGCTATCTTCGCGGATAATTTCGGGTTGCGCCGTGTAACTCGCCGAGCCGCTTAGGCTGACCGTCCTGTCCGCGAGACAGATTCGGTTGCGACCGTTGCGCTTCGCCTCATACAAGGCTTCATCCGCGCGCTGGTACCAGACGTGATTCGGCTCGTTTGCGACGCGTTCGGCAACGCCGAGCGAGACTGTGACACTGAACGGTGCATTAGCGCCATCATCGGGCTGGACGCGTAGCGCAGCGATCCGTTGGCGTAGGCTCTCACTGAGACGGCGCGCGGAGTCGAGACCCGATGAACGGGCGAGAATAACGAACTCCTCGCCACCGACGCGGAACAAGGTGTCATCGCTGCGAATGTGCCGAGAAATGCACTCAGCAACGGCTATCAGTACTTTATCGCCGGCCGCATGGCCGTATTCGTCGTTGATCCGTTTGAAGAAATCGATATCGAGCATAACCATCGAGATCGATTCGCCGCTGGTCGCCGCTGCGTCGTCGAGCTGAGCTAATGCGTCGGTCAAAGCGCGGCGATTCCCGGCGTCGGTCAATGGATCGATTAATGTCATTTGTTCGAGTAAGCGGCGCTGCTCAATGGTCAGTGCGGCGAATGCACCCGCAACGATAATCGTGACAAAAAACGATGAACCAATCGCAATGCCGCCGACGGCGGACCAGTTTGCGAGCAGCGGGGGCGTTATCGCGACGACCATTAATGCGGTCAGCGCAGCCGCTTCCTTAGGCTTCAATAGAAAGAACGCCGCGATCGTTACCGGATAGCCCCAGAAGACCAGCTCAGCGCCTTTGGCGTAGACAACGCCGACGTAGGCGAGAAAGCACAGGATGGCGAGTGCAACCGAGCCACGTCGGACCGCACCGTGCCGATAAATCGCCCAGATGATCGCGACTTCACCGCAGAAGAGCGCCGTATCGATCGCCGCGATTAGATAATCACCACTCAACGCGCGAACGATGATCAACGGCCCAATTCCAATGACGCCAGCTAAGCCAAGTAAGATCGGCAGTAGTTCGTCGATCCGCAGTTTGCGCAGCTTCATTGGTCTGTCCCTGCCTCGGTGTCGTCGTCGCTCGGTACGGTATCGACCTGTGTTAACCCCAGTTCAAATCGATCGTCTGTAGTTCAAATCGATCGTCTGTCGCTACTCGTAAGCGGTGTCTAGGCGCCGGCGGCGCGCTTGGCCTCGACCGGTTCGGGGCTGGTGGCGTAGCTCGCGGAGCCACTGAGGCTGACCGTTTTTTCGGCTAGGCAGATGCGATTGCGACCGCTTCGTTTGGCTTCGTAGAGCGCATCGTCGGCCCTACGGTACCAAGCGTCGCCCGTCTCTCCGGGCAGCAGTTCGGCGACGCCTAACGATACGGTGATTCCGAACGGTCGCTGGGATCGATCCTCCGGTTCGATCGACATCTCGGCGATACGCACGCGCAGACTCTCACCGAGCCGCCGCGCAATATCGAGTCCGGACGATTGCGCCAAGATGACGAATTCCTCGCCGCCAACGCGGTACAAATTATCGGACGAGCGCATCGCCGCACCAATCAGTTGGGTCACGTCGGTTAACACGCGGTCGCCGGTCGCATGGCCGTAAATGTCGTTGACGCGCTTGAAGTGGTCGACATCGAGCATAATCAATGCGACAGGAACGTCGTTGATCCGCGCTTCGTTGATTAGCGCCGCTAACGCATCGTCGAGCGCTCGGCGGTTGCCAGCGCCGGTTAAGGGGTCGACCATCGTCAGTCGCTGTAGCTGGCGCCGCTGGCCGTTGGTCATTGCAGCGAAGCCAACCGACAGCGCGACGGTGACGCCAAGTGTTGCCATCAGCAGGCCGACTTCGACTGCATCGCGGCCCTCGATCATGACCGGTGCTAGCACAGCCAGACTAATCATAGAAACAACAGCCGCCTCGAGCGGCCGCAATAGGTAGAACATAGCGACCAGCCCCGGGTAGGCCCACAGCGCTTGCGAACCGCCGCGTAGGTAATTGGTCGCGATGACGGCGCCCATGCAGATCAGTGCCATTAACACGCTGCCCAGCCGCACAGCCCGGTGCTTATAGACGGCCCAGGCAATGGCGGCCAGTCCCGCCACCAAGACGGCGTCGAGAACAGCGACCGCGTAGTCGCCGTCGAGCAGGCGCACGACTACGAATGGAGCGATGCCGATAATCCCCGCAAAGGCGAGCAACATCGGCAGCAGCTCCTCCAAGCTGAGTTTGCGAAATTTCACGGTCGATGTATCGGCGCGAACCGCCAAAGCTTAAGGGTTTCGCGCTGGATTGGTGCGCTCAGGGCGGTGTCGATACGCACTGCGCGCCCGGCCCAGAAACCGTCAGAAGGCGCGCTGGGTCAGCGGCCCAAAAACACGTTACTTTGTATCACTTTT
>JBCDBO010000195.1:0-3133 GCA_039183535.1 Pseudomonadota bacterium | reverse complement strand
CGAGGTACTTGCAATGGCACATAAAAAAGCAGGCGGTAGTTCGAAGAACGGTCGCGATTCGGAATCCAAGCGACTCGGCGTCAAACGCTTCGGTGGCGAAGAAGTTCTGGCCGGTAATATTTTGGTTCGCCAGCGTGGCACGCATTTCCATGCGGGCGTCAACGTCGGTGTTGGCCGCGATCACACCTTGTTCGCCAAGGCGGCTGGACGTGTGCTGTTTGAGCGCAAGGGGCCTCGCGGGCGTCGTTTCGTCAGTATCGTTACTGACTAGTAACGACACGCTAGCACAACCGAAACCCCGCCATGAGCGGGGTTTTTTGTTGTTGCAGCGCTTACCGCTATGAAATTCGTCGACGAAGCGACCATCCGGGTAATTGCCGGAAATGGCGGCGCGGGAGCGCTCAGCTTTCGGCGCGAGAAGTACATTCCGCGTGGTGGGCCAGATGGCGGCGACGGTGGTGATGGCGGCTCGGTGTTTCTCGAGGCGCACGCAGGTCTTAACACACTCGCCGACTTTCGCGTCGCGCGAAAGTTTCGGGCAGCAAACGGTCAGCCGGGCGCGGGGCGCGAGCGCACCGGTAAAAGTGGCGATGACCTTACGGTCGCGGTACCCGCTGGGACCGCCGTGTTCGATGTCGACACGGGAGAGCTCATCGGCGACGTGACCGAAGCCGGCCAGCAACTGCGGGTTGCTGCCGGGGGTGAGGGTGGGCTGGGTAACACGCGCTTCAAAAGCTCAACCAATAGGGCACCACGACAAACCACACCTGGTACACCTGGCGAACAACGGCACCTGAAACTTGAGCTTCGCGTGCTCGCTGATGTCGGCCTACTCGGTTTGCCAAACGCCGGTAAGTCGACGCTGATCGCAGCAGTCAGTGCGGCGCGCCCAAAGATTGCTGATTACCCATTTACAACGCTGTACCCAAATCTGGGTGTGGTTCGTGTTGGTGAGCAGCAGAGCTTTGTCATGGCGGATATTCCCGGCTTAATTGAGGGTGCCTCTGCCGGTGCTGGCCTAGGCGTCCGATTCCTGAAGCACCTCTCGCGCACCGGTTTGCTGCTGCATCTTGTTGACCCGCTGCCCCCGGATGGGAGCGATCCATTTGCGGCGGCGGCGACCTTAGTGCACGAGTTGGTCGCATATGGCCAGGCACTCGTAAACAAGCCTCGCTGGCTCGTCATCAACAAGCTCGACTTGCTGCCAGAGGAAGAGCGCGACCGTCTCTTAGACCGTTTTCGTCAGCGAGCCAAAGCGCTTGGCGTCGAACCGGACGCTGTTTACGGAATTAGTGCCGCTACGGGCATGAACTGCGACACCTTGGCCCAAACTATTGCGCGCGAGATAGAGGCTCGGCGCGAGGCAGCGAACGCAGAGGACGCCGAATGAAACAACGCCGGCTCGATGGCCGGCGTCGCGGGTTTCATGGCAGGCGCTTTGTCTCAGGCGAGCGAGCGCAACCGAGCATTCAGGCGGCTTTTATGGCGAGCAGCTTTGTTCTTGTGAATGATGCCTTTGCTAACCATCGAATCAATGACCGGCACGGCTGCCGCATAGCGCGTTGCCGCCCCTTCTTTGTCGCCATCGTCGATCGCTTTGATGACATTCTTGATGTACGTGCGCATTTTCGAGCGCAGCGCCATATTGTGTTGGCGCAACTTGACCGCTTGGCGGGCGCGCTTTTGCGCAGATTTAATGTTTGCCACGGTAGTCTCGGCAGAATCCTGGAAAGCCGCTAATTATCTCGTGGCGTCGCCGAGGCTGTCAACGCCATCCGCGCCCAAATCGCTCGGATTACGGGTAAACTACGCGCGTATCCGCGCTGCACACGCCGACCCATGAGCCAAGAACCTGCCGAGCCCCGACGCGTCGGCTTACTGCGAGCCACCGGGGTCGTGTCTGCCTTTACGCTGTTGTCGCGGGTTCTTGGCTTGGTTCGCGATATCGTCATCGCCAACGTCTTCGGTGTCTCGCGAGTTACCGAGGCGTTTTTCGTTGCCAACAAAATCCCGAACATGATGCGGCGATTCTTCGCCGAAGGGGCTTTTTCGCAGGGATTCGTCCCGGTTCTTAACGACTATAAAACGAACCGTACCATCCGTGAGACGGCGGTATTTGTAGCCGCAGTCAGCGGCACTCTTGGCGGGTTCTTGTTGCTGCTCACGGGTGCCGGGGTCTTGCTCGCGCCGGCCTTGGTCACCGTCATCGCGCCGGGTTTTGTTGCGGACGATCGCTTTGACTTGACCGTGGCCATGTTGCGCTGGACTTTCCCGTACTTGCTGTTCGTGTCATTAGCGGCGTTGGCCTCTGGTGTCTTGAACAGTTACGGCCGGTTCGCGTTGCCTTCGCTCGCGCCTGTGCTCCTCAATGTCGTATTGATCGTTGCAGCCCTAGTCGTTGCACCGACATTGGCCGAGCCCGGTATGGCGCTGGCGGGAGCGGTCTTTGTGGCGGGTATCTTGCAAGTTGTCATCTTGTTGCCGTCGCTGAAGTCGATAGGCTTGCTAAAGCTGCCGCGGTGGTCGCCTAGGGCCAGTGGTGTGCGGCGAGTTTTGACCTTAATGCTGCCGGCGATGGTGGGGTCGTCCGTCGCGCAGATAAACATCTTTATCGACAATGTCATCGCGTCAATATTGATGGCCGGCTCGGTCGGTTGGTTGTACTTTTCCGACCGTCTAATGGAATTTCCTCTCGGGATATTTGGAATTGCACTGGCCACGGCGATCTTGCCGCAATTGTCATCGCAACACGCGAGTGGTCGCTTCGACGAGTTCAATGCGACGCTCGAGCGCGGCTTGCGATTGGTATTCGCAATCGGCGTACCAGCAACGGCTGGGCTTATCGTCATGTCGGGGCCGCTGGTCATTACGCTGTTCCAGCGAGGTGCGTTCACCACCAACGATGTCGTTATGACGCAGTGGAGTCTGGTCGCGTTCTCTATCGGTCTGCTCGGTTTTATGGTTGTTAAAGTGCTTGCGCCAGGTTTTTTTGCCCGCCTCGACACACGTACGCCGTTGCGCTACGGGCTCGCTGCGCTTGCGGTCAATATTGCTTTGAACGGTGTATTTGTGACGGCGGCGCTGTGGCGCGACTGGCCGGCACCGCATGCAGGACTGGCCGCCGCAACCTCGT
>JBCDBO010000194.1:0-3147 GCA_039183535.1 Pseudomonadota bacterium | reverse complement strand
TCACCGATGCTGGTGCCGGATAGGTTAATCCACAAGCTTTGTTCGGCAGCGCCAACGGCCTGATGGACGAACAGTGTTCGCAAAAGGTTGGTGACAACCCATTCGTCCAGTCGGACGCTAACGCCGTAGCGTTCCGCGGCGGGCAAAAACGCCCCAGGTGGGATCAAGGTTTGATTCGCCGGGTCACGCATCCGGAGCAGAATTTCGAGTCGCGACCGTTCGTCGGAGCGCGTATCGGTCGGTTGGATCTTTTGACCGTACAGCGCGAAGTAATTGTGTTCGATCGCGTCGCGGAGTCTCTGTGCCCAGCGAGCCTCGCCGCGCTGGGCGTTAATCCGTTTCTCGTCGTCGTCGAGCGTATGGACCTGGTTACGTCCCTTAGACTTGGCTTCGTAACAGGCGGCATCGGCCAGTTGCTGAATGTCCGATATCTCGCCCAACGATGGATCGACGCAAACCACGCCGATGCTTACACCGACTCGATGCGTTTCATCGCCCCACTGGAACTGAAGATCCTCGATGTCGGCGCGAATTTGTTCAGCGATGCGGTTAGCGACATCGGCTGGGCACGTCCAAAGGAGGACAGCAAACTCATCGCCGCCAAGCCTGCCCACAACATCGTCTCGGCGAACCGCATTCCTTAACAAGCCACTGACGACTTTTAGGAGTTCGTCGCCAGCGGCGTGACCCGACGTATCGTTAACCACTTTGAATTGATCCAGGTCCATGTACATCAAGTAGGCGCTGGGCCCGTCCTGTTGGGCGTCGTGGTAGGCCGTCTCCAGCGCGTTTTCGAATGCGCCACGATTACTCAGACCAGTAAGACCGTCGTTATTGGCGCGATACTTCAGTTCCTCGGTCATTTTCCGCTGCTCAGTGACATCCAGAATCTGCAGCACCGAGTGGCAGTGTGCACCGCTGGCGTCTCGCACTGAGGCAAGTGTGATTATGGTTTTCAAGTGTTTGCCGCTGGTTGCGATGCAGCGGAATTCGTCTTCTCGCGACGCGGCCTTCGGGTCCTGAGCAACCGATTTTTGCAGCTCGCGAAACCGCTCACGATCGTCTTCAACGATGCGTTCGAAGAAGCGCTCTCGGTCGCTCTCAACCGGTTCGTTTGGCCATAGCATCGAGCGGAGTGAGGCGTTGAGTTCAAGAATCTCGCCGTCGTCACGCAAGAGCGCCATACCGACGGGCGTGTGTTTGAACGCTTGTCGAAACCGCGTTTCGAGCTCGGCGCGCGCTTCATCGGATCGACGTCGCTCCGCAACTTCCCTCTGCAGAGACGTGTTCGTTTCTTGTAGCGCAGACTGAGCCGCTTGCAGCGTTGCGGTACGCTCGGTGACTCGCTTCTCAAGATTGGCGTTTTGCTCGTGAATAACCGCTGAGTGCTCGACGATTGCATCCCGCATTTTGAGCAGTGAGTTTGCCAGGGTCGAAACTTCATCCTGGCGATCGGAATTTGGCAGCTTGGCGAGAACCGTATCGTCGTTAGTGAGTGTGCGTTCGGCGGGGTCGAGTGCCCGCGCCAGCTCAGTAAGCGCTTTCAGCGGTCTACTGACAATCCGGCGCAAAAAGAACAGAAAGATAAACCAAAGAGCGGCCGTCTTAATGAAGGAGTTAATGACAATGACCAGCAGCCCGGACATGACACGCTCAATGACCACATCGTGGCTGCAGTACAAATAAAAATGTCCAACCAGTCGGTTGATATCGTTTTCTGCATCGATGTAACGGATAGGCGCCTTGTACTCGAACACCGTGCCGCTGGCCCGATCCTGCTCGTAGGTAGCACGGGTTACGACCCCGTCGCCGTAGCTGCCTTCCGAAACGGCGTCTGTCACCTCTGCGGTGGGTCGATAGACAGGACCGGTCGCCGCAATCGGTTGTCCCTCATCGCCGGTTACCCGCGTCGCGGCCACGGTGATTACCTTCTCAACCCCCAGCAGCGTTGCTACCACCTGGTCATCGTCAAGGTTCCAAAGTGCCTGCGACAGACTGTCGTCCAGCGTCTCGCGAAGGTGAGAGAGTTCGAAAAAGACTCGTTCCTTTTCCTTCAGGTATTCGAGCCCTAACTGAACCAGCGTGGCGCCGGCTGCGATGGCGAAGTAGCAACCGAAAACGCTTGTGAGTAAGCGATGACCAACACTGGATTTTGAGTCTGTCATTGGCTAAAGCCCTCCAAGAGAGCCTTCGCGAGCCTGAAAACGACGCGGAATTGGCATTCCCTGGCTCTCCCACTGCCGGGATCCAGAGACTCCAAGTCGTGTGAAACACCTCCCGGGTATGCACGGACCGGGCAGTCGCCAGCCTACAGTGGGGTATCGGCCGTTCTCCCTGTTCCTTTAGCGGCAAATAGCGCCGTGGATTGGTGGGTCGGCGAATAGCTGGGTACTAGTTCTCGCAGGGGAGCCGATTAGCGGGCTTACGTTAGTAGAGCCTCGCCCTTTCGGTAGAGAGCTTCGTATTGTGTTGATGACGCGATCCATTGGTCAGTTGGTGCCCCAAACGATCGACTAACGGACAACTTCTAAATAACCACTCGGGAGCGACGACCGTCACCGGTGCTTCGTCGTGTTGTATCGACGAGCTGTCGTTAACACCAGTGATATCCGTCTGTTCAGCCTTAGGCGGTAGATCACGCGGTGTGCCGTTAGTAAGCGATTTCCTGTCGCGCTCGCTCGTTGGACTCTAGGCCATGAAAAATGACCGACGCTGTTTCAGCTTCCCACGCAAATGGATCGCTAGAGTAAGGATCAACTAGTGCGCTTTGACGTAAGTGCTGGGGGACATTTTTTTTCGCAATGCCATAGCTACGGAGAGTCGCCACCAACAGTGCCGCGCGACGCGTACCCTCAAGGTCTGCAACACGGACGGCATAGTCGGAATACTCCGCGTAAGTCTTGCTCATCACCAAATCGCCGGTGAAGTTATAAATGCGGCGGAACGGCTTGTGTGCCGAGTCTTGTCTCGTACGTGCCAGCAGTACAGCAGCCGGTACTTCGCTGTAGGGAACGTCGAAGATGTCAGCCAGGTCGAGCATCATGCTTGTGCGCTGGTTGACTAGGTCCTGGGTTTGCCAGAACGGCTTGAGGGAAAACCACAGAGCCTTATCCAACACATTCAGACCCGACCCGCCCGTCCAGACTG
>JBCDBO010000193.1:0-3150 GCA_039183535.1 Pseudomonadota bacterium | reverse complement strand
TGAAATCCGCCCCCGCGTACATGGCCAACATACTTGCTGCTCGAACGACCTCCAGCGTGCCAAGCTCACCCGTTTCTAAGATGACTTTGAGATGCGCCTCACCGGCAGCTGCTTTGACGGCCTGAATTTCGTCGAACACCGTGGCGTATTGACCGGCCAGCAGCGCGCCTCGCGAAATAACCATATCTATTTCGTCCGCGCCCCGCTCTACCGCCGCCCGCGTGTCGGCAAGCTTGACGTCTAGCGGCGCCATGCCCGACGGGAATGCCGTCGCGACGGCTGCAACGTTGATCGCCGTTCCCACCAATGCCGATTTAGCAACATCAACGAGCGTCGGGTAGACACAAACGGCCGCAACCGATGGCAGATCAGGCATCGCGGTATCGAGACAGCGGGCCTTATGACAGAGTTGGCGCACCTTACCGGGTGTGTCCTGACCCTCGAGAGTCGTCAAGTCGATCATCGACAACACTTGGCGGAGGGCCGCACGCTTTGCATCGTTCTTAACGCTGCGCGCAGCGAGCCTGGCGACAAGCTCTTCGACACCGACTGTATCAACAGGTGCGTTCAAGACCGCGGCCGGGATCGCTCCTGCGTGGCCGACGATGGCCGAATCAGGCATGTCGGTAAACCGTCTCGAGGGCCACTTTGATCATGTCATCGAAGGTCGAACGACGTTCGTCGGCCGACAACGCCGCACCGGTGCGTATGTTGTCGGATACGGTGCAAATCGCCAGCGCGTCGACGTTGTGTTCCGCCGCTAGTGCGTACAAACCTGCCGCCTCCATCTCGAGGCCAAGTACGTTGTAACGCTCCATCGTATCGAACATAGCTGTGTCTGGCGTGTAGAACAGATCAGCCGAAAAGATATTGCCAACTTGGTAGCGTACGGACTGCTCCTCGGCAACGTCGACAGCGGTTCGCAGCAGTTCGAAACTCGCGATCGGTGCGTAGTCATAACCGCCAAAACGCATACGGTTGACACCCGAGTCAGTGCATGCACCCATCGCGATAATGACATCGCGTAAGCGTGTAGCGGCGTTGACCGTGCCGCAGCTACCAACGCGAATGCAACGGCGTACGCCGTACTCGCTCATCAATTCGCTGGCGTAAATCGAGATCGACGGTATACCCATACCATGAGCCATTACCGACACCGGCATCGAGCGATAGGAACCCGTAAAGCCGAGCATGTTGCGGACATCGGTAACCTGTCGAGCGTCGTCTAGGTAGGTATCGGCGATGTACTTCGCCCGCAGGGGATCACCCGGCATCAATACCGTTTCGGCGAAATCGCCGGGGCCGGCGTTCATGTGTTTCGTTGGCATCGTAGTTATCCGAAGAGCATGCCGCGATAGTGTGCCACAGCGATGGATCGCGGCGGTTAGTGGGCGATGAAACTCTTTCCGTAGCCGAGCGGTGCCAGTCCGAAAAAATCGGCAAGCGACTGGCCGATGTCTGCAAAGCTGTCACGCCGCCCCAACGGACCTGGCACTACAGCGTTACCGGCGGCAAGAACCGGGATAAATTCGCGGGTGTGGTCGGAGCCTGGCCACTCTGGGTCGCAACCATGATCGGCGCACAGGACTAGCAGATCCTCCGAACGCATCTCGGCACGCAGTGCCGCAAGCTGTTGATCGAATCGCTCCAACGCGGTTGCGTAGCCCTCGGTGTCGCGCCGATGACCATACAACATATCGAAATCGACAAGGTTGGTGAAAACGAGGGTTTGATCGTCGGCATCGGCCAGTGCGCCTGACGTTGCCGCCATCAATGCATCGTTGCCGACCGCTTTGATGGTTTGACTGATGCCACGATGCGCGAAAATATCCGCAATCTTACCGACACTGACGACGGTACCGCCTGCTGCCACCAACTTATCGAGCACGGTATCGCTCGGCGGCGGCACGGTGAGATCGCGGCGGTTGCCGGTGCGGACAAAACCGTCGGCGGGCGAACCAACGAAAGGCCGTGCGATGACTCGGCCAACGTTGTAGTCGTCGACAAGCGCACGGGCAATGTCGCACAGCGCGTACAGGCGCTCCAAGCCAAAGCTCTCCTCGTGGCAAGCGATTTGCAGCACGCTGTCGGCCGACGTGTAGACGATCGGCTTACCGCTTTGCATGTGCACTTCGCCGAGCTCTGCAATGATCGCCGTACCGGATGCGTGGCAATTGCCGAGGATGCCGGGTAAATCTGCGCGCGCAATCAACTCGCTTAACAACCTGTCGGGAAACGAGGACTGCGGATCAGCGAAATACCCCCAGTCAAACAAGACCGGGACGCCAGCCATCTCCCAATGACCGCTCGGTGTGTCCTTCCCGCTGGAGAGCTCTGCCGCGTAACCCCATGCGCCCTCTACCGGCTGTGCCGGCGGCGCAGCGATACGCGGGTCAGCGGCGGCGGCGGCGTGACGTAAGCCGAGACGGGTGAGCTCCGGAATATCGAGTACCTGACCGAGAGCATGGCGCGACTCGAGCAAACTGCGATATGTGTTGGCGCCGACATCACCGAACTGATCGGCGTCGTCCGTGGCGCCGACACCGAACGAGTCCAACACGATCACGATAGCTCGTTTCATGCTAACCACCCTGCTTGCTGTCCGCGCTGAACTGCCCGGTGCGCGGCCGCCGTATATCGTGACCAGACGGTGTCGAGCCACGTTGCGTGCTCCGGCTTCATCAACACCGAACGCAAACAGGTGACCTCAGGCGCATCCATATCGATCGATGGCCAGCGACGTGCGGCGACATTGGCTGGCACGCGCAACGTAGCGAGATGCAAGCCGTCCCTGGCGGTCTCATCAAAGATCGCCTGGCTGAGGCGCGATACGGCCGTCGCAGAGCCCGCCACCGGTCCCCAGACGACAATATCCAATGCCGGTTCAAGCAGTGGCACCGAATTCGGATCGGCCGCGAGACGACCGTGTAAGTCGCGCGCTGCCGCGAGACTCGCTCGTAACCCATCGGCGAACTCACCGTCGGCCGTCATCGGTAGCAGTTGTTGGGTTGCCCATAACGCAACGGCGCTGGCGCCGGCTCGCGAACACTCCAGACTAATCTCACCAAGGTGCAACTCATTGGACGAAAAATACGTGTACGGTGAGCCGTGGGCGTAAAAACGCGCCACCGACGAATCACGAAACAACAC
>JBCDBO010000192.1:0-3232 GCA_039183535.1 Pseudomonadota bacterium | reverse complement strand
GCTTCGCGCGCACTGTCAATTATGGGATGACGATGGGCTGATACGAGACGTCGTTAAGTGCGTGGACGCCGACTACCATCCGCAAGATGTCTTTGTGCGCTTAATGCGGGACGACAAATTCCAAGGCTCAGCGGCCTATCGCTTCACGGACGAACACGTCGAGATGCAGGCTAACCACGATGGCAACAGTGGGCGCGCAACGAGGCCGTACAATCGAACGATGCGCAGCTTTGGTACCCATGCACTGACGTCCGATGCATGGATGGCGGCGCGGTTCGACCGCAGCAAAGGCCCGCGTCGTCACGTCTTCGAAAACAACCTAATGACCTCGGTCGACCATCGCGGTGCTACCGGTCCCGATTTTGCGACGACGACGCGTAGCGAGTGGGAGTTTTTCGGCGAAGAGCGGGTTAGCGTTGCGGCTGGTACTTTCGATTGCTACCACTTCGCCATTCTGGCGAACAACACCGACCATCCGCCATATCACTTTTGGATGACGGCCGATGGCGATTTTGTCTTCGTTCGCGGCACCGTCGATGCGCCGTACGAATGGGTATTTGAGTTGACGCGTCTCGATCAAACTCGCTAAGAGATCGATCTACCAATACAGATCGAGAATTAACTGGTTTACGTCCTCTTCCTCGCACGACAAGTTGCCGCAGGCGCCACCGCGTTCAAAATACCCAGGCGTCGGTTCCTCGTTCGCTCGTTCCGCTCGCCGCTCCGCTGCGAGTGCTTCGTACTGATCTTGCAACGCTGTCTTGTTGGTGTCGTTGGCTTTGTTCTGCTGCGCAGTTGCCAACGCCGTAGCCCGGTCCGCGAAGAAGAACGTGCCTTCATGCCGGCCTTCAGTACTTTCGCGCTTGCTGCACGCCGATAGGTCGCAGCTAAAGACATTGATTCTTGGCGCTGTGCAAAACGTGTCGCCGCCCGGCTCTAATAGCCAACGGCCAGCACCCGCAGGGCGCAGAAAGTCGACCTCACCAAACCCGTAAATGGCGCCGCAATGCCGTGTTGTCGATTGCCGGCCAACGGGCGCTACCGAGCGGCGCTGCGCGTACATCCGTCCGAGTCGACCGTCGTACGACCCCTTGATCACATTGCTTTCCGTGCCGAGACCGGCCGCATCGAAGAAGTGATTCGGCTGCACAATACGACCGACGTATTTCTGCCCGTTATCGAACATCTCGAGCATCAAGCCATCGGCTGTCACCATGAAAAGGCCATGCAGCGAGTTCGGGACGCCAGCGACTTGAGGATTCTCACGCTCGTAACGCTCTCGGTATTGCCTGTGAGCCTCGTCGAGATCCATGTCGGGGAACGGTGAGCCGAAATCAACCGCTTGCTCGTTTGCGCTCGACGCACCGCGCGGTGTGCTGCGAGCACGCGATCGGGCTGCCTGGCGACGGGCTACCATCGCTTCGTTTCGAGGATTCGGCATCGACAACGCAAAATTGCGCCGGCGGGTCGTGATCGTGCCGCTGGCCAGCACGTTGTCACCCGCCAACAATTCAACGGCGATACTGAGCGGCGTGACGGCGCGTAGTCGGGCGGCAGCCACGATGCTCTTCGGGCAGCTGTTATTCGGCGCTCGGGTCAACGACAGGGTTAGGCCATCGTCCGAGCGCCCGGACTCGACATACTCCGCTACGCAATGGCTTGCGTTCGCTGTTTGGTTCAGCATGAACAGCGTCAAATTGTCGGCGTTCGCCCCTTCCGGCATATAGTTGGCGTGCGTTGTAACAACCAGCACCTCTTGGGACTTTGTGTCTGCCCACGTTAATGCGCCGGTCCAGCCGTTCTGGTTGAAATTGCCGAATTGGAAGGGCGGAGCCGTTTCGGCGACGGCGGTTGTCACGAGCAACGCAACCGCTGTTACGAGTCCGAGTTTAAGCGATAGCGTGCGTGTCTTATTAAAGGATGCCTGCATCGATCGTCCGTTATGCAATTCAAGAGTCCGTACCGGTAAGAGTAACCGGACTGATGGTCTCGCGTGTCAGTAATTAATGCGGTCGAACGATGGTATGGCTCAATCCAAATGCTTATCGATTAACTCAATCGACCGTTGCATCGCCGCGTCTAGTCGGTCGTAGTAGAGCAGAATGCCGTCGTGTTTGCCGAGCATGACCGCCAGTAAGCCAAGAAACGCTTTCGATTTGAGTAACGGGAGATGATTGACTTGCTCTTGTTGCGGAAAGCCCTCATCGATGGTCATTT
Organism: Pseudomonadota bacterium; assembly: GCA_039183535.1. Taxonomy (GTDB): domain Bacteria; phylum Pseudomonadota; class Gammaproteobacteria; order Steroidobacterales; family Woeseiaceae; genus JBCAXA01. Next base: position 1,015 of record JBCDBO010000192.1, on the reverse strand, counting down.
CGCCACCGCCTGGCCGGCCTTTTCCGATTCCAGCATTGTAGATCTGAACGAGCGAGCCGTTTTCGTTCATGTAGTTCAGTAATTCCGTATCGAGGTAGCGGCTGGCATCGCGTTCATGACTGGACGTGGTCTCATAAAGCGTCGGCAGCGATGAGATGCTGCGCTTCAGCGCGCCGTCATCAATCGATGCCAGGGAGCCTGACTCCAAGATACTTACGAGCGCACCGGTAGAAACATCGATTCGACCTCCCCAAGTCACGTCCTCAAGAAGGTCGTCAACAGTTTGTGCCGCTCGCTCTCCCTCAGCACTCATTTCGAAGAGCTGATCGATGGATGCAATGACGGTCGTACGGAATTTTCGCTCGCGTTGAATTTCTTCGAGATTTGTTTGCAGCTCATTCCGCAAAGCGAACAGACTCTCATCGACCCGCGTCTTTTCCTGCCTGTTTGACCACCAGGCATCAATACCGAAGGCCAACAAGATACTGATAACGATAGCGACCGCCTCAGCGGTTATGCTGGGCCAAGGTATTTGGCGGGGTTTGTTCATGTCGCGAAGCGGACTTCCCTACCGCTGCCGCGGCGGTAAACCACCGCCGGTACTGCCACCTGGGCAGCTGATCGTAATGAACTCGCCGTTGCCATCGAAATCAACGAACTCGCGACCCGCGGCATCGGAGGTCCCCCATGGATCGCGCAGCAGATTACATTCGTCGACGCGGCCGATCTGGCGGATCGTAAACACGCGCTCGCGCGATAACAGACGGTAGCCCATGCAGGTCGCGTCGTCTGCGGTGACGTGGCCGTCATTATTGCAATCGACGATCGTATCCGGCGCGACGCCTTGGACCATGAACGCACGGAACGTGACGTTATGGTCGTCGAGATTCGCGTCGGCCTGCGGCACGGGCGGGCCGCCTTCGACGCGCCGGAAGGTCTCGCATTGGCCGGGCGCTGTTTCGAAGCACTGGTCTTCAAGAAAGCGTCGCTCGGTCAAGTGTCGCGGTACCATCAG
>JBCDBO010000191.1:0-3247 GCA_039183535.1 Pseudomonadota bacterium | reverse complement strand
GTCGATACATCAATATCCGGACTGCGCGTCAGTCGTTATTTGGGTGAGATCGCGATGACGCGACCGCTACCGGACAGCATCGTCATGGACAACGGCCCGGAATTGACCAGCAAGGCGATGTTCTTCTGGTCACAGCAAAATGGTGTGAAGCTGAACTTCATCCAACCGGGCAAACCGACGCAGAACGCGTTCGTCGAGAGCTTCAATGCCCGTCTTCGTGACAGCTGCCTGAACCAGCATTGGTTGAAGTCGCTGCGCGAAGCTCGGCAGATCATTGAAGCTTGGCGATTACACTACAACCATGAGCGACCACACAGCTCGCTCAACTATCAGCCACCGGCCGTGTTCGAAAACCAGGCGGCCTGATACGATGTTTTGTCTCTCAAGGAATGGCCACCTTGTGGGGGGAAGATCAATGTGGCTACGCAGGCGTCTACTGTTCGAAACGAGCGGGGTAAACAATGGAGACATTTCCGTACCTAATCCGACGCCTGAGGAACGCGAGCGAGTACTTGCGGCTCGCAAAGAGCAGCGCGAGGCGATCATAGAGCGACTCTCCAAACTGACCTCTACTATCAAGGAGTGTCAATGGAACTTACTGCAAACGACTTATCAATCCTGAGAACTATGCGCGGCACTGCAATCGAATCTCAACGGATTCGAGACCGCCTCCATGAGGTCGGGCTGCGATTCTGTGGCGTCTGTGTATCCATTAAGAGCGTTTCAAGCTTTACCCGTGATAGCGCATCTAGGCACGGCCTGAGAACCGTGTACCGGCGATGTGATGTCAAAGGTACATCTCGTGCCCGAAATGGAATGATCATCTTCGACTTCACCGGCGCCGAATGCAATGCGCGCTGCGCAGGTCGCATGACCTCTGAAGAAAGAGCCGCGTACATAGCTCCAAGCAATGAACAACGCGACGAGGAAAACTTTCGCCGGTACTACCGCGCGAACAAAGCTCGCTATGAGCAGCGGCACAGGACCAACTACCACGCTCGCCGTACCCTCGGAATGACGCGCGACCAAGCGAAGTATCTCGGCCCGTGGGACGAATTCCGCGAACGCCGGAACACCGTTCTTGAAGCGAGAAAATCGCCGACCAAAGGAAACCACTATGACCAACCCAAATGAAACGACCAGACCACGCTACCGAGGACCTCGCGACTCCCGCACCGACCTACCGTTGCCCCCAATCAACTAGGAGCGTTACACCGGCAAGTCATCGAACGAGTTTGACCCGAACGTTTGGCTTGAAGAGAACGGTTACGAACCCGAACGAAAAAACGGCGACTAGTCGTTCATTAGACAGCCGTTTTAGGTGGGAAAAACAACGTCATTTTCTTTGCGCAAGACGTCTATTTTCGATGCGAAAGTTCGGCACGATATGTACCGACAAACCTGTACCGACTATGAAAGAAAAAAGCCCGTAAGCAATTGAACTTACGAGCCTTTATTTCATTGGTGGTGATGGGTGGAATTGAACCACCGACCTGCGGGTTATGAGTCCGCCGCTCTGACCAACTGAGCTACATCACCAGGAAACGGCGCGGGAGTATCTCGACTCGCGCTGAACGCGTCAAGAGTATACGCGATCTCGGCGAGCAGCCGTCTATAATCGGCAGCTTAGCCTCGGGATCCATGCATGACCGAACCGTTCGAAAACGCCGCTGTTGCGGTAGATACGCTCCCCGATATCGAGACCGTCGACTGGCAGCCACTGGCCAGCCGCTACCTGACGGAAGTGATCATCAGTCGCGCGTTTTTTATCGCGTTGATTGCTGGCGGATTGACGGTCGCTTCTCTCGCCGGCAAAGCCCCTGCGCTTAGCATCGGCAAAGCGGTCGCCGCCCTGGCGGCGCTGTTCGTGCTACAGGTGGCCCATGCCGTCATCGCCGTGCCCAAGAAAGGCTACGCACTTCGACAGCACGACATGCTGTTCAAAACGGGCTGGATTTTTTGCTCGGTTACGGCCGTCCCATTGAACCGAATTCAACACGTTGAGCTCGGTCGCGGACCGCTGGAGCGCGCGCTCGGTCTTGCTAAGTTGCAGCTGTTCACCGCGGGTGGCTCCGGGTCGGATCTCGCTCTGCCAGGGCTCTCCGTCGACACCGGCGAACGACTACGCGAGTTTATTTTGGGCCGGATCAACACCGAGGACGACGCCATTGACTGATGCGTCATGGCAGCGTGTATCGCCGCTGTCGCTGGTGTTTTTTGTGGCCGATATGGTACGCATCCTCGCCAGGAATCTGTTTCAGGTCGGCATCCCAACGTTTGCGTTTCTCGTTAGCACCGGCGGCTTCTCACGCGAGCGACTATCGATGATCGGCGCGGCGATCATCGCCGTGACCCTTATCTACGCGGTTGCGATGTACCTCAACACGCGTTTTCGCTTTGGCAACGAACGCATCATGCTGCGCACCGGGGTTTTCTCGCGCAAGCAACTCGATGTTGAGTACGCCCGCATCCAGGCGCTGAACCTATCCGCCAACCCGATCTATCGGTGGCTCGGCGTCAATACTGTCACGATCGATAGCGCCGGCTCCACGGACAGCGAGATTGTCTTGCCCGCGGTTAACGACACTATCGTTGCAACACTGCGCGCGAAAATCGATAAGCATGAGCCGCAAGACGCTATTAGTGACACCACGGAAGCCGAAGCGGAACAGCCACCGATCGTCGCATTGGACGCGGCTGATATGGTCAAGATCGGCATTAGTAGCCAGCGCAGTCTGGTGTTTCTCGCGGTCGTCGGTTCCGCCTTTGGCGCCGTTGAGAGCCAGCGCTGGGCGGAACGTTGGGTCGACAACCTGCTATCTACGTGGATCGGCGATACCGATCATTGGTCGCTCTCTGAATGGATAGGTTTCGCAGCAGGCGGGCTACTGTTGGCCGCCATCTTGTTTGTGATGGCGATGATCGCTAGCGCGTTTATCCGCTACTACGGCTTTAAGCTCACCGATCGCACGACAGAGTTGGTATCCGGCGCTGGTCTTATCACCTATCGCACCCAGACCCTGCCGATCTCGAAAGCGCAACGGGTCGATGTGCAACGCGGGCTCGTCCATCGTTGGTTGCAGCGCGCCGAACTCGGTGTTCAACAAGCCGCTGGCGCCACTACGGACGATAAAGGCGAGTTTGTCGTACCGCTGCTCACGGAGTCCGGGCTCAACGACGTTGCGGCGCGGATCCTAGACGGAAATCGTTGCCGCTTTCTACAACGCTCCGCCTACCCGGCGTTTCG
>JBCDBO010000190.1:0-3257 GCA_039183535.1 Pseudomonadota bacterium | reverse complement strand
TTGACGTCGAAGAGTATGCACTGCAAGACACGAGCTACCCGTGGGTGACTCGAGCAACGAAACCCGCCTAAGTCGAACGACAACCGGACTACGAGCTATGACACGAACAACCGATACACCGGAACGACCGTACCTCGGATCACGCGAAGCGGATGCGCTCGCACGAACCGACACAGAATTAATGTCGGAGCTTTGGATATTGCGCGATCGAGTATTGGTTCTCGAGCATCTATTGGCCGAGGCGGGACTTATCGAGGTAAATGCGGTGAGTAACCATGAGCCCAGCGATGCGTTGGCGACACAACTGCAAGACGATCGCGATCAGTTCGTGGCACGCATCGCCGGCGCGGCGCACCGCAACAAACTCGATGTCGACGCGATTCGGGCGAGCGCAGCAACGAAGCAGACGTAGCATCGCGGCACGCGTTTTCCCACTACCCAACAAGGCGATAATCCCAGGAGTGAGCCCATGCAAAGCCTTCGTTCGTCCTCGCTACGTGGCACTGTGCTAGCGATAGCTTTACTAACGGGAGTCTCTGCGTGCGCGCCAGATGCGACGGCACCCGAAGAGCGCGCAACGTCACCAAGTGTGGCGGCCGTCGAGGCGCTTATCTGGGAGAAAGAACTCGCGATTTTCGCGGGGCGCGGCAACGGTACCATCGAGCCCTACCTTAACTCGGCGAGCGATGCGTACCTCGGCTGGCCACCGGTGCTGCCTGCGCCAACGAACCTCGATGCACTAAAGGCCTCCGCTGATGCCGCAGTCGCGTTGCAAGGTGAGGTCAGTAACCTCAGTCGCAAAGGGTTTTCGCTCACCGGCGACACCGCATTGATGTATTTCTTGAACCATCGAACACGGCTCGGTGATGGAATGGCCGACGAAGGTGAGCGTGCTGTTGATGAGTACTACGAGAACATTCACGTTTGGCAACGCCAGAATAACGACTGGCAATTGATTGGGGGATTCGCGCGGCGCATGGCAGGTCCGCGTGAGTGACATACCTCGGCGCAATGTCGGATAACACCATGCAACATTAGTATGTTTCGGCTTCGAGCAACCGTAGTAGCCTCGTTCTCTATCGTGAGTTCACGATCGTGTAGGGACGCTAACCGAGGGGACACGCTATGCGCCTTGCTTTTGCTCGAAACACGGCGGCCGCTGCTGCGGCGCTTGTATCGCTATTACTAACGACGCCATTGGTGGCACAGACCGACGATGGTGATGAGGCCGACGACGGCAGCATCGACACGATCGTTGTCACGGCACGGAATCGAACAGAGAACCTGCAAGACGTACCGTTAGCAATTTCCGCATTCGACGCAGCCGCGATCGAACGCAACAACATTGTCGAATTAGAAGATGTCGCTCGACTCACCGCCGGTTTCGCCTTCGAAGACTTCGACGGCGGTAACGCAAGCCCAGTCATCCGAGGTCAGGCGACGCTCCGCGCAACGGCGCGCGAACAGACCGTCGCGACGTTCTTGGACGGCGTTTACATGCCACGGTCGTGGCTCGTCGATATCGGTACGACCAACATGGAACGTATCGAGATCGTCAAAGGGCCGCAAAGCGCTCGTTACGGTCGCAATGCCTTCGCCGGCGCGATCAACTACATCTCGCAAAAAGCGGGTGACGAGTTCTCGGCTGATGTCGATGTCATGGTCGGCAACGAAGAGCAGCGCCAATACAGCGCCGGCATAACCGTTCCGATTGTCGAAGACGTTTTCAGCGTGCGGGCCGCGTTCAGTCACACCGAGTTTGATGGCACGTGGGCGAACGATCATCCGCTGGCGAACGCCGGTATCAGTCCTGGCACGGACGGTAACGCCGGCGGCGACGATACCGATAACTTCATGTTTAACGCGATGATCACGCCAATCGATGCGTTGGAGATCGACCTTAGCTATTACCGCTTCGATATTTCCGAAGAGGCGCGGGCAGCGCGCTGGCTCAACACGGGCAGTGGTATTGGCAACTGCGGGGCATTGCAGGGTAATGGTGGCCTTAGTCTTTTCTGCGGTGAGTACCCGGTGACCGGCGATACGACGACGGTTGAGCCGCGCGGCTTCGGCCGGCAGGCCGAGTCCGACATCTTCCGCGCCGGCGTCACGTATGACATCAATGATAGCTACACGATCCAATACATCGGTTCCATCATCGATGCCGAAACGGTTACGGCTAACACGGCCGAGGGCGACACGATCAATTGCGGAACGATTCTTGGGCCGCCGGCGTTTCCGTCGCTGTGTAACTTCCAGGGCTCGCCGGCCGGTACGGTCGAATACAACCAGAATCAACTGCGGCTCAACTTTGATAACGGCGGTGCTAGTACCTTCGGCGTCGGGCTGTTCTTCCTCGAAGGTGAGGATGCTTCGTATTCGGTCAGCATTAATGCACCGCCCGGTGACACGACCCCGTTTGCCATTAGTGATCAATCGTTCGGCGGCTTCTTAAATTTCGTTTTCCGTAACGAGCTGACCGACGTTAACGTCCAAGCGATCTTCGGCGAGTACGCTTATGCGTTTGCCAACGAAAAGACCCGACTGTCGATCGAGGCACGCTATACCGAAGAGACGATTCGGACCTACGATCTGCGCGGCGGCGCGCTCGTTGGCGACGAAACGTTTGACTTCTTCACACCGAGACTCACGATCGAACACGACTTCGGCGACGCCTCGCTCGGCTACTTCACGGTGGCGCGTGGTGCGAAAGCGGGCGGTTTCAACCCGAACGCGATCAGCCCGCAGTTCGAGACGTTCGAGCCGGAGTTCAATTGGACCTACGAATTTGGTACCAAAAACACGTTGTTCGATGACAAAGTCGTTTTGAATGCCGCGCTCTATCTAACGCAATGGTCCGATCAGCAGGTAAATCGCTTGGATCCGTTGGGCAGCCCATTCACTGGAACAATCTCGGCGAATCTAGGTGATGCGACGATTTGGGGCGTTGAGGTCGAAAGCCTGTATCAAGCCACTGATTCGCTGAGCTTCGACGCCACGTTCGCTTATGTCGATGCGACCTATGACAGCGGAACGATTGACGAAGTGTTCTCAGCCGGTTTTGCGATCGGTGGGTTCCCGCCACCGTGTGATGACATTGTTTGCTCGACCACGGGCGATATCGGTGGCAACGACCTCGAGCGCTCGCCCGATCTGCAACTGTCACTCGGGGCGCAGTGGGAAGGCGAGATCGCGCCGGACGTCGAGCTGTTTGTTCGCCTCGACGGCAGTTGGCAGTCGGAATTTTTTGCCGATCC
>JBCDBO010000189.1:0-3531 GCA_039183535.1 Pseudomonadota bacterium | reverse complement strand
GCTGAGCTTGGGGATGGTGACTATCAGATCAATTACCTAAGCAGCCCGTTGTCGCCGCTCGAGCAAATGCTCATTTCGATCGCGGAAACGGGCGCGCGCTTTGGCGCTCGGTCAGCACCAAAACAACAAGGGCTGCTGCGCCAAGTCGAGCGTTGGTTGGGCGATAGGGTCGGCCAGCTCGCGGCGTTTAACGACCCGAAAGGACTCTATTCGATTTGCTTCTGCGTCGTTAACTAATTCCACTGCATTAGTATCTTGCCCGATTGCCCTGACGCCATTGTCTCGAACCCGATGGCATAGTCGGCAACGTCGTAGCGGTGCGTAACGATTGGCGATATGTCCAAACCGCTCTGCAGCATGCTGGTCATTTTGTACCACGTTTCGAACATCTCTCGGCCGTAGATGCCTTTGATGACCAGTCCTTTGAAGATGACTTGATTCCAGTCGATTGACGTGTCGCGAGGGGGAATGCCGAGCATCGCCAGCTTGCCGCCATGGTGTAACGCATCCAGCATGCTTTCGAGCGCGGCTGGGTGGCCTGACATTTCCAGTCCGACGTCGAAGCCCTCACTCATTGCAAGCTGCCGCATCGCATCGCGGGGACTGCTGTCTTGCACGTTTATCGCTAACGTCGCACCCATCTGCCGGGCTAAGTCCAGACGATACTCATTGACGTCAGTGACAACGATGTGACGCGCGCCAACAAAACGTGCGATCGCCGTCGCCATGATGCCGATTGGGCCAGCCCCGGTTATCAGCACGTCTTCCCCAACGAGATCGAACGATAACGCGGTGTGTGTCGCGTTACCGAGTGGATCGAGTATCGATCCCATGTCGTCGCTTATCGCATCTGGTAGTGGAAATACGTTGAAAGCCGGTATGCAGACGTACTCAGCGAACGAGCCGGGTCGATTGACGCCAACGCCAATCGTATTGATGCATAAATGACGGCGTCCAGCTCGGCAATTGCGGCAAACGCCGCAGGTAATATGCCCCTCAGCACTGACGCGGTCGCCGATGGAGAAACCGCGCACCTCGCTGCCCAGCGCGGCGATTTGTCCGGCGAATTCGTGGCCTACCGTCATCGGCACTGGAACGGTCGCGGCGGCCCACGCGTCCCATTGATAGATATGGATGTCAGTGCCGCAAATGGCCGTGGTCGACACTTTTATGAGGACATCATTCGGACCAGGCGTTGGCTCGGCGACGTCGTCGAGCCAGATGCCGTGCTCGGCGTGCTTTTTGACCAGCGCTCGCATTACTGGATGACCCCGAGACGTCGGCCAACACGTTCGAAGGCAGCTATCGCGGTATCGATCTGCTCGCTCGTATGGGCGGCAGAAAGTTGCGTACGGATTCGCGCTTCCCCTTTCGGGACGACCGGGTACGAAAATCCGATGACGTAGACGCCTTCGTCCAACAAGGCGTCGGCCATCGCCGAGGCCAACTGTGCGTCACCAAGCATGACCGGGACGATCGGGTGTTCGCCGGGCTTCAGTTCGAAGCCTACGTTAGCAAGACCGGTACGCCAGCGGATCGCATTGGCGTGGAGTTGCTGCGCGAGCGACTGGTCGGCTTCGATAAGATCAAGTATCGCGATCGACGTCGCCGCGATAACGGGCGCAACGGTATTTGAGAACAAGTACGGACGCGAGCGTTGTCTTAGCCAAGCGACGATGTCACCGCGTGCTGCCGTGTAACCGCCAGACGCGCCGCCGAGTGCCTTACCCAGTGTTCCGGTAATGATATCGATCTTGCCGAGCAGTCCGTGCAATTCGTGCGTGCCGCGGCCGCCGGCGCCTAGGAAGCCAGCACCGTGGCAATCGTCGATCATGACCAAGGCATCGTAGCGATCGGCAAGGGCGCGGATCTTATCGAGCTGCGCGATCGTGCCGTCCATCGAGAACACGCCGTCTGTCACGATCAGGCGGACGCGGGAGTTGGCCGATTCCTGTAAGCAAGCCTCAAGGGCTTGCATGTCGTTGTGGCTGTAGCGATGGCGCTTGGCCTTGCATAAGCGGATTCCGTCGATAATGCTCGCATGGTTCAGCGCGTCGCTTATGACCGCATCGTCCGGGCCGAGTACGGTCTCAAAAAGACCGCCGTTGGCATCGAAGCAACTCGGGTACAAGATGCAATCGTCGGTGCCCAAGAACTGGCTAAGGCGGGCTTCGAGTTGCTTGTGAATCGTCTGTGTACCGCAAATAAAGCGTACGGAAGCCATGCCATAGCCGTACTCATCGAGCGCCTTGTGGGCGGCTTTGATGGCCTGCGGATGGTTGGCCAGTCCGAGGTAATTGTTCGCGCAAAAATTGAGTACCTGGCGCCCGTCTTCGCCGTGACCAATTTGAATAGCCGCATCTTGTGGCCCATCGATCAGTCGTTCGGCTTTGAACAGTCCGTCACTTTTTAGCGCGGCGAGTGACGAGTCGAGCTCGTCAAACAGGGTTTGCGACATACGTTGCCGGCTCCACCGGTAAAAATCGTATGATACCGCGCCGGGCCGCATCTCGGGCGGCAGGATCGACAGAGTGGCGCAGTATGCGTGTAGATAAGTGGTTGTATTACACACGGCTTTACAAGACGCGCGCGTTGGCCGCGCAAGCCTGTCGGGGCGGGCACGTGCACGTCAACGGGGAACGGGTACGGCCATCGCGAGAACTGGCAATCGGCGATCAGCTGGACGTGTCGAAAGCCCATCTCGACTTTCGTTACACGGTGGCGCTGTTTCCTAGACGACGGGGGCCCGCGAAAGAAGCGCAACAGTGTTACAACGAGGATATGGAGATAGCGCGTCGGCGCGAGCATGAACTTGCACTGCGCAAAGCGGCTCGCACCAGTACACCCCTAACCGACGGCCGTCCCGATCGAAAAACACGTCGTGCTTTAGTTAATCGAAAGCAAGGTTACGACTAACCGGCAGGCCAGGGTTGCTTCGGTGTGTCGTAACGCTCAAGGCGGAGTTCGCCGTCTAAGAACCCACGCCAGTCGGCTGAACTGCCGCGCACACCAATGACGCCGGATGTTGGCACGTTATCGGTAAGACGCGGGACCAAGCGATTTGCAAAGTCCGTCATACCCGGGTTATGGCCGCAGAGTAGGAGGCACTGAAAACGGTCGTCTTGTTCGGCGACAAATCGACACAACGTGTCGCAGTCGGCGAGATATAGGATGCGTTCGCGGTGCAAGAATTCGCGCGGATAGTTCAATGCGTCGGCGACGAGTTTCGCCGTCTCTGTCGTGCGGCGCGCCGAACTCGTAGCGATCAAAGACGGGCGGAAGCCAGCGGCCTTTAATCGTAGTGCCATCGCCGGTACGTCGCGCTCGCCGCGAGCATTGAGCGGCCGGTCGTGGTCGGTGATCGTCGGGTCATCCCACGATGACTTGCCGTGCCGCATGAGGTATAGCCGCTCGGCTGCAACTCGGCATGTTGTAAGCATGCCGGCAAAACAAGACAAGCGGCTCTACCTCATGCGGCACGGCAAGTCATCGTGGGATGACCCGACGATCACCGACCACGACCGGCCGCTC
>JBCDBO010000188.1:0-3547 GCA_039183535.1 Pseudomonadota bacterium | reverse complement strand
ATTTGTACCAGGTTGAAATCGGGATCGACCGTATCGAACACCGGTAACTCGGTTTGGTCGTCAAACGGCGTATGCGTAAACAACAACCGTGGTTCGAGCGTTTGCCGCCACTTGGTTTTTCCTTGCCAGCGCTTTTCGAATCGTGTGCCAAGGTCCAAACTAAATCGCGGCAGAACTCGATCTGGTGACGTGTCGGCACCGGCGGCTGCGTCATTCAAGCGATACGATGTGTACAGTAACGACGCTTCAGGCCGTGCAAAAAAAGCCCCGTTGTCGAAATCCCAATAAACGCCCGGTTCGCTGTGCCAGCGCCAGCCGTTGACGCCAACGTCACGATCAAAGCGCACCAGCTCATTCGGTAAGTCGATACCGAACCCCCGCCAGAGTCGTGGCCAACTGCCATCGACTCGAATCGCCGGTACTCGCCGGTACGGTTGATCAGGGTTCGCGAGACTCGGGTCCAGTACCTGGTAGGCCTGGACCGCGATCTCGGTATTCCAATATTGGCCCGGTCGTCGCAGCAGCAACTCGCGGTTTAGAAAAATCGTGCTTGCCTCGGTCTGGTTTTCGCCGAGATCCTCGAAATATTGGATGTCGCTGACGTCTTGAATATCGACGTTCAATTGCCAGTCAGAACCCAGTTGCGAGGTGGATTGCAGCGTTGAATAGGTGCGGTCCTCGCCGAATGCGTTGTCATCTGGCAGGTAGCGAACGTCAACCAGCGCTTCCGTGTGTGGCGACAGATAACGCGCTTCAGTGTTGAGCTGCAGACCGCGACGGGATAGGACGCGTGGTGTAATCGTCGCGTCGTAATTAGGCGCAATGTTCCAATAAATCGGAACGCTCGCCTCGGTGCCTTTACGTCCGCTGGTATTGAACGCGGGTATCAGGATGCCGCTTTTACGTTCGTCCGAGATGGGGAACGACAGATACGGCGCGTACAGGATTGGTATGCCTTGGAATTCGAGCCGCATATCGCGAGCGGTGCCAATGCCGCTCACCGTATCTATCTCGATGTCACCGGCCTTTATCTGCCAATCGTCATTGCCGGCTGCACACGATGTATACGCGACGCCGCCGAGTTCAATGGTTCCGGCTTGGTCTAAGCGCAGCTTCTCAGCGGACCCGTGGCCGCGGTCATCCGGCAGCGTAAAGTCCGAATCGTTGAATTCGGCGATTCCAGCGTTGAGGTCGAAACTCGCCCGTGACCCGCTCACCTCGGAGGCCAACCCCGAATACTTGACGTTGCCGTCGAGGGTCAACTCACCGGCACCCGGGTCGTAGTTCGCATCATCGGCGGCGATAAAATCGTTGCCACGACGAATCAAGACGCCGTCGGACAGGGAAGCTTTGCCGCCGAGCGTCAGATCGGCGCTGCCCGCTTCAAATTGGATCGTCGCAGCGTCTACCGGTTGTTCCGTGTCAAAGATGTCCGATGCGAACACGGTGGCCGTGTCGATAACGTCCGGTGCCCGGCAAAACGACGGAATTTCCACAGCGACGACGGTGCGACAGACGCTTGCGAAAACAACGCCGATCGCACAACGCAACAGGTAGCGAGCCAAGAGAATACGCCGACAGCCGTGATATCCTGAAACCTTCGCACAGATCGTCCAGACCAGCAATCCAGCACTCATCCTCCATCAACACGCCGGTCAGCGGGGCACCCGGTGTCGGGCTGCGCGAGCGGGCACTCGATGCCTGGGTCCAGCGCGTTCTGCTGGTACCGTTTCAACGCAGTTTTGCGTCTGACGACGCATCGTTTCGACGGTACTTTCGAATCACAACGGCAAGCCAGAGCTTTATTCTCATGGACGCGCCGCCGGCGCACGAGGACAGTCGTCCGTTCGTGCATTTGGCCGGCGAACTACGTCGGCTCGGGCTGCGAACACCGACGGTATTCGCTATCGATCTCGCCCATGGGTTCTTGTTGCTCGAAGACTTTGGGTCATTGACGGTATTCGATGCCTTGGAGACACACGCCGACTCGGTACCGGCGGCCTTGCTCGATGCCATCGGTGCGCTGGCGGCGCTGCAACGCGCTGGCGTACCGTCCAGTGTTCGCTTACCGCCGTACGATAGCGCGGCGGTACACCGGGAATTGGCGCTGTTTCCCGAGTGGTTTCTCGACCGGCACCTTGGCCGGTCGGGCGCGCAGAAGCACGCTGCTTGGGGCGTGGCCGGTCGATTTCTGATTGAGCGCTGGACGGCGATGCCCGCCGGCGTCGTTCACCGCGATTTTCATACGCGCAATTTGATGCTGCGACCCGCCAAGTCGCTCGGTGTTATCGATTTTCAAGATGCGTGCTATGGCCCGCTCGCGTACGACGTCGTCTCGCTGGTTAAAGACTGCTACGTCGTTTGGGACTCAGCGTTAGTCGATTCACTGTTGAGCGCCTACTGCAGAGCAGCCGACTTGCCGGCGGGTTACTCCGCCGATCAATTTCGCGACGATGTCGTCTTGTGTGGAATCCAGCGGCACTTAAAGGTGGCTGGCATTTTCGCGCGCCTTTACCACCGCGACGGTAAGATACGCTACCTCGATGATTTACCGCGCGTCGTTGCTTACTTACGCGCCGCACTGCCGATGTTTGCGGCGTTAGCGCCGCTCGTCGACTGGCTACCCGACGATGCGACATTGCATGAGGCTCGCCGTTGCGCGCTATCGTCTTAGCAGCAGGGCGCGGCGAGCGTATGCGGCCGTTGACCGACACCGTACCGAAACCGCTGTTGACCGTGGCCGGGCGCAGCCTCCTGGAGCATCATCTCTATCGATTGGCTGCCGTCGGCGTCACCGACGTGTTAATCAACACCAGTTGGTTGGCGTCGCAAGTCATTTCAGCGATCGGGAGCGGCCATCGTTTCGGTCTGCGGGTTGTATTCAGTCATGAGCCACCGGGGGCACTGGAGACGCTCGGCGCGATTCGGCAAGCCTTGCCATGGCTAGGCAGCGAGCCGTTCTGGCTGGTCAATGGCGATGTCTACAGCGACTTCGATTTCGCCACCTACTCAGCCGACGATTACCCCGCGTTGTTAGCCGGCATCGTCGTAGTGCCGAATCCGAATCATAAACCGAGCGGTGACTTTAGCGTCGTCGACGGACTCGCTAGGCGCCTACCCACGCCAGCGCCGACGTATACGTACGCAGGGCTCGGTTGGTATCGCCCCGCGATGTTTGCCGAGACAGAGCCCGGCCGCGCGCCGTTAGCACCGCTGTTGTTTCGCACGGCTGATACAGCCCGATTAGGCGCCACTGTGCACCACGGCCGGTGGGACGATGTCGGTACGCCTGAGCGTTTGGATACGCTCAGGCGCTGGCTCGACACGGTGCCGCGGCCGTGAGTTCGCGGCTGAAATAGCTGGCTAAACGCTCGGCGCTCGTCGTTAGATCGACGGCCAACCCCAGCCTTGCCAGGTCGGTCATCTCGAGTCCTGCGAAACCGCACGGATTGATGCGACTGAACGGCTCAAGGTCCATTGCAACGTTCAGGGCCAAACCGTGATAGCAACAACCGCGCCGCACGCGTATGCCAATGCTGGCGAGTTT
>JBCDBO010000187.1:0-3588 GCA_039183535.1 Pseudomonadota bacterium | reverse complement strand
GGCACCGTGACAATGCAATGCGGCGCCTCGAAGCGCTGCCCATCGGCGACGTGAACAACGACCTTGTCGTCACGAACATCGATAGCTCGCACCAGCTGTCCGGTGAGCACCGCTTCATCGAGACCTTGCGCCATTGCTTCGGGAATTCGTTGATTACCGCCAACAGCCGCTAACGCGCCGCCGCTGAAATTCGAGTTTCCGTCGTACAAACTGCGAATCAGGTTCGTGCTTTGGTAGCCCATCAACATCGACAAATCGTGCGCATTTGAGCCGTAGCTCATGTTGGTCCCAGCCGCCAGACGAATCTGCGCAGGCGACAAGCCCTGCCGCGATAAAAACTCGAACACGGAAATATCGTGTTTGCCGTACGTCCCGTTTTGCCAGGCCGACAAGTCACCGCGTGGCAGCGGATTGTCGCCATAAACGCTGAACTGAAAAATGTGCAGCTTGCGTTGCCGGTCGGCGTCACGGGTAAACGGGTTTGCCGCGTGCGTCGGCCATTCCTCGGGCACGACACTGGCACCGTTGACCAAGTAAACGACATCGTTCGGTTGTGCCTCGGTCCGAGGCCGCGACGGCTGCATCTCAACGCCGAACCGTTCCGCGGCAAACAGCACGCGCGCGTAGTGCCGGCCAATGCCGCTACCGCCCATTTCTGGAAAGCCGGGCACTGTTTCTGCCGGCGCGGTATAGAGACGCCCGCCAATGCGGTCTGTGCCCTCAAGCACCCGCACACGAAAACCGGCATCCTGGATGTTCAATGCCGCATTAAGCCCGGCGAGACCAGCACCCAAGACGAGAACGTCTGGTTTATCGCTCGCTGCAGCAAAAATGCGACCTGGCGAGGCGGCTAAAGCAGCCGCGGTCGCGGTACTCGTTAGCAAGCGTCGACGCGATACGGTGGACCTAGTCATCGAGCGATTTTCCCATTGATGATGCCTCGCGTGTATAGTGGACCGATACACGGATATGGTCCAGTGATACATATATGCGAATATCTCGAGTGAGCCAGCGGGCCTTCCCATTGAGTTTTTTCGCGGCGATTTTCGCCCTGCCGGGTTGCGCGACAGACGCATCAGCACCGCCGTGCACAGCGGCGCCGACTGCCGCCTGCGTCGCTACATTGGCCAGCAGAGAACTCGTCACGATGGCACCCGACGCAACCAGCGTCAGCGCGGCGATTGAGGTGGCGCTCGCGCAAGCGGCGGCGGGCTCCAGCAGCGACGCGATGCAAACGGTTCAGTCGGCAACGGCGATCGCCCGCGAATTGGACGATTCAAGCGAGCGTGCTGTTGCGCTGGCTGCACTCGCCGGCGCGGCGGCGACACTGAACGACGTGGGCTGGCTGCGCGCAACGTTGCCGATCGCGATAGACGCGGCCAATGCGGTCGAATCGCCAACTAAACAAGCCGATTTACTGAGCAAACTGGCTGTAGCTAGCGCCGCGCTCGATAGCGACGCAGCACTGGCTGCCGCGCTGCGATTGCCGCAAGACGACGACACGCTGGCCGCCTACAAAGCGCGAGCGCTGGCGGAACTGGCACCGCTGTTCGCAGCACAAGGTCAATGGGCGTTAACGGAGCAAACGCTAGCAGCGGTAACGATGGGACTCACGTACTACCGCAGCGTTGGCCACACACGTGTTGCCCGACTCGCCCCAGACACCGCTGCACGCGAGCGCTATTTCGCGACCGCGCTCAGCGTCGCCAGAGACTTGGAGGATGGCTATTTCAAAGCCGGTGCGTTACGTCAGGTGGCCGCCGCCAAACACGACGCGAGCGATATCGCCGCTGCAGCCACACTGTACGCGGAAGCGGTGACAGCGACAGCGGCGGCGAGCAGCGCCGAACGGCGTGCGCGCGCGCTTAGCCGCATCGCGACCAGTCGCGCCGACGATCGCGATTACCAAAACGCTAGAGGCTATTTACCGCGCGCACTGACAGCACTCGAGGACGAGGAGCGCGAGACGATGGTGCTTTGGTCGTACTACGAGATTGCCGGCGCGGCCGCCTTCGCCGGCGACGCGGAACTGGCTCAGACCTTAGTCGATAAGATCCCGGCGGACACAATGTTCGGTAAATCACCGCTGCGGCCAGCCGCAGAGCGCGATGTTGCCTTCGGGCTGGCGCGGCACGGGCAAACCGCTCGTGCACTCGACACGGCCACCAACATCGTCTCGACCCGCGAGCGAGTCCAAGCCTTAGCACGGATCGCCCGCCTCCTCGCCGACCCCACGATGGCGTCATTACCCCGATACTTGTAAGGAGAACGCTATGGCGTATTCATCGATTCCGTTTCGTCGGCTTGCCGCATTAGCGGCCGCTGTGTGTATTAGCGCCTGTAGCAGCAATAGTGGCAATAGCAGCAATAGCAGCGAAATCAAGCAAACGTCGATCGACTCGTTGGCTGTCGCGATGAAGTGGTGGGACGGCGACTACAACAACGATCGTCAGATCGAGTCACTGTTAGCAGCCGGCAAACCGGTATGGCGGGCTGACGATTCCGGCGAAGGCGGCCACATAGAAGTGACGTCGCATTACCGATTCATTTCGTTGCCGGCGATTGGCCCCGACGTTATCTACGTTGAGGAAACCAAACACGGCGATCCGGACAATATTTTTCGGCAGCGAATTTACACACTGACCGCCACAGACGGGGGTGGCGTACGGGTCAAACTGTGGAACTTCAAGGACAAAAAAGCGTACGTTGGCGCCTGGCAGAATTTGGACCGATTACAGACGTTGACGCCCGATGAGTTATCGCCGCTCCCCGATAAGTGTGATCTGCTAAGCGAATGGCAAGGCAACAAACTGCACCTCGCGATGCAAGACAAAGCGTGCGCATTCGGCGACCGGTACTTTAACTACCAAGTCCTGCTTGGTCGCGACAGCTTCTGGTTCCGAGACAAGATTGTCCGGCTCGAAGACGACGTTATCTTAACGACCGCCGGCGACTTCACGTACCACGAGCTGGATCGGATCAACTAGCGGGCGGACTACTTGAGCGTCAGTGCGACGCGAAAACCAAGCAACTGACTGCGGTAGGCGGCCCTGTCGCCAGCTTGCGCAGACGCACGAACCCAATCGGTACCCGAGACCCAACTGCCGCCTCGGGGTGTGCGTCGATCGCACTCACCACCATCCGCCGCTAACCAGGCGCTACCGTCTACCGGTACGTTTTCAGGCGCGTCGCGGTGTAGACAATCATCCGTCCATTCCCAGGCATTGCCCAGCATGTCGTAAAGACCCCATGGATTGGCGTCATAGTTGCCGACGGGCGCCGTACGCCGAAAACCGTCGTCGCAGTTAAACGTCGGGGCGTACTCAAACTGCCGCCGAAAGGAATGGTCAGCGACGTTGGCATATTCGCAGGCCTTGCGATTGTCACTGCCCCAAAACCACGGACCTCGCGTACCAGCGCGCGTCGCATACTCAAACTCCGTGGACGACGGCAGGCGATAGGATTTGCCGGTTTGCTCGCTGAGCCAATTGACATACGCCGTTGCATCGACATGGCTGACACAGACGACGGGGTGCTGCTCATTTTGGTTAAAACCTGGCGCATTCCACACGTGGCTCATGACGTAGC
>JBCDBO010000186.1:0-3594 GCA_039183535.1 Pseudomonadota bacterium | reverse complement strand
GAACTCCGCAGCATGAGAATCGCCATCCTTTCGCGCAGCAGCCGCCTCTACTCCACTTCAAGCCTGGTCAGTGCCGCCCTGCGCCGTGGGCACGAAGTGCGAGTCATCGACTACCTCAAGTGCCACATGAACATCACCTCGGCCAACCCGAGGATCTATGTTGGCGACGAAGAACTCCGCGGATTCGACGCGGTGATCCCGCGCATCGGTGCTTCGTTCACTTTCTTTGGCGCGGCGGTGGTCCGTCAGTTCGAAGTGATGGGCGTTTACGCGGTCAACGAATCGGTGGCGATCACGCGCTCGCGAGACAAACTGCGCAGCCTGCAGCTGCTGGCACGGAAAGGCATTGGACTGCCGGTCACCGGCTTTGCTCATGATCCCAAGGCAGCAAATCACCTCATCCGCATTTGCGGCGGCACGCCGCTGGTCATCAAGCTGCTTGAAGGCACTCAGGGCGTCGGCGTTGTCCTCGCCGAGACCAAGAAAGCTGCCGAGAGCGTCATCGAAGCCTTCCGCGGGCTGGACGCCAACATCCTTGCGCAGGAATTCATCGAAGAAGCAGGTGGAGCTGATCTGCGCTGCTTCGTCGTGGGCAAGAAAGTGGTCGCGGCGATCAAACGACAAGGCGCTGAAGGCGAATTTCGCTCCAACCTCCATCGCGGTGGCACGGCGAGCGTGGTCAAGCTCACGCCAGATGAACGAGCCACCGCGATCCGCTCGGCTCAAATCATGGGGCTCAACGTCGCTGGCGTTGACCTGCTCCGCTCCGACCGCGGCCCGGTGGTGATGGAGGTCAACTCTTCGCCTGGCCTTGAGGGTATCGAGACCGCGACCGGCAAAGATGTCGCGGGAATGATTATCGAGTTCATCGAAAAGCATGCCAAACGGGGCAAAACCCGGACCCGTGGCCACGGCTGAGGCCGCGCGCCTCAGTCCGGCTGTATTACACTACGGCTTTCGGCTGTAACGCTTGCCGCCGCTGCGGCATGCCACCATGAACCAAGAAGCTGTTATCGCGTCGTTACCGGCGCACTTGCGGCCGTTCGCCGCTGTTCAGCACTACGATCGCTACACGCCTCGTGACCAGGCGGTTTGGCGATTCTTGTTGCGACAATTGTCGATGCAACTCCACGATTCCGCCCATGCCGTCTACACGCAAGGACTGGCGGCTACCGGCCTATCGCTGGACACCATTCCACGCATCGAAGACATCAATGAGCACCTAGCAGCACTGGGCTGGCGCGCCGTTGTCGTCTCGGGCTTTGTGCCGCCCGCCATCTTCATGGAGTTCCAAGCCCATCGCGTCATGCCAATTGCGGTCGATATGCGCACGATCGAACACATGCTCTACACACCAGCACCAGACATCGTGCACGAGTCGGCCGGTCACCTGCCCTTCGTCGTCGATGTGGACTACGCCGAATTTCTACAACGGTTCGGCGAATTGGGCATGCATGCCATCGCCAATCGTGCTGATCTCGATGTCTACGAAGCAGTTCGGCATTTGTCGATCGTAAAAGAGTCGCCGAGCGCCAGTGACGCCGATATCAAAGCCGCCGAGCAGCGCTT
Organism: Pseudomonadota bacterium; assembly: GCA_039183535.1. GTDB lineage: Bacteria > Pseudomonadota > Gammaproteobacteria > Steroidobacterales > Woeseiaceae > JBCAXA01. Next base: position 2,025 of record JBCDBO010000186.1, on the reverse strand, counting down.
GGAAACGGCAACGGCCGCCAATACGACGCCGTCCGAAGCAGCACTGCTTGCTCGATTGCATTGGTGGACGGTCGAGTACGGCCTGGTCGGTACGACCGACGACTACCGCATTTTCGGAGCCGGTCTGTTGTCATCGCTCGGCGAGTCGGTGAACTGCTTAGACGACGAGTTGGTAAGCAAAGTCCCACTGACCGTCGATGCCATCAGCACAGCGTACGACATTACGACGCAGCAACCGCAGCTGTTCGTCACGGCAAACTGCCGACATCTCAGTCAAGTACTCGATGAATTCGGTAAGCGAATGGCGGTGAGCGTAGGCGGTGCGTTTGCCCTCGAGCGCGCTCAGGAAGCAGCGACGGTCGTCACGGCCGTAACAAACTCGGGCGCCATGGTCAGCGGTGTCGTTAGCTAGACCATCTGCAACTCGGTTGGCAGCGTTGACTATGTACGAACCCGTGGACCAACGCAGTTAGCGTATGCCCACGAAGAACTGCCAAATCACGGCATCGACTACCACGCCGACGGTTTTGGTAGCCCGGTTGGCCGACTGAAGGCGATGGAGCGATGCTTATCGTCCTACACGATCGACGAGTTGAAACGACACGGCATCGCGACTGATCAAGCCGTGCGACTCGAATTCTTATCGGGCATTACCGTTGCTGGTCATTTGCAGCAAATTCTGCGCCGCGAACAAAAAAATATTGTCATGAGCTTTAGTGATTGCACTGTAACAACCCTCGATGGGCAGCGTTTGTTTGAACCAGCATGGGGTGTGTTCGATATGCTAGTCGGCGCAGAAATCGTTAGCGTTTTTGGCGGCTCCGCAGATCCGATCCGGTATCCGCTGTACGCGGAGCCATCCAGCGAGCATGCCGGTGACGAGCACCAATCAGCAGAACTCGATGGTTTGTACGAGCACTACGCCGCGATTCGCCGTTGCCGTGATGCGTCCGGCTCCGCAGCGAACGCCGATGAGCTAGCGGCCAACGCGCTTAAGCGCTACCCAAATGAGTGGCTTCTGCTTTTCGAAGCAGCCGAGTTGCAACCTGCCTGCCACCCGGCACTGCTCGAACGGCTACAGGCACTCGCTGAGGGCGGTAACGACGAGCGCAAGCGGTTGATCAACTACGGCTTGGCACGTCTTGCCACCAAGCAGGAACGGACTCGCCACACCGCCTGACGTGCCGACAGTCAAAGCAATGCACCGCAGCGCTTATGTGCGTGATGCGTTGAAGATGCTCGTGATGGCTGAACCGAGCTCGGCATCGAAATCAGCATCGCTTTGCGTCGCGTTTAGCCCTTCTGATAGCGCTCGCGAAAAACTAGCGATCATGCCGTGATTGCGCGACAGCCGAGCGTTCGCCTCATCGCGCGCGTACCCACCGGACAGCGCAACAACACGAACGCACTGATCATGCGCGATGCACTCGCGATACAGGTCGTCTTGTTCGGGTAGCGTAAGTTTCAGCATTACGTGTTCCTCAGCAGATAAGGCATCCAAAGACGCCAAAATATTTGCCTTGAGGAAGGCTTCCGCCTCGGCTTTATCCGGACAGTGAATATCGACTTCGGGCTCGATGATCGGGACCAGTCCGGCCGCAACGATTTGTTTGCCGACGTCGAATTGCTGTTTGACGATCTCGCGAATACCGGCCTCGTTTGCCTGCTTAATTACCGAGCGCATTTTCGTACCAAAAATGCCTTTTTCGCGACCGCGTCCAAGCAAGGCATCCAAGTCCGGCATCGGCTTCATCAGCTGGACACCGTTGTCTTCGTCGGCAAGGCCTTTGTCGACTTTCAAGAACGGGACAACATTTTTCTCATTCCATAAGTATGTCGCGGTTGGAACGCCGGCGATATCGCGGTCCATCGTCATTTCAAACAGAATCGCGCCAAGGATATGCTCACCGCTAAAACTCGGACTCGTGATAATACGGGTACGCATTGCGTGCACGAGATCGAACATTTCCGCGTCGTTGCTGTAGGCCGTTTCTTCAACGCCGTAGAGCCGCAGCGCTTTCGGTG
>JBCDBO010000185.1:0-3692 GCA_039183535.1 Pseudomonadota bacterium | reverse complement strand
CGAACGCGGCGTCGGTAACGGCATTTCGATGATCATTTTGGCGAGCATCATCGCTGGGATGCCGGGCGCGATCGCTGCGATCGCCGAGCTCGTCAAGAACGGTTCAATGTCACCTGCGTTTGCGATTCTGATCGTGCTCGCCGTGATTGCGATGACGGTTGGCGTTGTTTACATGGAGATGGCGCAGCGGCGAATCACCGTCAACTACGCGCGTCGTCAGCAAGGGCGCAAACAGTTCGCGGCACAGAGCATGCACTTGCCGTTCAAGATCAATATGTCGGGCGTAATCCCGCCGATTTTCGCGTCGAGCATCTTGCTGTTCCCGGCGACGCTGGCGCAGTTCGCCGGTGCGAGCGCCGACCCGAGTTGGTGGCAACGCTTACTGCAACAGATCGGTGCCAGCATCGGGCCGGGCCAGCCGATTTACATCGTGTTGTACGGCGCGCTGATCATCTTCTTCTGCTTTTTTTATACCGCGTTGCAGTACAACTCGCACGATACGGCTGATCAATTGAAACGCTCCGGTGCGTTTATACCAGGTATCCGGCCCGGCGCGCAGACGGCCGAATACATCGATAAGGTGCTGACGCGATTGACATTCTGGGGCGCACTCTACATCACGGCGGTTTGTCTGGTACCGGAGTTTGTGCGTCTCTTTTACGCGTCGATTCCGTTTAACTTCGGTGGTACGTCGATTCTTATTTTGGTCGTGGTCACCATGGATTTCATGGCGCAGCTTCGCGCGCACACCATGTCTCAGCAGTACGAGGGCATGATGAAAAAGGCGAACCTGCGCAACTATGGCCGCTCTGGCGTCGTACGGTAACGGCGAGATCGGTTAGGGAGTATTGCTATGAAAGTTCGTGCATCGGTTAAGAAGATCTGCCGTAACTGCAAAGTCATTCGTCGCAATCGCGTTATTCGCGTTATTTGCACCGACCCGCGCCATAAGCAGCGCCAGGGTTAACGGTTAAGTTTGAGGAAATAATCTCGTGGCTCGTATAGCAGGCATAAATATTCCAGCCGGGAAGCACGTCATCATCGCGTTGACGTCGATTTACGGCATCGGTCGCACGCGTGCACAGCAAATCTGTGACGCAGCGAACATTGCGCCCGAATCCATTGTTAAGGATTTGGCGGAGCCGGAGGTCGCGCGTCTGCGTACCGAGGTTGCACGCTTCACGGTCGAGGGGGATCTGCGCCGCGAAGTCTCAATGAACGTTAAGCGGTTGATGGACCTCGGTTGCTACCGCGGCATTCGTCATCGTCGTGGTCTGCCTCTGCGCGGTCAGCGTACGCGTACCAATGCGCGGACTCGTAAAGGACCGCGTCGTCCGGTTCGCAAGTAAGCGCCGGCACACGAATTTAGGAAAGGTTGAGTTATGGCAACAGCTACCAAACCGCGCAAGAAGGTGAAAAAGGTCGTGCAGGATGCGGTCGCTCACATTCAAGCAAGCTTCAATAACACGATCATCACGATCACCGATCGTCAGGGCAACACATTGTCGTGGGCGACCGCTGGTGGTTGTGGCTTTAAAGGCTCGCGTAAGTCAACGCCGTTCGCAGCGCAGGTAGCCTCGGAAAAGGCAGCTCGCGCGGCGGCCGATTACGGTGTGAAGAACGTTGACGTCAAAGTCCGTGGGCCAGGCCCAGGACGGGAGTCCGCGGTGCGCGCACTGAATGCTGTTGGCTTCAAAGTACAAAACATCGAAGACGTCACGCCGATTCCGCATAACGGCTGCCGTCCACCTAAGAAACGCCGAGTGTAGGTTAACAACATGGCGAGATATCGAGGACCGAAATGTAAGCTGTCGCGTCGCGAGGGAACGGATCTGTTCCTGAAAAGTGGCGTTAAACCGCTTGAGTCCAAATGCAAACTGGAAGTGCCGCCGGGTGGTGCGCCACAACGTCGTCCGCGCTTGTCGGATTACGGTTTACAGCTGCGTGAAAAGCAAAAGCTGCGCCGTATGTATGGCGTACTCGAGAAGCAATTCCGCAATTACTACAAGAAAGCCGCACGCCTTAAAGGCTCAACCGGTGAGAACTTGCTGCGACTGCTCGAAGGCCGTCTTGATAACACCGTTTATCGTATGGGCTTTGCGTCAACTCGCGCCGAGGCTCGCCAGTTGGTCAGTCATAAGGGCATAAGCGTGAACGGCTCAGTGGTGAATATTCCGTCCTACCAAGTCAAGGCGGGCGATCAAATCGATATTCGTGAGAAGGCGAAGAAACAGGTTCGCATTCAAAACGCGCTCGAAATCGCCGGCCAGGTGGGCTTTCCTGACTGGGTCGAAGTCGATCCGAAAAAGATGGGCGGAATGCTGAAGGCGCTGCCCGAGCGAGAGGATATCTTGCCAGATATCAACGAAAACCTCGTTGTCGAGTTGTACTCGAAGTAATCTGGCCTCACCTCTTCTTGCTACTTTCTCCTTACGTTTTCCAGGAGTGTTTTGTCGATGATGGATTCTGTCAGCGAATTTCTTAAGCCTCGCGTCGTTAAGGTCAACCCGATCGATGACCAGCGTGCGCGCGTCACCATCGAGCCGTTTGAGCGCGGTTTCGGTCACACGCTGGGTAACGCCCTGCGCCGTATTCTGTTGTCGTCGATGCCGGGTGCCGCCATCGTCGAGGCCGAGATCGACGGTGTCTTGCACGAATACACCAGCATCGAAGGTGTTCAAGAAGATGTCGTCGACATCCTTCTGAATCTCAAGCAAGTCGCCGTTCGGATGGGCGCTCGCGACAGTGCCGAACTCGTTCTATCGAAGAAAGGGCCGGGTGCGGTGACGGCTGGTGATATCCAGCTGGACCACGACGTTGAGATTCTTAACCCGAATGTCGTTATTGCTAACCTGACCTCGTCTGGTGAGCTGAAGATGATTCTTAAGGTCGTTCGCGGCCGCGGTTATCGTCCGGCGCTGCAACGTATTAATTTCGAAGAGCACGCCGGCCCGATCGGTCGCCTGCAACTCGATGCAACGTTTAGCCCGATCAGTCGCGTCACGTACACGGTTGAGTCGGCACGCGTCGAGCAACGTACTGACCTTGATAAGCTTATTATCGACATTGAGACCAATGGTACGATCGACCCGGAAGAGGCGATTCGTCGCGCGGGTAGCATTCTCAAAGACCAGCTCAGTGTCTTCGTCGATCTGCAGGGTAAAGACGAGTCAACCGCTGGCGTTACCGAAACGCAAGTCGATCCGATCTTGCTGCGGCCGGTTGATGAGCTCGAGCTGACGGTTCGCTCAGCAAACTGCTTGAAAGCCGAAAGCATCAACTACATTGGCGACTTGGTACAACGCACCGAAGTAGAGCTGCTACGCACTCCGAACCTCGGTAAGAAGTCGCTCACTGAAATTAAAGAAGTGCTGGAGAGCCACAACCTGACTCTGGGCATGCAGATCGATAACTGGCCACCAGCCAGTCTGCGCCCGGATCGTGGTGCGGCCCTAGCGTCCTGATCGAAAGATCGATCTGACGGGTAACAACGACCATGCGTCACAATAAATCGGGCCGTAAGCTCAATCGCAATTCGTCTCACCGCAAAGCGATGTTCCGTAACATGGCCGCATCATTGGTGCGCCACGAGACGATTCGCACGACCTTGCCGAAGGCCAAAGAACTGCGCCGGGTCGTCGAACCGTTAATCACACTCGCCAAGGAAGATGGCGTTGCGAAACGTCGTCTGG
>JBCDBO010000184.1:0-3693 GCA_039183535.1 Pseudomonadota bacterium | reverse complement strand
GGCTGACGCTGCGAAAGCGGACCGGCTCGCCGTACGCATCGAGTGTCAGTTCCATGTCGCGCTCGCGAACCCAACCTTCACGCCCGTTATCGGCACGAACTTTGAACCAGTTAGTGCGCCGCATCAGGATAACGACCGATTCATCGCGCTCGACGACGTAGTCGACCGGATAGCCCCGACCGGGACCGGTATGCAGTTCCAAAAACGCATCGGCAACGGTGACCCGAATCGGCTCATCGGCGAGCGCGGACGATGCGAGTGCCAGCAGCAACACAATGCTAAACAAACGCCTCATAAGTACATGGCACCGGTTGTATAAACCGCCGACCACGGTCCGCGACGGACCGGTTTTCCTGCGTCGGTGGCCAGACCATGACGGGCGGGATCAATTGTCGGATCGGGTTTCACCAGCGCCTAGTCCTGCGGAGCCTCGAACGGATTATTGTAATATTGCGCGCCGACGTCGAGCCACTCGGAGACGAGCTTCAACTCCGCGGGTGACAGGTAGTTGGCGTGGGTGCCGCCGGCATCAAAGCGGTCCAAGAAGCGCGCCGAACCATTGGCTGAGCCGGCTTGCATACTCGGCGCCACGGGGACGAGCTCGAGAATCGGAATGCCGTTCGGATCGAGACCAATCTCGACCTGACGATCGACAAGAACACCGTTGGCGTTCACCTCTTGCTCGTTATCGCCCGACAACAACTCGCGGTACGCTTTGAAATGGTCCGGGTCAATATCGGAGACACCATCGGTCAGATCGAGCTGCGATGCTGGCACCATCGCCATCCCAGCAGCATCGACCGGCGTGTGGCAGCCCGTGCAGTTGTCGATGACATTACCAGCGACATCGAGAATGGCTTGGTCAGAAATTGCGGTTCGGCTTAGCGACCACAGCGGGTGCATGCTCTCTTCGTATTGCACAACGCTGCGGCACAGTGACGTCCAGTTGGTTACGCACGCCGTGTCGACCGGCAGCGGTACCGATAGGTCTTGATAGCGATATGAGAACGGCGCATCGACCGCGCGTTGTGCCGGATCAGTCCAGACATCATCGAAAATAATGTCGAGACTCGGCTCGAGCGCCGCGCAATTGTTAGTCGAGCACGACACGCGAATGCGTGCCTCAGCCATCGTTTCACCAAAGTCGGCAAAGATCGAAGGGTTCGTGTTCGGAAACGGTTGTCCGTCGGCGGTCGCGCCGGCGTTTACGACGTTAAACGCATCGCTACGCCCGTGTGACTGTCCGTTGTTGGCATTGTGACAACCACCACACTCACGGTACTCGCCGGGAACGACTTGCAACCAATTGTTGTGCGAACCGGAAATTGCACGTCCGTCCGCATCGAGCACCTGGAACGACAACGCGACATTGGCGGGCACTTTCGCCATAACCGAACCGTCTGGCTCGACCTCGGCGTAGCCGACGATCTCACGCATCCCGAATGCCTGCGTAACGCCAAATGCCGATCCGTCGATCTCCAAGATGTCGTCGTCCGGCATGCTGACCGGTTTCCAGAAACGAACGAAGCGAGCCGGCCGTTCGGCTGCCGTTGTTTGTATCGGGTCCGACAGCGTCGGGATACCAGCGGCGCTAACATCGACACCGTTAAAATCGTAGACACTGCGGATGTGGATCACACCCGCGCCGTCATCGCGAAGGTCTGGGTCAAGCGCAAAGTCATTGCCGCCATCGAGAATCAGCGGCGGATTGGTCCGTTGCTCAGCGGCAACGATTTCCGAGAACTGGAAGCCTTCCTCTGGAACGACGATTGGCAACTGCGTGTTTTGATCGCGATCGTAAATCCAGATACCAAACAGCGGCGCTGCCTCTACCAAGTTGGGGTCGGCAAGACGTTCTTGCGTACAGGCCAGAATCGAAATGCCATCGGTCAACCGGCACGGACTCCACGACACCATAATGCGATTAGTGCCGTCCTGAAGCGGATAAACGGCCGAAAAACGTCCGCCCGGCGATGGCTCGTCGTCGGCGGTCAGCACATCGTTGACCGTCGTCGGTGTCTGCGCCGGTCCACTCAAAATTCCGATGTTGGCGACATTGGGTTGGGTGTTGTTGATGTAATTGTCGGTGTCAATCGAAATGACATCCCCACCCTCACCGGTGCCCGCAAACGGCCGTAGCAACGCGGCGATGCCGCCTTCCGGTAATTCGCGTGGCCCCAGGAAGTGCACCTCAGCTGCACCGGAGCCGGTGTTGTGACTCTCTGCGCCGTACAGCAACTCGACCGCGGATCCATCAGGATTCATTCGATACAAATGAATCGCGTTATTGGGACCAGCGTGATCCCAGCGGCTGTAAACAATGCGGCCGTCGGCCACGACCACGGGGTCGTAGTCGTGACTTTGATTGAACGAAAGCTGCTCGATATTCAAGCCATCGGCGTCCATGCGGTGGAGGACAAACGCAGGTTCGTTACGATCCTCATCGAGCGCTGGGTATTGCGGTTTGCCTTCATCGAGGAGAATGGCCACCGAGCGGCGTTGCCGCGTCGACGAGAAGACAATCCGTCCATCCGGCAGAAAATGTGGTGCGATATCGTGGCCCGCCTCGGCCGTAATGTCGGACGTGATAATGCGGCGCAACGTGTCGGTGGGAATGTCGTACTCCCAGATATTCCACGTTGGTTGATCCTCTTCGTCTGCGCCTTCGATAAACTGTGCGCGCATCGCAAACAAGACCTTCGTGCCGTCGTTTGAGATATCGACGTCGCGAATATCACCGAGACCTTGGGTGATAGTCTCAGTGATGTTGGTGTCCGGCGTACTCGGTGACGCGCGGTCGCGCACGAACAAATCGGCGCCGACGTTAAAGCGCAAAACGTTGCGCACATCAACTTGCAGCGCATCGCCGTTATCATCAACTGGAATCGGCCGGCGGACGTAAGCGATGGGAAAATCCAGAGCAACCGGATCTTCGGTTTGTCCATCACCAAGTCCGACTCCGTCCTGACCACCGCCACACGCTACGGCCGTTAGCGCAGCGGCGATGACGAGACTCCAGCGAGCTCGTGGGACTAGTCGGAATGTATTCATCTGTATGTTCCTCCGTCTTGCATGACGCAGTCTCGGTCGAACCGGAACGCTCAAGGCGTCAGCAAGCCGGAAACACGCAATGCCCATACCACTGCGTGTATCACTCGCCATTCAACGTAATGCGATAGTCGCTACGGACGCCCATAGGTGTCTGTTAACGCGATCACAAAGCACACAACCAAAGGGGGTCGTGGCCCGATCCGAAGAGTTGTCGACACGTGAAAGTATAGGAACGCGAAAGGCAACACGTAATGTCTCAAGACCCCGACACGACTTGGGTTTTCGCGTCTTCGCTTGGCAACGCTTGCCGGGTAGCAGCGGGAGTAGGCGAAAACAAAGCGCTGCCAGCAAAACTCGAAAGGTGCGTTTGATCAGCGAGCGCAAATCGGTTTGACAATGACAGCCACCGGCTCATCAAAACCGATACGTCGATCACAGTTGCTGAGGCACCGGTTTGTCGCTCTGTCTGTGTTTCGCGACAGACTAAAAGGCATATATTTCAGTAACTTGCGTTTCGCGTCGATGTCCACATCGATCAACACCTCCCCCGCATCGCTCAGAATACGAATACCAAACTCCGCTAGTTGATCGTTACGCTTCCCTGCCTCGACCAAACAGTAGTAGCTCGACGCCATAAAGGCC
>JBCDBO010000183.1:0-3706 GCA_039183535.1 Pseudomonadota bacterium | reverse complement strand
ATATAACCAGAGCAGGATGTGTCAAATTAAAAACTTCACATTTTCTACGTTGTGGACGGCGGTCCTCAGGACACGTATTTCGTGGTCATGACGTCGGTCAGCTCGAGTGGCATCGAAAGCGCGTACTCGCAAGAAGTGGCTGCGCTGTCGAATTAAACGTTGGGTGGCGACAGCGGCGGCCACCACCTGAGGCCACGAATACAGCGCCATCACGCCAGTCCGGCCATAGCGTGTCCGCAATCGTAAGTTGAGCCAGCTCTACGCACGATCGTTGTGACACGTCACCGGTACCAATCATTGTGGCACTTGCCATCGGGCGCCAATCGGTGCGATGCGGGAGCCACGAGCTAGAACCGACGGGACGACCGCGCCGTGCTTAACGCCAGTTGGTCCATTCAATTCGCGTAGCCACGCTGTTTTCGCTCTGAACGCTGCTGCGCAACTGCCCGATTTTCCTCGCGAACGCACTGTAGGCGGGCTGTAATCGCCCGCGATCGTTGGCTCCGTACACCACAAAAAAACCGCCGAGAACGGCGGTTTTTCTTAAGGCCGGGTTGCGTACCGGGTTTAGCCGCGGCGCCGACGCCGTGCAAACGCCATCGCCGCCAAGCCAAGTCCAAGTAGGCCCAGCGTTTCTGGTTCCGAAATACTGACAGGGGTGGCTGGGAGCTCACCGGTCGCGTATCTCCAGCGGGTCGCAAACCACGCATTCGGCCGGTATAGCGGTGACGGCAGGACCCACCAAAAAATGTCGTTACCGTTGCTGTAACCGCTGGCCGTCGCGACACCGGCGATATCCGGAACACCGACGATCTCGTCCCACATCCGTCCATCGCTTAGGTTGGTAAAGCCAGAAAACTCAACAATTTCTTCAAACTGCAGCAAGCCGTCGGCGTTCCCGTCCTGATAGATAACCGTGAAATCGGTGAATACATAGTCCGTGTAGACGTCACCGGCGTACGTTGCTGTTATTTCCATGAGCCCGGCCGATGCGACCGTCGGTAAGAGGAGCATGGCAGCAGCCAGACGACCCAGAGTTGTTCTTTTCATTGTTTGCACCACTTAACGCGTTATGCGTTTTACATATTATCAAGCAAACTGTGTGCCCATAACTAGAAAACTACTAGAAATCAATGAATTGTAAAAACTGGCACGCACCGATATTTTACAAATTATCTCGTTATGTAAAAAATACTGACAGCGACGTTGCCGCCCGATTGGTCAGGTCAGGGTCGTCTGTCCTTCCTCAGGGGCGGCGTTAACGCGGCAGTTTCGCCGTCGTATGTCTGCTTGGCTTGCAAGCCACCCGTTGGTTGGTAGGCTACGCTGCTTTGCTCGCTAGCGCCGCCATGACCGTCCGTACTCGTTTCGCGCCCAGTCCCACTGGGGTTTTGCACATTGGTAGTGTTCGCACTGCGCTGTTCGCGTGGTTGTTTGCGCGCCGACACGGTGGTGCGTTCATCCTTCGTATCGAGAACACCGACCGGGAGCGCTCAACGCAAGCATCGGTTGATACGATCCTCGACGGTATGGCCTGGCTCGGGCTGGATGCCGATGAGGGGCCGGTTTTCCAGACGCAGCGTTTCGACCGTTACCGCGAGGTGCTCGATGAGTGGCTGGCCACCGGTAAAGCCTACAAGTGCTACTGCACCAAAGAGGAGCTTGACGCGCTTCGCGAAGCGCAACTGGCCCGCGGCGAAAAGCCGCGCTACGACGGGCGTTACCGCGACGTTACCGAACCTCGCGATGGCGTTGATCCGGTGATTCGATTTCGAAATCCGCTGGATGGCGACGTGGTGGTTCACGACGCCGTCAAAGGTGAGGTCCACTTCGCCAACGCGGAACTCGACGATCTCATTATTGCGCGTTCCGACGGCACACCGACCTACAACTTCACCGTTGTTGTTGACGATGCCGATATGGCTATCTCACACGTCATTCGCGGCGACGATCACCTCAACAACACACCGCGGCAAATAAACATGCTGGCGGCGCTTGGTGCACCAATCCCCCAATACGCGCACTTACCGATGATCCTCGGCGAAGACGGCGCCAAGCTGTCGAAGCGCCATGGCGCGGTTAACGTGCTCGATTACCGCGACGCCGGGTACTTGCCCGGTGCGCTCGTCAATTACCTGGTTCGCCTCGGTTGGTCGCACGGCGACCAAGAGCTATTTACGCGTGACGAGATGATCGCGCTCTTTGATCTTGCGGCTATCAACCGCTCAGCGTCAGCGTTCAATCCGAGCAAACTTGACTGGATAAATCAGCAACACATGATGAGCGCGCCCGCCGCTGAGTTAGCCGGTGGGTTAGCGGGGCAGTATCAACGCCTCGGCGTCGACACAACGACCGGACCTGATCTTGCGGTTGTCATTGCGGCTTACCGCGAGCGCGCCACGACGCTGGCGGACATGGCGGCAGCGACGCGCTATTGCTTTGAAGACTTCGATACGTTTGATGCCGGCGCGGCTAAGAAGCATCTGCGGCCGGCTGCGCTGGATGCGCTCATCGCTGTGCGCGCGAAGCTCGCCGGCCTCGCAGATTGGGTTGAGGCGGAATTGTCAGCGGCCATTCAATCGGTTGCCGATGAGCTCGGGCTTGGTATGGGTAAGGTGGGGCAACCGGTTCGCGTTGCGATCACCGGCGCCGGATCGTCGCCGTCGCTCGACGTAACGCTGGCACTCGTCGGCCCGCATCGGGCATTGACACGTCTCGATATGGCCATCGAGTTTGTGCAAGCGCGTGCGGCTGCGCAGTAGAACGGTCGCAAGCAACACGTTTCTTGTTAAATTGAGCCGGAGTGGCCGCAGCAGTTCGACGGGTGGCGGCGCACGATTCTCGAACGCTGGCGTTTTGTTGCCAGCGCTCAAGGAGAAAGCTCAATGAATAAACCCATCGTTGTCGGCGGTGTTGTTTGCGCGGCGGTTGTCATCGCCGTCGTGCTGCGCCCGTCTGACGAGCCCACCGCGCCACCCGTAGCACCGCCTGCCGAAGCGCCGATCGCGATTGAATCGGCAGCCAGTCACCCAACACCGCCGCCGGCGCCGGCGCCGGAGGCAGCGTCGTCGCTGCCAACGGCGGCCGAGCTTGCCGAGAGCGAGCGGCAACGGGCTCTGTATAACGCCTCGGTTCTGATGACCGAAGGCTTCGTTATCACCGAGGTGGGCGACTATCTCAAAAGCCGCGTTGTCCACCGCAACTGCCGTGATGAGGCGTACCAAGCGCGAACGTCTGAAGGGCTGGTTAGCGGGACAACGCGGGTTTGTGACAAGGTCCGTGAGTACGATCACGCTTACGACCTGCTCGACACAGCGGCGCTCGGCGAGCTCGCTAAGACCGATGGCATTGCCGCGTTGATGTTCGCCGAGAAAATGCAGCGCGAGTGGGGAATGACCGATGAGCGCTTGGTACCGCTCTACATTCATGCGTTCGCGCTATCCGCCGAGCCCCAGGCATTTCGTTCGCTACGCAATGTCGCGTCGCAGGGAGCGGCCATTCGCTACCAGGACGGCGTGCTCAATGTCGATCAGCTCGAGCGTTCCTACATCTGGAGCCGAGTAGGTGAGCTGGTTAACGTCGAACACGCCGACAGTCAGACCTATTACGCGCCATATTTCGAACAAGCGGGTATTAAGTCCACTGAACGGCTTGAAACTATCGCGCTCGAAATCGCAACGCGCTTGCACGAGCGGCACCAATCGCT
>JBCDBO010000182.1:0-3736 GCA_039183535.1 Pseudomonadota bacterium | reverse complement strand
GGTCGATATCGACGGCAACAACCTGCAGGGGAACGAGCAGCGAGCGGGTCGCTTTGCCTTGGATAATTACACCAACGGCGAGGGCTTTACCTGGGCCGCAACGTACGATTGGCAACGTGTCTCGTACGACATTGCCGCGCCCTACGAATTTCAACGTGCGCAGCTTGAATTCGGGGTTTGGTTGTCGAGCAGTCTTCGAATTTTTGCATCCGGGGGCGTTGAGAGTGACTGGGACGTGCCGTTAGATCCGGCATTGCAAGCGGAGCTTTGGGAGGGCGGGTTTTCACTTCGCTTCGGGACCGAGTCAACGCTAACGGTTGCTAGTGGGGAGCGTAGCTTCGGCTCGTCATCGCGGGTTGAGCTTAATTGGCAGGGAAAGCGCCAGACGTTGAATGCCAGTTACGTGCAGGAGCCAACAACGCAGGGGTTGCAGCGGGTAGTTCAACCGGGCCCCAGTAATCCCGATTTGATACTCGATTTGCTGACCGCTCAAGGGCAGTCGCAGCGTTTCATTTCGAATCGAGGAAGTGTCGATTACAACATTCAGTTTAGTAGATTGACGTTACGTGCGCGGTTATTGCTCGAAGAACGCACGGATATAACGTCGGCAATCGGTACCGTTCTTCCTGATCAAGAGCAGTCGAACGCTGGTATTCGGGCCGACTACCAGCTGGGCGCCAGGACTAGGGTTCGGCTCGGCGCCAATCGAATTCGCTTCGAGTTTCAAGAGGATATAGAGACAGACATTCTCTCGTCCACGGTCGGGCTTAGTTATGACATCGGGCCACGCTCGGAACTGGCACTCGACTACACCTATGTAGATCAGGAAAGCGTAGGTGCGGTTGTTCCAAACCGCCGAGATTTTATCTCGAACTCTGTCGTTCTTACGTTTCGCAGGGAATTTAGGTAGTCGGATTTCCATTTCCAGACTGTGCACACGGAATGAGTACTGCAGGCCTACAACCTCGCTTCGATCCAAATGACTCGACGGATACGCAGCCGTACCCGGCCGTTGATCGGCTTTGGCCCATGGCTGATATCGGTGGTTTACCGAATGCCCTCACCTGTGATGTCGAAGACTATTTCCAGGTTTCTGCATTCGAGCATTTAGTGCCAAAGTCGGCATGGTCAGATTGGGCGTGTCGGGTTGAGGCTAACGTCGATCTGGCGTTGCAAATCTACGCAGACGCCGATGTTAAGGGCACATTTTTTACGCTTGGTTGGGTTGCAGAAAATTACCCGCAAGTTGTTACAAAAATCGCGGCAGAGGGCCACGAGGTGGCCAGTCATGGGTATCAACACCATCGGGTTTGGAATCAGTCGCCTGCTGAGTTTCGCGACGATATCGCCAAAACCCGGCAGTTGTTACAAGATCTGTCCGGGCAGCCGGTGATCGGATTTCGGGCGGCGAGTTGGTCGTTGGATCGACGCACACCATGGGCGCATGAGGTGATGGCCGAATGCGGTTACCGCTACAGCTCTAGCATCTACCCGATATCGCACGATCACTACGGCGTTCCCGATGCGCCGTTTGAACCGTTCGTTGAGAAATCGTCCGGCTTACTGGAAATACCGGCCAGCACAACGAAGATGGCAGGACGAAACCTCCCGTCCGCTGGTGGCGGTTATTTCCGACTGTTTCCGCTGGCAATTTCGCAGTGGCTCATCAATCGGGTGCGCGCGCACAACGGTGTTCCTGCGGTTTTTTTCTTTCACCCCTGGGAAATCGATCCACAGCAGCCGCGGATGCCGGGCATTAGCGCCAAGACCCGTTTTCGTCATTACGTGAATCTGCATCGATTCGAGGGTCGTTTACGGACACTGCTACGCAGCGGTCGCTGGGACCGTATGGACGCGATTTACTTTGGTAGCGATCAACGCAATTAACGACACGACAGTCTCAGAAGCAGATTCGGCTGATCGCGTGGCGTGGGATCGATTCGTTGATAGCAACGAGGCTGCGACGATCTACCACCGGTGGCAATGGCGCGATGTCATTGGCAACTGCTTCGGTAAGCACGCGTATTACCTGAAAGCTGTTCAGCGGGATGAGATTACCGGTGTTCTACCGCTTATTCGTCTGAAAAGTATGTTGTTCGGCGACTTCCTAGTTTCAATGCCCTATCTCAGTTACGGCGGTGTCGTTGCGCGTGACGAGCAAAGCCGTGAGGCGCTGCTTCGGGCTTGCGCTGAACTAGGCGCGGACCTGGGCGTCAGGCACGCAGAATTACGCCATACCGAGGACCTGTCCGCATGGCCGAAGCGGACGGAGAAGGTGGGAATGCACCTACCATTGTGCGGAGATAGCGAGAAGCGTTGGAAGGCGCTTGGCTCCAAACGTCGCGCACAGATAAAAAGACCGAAACGTGAAGGCGTTGAGCCGGTGATCGGCGGCATTGAGCTAATTGCCGATTTCTACAGTGTCCTGAGCCGTAAGTATCGCGACCTTGGAACACCGGTCTATCCGGAAGCGTGGTTTCGCACCATTGCAGCGGAATTTGCCGACCAGGTAAGAGTGTTTGTCGTTCGACTGAATGGCGCGACAGTTGCTGCGAGCTTGGTTATTGCGGACAACGGCCGTCTTGAGGTTCCCTACGCAGCGTCACTTCGCGAGGTTGATCGCTTTGGCGTCAATATGTACCTGTATTGGTGCATGATCGAGCACGCAGAAGATCAGGGTTACTCAGTGTTTGATTTCGGTCGTAGCACCGTGGACAGCGGGACCTTTCGGTTCAAAAAACAGTGGGGCGCCGAGGTCGTGCCACTGTACTGGCATTATTGGTTAAGTGCCGGTCGCGACGTACCTGTTCTCAATACATCGAATCCGAAGTACGAACGTCTAATAAGTACGTGGCGAAGGTTGCCACTTTGGGTGACGACATTGGTGGGTCCCCGCATCGTTCGTAACCTTCCGTAGCCTGATACTGCTTAGCGTCGTGACCGAAACTGTTGATACTGTGGTTATCGGAGCCGGTGTGGTCGGCCTGGCCGTCGCTCGCGAATTGGCCCAGACGAGCGACGTTATGGTGTTCGACAAAGAGCCACATCTCGGCGCACACACCAGCAGCCGTAATTCTGAGGTCATCCACGCTGGCATCTATTACCCAGCTGGGAGCAATAAGGCGCGGCTTTGTGTCGATGGTAAGCATCGTCTCTACGACTACTGCGCGCAACGGGGTGTGCCGCACAGTAACGTCGGCAAGCTGATCGTTGCCTGCAGTCAAGACGAAGAAGCGGTCCTAGCGGGCTACATCGACAGCGCTGCAGCAAACGGTGTTGATGACCTTACGTTTCTGTCGCTCGCGGAGATCGCCGAACTTGAGCCGGCAGTTCAGTGCACGGCAGGCCTCATGTCTCCATCCACCGGTATCGTGGACTCGCACGCTCTGATGGTCGCTATGCTTGGTGATTTGGAGGCGGCCGGCGGGCAGATGGTGTTGGTTAGCGAAGTCTCGCGCATTCGGGTAACGACCAATGGGTTCGAGCTCGACTTCGACGACGACGGTTACACACTCGCATGTCGCCGCTTGGTCAACAGTGCGGGGCTCTGGGCGCAGGAACTAGCAGCAAAAATAGACGCAATGTCAGCTACTGCAATACCCCCACAATTCTATGCCAAAGCGCACTACTACAGTCTGTCGGGGCGCTCGCCGTTTACGCGGCTGGTCTACCCGCTGGCCGGCGCAGGTGGACTGGGCGTGCATGTAACGGTCGATCTCGGTGGTCAGGCCCGATT
>JBCDBO010000181.1:0-3759 GCA_039183535.1 Pseudomonadota bacterium | reverse complement strand
GCGGCCAACGTTGCGGTGCGTGTTATCGAGGTGGATAGCACGGCACCCGTTGTACGACCTGAGGCCAGCGGTCGGCACGTTGGTGGCTTATCGATTGGTTTCCCAATGCACGATATCGATGCCCGCGAGGAAAAGTTAGCGGCGATGGGTATCCCATCGAGCGTTGGGCGTAAGGACTTAGAGTTTCAAAGTCCCACCGGCGAGACATACACGTCGTCAGAGATTCACTTTATCGGGCCAGAGGACGTCTACTTGTTGGGTGTGAAACGGCCCGATGGTCTGACGCCGGTTGGCCCGATGCCTGGCGGTACGCCAATCGGCGCGCCTGCGTATTCGGCTCGCTGCGTCACCGATGCCGATCTCGTTAACCGTTTCTTTGTCGAGCAATTGGGTTTTGAATGCCGCCGCGATATGGCGCTGACGGTTGGTTCGCCGTCCGGCTTGAAGCTTGAGCCGGGCTCCGTCGAGCGGTTTATTCAGTTGTTCGCGCCCGGTGCAGCGACCGGCTACCTGGTTTTGCTGGATCATGGCGATATCACGGTCGCAAGCCCTGCGCCTTCACTGGGGCCGCCGAGTCGCGGTGTCGCGATGTGGACGTTCGCAACAGATCAAATCGAACACGTGCGCGAGCAGGTGAGCAACGCCGGTTGTCGAATCATTGCCGAGCTGAGCGACCGCTCGAGTCCGCTGCTTGCGTCAAAACGATCGTTTATTGTCGAGGACCCCGACCAATTTCCCGTGGAAATCGTAGAGCTATGAAAAAGCCAACTGCAGCTAATTCCGTTCCACCTAGCACCAAAAGCCTGTCGCGGCGCGACCTCATTGGCAGCGCCGCGGCGGCGCTGACAGCGGGCGCTAGCCGTTCGGCGGTCGCTCAACCACAGCGGTTCGACGCCATCGTTATCGGCTCCGGTTTGTCCGGCTTGCATGCGGCCTCGTTACTGGAAGAGTTCGGTTTATCGGTCCAAGTACTCGAGGGTCGTGACCGTATTGGCGGCCGCGTGTACACACTGATGGATATTCCGGGTAAGCCGGAAGCCGCCGGCGAGCTCATTGGCGGCAATTACGCCCGCATGATCGACGCGGCTCGTCGCATGGGCCTCGAGTTGTACGAGCCAAAGAATCCGTTGGGCGGCGGTAGCTCGAAGTTCTACCGAATCCGCGGCGAAAACATCATGCCTGACGATTGGGCGAGCCACAGTCTCAATCCGATGCAAGGCGACGACCGAGAAATCTTGCCGGATCGGATGCTGTGGACGTTGTCGCACCGCAATAACCCACTGTCAGGTCGGCCACTCGACGATTGGATCAAGCCCGAGTTTGCGAAGTACGACATCCCGCACAGCGAGTACATGAAGCGGTTCCTTGGATTTAACGACGAGACGATTCGCCTGATGAACGTCGTGATCCATACCGATCACATCAACAACACATCGGCACTGCACGAGCTGCGACGTTACGCCGTCGGTGAGTTCAATCGGCGTATGTCCGAAGCGCGTGCCGATCTGCCGTCGGTACAAAAGATCCGCGGCGGTAACTCGCTGTTGCCGCGCGCTATGGCCGATAAACTAGAGAACGGCGTTGCGCTCGGCAAAACCGTCATGGCCGTTGACGATCAAGGTAAATATGTCCGAGTTCATTGTTTAGACGGTTCCGTTTACGAGGCATCACAGGTTGTTTGTTCTGTTCCGTACCCGATTCTCGATCGCATAAAGTTTGCGCCTCGCTTGCCGCTGCGCATGGAAAGCGCTATCGCTGAAATCGATTACGGCATTTCCATTCAAGTGCACTTCCTCATCAAACGCCGCTTTTGGGAAGAGGACGGCTTACCAATGAATATCTGGAGTGATGAGTCGTTCGAGCGTTTTGCCGTTCTACGCCGCGGTGAGAATAACGAACCATCGTCCGCGATCGCCTTCGTTAACGGTAACGAGGCGTATAAGTACGATTTTATGGATGACGCCGAGGCGGCCAAGTACACCATGCGCGAGCTCGAGAAAGTTCGCCCATCGCTGGCAGGGGCCCTCGAACCGATTCTGGTTCAATCTTGCCATCGCAACGTCCACGGTGCAGGCGATTGGGTGTTCTGGCGGCCAGGACAGGTCGGAAAATATGCGCCACATATGCGCGAGAGCCACGGTAATGTCCATTTTGCCGGCGAACATACGGCGCTGCTAGAACGCGGTATGGAAGGTGCATTCGAGTCCGGCGAGCGGGCGGCGCAAGACGTTCTGTTGAGGCTCGGCTAGGCCGATGCGTTTTCTGCAAACAACGCTCGTTGCTGTCGGTTTGCTGTTCGTATCGGCGCTTGCCCACGCTGATGACGCCGCCAATCCATTTGCGCGCGACATTAAAGTACTTGCCGACTGGTTTGCCGGTGAATTCGACAACGAGGAGCAGCGCTGGTTTGAAGCAGACCCGCGCGCGGCCGTTGCTGAAGATGATCGCGTCATTCGCATCCATACGCTGCATAAGCGTCTGGCGTTACCTGCGTTTGGAGAGCACGTTTTCTACGTCGAGGAGTACGTCAATAACGATCCGGCACAAATAATGCGCCAGCGCCTCGTTACGTTCCGCGCCGATCTCGAGGCCGGTGCGATACGTATGCAGCAAGGGTTTTTCAAAGACACCGACGCGCTCAAAGGTGGATACCACAATCCCGACTTACTGGCCGACTTGAGGCCAGACGATGTCTTCTTTTTGGACGATTGCGACGTCTACTGGCATCGCAAGGCCAGCCAGTTTGAAGGCGCGATGAAACCGAAGGCGTGTCAGTTCGGCGACGGTGACGAGCGGCGGTATTCGTTGCATAACCTGACCCTGGCGGAAAACTACTACTGGCGCGTCGATTCGACGTTTCTCGTCGCGGACGACAGCCTCTTCGCAGGCTACGCCGCCGATCGGCCCATCGAAATGCGGCGCGCCTACCCGTTTACGTGCAGCGTCTTCTTCTACGGTGAAGAGACGGTGCGAATCGACGATCTTGCTCTGCATAGCCAAGGTGGTTTGCTGAGCGTTGAGCGGGCGAGTGATGGTGCTGTTTTCGAGGTACTGATGCGCGACAAGCAGTATCCGTACTACGAAACACGGCCCGACTTTATGTACTTCTCGATCCGCCCACAGGGCGAGCGCCGCTCAATCGCGTTTAGTGTTAACGACCCGAGTTCGCGGCAGCTAGGCGTCCGTACACCCGAAATCGGTGCATTTTGTCACCGCGACGGCTACGAGTTTCTTGAAGCGCTCGATACGCTTCCGTAGTTGCGCGTTCAAATTAGCAGGGGAGCTAATCACACATGCCTATCGCAACCATTCGCCAGCGCCTGTTCGCGCTTGCGGCACTGTTGGGCCTAACGGCCTGCGCCACCGCTGACACGACGAGCGAGGCGCCGGTAATGACCGCGGCCGAGGAACGCAAAGGCAAAATTGCGTTCTTGCAGTGCCGTTCGTGCCACACCGTTGACGAGGACGGCATTCATTTGACCGGCCCAAATCTCAACGGTTTGCTCGGCGCGCAAGCGGCCGGTAAGTCGGATTATGAGTACTCCGATGCGTTACGCGACGCCGACATCGTTTGGAACGCTGAGACACTCGATGCATGGTTGACTAATCCCGCCACTTACGTGCCCGGCAATCGGATGGCGTTCGCCGGTGTCGCCAGCGCTGAGGATCGCGATTTACTGATTCGTTACTTGACCGCGGTTACGCAGTGAACGACGTCTATCGTTGCAGCTTTGTTGCTGCGGCGCTGATCGCATCGTC
>JBCDBO010000180.1:0-3900 GCA_039183535.1 Pseudomonadota bacterium | reverse complement strand
CGCACGTCATCTTCGCGGCTCCAGGTGAGCTTAACCGGTGCGCCGATTTTTTTTGAAATTAACGCAGCTTCGGCAACGTAGTCGTTAGTCAAGCGACGACCGAAACCGCCGCCCACGCGGGTAAAGTCGACGTGTATCTGGTCGCGCTCAAGGCCCGTGGCCCACGCAGCCGAACGCGACGCCCCCGACGGCGTTTGTGTCGGCGCAATGATGTGACACCGATCCGCGCGAACATCGGCGTAGCAGTTCTGCGGCTCGAGCGGTGCGTGATTCGCAAACGGTACCTCATAGCGGCGCATGAACTGCTGAACAGCACTCGCCATGGCGGCGTCGAAGTCACCATCGTCAACCACGACTTGACCGGTCTCATTGCTGAGCTTGTCGCTGCACTCCTGCCAGAAGGCAGCGGAACTGTCTGTCGCGTTCGGACCAGGCTCCCACTCAACCGTTAATGCATCGCGACCGCGAAAGGCGGCCCACGTTGAGGTAGCAACAACAGCAACACCGCTAGCCAGAATCTGGTACGGCTCGCCCGGTGACGGCCCTTCAATTGGGAACACATCGAGAACGCCGTCGACCGCCCGAGCAGCGGCGTCATCGACAGCTTTGACGGTCCCGTTCAAAACTGGGCTGCGCATAATTGCCGCGTAACGCATCTCTGGCTGGTAAGTATCGATGCCAAACTGGACGGCACCGGTCACGATCGATTCGAGATCAACCGCGTTTTGTTGGCTACCAATGATTCGGTAGTCGCGGCTCGCTTTTAACGGCACCGGCTCATCAAGCGGCGCCAACGCCGCCGCACGGGTGATCAACGCACCATACGGTAAGCGGGCATTCGCCGCTTCGCAGATCACAACACCGGGTTCCGTTCGACACTCAGTCGGCTCCACTTCCAATTGCTCGGCTGCTGCGCGAATGAGTTGGAAACGGGCCCGTGCACCGACCTCACGCATAAAGTCCCAGTTATTGGTAAGGCCGGTACTGCCACCGACACCTTGGCCGCCGTATTTCCAAGTAAAACCATCGGCGGTACGCACGAGACCGAGTGGCATCGATTTAACCGACACGCGCTCCCAGGCCACATCGAGCTCTTCGGCGACAAGCATTGGCAGCGCGGTCCGTACGCCTTGACCAATCTCGGGTTGGTTCGAACCGATGATCACATCGCCGCTTGGTCGTATCTCGACAAAGAAGCCAAGCTGATTGCCCTCCCCGGCGGATCGCGCCACCCCAAATGGAATACCAAACACCAATGCGCCGGTGGCCGAGGCACCGGCAACAATAAAGCTGCGTCTCGATAGATGAGCGACCTCCTCGTTGCCCCTACTCACCGGACGGCTCCTTGTCGTCCCGCAGCAACTCAGCGGCACGGTGTATCGCTTTACGAATACGCGGGTACGTGCCGCAACGGCAGATGTTGGTGAGATCGGAATCGATGTCGTCGTCGGTCGGCTTTGGTTTTCGAGCCAATAGGTCGGCCGTCGCCATGATCTGACCGGCTTGGCAGTAGCCGCACTGCGGGACGTTGAGTTCAATCCACGCTTTCTGCACGGGGTGCAGCGTGTCTTTGGTCGCTAGTCCCTCGATGGTCGTAATGGCACGACCGGCGACACCGGCGATGGGCGTTACACACGAGCGCTGCGCCTTACCGTCAACGTGAACCGTGCACGCGCCACATTGACCAATCCCGCAGCCGAACTTCGTACCGGTGAGACCCGCCGCGTCGCGAAGAACCCAAAGTAGTGGCGTAGCGCCGTCGCCCTCAAAAACAATATCGGTGCCGTTGACGCGCACGCTGTGCTTGGTCATGCCCCCTCCAGTGCTCGACCTTTTGCTTTTCGGTTAAAGGTATCAAACGACCGGGTTGCTGAGGCACAAACGAGACGAACCGGTAATCGACTGCGACGAACGTCCTCAGCGAGACTAGCGCCGATTAGCGGCTTACCGCTCGCCTGTGTCGTTTAGGTCACAAATAAGACGAACGATCACCTATTCGTCGTTACTTGCAGTAACCAACGACGAGAGGTTGGATACACCGCCAATGCTCAGTGGTGTGCGGCTACGGTCAGCTAACACTCCAGCGCCCGTTGATGCTCGATCCACGCACTGTCGACGTCGAGTTTTTTCACGAGCTTGTCGTCGGGCGCGACTGCACGCCAAAACGGCGTAACGTCGGCAATGGCACTGCCGGCCTCAAGAGATTCGAGCGCGGCGTCAGCAACGACGCGTAAGAAGATCGCAGTTGATACCGGGCACATGGCATCGCAGCGGTGCCGGCGAGCAAGCTCGTTGCGAAGCCGTGGGATCGTGCGTGTCTCGCCGAACGGGATCTTCCGGACATAGTTGTCGACCATTTGCGGCGTTCCTACCAGCATTCGGGTGCCGGCCTTGATACCCGCAAAGTCCTTTTCGAGCACGACCTTTTTCGGCTGCTTTTTGGCGTTGAGACGCTCGGTGGCCGTTTTGCCCATAGCTGCGTCCTCTTTCCATATCAGTCTAGCCCCGATTACGCACAATCCAAATAATCCGCCTTTTTTCTCTTTTCTATCATCATGTTAGGCGATTCGTGCAGGTACCCGGCTGACCTCTTTAAGCGTATTCTCGTGCCAGTGTGGTCAGTAGCGATCGCATCGACTGGCCCGGTACGTAGTGAGGCGCTATATATAAGTATCGATCTCGCATGGATGGCCTGTAATGACCCGACTTGTCCTCGTCTTTCTGCTATTGCCGGTGCTCACGTTCGCGGAGGTATCGCTTGAAGCGCCCGCCGCCGCCGTCGCCGGTGCTTCAATCGAAGTGTCCTGGACGGGCGACAGCGACCGAGCGGACTTTATTACGATCGTCCCGGCCGATGCGGCGCCAGGCACCTATGACGGCTATCAATACGCGCGACGCGTACCGACGACAATGCTGGTGCCGGAAGAACCCGGTGCCTATGAAATCCGTTACCTAGGTAAAGACCGTCCCTACCCAACGCTTGCCACGGTCGCACTAAGCGTTACAGAAGCGACAGCGTCTTTGCGCGTACCAGCCAGCGTCGATGCCGGCGCCGAACTCTCAATCGCGTTTGAGGGCCCCGTCAATGAACGCGACTTCATCACCATCGTCGAAGCCGATACGCCGGAGGGTGAATACGGTAAATACGTCTACGCGAAACGCGCTAACCCGGCGACGCTGCGTGCGCCGGACGAGCCAGGCGACTACGAGGTCCGGTACCTCACCGGTACTAAGTTCTACACGCTGGCGTCTGCGCAGATATCAATAGGCGGCGTTTCGGCTGCTGTATCGCCACCGGCCACTGCCGATGCTGGCGCAACGTTTGATGTCAGCTGGGAAGGGCCGAACAACGCAGGCGATTGGATCGGCATCTTCGCCGCCGATGCACCGAACCACGATTATGCGATGTACCAACGCGTCTCACGAGGTAACCCGGTGACACTGCGCGCACCGGATTTACCGGGCACCTACGAAGTTCGTTATCTCACTGGGCAAACCAATACAACACTCGCGACGGCCAGTATTGTCGTTGGTGGAACGAGTGCATCGGTTAGCGCTCCGGCGAATGTCGCTGCCGGAACCGAGTTCCCCGCCACGTGGGAAGGGCCCGCAAACAACGGTGATTGGGTAGGCATTTTTCCAGCTGACGCATCCAATCGTGACTACGCGATGTACCGGCGAACCAATCGTGGCAACGACGTGACGCTCCGTGCACCGGACCAACCTGGCGCCTATGAAGTGCGCTACGTCACTGGACAAAGCGGCGTTACGTTGGCCACCGCAGCTGTCGTTGTCGAAACGGTTTCGGCGAGCCTACGCGCTGGCGATTCGGCTCAAGGCGGAACGCTGTTCGATGTCCATTGGCAAGGCCCCGACAATCGTGGCGACTTTATCGGTCTG
>JBCDBO010000179.1:0-3926 GCA_039183535.1 Pseudomonadota bacterium | reverse complement strand
CGCGCGGCACCGACTGGATTTCCGGCGGTTGTCGTCTTTCCGAGCATCGCTGATGTTGCGGCGTGGACCGGGCGCTCGCTATTGCCCTGGGCGTTGCTGCTCGACGGCGACGCCGAGGATGGTTTCGCGGCGCGGGACTGGCAACCGACCGGCCTACCGCCGGAACGGCACTTGGGTTACGCCGTGCAGTGGTTCGCGCTGGCCCTAACGCTCGTTATTTTGTGGTTTGTATTTAGTTTAAAGAAACATGAACGCAACGACTGACACCGCCCCATCGATTCTAAAGAGCCGGCTGCAGCTACTGGCCTTGGCCGTCGTCTTTTTTGGGCCGTTCTTGTACGCGGCGTGGTTGTTCTATGGCGATAACTGGGTCCCACCCGAAACAACCAATAATGGCGAACTGATCGATCCGCCATTGCAACTGCCTAACATCGCAGTATCGACGTACAACGGCGAGGTCGACGCGGCGCTGCGCGGCATGTGGACGCTGTTTTACCTTGAGCGCGAGCCGTGCGGTGATCCGTGCCGCGACTCATTGGTGCAGATCCGCCAGGTGCGCTTGGCGGCCGGGCGCGACGTCGATCGGATTCGGCGGATTTACTTAGGCGCCACGCTGCCAGAGAGCAATTGGCTCGAATCCGGTCATAAAGGTCTGGTGGCAGGGCGACTAGCCGATAACGAGACGTTGGCGGCAACGGTCGAGCCGCTCGACAGCGGCTATTACCTGATCGACCCGGTGGGTCAGGTCATGATGCGGTACGACACCAGCGTAGAATCGAAGCCCTTATACAAAGACTTGCACCGGTTATTGAAGTTGACCCGATGAGTACGACGGCACCGTTTGAGCCGACCGTTGCGACGGTCGATGATGCGCTTTCCGGCGAGCGACGCTGGTACCGGCGTTTGTTGAGCGCCGCATTGGTGCTGACATTAACCGTCGTCGTACTCGGAGCCTGGGTGCGCCTCACCGACGCCGGCCTCGGCTGCCCCGATTGGCCCGGCTGCTATGGCCAGATTGGCGTTCCTGAAACGGCGGACGACATCGCCGCTGCCAATGCGGCCTACCCGGAGCGCCCGGTCGAAGCTGGTAAGGCCTGGCGCGAGATGATCCATCGCTACGCCGCATCGACGCTCGGTCTCGTCATCGTCGGTATTGCCGTGCTGGCGTTTCGGAATCGGCGTGACCCGACGCAACCATGGCGCTTACCGCTCGCGCTCGTCGCCGTTGTGACCTTCCAAGGCATGCTCGGCATGTGGACCGTCACACTTCTATTGAAACCGCTCATCGTCATGGGGCATTTGATGGGTGGCATGACGACGCTTGGCCTCATTGGCTGGCTAGTTGCGGCAGAGTGGCGCCAGCGACCGCGTGCGGCATCGAGCCACAGCGGCTTGCGGCGGTTGGCCGCCGTTGCCCTGGCGGCACTGGCACTGCAAATCGCACTCGGTGGTTGGACAAGCACGAATTACGCAGCGCTCGCTTGCCCCGACTTCCCGACCTGCCAAACGGAGTGGTGGCCGTCGATGAACTTCGAAGAGGGCTTCATCCTGTGGCGGGGTCTCGGCACCGACTACGAGGGTGGGGTGCTCGACAACCCGTCGCGGGCGGCCATTCACGTTACCCATCGGATTGGCGCGTTTGTCGTCAGCGCGCTGTTCATCGTGTTGTTACTGCGCGTTTTCACGAGTGGTGATCCGGCGATTCGCCGCGCTGGCGTCTGGGTGGGCGCAGCGTTGCTCGCACAGGTCGCGATTGGCGTGACGATCGTGCTGCAATCCTTGCCTCTAACGCTTGCCACAGCGCACAATGGCGTCGCGGCACTGCTGCTGCTTGCCGTCATCAACCTAAACCAATCCCTTCGTTATGTCCGCGACCCCGTCAACGCTGCCGCACGCTGAGACCAGCCGCTGGCGTGAGTTTTACGAACTCACGAAGCCACGCGTCTGCATGCTGATCGTCTTTACGGCGATCGTCGGTATGTTTTTGGCAACGCCCGGACTACCACCGCTATCGGCATTGCTGTTCGGCACGATCGGTATTTGGTTGGCGTCGGCATCGGCTGCCGCCATCAACCAAGTGATCGATGCTCGCGTCGATGCCCGTATGACACGAACGCAAGGACGCCCGCTGCCGCAGGGCACGGTCTCGGAACGCACCGCGGTCGCATTCGCGCTGGCACTCGGTGCACTCGGTATGGCGGTTTTGGGGGTTGCCGTTAATACGCTGACCGCCGTACTGACGTTTGCGTCATTGATCGGCTACGCGATCGTTTACACGGTGTATTTAAAGCGTGCCACGCCGCAGAACATCGTTATTGGCGGCGCGGCCGGCGCGGCCCCACCGGTACTTGGCTGGACAGCCGTTACCGGGGAAGTCCACGCTCACGCGTTGATTCTGTTCTTGATTATTTTCGCCTGGACGCCACCGCATTTCTGGGCGCTCGCCATTGCCCGCAAAGACGAGTACGCAAAAGTCGGCATCCCGATGCTGCCAGTAACGCACGGCAACCCGCTGACTCGGCAGTTCATAGTTCTTTATACGATCTTGACGGTGATGATCACGCTGCTGCCGTGGCTCACCCAGATGAGCGGCTTACCGTATCTGTTCGCCGCCGTGTTACTCGGCGGCCTGTTCCTCTGGCACGCGTACCACGTCTGGCGAAACACTGACGATAGCTGGCCGATGCGAACCTTTGTTTACTCGATCAATTACTTGGTCGCGCTGTTCGCTGCGTTATTGGTCGATCACTACCTCGCGTAGAGACGCGGCGCCCCGCCGCACCATAAAACGACGCCTCGATCACACCGAAACGCCCCACCCACACCGCCGTTCACCGCAGCGTCTCAACCAATGTAGGAGCGGCGTCCCCGCCGCGATCAACGACGAACACAATAACGACGCCTCGATCACACCGAGACCCCCACCCACACCGCCGTTCACCGCAGCATTTCAACCAATGTAGGAGCGGCGTCCTCGCCGCGATCAACGACAACCACCACCTCACCCTCATCACGCCAATTCTTGACACGGTTCACACCGCGGATCGTCACTAAGCGGCTACATTAGGGTTATGTAAACCGAGCAAGGGAACGATCCCGTGGTCAGGGCTGCATTACTTCTACCGCTGCTGGTCATTACCGCATGCGCCACCAAACCGCCGGAGTCGGTGGTTGAGCTCAATCAGGACATCGCCGAATGTGCGGAGCAAGCGGGTCTACGCGAGGGTGAAAGCCTCGGCAATCGCTTCCGCAAACGAGCCACCCGAGCGCATTGTCAAAAGTCGATTACGTCGGACGCTGAGCAAGACTGAGGCGCTGCGATGCATTACCTGAACGACTACCAACCCGGCGATACTGTCGCGCTTGGTACGGCGTCGGTACCGCAGGACGAGATTGACGCCTTTAACCAGCGCTACGATCCCCAACCGCAATACTTGGACGATAGCCTCGCCGGGCCGCTGCACGGCGGTCGCATCGCCAGCCCGTGGCAAGCAGCTGCCCTAGCGCAGTCGATTTTCGTGCGCGAGTTTCTAAACCAGACCGCTGATTTTGGGGTTTCTGAGATCCGTGCGGTCCGTTACGACGCGCCCCTGCGTGCTGACACAACGGTTCGCGGTGAGCTTGAAATCAATGCCGTCAACGACGAACCCGACCGACCGGATCGGGGCGTCATTGACGCCAACATCCTTTTGTTCGATGCGGACGATCAACGGATCCTCAGCCAAAACGTGATTTTTTCCGTATCGAAGAAGCCGCGCCGCTGCGCGTAGTGGTTGCGTTGCACCGGCGACGTCTTGATCGCGCCGGGGACGGCGTTCCTACACCTCCGTTTACCGCTGCGTCTCTACCGATGTAGGAGCGGCGTCTCGCCGCGATCAAGCCGCGGATGACATTTTCGCCGCCTTCATCGCGCCGGGGACGGCGTT
>JBCDBO010000178.1:0-3966 GCA_039183535.1 Pseudomonadota bacterium | reverse complement strand
CTGCCGGCGCCGAAATTTGATGATGTCGACTTTCTTGCCTTTGCCTTGGGCCACGACTTTAGCGACCACTTTGCCGCCGGCAACGAGGGGCGTCCCAACGGTGATACTGCCACCGGCTTCGCCGATCAGCAGCACTTGATCGAACTCGACCTCGGCCCCATCGTCGACATTGAGTTTCTCGAGGCGGAGACGATCGCCCTTCTCGGCTTTGTATTGCTTGCCGCCGCTCTTAAAGACCGCGTACATGTTGGTCTGCCTTCTGGTTTAGTCGGTGCACGAATGCAGGAAACGAGGCCTCTGGCCCCGATGCAGCCCGGCATTTTAAGACCCTGGGGCCCACTGGTCAATCCAAAAGTCGCTGGAATTTGCCTGCATCGAAGCAGTCGATTTGGCGTTGAGTAAGCTCGTCGGGAACCAGACGAAGGTGCGAGGAATCGTTAAATCAGGCACACTTTTGCCATGCAAATAGCCCGCCCGATCTCGACGGACGGCGACTTCGCAGCGGTTCGTGCGCTGGTCGCCGACGACCTAGATGCTGTCGACGCCCTGATTCGAACGTCGCTGTCTAGCGACGTCACTTTGGTCTCGCAAGTTGCTGATTACATTGTCGGCGGCGGCGGCAAGCGGCTTCGACCGGTCGTCGTTTTGTTGGCGGCGCGGGCGCTTGGCTGCGACGGCAACGCGCACCACCAGTTGGCCGCCATCATTGAGTTCATCCATACGGCCACGCTGTTGCACGATGACGTGGTCGACGGCTCCGAACGGCGGCGTGGTAAAGCGACAGCGAATCAGGTTTTCGGTAACCAAGCGAGCGTCTTGGTCGGCGACTTTCTGTATTCACGATCGTTCCAGATGATGGTCGCACTCGGTCGACTTCCGGTTATGGATATTTTGGCGGATGCGACCAATACCATCGCGGCCGGTGAGGTGATGCAGCTGATGAACGTCCATAACCCCGACACCACAGAGGAGCGCTATCGCGAGGTGATTTATCGCAAAACAGCGCGTCTCTTCGAAGCCGGCGCCGAACTCGGCGCGGTCGCGGCGGATGCGTCGCTGGCGACGCGCCAATCGCTGGCAACCTATGGCCGGGAACTTGGCGTCGCATTTCAATTGGTCGATGACCTGCTCGACTACACGGCCGACGCAGGAGAAATCGGCAAGAATGTTGGCGATGACTTGGCCGAGGGCAAACCGACGCTACCGATAATACGGGCGCTCGCAACGAGCTCGGAACTCGAGCAGGAACTCTTGCGCAAGGTGATTGTAAAAGGCGGTCGTGGTGACATGGACCGCGTGCTGGCGATCGTTGAATCGACCGACGCCCTTCAGTACACTGCGCGGCGCGCGGACGAGGCGGCCCAGGCCGCGATTGACGCACTGGAATCCCTCCCGGATTCGGATTTCAAGCATGCGCTTCGTACGATCGCCGAGTTCTCGGTGCAGCGGACGCATTAAGCCGGTGAAGCCTCGGTAGGTTTCAGACGGCAAGACATAACGGGGTGTAGCTCAGCCTGGTAGAGCGCGTCGTTCGGGACGACGAGGTCGTTGGTTCGAATCCAGTCACCCCGACCACCCAATCACTGGCCATTGCGCTCAGCGCGCGTCAGGTTGGACCTCAGGATCCGCTTGCCGAAACGCATTCGTCTCGAGGCATGCCGCAAAGATCCGGCTGAGTGTCGGGTACGGCGTCATATCGACCTCAAAGCGGCGGTTGTTCAAAACCTGCGCGTAAAGACAAATATCGGCCAATGTTGGCGAATCGCCGTGGCAAAACCGCCCCGTTGCCGCCTCGTTCGCCAATCGATGCTCCAGTGCGCGACAGCCCTCACCAGCCCAGCGCCGAAACCACGCCGTTATCGCTACCTGATCCGCCCCAAACTCGTGTTTCAGATAGCGCAGGATACGCAGATTATTGATCGGGTGAATATCGCAGCCGACGATCTGCGCTAACGCACGAACTCGGGCACGCGCGAGTGGCTGACTTGGCAGCAAGGCCGGCGACGGATACACGTCGTCGAGGTACTCGATGATCGCCATCGACTGCGACAGCACATCGCCGGCTGGCGTCACGAGCGCCGGCACCAGACCTTCCGGGTTTACGGCTCGATAGCGATCGTCCGATTGCTCGTTATCGAGTAGCGATATGGCCTCGTAGCGGTAGTCGAGCTGCTTCAGCCCCAGTGCCACGCGGACTCGAATCGACGTGGAGCTGCGAAAGTAGCTATAGAGCGTGTACTGTTTCATCGTCTTTCGATTAGAGCCATCACGATGTCGATAGTAACCCGACCTTTGCGCAGCGCGGCAGCGCGGCAGCTCGCGATCGTTATCGCGATAACTGTGCCGATCATTAGCTGCGAGACGCTCCCCGAAGAGCCACCCGACCACGCCGACATAGCATTCGCAACAGTCGACGAGCTGGGCGAGCGACTCGCTAGCGGTGACGTGAGCTCCGAGCAATTGGTGCGAGCCTTGATCGCTCGAATCGACGTGGTCGACAATACGGGGCCGACCATCAACGCTGTCATCGACGTCAACCCAGACGCGCTCGCCATCGCGATTGAGCTGGATCAGGAGCGGGCGCAAGGCGCGGTGCGCGGCCCACTCCATGGCGTACCGATTTTGCTGAAAGCCAACATTGATACCAGCGACCGTTTGGCGACGACAGCCGGGTCGGCCGCCTTAGCCGATCACATTGCACGCGACGACGCACGGCTCGTGGACGACCTTAGAAAGGCCGGACTGATCATTCTCGGGAAAACCAATCTCAGCGAGTGGGCGAATTTTCGCTCATCCGATTCCGTCAGTGGTTGGTCCAGCGTCGGTGGCCTGACGCGCAACCCATACGTGTTGGACCGCAACGCCTGCGGCTCGTCCAGCGGCTCGGCGGCAGCGGTTGCCGCTGGGCTCGCACCGCTGGCTATCGGCACGGAAACCGATGGATCGATCGTCTGTCCCGCATCGATAAACGGCGTAGTTGGTGTAAAACCGACCCTCGGCTTGGTAAGCCGCGACGGCATTATTCCGATCGCGATCTCACAAGACACGGCTGGCCCGATGGCACGGACTGTACGCGGCGCTGCGGCGTTACTGTCGGCGTTGGCAGCGCTCGACAAACACGATCCCGCAAGCGATGGCCACCCAGGTGTTGCGGACTACACGGCCTCTATGCTGGCAGTCGAGGTCGACGACTTACGGATCGGCGTGTGGCGCGACTACTTCGGGAGCGGTCGCTACGCGTCTGTAGACGCGCTGCTGGATACGGTTGCCGGTGACTTGGCGGCGCTCGGCGTGGACGTCGCTGACCCCGCCAACGTCGAGTTGCCGGACAGTGCTGGCGATGCCGAGTATGAGGTGTTGTTGATCGAGTTCCGGGACGGCTTGAATCGATATCTTGCCGGCACCGATTTACCGGCGGATCGGCGCACGCTGGACGCGCTCATCGCGTGGAACGAACAGCACAAGCAGACCGCGATGCCGTGGTTCGGCCAAGACATATTCGAGGCGGCCGCTGCAGCCGCCGAGGCAGGCTCTGACGCCCATACCAAGGCGCTCAATGCAAGCGGTGCGGCGATGCGCTCGGCGCTCAATGCGCTATTTTCTGCGCAGCAGCTCGATGCCGTCATCATGCCGTCTAACGGGCCCGCATGGCCGAATGACAGAGTCAGCGGCGATCGGTTCGGCGTTGGCAGCTCGAGCCTAGCGGCCGTGTCCGGTTGGCCGAGCGTAACCGTGCCAGCCGGCCAACAGCATGGCCTACCACTGGGAGTCAGCATTATTGGTAAACCGTACAGCGAGGCGCTGTTGCTCGCCGTTGCGGCACGCATTGAGGCCGCGAGAGGAGGATTCCAGCAGCCGACGTTTATACCGACGCTGGAATAGCCCTGACGGGCCGTTGCTGTTTCTAAAAAAAACGGCCCTGACGGGCCGTTGTTGTTTCTAAAAAAAAAAGGCCCTGACGGGCCG
>JBCDBO010000177.1:0-4159 GCA_039183535.1 Pseudomonadota bacterium | reverse complement strand
GGCCGTCTGCACGTAGATACAGCCAATTACGACGATAGCGGAACGGCGTTGCGAAACGGCTCCGAAGTGCGCCGAGCCCGCTTATCGTTATCGTCCCGTTACAAAGACGACTTTCGCTTTCGCGGTGACTACGAGTTTTCTGACATTGGCACCGGCATTAAAAACTTGTTCGTGCAATACCGCGGGCTCGACCGCTGGCGACTGACGGTCGGGCATCAGATCGCACCGTTTGGTATGGAGCAGCAGCAAAGCTCGAACCGGTTGGATCTTATGGAGCGGTCATTACTGCAGGCACTAACGCCTGCTTTCCACCTTGGTGTGGGAGCCCAGTACCGCGCCGATCGCTGGTTCGCTCGTTTCGGTGTCTTTGACCGTAACCTCGACGATGCAGAAGCACGCCGAGCACGTGGGAAGGCATTCACCGGTCGCATTGCTGGAACACCCTTTCGCGGAGACCAATGGAACACGCACATCGGAGCGTCAGTCGAGTATCGTGAACTCGACAATGACAGCTTACGGTTCGCAACGCGACCAGAGTCGTTTGTG
Organism: Pseudomonadota bacterium; assembly: GCA_039183535.1. GTDB lineage: Bacteria > Pseudomonadota > Gammaproteobacteria > Steroidobacterales > Woeseiaceae > JBCAXA01. The sequence goes on along the minus strand of JBCDBO010000177.1, from coordinate 3,613 downwards.
GCTGATACCCGGCTGATCAATACGCGAACCATTGACGCGGCAGAGCAACTGGCGACATACGGTCTCGAAGCGACGGCGAGTGTAGGGCGCTGTCGAGCGGGTGGTGAGTACATTGTCAGCCACACCTCCCGCACAGCCCTTCCAAATCTTCAGTTTGACGGGTTTTACGTGCAAGCCGCTTGCGTGCTGCGTGGCGGTAACTACGAGTTTCGTGACAATCGCGGCCAATTCCGGCCAATTCAGTCGCGCGACTCGCTGGGAACCGTTGAGGTAACCACGCGACTGAGTCGGCTCGATTTAAACGACAAGACTGTCCTGGGCGGCCGTCAAACCAATACGAGCATCGGTGTGACATGGGTACCGGTTGAATCGATGCGGTTCTTAGTGAATCTTGTTGACTACGACGCATCGCCGAATCGAAATGGTGCCATTGACACCGGCCGGTTATGGCAAGCACGGCTGCAGTTTACGTTCTAGTCACGCCGGTTGGCGCTGCTGTCCGGTCAATTCCAGGAAAACAGCGTGGAGGTCTCAGTTCGTCGGGTTCAAGTCCATCAGCTCAATGAGGCCACGTCACTCTGTTCATACATGGCCTAGCTGCATTGAATAGTTGCGCCATAGTCAACAGAGGAAGAGTGAGCCCGGATCTTGCCCAACAATAGACTGCGGCGCGCGGCACGGCGTTCGCAAACCTCATTTGGCCGTTAGCAGATCCAGTTGAGCCTGCAGATCAGCTTCTTTGTTGGCGTCGCCGAGTGCCGCGGCTGCCTCGATGTAGCGCGGCAAGATGGTGCGCAGGATCGGGTCGTGACTACCGTCGCGACTCGCGAGCGACAGTGCCGTTTCATAGGCCTCGCTGGCGGCCAAATGATCGCCCTGATTTTGATGCACGAGCCCTATGCCTTCATAGGAAAACAGGACCTGCAAGTGATTGGGGGACAGTCCCGTTGCCGCCAGATCCAATGCGTACTCGAAGGTCCGCAGCGCGGCGTCGTAGTTGTCCTGCTCACGATAAATAGAGGCGATCGACGTGTGCGAGTAAATCGCGTAGACATGGTCTGGCTTCAGGCTCTTGCCGTAAATGTCGAGCGCTTCACGATAGGCGTCCAGGGCGGCCTCGCGGTCTTCCCTTTGGCGCCAATAGAACGAGCCAAGGTAATGAGCGCTGAGACCAACGCGCGGATGAGTCGGACCGTAAACATCCACAAAAATGGCTGTTGCTGCACGAATGTCCTGCTCTGCGTCGTCGAAACGACCGAGCGATGCCAGGGCGCTTGATCGAGCCAGTCGCGCGTTCGCTGTCTTGTCACTTTCGTTGCCGACGACGTTCTCAAACAGCGCGACCGCGCGGTCATAGCGTGGCAGCGCTTCCTCATGGCGTTCGAGACGCTGCATTGCGTTCGCCAGCGCCATTTCGGTCAGCGCCAGGTTAAAGTCGGACGCACCGTCGTCCGCGGCGAGCATTGCCGATGTCTCTTCCAGCAATTCGATTTGCTCGACGAAGCGTGATTGAGTCGCCAGCAGCAGGCTCAAATTGTGTCGAGTCGACACCTCGAAATGCGGTGGATAATCGATGCGCGTCGCCATCATCTCGAGCATCTCTCGGTAGATGGCTTCGCCCGTGTCGAGCTCGCTCAGCGTATCCATCAGCAAGCCATAGTTTGACATCGCCGTTAGCAACGATCTGAACTCGGTGTCGGGGTGGGTACGCAACACTGGCAGCGCCACCTCAAATTCTTCGCGGGAGCGCTCATTCTTACCCGCTGTCTGCAACGCCATTGCCAATCGCATGCGCGCCAGAGCCACCTTGAGAGGCCTATCAGCACCGATCTCAAGTTGTTTGGCGAGTCCAGCCTCGGCCAGTTCGATACCTTCATCATGCGCGCCGATTGACCGATACGCACTGGACAACACGCCAAGCAGTGCGGCGTGCACGGCTGGTGAGTCTTTGAGCTCATCGCCAATTCGATCGCGGCCGGTATCGAGCAATATGCGTGGCGAGATGTCCTCCGGGTTGTTGCGTGCCGGGTTCGCGGCCTCAAAAAGCGTGACCACGAAGTTGGTAACCTGCTGCGCGGTGCTCGCCTCGATCCTTGCCAAGTCGCGCTCTTCGGCAAGCTGCGTCGTGTAGTATGCGACAAGACTCATGATGAGAATCAGGACTCCGGCTGTCGCCGTTACCGCGGATCGATGTCGCCTGACGAATTTCTTGGTGCGGTAAGCCGCAGATGCCGGGCGTGCCAGCACAGGCTCGTGCTGCTCGTAGCGTTCGATATCATCAACCAGGGCGCGCAAACTGGCGTAGCGACGCTCTGGTTCTTTCTCCAACGTCTTCAGTACGATGTTATCGAGGTCACCGGCGAGGTCTCTTCGCAGTAGCGCCGCCGATGTCGCACGCCGCTCGCTGATTCGTCGATCGGCGTCTGCGTTGGTGCTGCCAACGACCGTGCTTGGGCGCGTCGGTTCTGTATCGCAGATCGCGGCCTCGATATCCTGCGGCCGCGAGCCGGCGAACAGGTACGGCATCCGCCCGCTCAAGAGTTTGTACAGCAACACACCGAGCGAATAGATGTCGGTCGCCGTCGTAATCGGCTCGCCCCGGACTTGCTCGGGGCTGGCAAACTCCGGCGTCATGGCACGCGACGAGGCCTGTGTGACCGCAACCGTATGCGCCATGGATTCGGGTTGCAGTGGCTTGGCAATGCCAAAGTCGATCAGTTTCGGCGTGCCGTCGGCCGTAACCAGAATGTTTGAGGGTTTGATGTCGCGGTGTACCGTCAGATTTCGATGCGCGTAGTCGACCGCGTTGCAGACCTGCTTAAAGAGCGCCAGTCGCTGCTGCAAGTTTAGCCGGGCGTTGTCGCAATAGTGATCAATCCGTTCTCCCTCGATGTACTCCATCACGAGGTACGGCAGTCCGTCGTCGGTCGTCCCGCCATCCAACAGTTGGCCAATGTAGGGGTGCTTCAGTGAGGCCAGAATCTGCCGTTCCGTGCGAAAGCGAGCAATGGCATCGGCAGACTGCAGATGGGTAGCAAGGACTTTGATCGCGACCTGATGCTCGAATTGCTCGTCCACGCGAGTGGCGAGAAATACGGCGCCCATACCGCCGGTCGCGATGCGCCTGACAATTCGGTACGTCCCGAGCTCGCGCCCGATCCAGCTATCCTCGACTTTATCGCCGAGCGCCGCAGCCGACGCGTCTATTGGATCTCTAAGGAAGGCGTCGTCGGCCCCCGCCGTGCCCAGCAAACGCTCAATTTCCGTCGCGAGGTCGTCGTCATTGGCGCGCAGCTGCTCAAGAAACGCGTCTCGCTCGTCGCCCTGCAGCAACATCAGCGTGTCGTAGGCCTGTTCTAGCTTCTTGAGGTCCATCGAATTCTCGTTCTTCTTCGCACACCCATTTGAAGCAGCAATCCGCGTTCAATTTGCCCAGCGCGACTCGATCTTATCACCCGATGCGCTAACATCTCCGGTATGTCAGACCGCCAGTCCATCACGCAGCTCTTGAATCGTTGGGGTAGTGGCGACAAAGCGGCCGAGCTGGAATTGACGCCGATTGTCTACGCCGAACTCCAGCGCATGGCCAACAGGCTGTTTCGCGGCGAACGTC
>JBCDBO010000176.1:0-4165 GCA_039183535.1 Pseudomonadota bacterium | reverse complement strand
CATTGGCACTTTCCCAAGCTTCCATCGGCAGTAAGTCGCGTGTGTTTCGCAAGTTGTCGCGCGCGCAACGGAGCGACCAGGCGACCGATACAGAACTGGTCGGCTCGGCCAGCAAATAATTTAGGACACCTTGCTCGCTGGCCGCATCGTCACGGCCCGCAAATTCACCTGACGCGCCGACAATACGGATGAGCTCGTCCCAGGCGAGGCCGGCCTCTTCGGGCATGTCGAGCAACTGTTGCGAGTACTGTTGCACGATACGGGCCGTATTCTCGGCCCGCTCCAAATAGCGGCCAATCCAATAGACCCGTTCAGCAGCACGCGACAACATTACCGCGTGTCCTCGACAATCCACGTGTCTTTACTGCCACCGCCTTGCGATGAGTTGACGACTAGCGAACCGCGACGTAGGGCAACGCGAGTCAGACCACCCGGCGTTACTGTGATCTCATCGCCTTGCAAAATGAAGGGTCGCAAATCGAGATGCCGCGGCTCTAAGGCACCGCTGCAATAGGTCGGTGCTGTCGACAAGGCGAGCGTTGGTTGCGCGATGTAATTGCGTGGCTCTTTCTGCAACAAGCGACTGAACTCGCGATGCTCGCGCTCGCTGGCGTGCGGGCCGATCAACATGCCGTAACCGCCGGACTCGTTCACCGGTTTCACAACGAGCTCAGGTAGATGCTGTAGCACATGCTCAAGTGCGTCTGGTTCCGAGCATCGCCATGTCGGCACGTTCGGCAAAATCGCCTCCTCGCTGAGGTAGTAGCGAATGATATCGGGCACGTAGGAGTAGACGACTTTGTCGTCAGCCACACCGGAGCCCGGCGCATTAGCGATCGCAACCTTGCCAGCGCGCCACGCGCGCATAATGCCGGGCACGCCTAAAATACTGTCTGGCCGGAACACATCCGGATCGAGAAATACATCGTCGATACGCCGGTAAATCGTATCGACGCGGCGCAAGCCATCGACGGTTCGCATGTACACGCAATCGTCGCTGTCGACGGTCAAGTCGCCGCCCTCGACCAACTCGGCGCCCATCGATTGCGCCAGATAGGCGTGCTCGAAATACGCGCTGTTGTAAATCCCGGGCGTAAGCACGACAGCCGTTGGCTGAGAACCAGCCGCGTAGGCCGGAGCGATTGACGCCAACATAGCCGACAGCGCCGTTGGGTATTCATCGACAGGCCGTATGCGGTGATTGCGAAACAAGCCGGGGAACACGCGTTTGATGACCTTGCGGTTCTCAAGCATGTACGACACGCCGGACGGTACCCGCAGATTGTCTTCGAGCACATAGACCGTGCCATCGGCGCCGCGGACGAGATCCGAACCGCAAACGTGCGCCCACACGCCGTGCGCTGGTCGCATACCGCGGCAGGCCTCTAAATAATTACGCGATGTGTCGATGATCGACGCCGGCACGATGCCATCGTTCAAAATAGCGCGATCGTTGTACAAATCGTCGATGAAAAGGTTCAGCGCCCGGAGCCGCTGGGTTAACCCAGCCTCAATACGGTCCCACTCGCTGCCAGGCATTGCCCGCGGAATCATATCGAGCGGCCAAGCGCGATCGATGTTGTCGCCCTCGGAGTAGACCGTAAAGCTAATGCCCATGTCGGCGATGGTCCGTTCGACGGCATGTTGCCGGGCCGCTAACTCATCAGCGGACATCGTGCGGAAGTAGTCGAGTATCAGACGGGCGTGTTGACGCGGTGCACCATCACTGGCTAGTAATTCGTCGAAGCCCAGCGACGTTGTTGGTTCGCTATCAGCCATATAAATAGGGTAGCAGCCTGCCCGTGGCGCAGCGATGCAGACTTTGGCAGACGGTCAATCTCACCGCTCAGCGCGATTGTGACGATAGTCGCGAGTCAAGGGTCCAAACAGGCATACTGTGACCGTAAAACTTAACAATAACCGTTTACACGGGGGACTTGGGGCTGCGCTATGCAACACCGTCAGAATCGCTTGCTAAAACACCGTTGGTTTCGCTATTTGCCGCTCGCCTTGTTAGTAGGCGCGTCAGCGGCCAGCGCCGTGCCGGTCTGCTCGACGGGCTCGACCGGGGCTGTCACCGTCACGGCGGCGGCAACGCGCGTCAACGTCTACTTCCCAGCGCCCGATCCCACCGTTAGTGAGACATTCGTCGCCGCCGGTGCAATGGCGATTCCAATCGATGCTGGCTTAGGCGGTCAAGCGAGCAACTTGCACCCTGCGGTTAGCAACACGATTTCGGCCGGCGATGTCTTAATCATCGTGCAAATGATCGGCGCGGAGATCAACACCGATGACAACCATATCCTGACGGGCGACTACGGCGACGGCCCTGGCGGCCTGGACAATGCCGGCAGCCTCGACAACGCAAACTTTACCGCCGGTCGTTATGAATTTGTCGTTGCGACCGGTCCGGTCAGCGGCGGCAGTATTCCAATCGAGGGCCGCGGCGCTGGCAACGGCTTATTGAACGACTACGTAAACTCTGACGTCACGACAGCGACGCTTGGATTTCGCCGCTACCAAGTCATTAAAGTCCCACAGTTCTCGCAACTCGCCATTACCGGCGAAATTGTCTCCGACCGCTGGAACGGGCGCTGGGGCGGCATCAGCGCAATTAATGTCCGTGAAAACCTGGACCTTGACGGTGGCTCGTTCAACGCCGACGGCCGCGGCTTTCGCGGCGGACAGTTTTTCCCGGAGCGCTCCGATAACACCGGCACACCTGCCGGTAACTTTGGCTTTAAGGGCGAAGGAATTGCTGGCTTGCCACAGCGTTTATTCTCGCGGGTACTGCTCGCCGAGTCACCTGGATCAGGCGGCGAAGAAACGGGCCCCATCGGTTATCCCGGTACCGACAACTTAGGCCCCGCCGGTACCGCGTGGACGCGCGACGCCGGGCTTGGCGCGCCGGGTACAGCCGGCTCGGGCGGCGGCACGGGCGAGGATGCCGGCGGCGGCGGCGGCGGTAACTTCGCGCGCGGCGGCAGCGGCGGCCAAGGGGTAACCGGCACCGATGCCACGGGTATCGGGGGCGCCCCGTTCCCACAACACTTCCCGGTAACGCCCGAACGTCTCGTTATGGGCGGCGGTGGCGGCGCCAGTAATGGCGATGACACCGGTGCACTTGATCTGACCGTATCGAGTGGTCAAGCCGGCGGCGGCTTGGTCTTTGTGCGCTCCACCGCGATTAACGCGACAGTGAACGGCGGTTCGGTATCTGCCGATGGTGACGCCGGCGGCACGGCGGCCTCGGAAGGCGGCGGCGGCGGCGGCGCCGGTGGCACCGTCCTTATCCATACCGACAGCTCGACGGTCGACGGCTTTACCTTCTCGGCCGTTGGCGGCGCTGGCGGTTCAAGCTCGCAGACGCTCGATGGCGGCGGCGGCGGCGGTTCCGGCGGCGTAATCTGGCTGTCGGACACAACGGTCGGCAGCGCGACCTTCGTCACGACCGGCGGTGCCGCAGGCACCGGTGCCTCTGGCGGCATCTACAACGGTACAGCCGGCGGTGCTGGATCGTCACTCAGCACGCCACCGATCGCAGCGTTTGATTGCAACTTCGTCACGCTCGGCATCGCCAAACAACTGACGACACAGACGCGCATCGGTACCACCGGCGCCGTGTTCGATCTGACGTTCACGCTGACCGTCGAGAACTTAAGTGGCAATGACGCGATCAACGTGCAAGTTAGCGATGACCTCGGCGCCGATTTCCCGGGCGTCGCTGGCATCAGCGTGCAAGGGACGCCGGACCTTGGCGGCTTTAGCGCACCGGCGACGGCATTCGACGGCTCGGCGCAACCAAACTTGCTGGTAGGCACCGACACCTTACCGGCCGGCACCACACGCACGATTACGTACACGGTCCGTATCGACTTTGGTACGGCGCCAGGACCCTTCAGCACACAAGCGGAGGTCACGAGCTCGCAAATTGCCGGCGGCTTTGCGCAGGTACTTGACCGCTCCGACGACGGCCTTGACCCCGACCCAGACGGTGACGGCGATCCGTCCGAGACCGTTGCCCTCGGCGGTGACAGCGAGGAGAACGATGCGACGATCGTGACCGTCGATTTGACGGTCGCCGCAGCAGCTTGCACGTTCGTACCCAACCCCGCAAACCCGAACGATGTTGTGACGGCGACGTGCAGCGGTGTCGAAACCGGTG
>JBCDBO010000175.1:0-4382 GCA_039183535.1 Pseudomonadota bacterium | reverse complement strand
GTGACAACCTTGGGTACTTGTATATCGCCCGCACCGATACGGCATCGCCGACAGAGTGGAAAGATGCCATTGAGCTCGCGCTGACAGCGTTAGCAACGAGTCGGTCGCTGATCATCGACATCAGCATGGCGGATCGTGGTAGCGCCGATGTTATGACGCATTTGGCTGATCTCTTGGTGCCGCGCAAAACACCGATGTATTTGCGTAAGTTTAATCGGATCATTGACGACTGGGTCGTTACCGAGTCAACGCGCAAACCGCTGTACGGGCAAAAACCGGTCTATGTCGTGACGACGGACCATACCAGCGGCGCCGCTGAACTGGTGCCACTGGTCTTACGGCAGATGAGCAATGTGCGCTTGATTGGCGAGACCACCCGTGGCGCGCTTAACCAGGCCTGGTTCAAGTCGCTGCCGAACGGCTGGGTGTTGCATCTGCCGCTGGTTATCATCGCCGATCGGCAAGAGAACGACTTCGACGGTGTGGGGTTAGATCCGGACTTCGCGCTTGAGCTGTTCTCAGAGTCGCAGCTCACCGATGCGCACTGGCAGGCGCTGCAAACCCTGGCGGCCTTAATCGGGGAGGGGCACTTCGACGTGTTTGGTCCCTAGGCGGCTGGCAGCGGCTTGGCGGGCAGCGTGTTGCTCGAGCGGCGCATAACCAGTCGGTACAGGACGGGCACCATAAATAATGTCAGCGTCGACGCGACCAGCAAACCGGCGACGATACTTGACGCGACGGGACCCCACACAAGCGACTTACCGCCCAAACCAACGGCGAGCGAGAACAATCCGGCAATGGTTGTTAGCGTCGTCATCAAAATCGGGATAACGCGACGTCTCGCCGCATAAACGGTCGCGTGTAACGGGCGCATCCCCGCGGCGATGCGTTGGTTGGCGGCATCGATCATAACGAGTGCCGCATTAACGGCTATCCCCGTTAACGCGACCGTCCCGTAAATCGTCCACAGACTAACCGGGTAGCCGGTCAGCCAGTTGATGTAAATGACGCCCGTGAAGGCCATCGGAATCGTTAGCAAGATCAGCAGCGGCTGAAAGTAACTGCGAAACTGTGTCGCCAAGATCAAGTAGATCAAGCCGACGCCCAGGACGAACAAGCCGCCCAGGGCATCGATGCTCTCCTTAATGTCATCGAGCGGACCGGTCTGATCGATGTCGACGCTCGGGTAATCACTGTTGATGTCGCTCCAAACGTCACGTATCGCCGCATTGATATCGACAACATTGGTAACGTCCGCGTCGATATCGCCGAGGATCGTAATCGTTCGCTGAAAATTGAAGTGTCGAATCTCACTACGACCACGAGCGAACGTCGCTGTCACTAAATTGCGTAGCGCTGTCGATGAGCCGTCCGGTAGTGTGATCGGATCATCCAGTACCGCCTCGACGCTGGAGAGCGTACGCCGTGGGCCTCGGACCCGCAGTTCCAATTTTTCGCCAGCCGAGCGAATAAACGCGACGATCTCACCGTCCATGTGCAGCCGTAACAAGCGACTGATTGCGCCTGGGTCGATACCGGCATCGCGAACGGCGCGCTCATTGATGTCGAGTACGAGCTCCCGCCGACCCGGCGCTTCATCGTCAATGACATCCGTTGCGCCGTCTAGCGCGGCGATGCGTTTGATCATCTCGTCGGTCGCGGCGCGTAACTCGGTCAGATTATCGCCGCGCATCTTCACATTAATGGGACGCTCGGTCGGTGGGCCGCCGCTCAATGCTAAAAACGAGACGCGACCGTTGATCGGCGTCGCTAAGACGTCAGCGCGAACGGTATCGATGATCTCGGCGACACTGCGGTTATCCGGTGTTTTCGGCATCAACGAGACCTGGATCTGCGCGTACTGGTCGCCGATTAACATCTCAATCTCGTTGAACTGCACACCCGCCAAAACGTTAATGGCGCGCGTTTCGGCCGCGCTGATCTGCGGCTCGATACGAGCTTCTATTTGTTGTGCGGCGGCGAGCGTATCTTCCAAACCGGCCCCAGGATCCATCGTTAGACTGACGTAGAAAATACGAAACGGATCAGCGGCGAAAAAATCATATTTCAGTTTGCCGGCGGCGTAGACGGATCCTGCAATGGCCAAGACGCCGACCATCATGTAGGGCAATGGTTTGCGTATGACTTTGACGAGGAGGCGCGTATAGGCCAGGCGAATCCGCTGCGTCATGCGGTTCCGCAATGTGTTGGCGACACGACCCGTTTGCTTGGCGCTTGCGGTTGCCGCAACCGGCCGATCGAACGCAATGATGTGGGCTGGTAATATCCAAAACGCTTCGACCAAACTGACCAGGAGGCCGACCGTAACCACCAATGGCACAACGGTGAGAAACTTGCCGATGATGCCTGGCATCAGCATAAGCGGCAAAAACGCCGCGATCGTCGTAGACACGGCAGAGGTGACCGGTCGCGCAACCTCACGCAGTGCATCGAGCGATGCGCTCAATGCGTCGTACCCGCGTTGCAGTCGGTAGTAAATAGATTCAACGACGACCACGGCATCATCAACCAACATGCCTAGCACGATGACAATGCCGAGCAACACGGCGACGTTCAGCGTATTGCCCGTCGCGGCCAGTAACCAGAACGTCCCCGCGATCGAGAAGGTCAGACCGAGCGTCACCATCACGGCAATCTTGATGCCCAAAAATAGCCACGTAACGAGCAGCACCAGTGCGAGGCCCAGCAAGGCATTCGTCTGCATGGTGCGCAGCGCGTTGCGGGTTGGAATCGTCTGATCGTCGGCAATAATGATCTCGAAGCCTTGATCGTCGATCAGCTCATTGCGCTCGCTAACATAGTCCTTGATGCGATCGACCAAGTCGATGGTATTGGTATAAGCGACTTTCGATACCGACATCGAAATCGCCGGCAGTCCGTCGGAGCTCACCAATTGGAAAGGGTCTTCGGTAGCGCGGTAGACACGCGCAATGTCGCCAAGCGGTACTTGTAGGCTTGGGTTTTGTGCGCTGGCAATCGGGTACTGCGCAAGCTCTTCCGGTCGGTCGCTGGTGTTATCGATACGGACCAACCACTCCTCGCCCTCGACGGCCGCGATCCCCGTCGATGAATTGCGAAATGCGCGGCTGAGACTGTCGGCGACGTCAGTGGCAGCAATACCGTAGCGGGCCAGGCGGCGAGGTTCTAACTCGACGATGAGCTCGGGCTCAGACAGACCCAGCGCATCGACTTTGTCGACCCCGGCGATGCGCTCCAGCGCATCGCGCACATAGCGAGCCTCGCGGCGTAACGCTTCATCGCGTGCTTTGCCGCGGACGACGACGAGAACGGTCGGGAATCCATTGGACGTTGAGATTTCCCGTATGTCCGGGTCTTCGGCGTCGTCCGGCAATTCGTCGTTCGCTTTGTTCTGCACCTCCCGCCGAAGATCAGCCAAGCGCTTGTCGAACTCGCGGTCGGAAAGGTCAAAGAAGCGCACCAGAAAATCGGCGCGTCCTTCGCGCGAGTTACTGGTAACCATTTTTACGTCTTGAATTTGCCGTAACGCATCTTCGATGGGCGATGCGACCAGGTCTTCGACGTCCTCCGCCGAGGCTCCCGGCAAGGGGACCTGAATGATGACCCAATTAAAGCTGATCTCGGGGTCTTGTTCGCGCGGCATCGATGCGTACGACAAACCGCCCATGATCAAAACGACGGCGAACAAGACGTTGACCAACGGGTGATTGGTCAAAAGCTCGCGAAAAAACACTACGGATCGCCTTCGCGAATCAAATCACCGTCGTTCAGTCTTTGTCTGCCGTTTACGATGACGACGGTATCCGGTGCGAGACCGTGTTGTGCGGGCCGACCCGGTTGGGCCGCCGGTAGCGCTACGAAGCGCGCCGTATCGCCGTCGGCAATGAAGACGCCGAGCACGCCGTCGCGCAGCATAACGTAGTCTGCCGGCAACAGGCCGGTGCCGGATTGCCAACGCAGCTCGCCGATCGCACCGATGCGCTGCGGCCGCGCGACGAAACGTAACCGAACACTCTGGGTCCGGCTCGTCGGATCGACCACCGGTGACAGTCGTTCGATGGCAGCGGGGCTTTCGCCATCAGGCCCGACAAAGCGTAACTTTTCCGGTTCGTTCGTCAGACTGGTCACTAGATCGCTGTGTAATGTGGCGACGATTTGCCGGTCGTCACGTTGCACAACGGTTAATAACGCAGTACCCGGTGCGACGTAGTTACCGAGCTGCGCTGCCCGTGACTCGACAACGCCGTCAAACGGCGCAACGATTCGTGTACGACTGAGATCGACGCGCGCCTGGTCACGCTCGACCCGGCGACGTTCGCGGGTACCTTCGAGCACCGCTAGCGATGTCGATTCGAGCTGCAACTCGTCATCCGACGCGTAGT
>JBCDBO010000174.1:0-4435 GCA_039183535.1 Pseudomonadota bacterium | reverse complement strand
TATTGCTCGGCCCGCCGTGCTCGGAAAAGATTCACGGCACCCTGATCCGCCCCATGGAATTGGTGGACGTAGTCGTATTGCTGGTACGCCGTGACCGACTTAAACGTGCCGGCATCGAGTTCGTACTCAAGATCGACCGAGAAATTTTGCGTGTCTTGATCCCGCTGTGGGCAGAATGCGCCGATCGACTGACCCGCTTGCGGCCCCGGTGCCGACTGTGCCTCGCCGCAGTTGAGGTGTATTCGCCAATCCAGTTCTGAATTGACGGTTGCTGCGAGTACCGGATCGACGCCTGAGTTGATGGCCAGTCCTTGCCACGGTCCAGGTCCGCCGGCGAGATCGCTGATCTCCGCGGTATCGGCGCCGAACGTGTCGAATTCCATATGCTCGGCTTTGAAGTTTACGACCAACTTGTCGGAGACATCCCAGCGAAGTTTGACGCGTGCGCCAGTGTCCTCGCGCTGCGGGCCGTCGGGTCCCAAACCGCCGAAGGTATTGATGTAGAAACCGTCATAGTCACGATAGATGGCAGCGAAACGCGCGCTAACGTTCTCGCTTAAAGGACCGGACACAAAACCGCTGACTTCGCTTTGCCCGCCCGTGGTACTGAACTGGCTGGTCGATACGTCGAAGCCATATTCCAACGCCTCGGTCGGATCGGCGGTACGGATAATCAACGCCCCCGCGGCTGTGTTCTTACCAAACAGCGTGCCTTGCGGACCTCGCAAAACCTCGACACCAGAAATATCCAAGAACGGGTGAAAATTTATTGCCGCCCGACTGATATAGACCTCATCGACGAAGCGGCCGGTCGACTGCTCAATCGAATGCGCTGTGCCGCCACCGAGCCCTCGTATATAGAGGTTCGGTAGGATCGAACCACTATTGATCTCGAAGTTGGGTACCAAAATCGACAGGTCCTCGATATCCATCAGACCCATCCGTTGCATTTGCTCGGCAGAGACCGCAGCAACGGAGACCGGTACATCTTGGATGTTCTCGGCCCGCTTTGTCGCGGTAACGGTTATCTCATCGATAACGCCTTGCGCCATGGCGGCGCTGGACGTTGCATAGAGCGCGCAAACAACTGCGGCGCGAATTGCGTTCTTGTCACTCACTGGTTAATCCCCCCGGATTTGTGTTCCACCGTTGTCGGTGGTTTAGCGAGTAACGCCGCTGGCCGAAGGCCGACTTAGCAGCATTACTTCACGCTCTGACGATAATTGAGTGCGAAAAGAATGTTAATGAGCTATTTTGGAACCATATTGTTCGCATTACGCGCTCGACGGGGGAATGATGAACGAGCTAAACAGCCTTCGCGCTTTCGTCAAAGTGGTTGAGGTGGGCAGTTTCGCCGAAGCCGCGAGGCAGATGGGCACGACGAAATCGGTCATCACCAAACGGGTGAACCAACTCGAAGAACACCTGCAGCTAGAGTTGCTGCAACGCTCAACTCGCCGGCTCAGCATTACCGATACCGGCAGCGCGCTGTACGAACGCTGTGTCCGTGTGTTGGCCGATTTGGACGAAGCGAAATCCGCAGTCAGCTCGGTAGAGTGGGGGCTCAGCGGCACATTCCGAGTGAGTTGCATCTCATCAATAACCTCAGCCTATTTAGCGCGGGACTTGTGCGAATTCCAAATGGAGCACCCGAATCTCAACATCGAGTTACAGCAGCACGACCGGATCTGCGACCCGGTGCAAGAAGGCTTTGATGTCTGCTTGCAACCAACCGCACCGAAAAGTGAAATAGTTGAAGAACTACAGATATTCCCTATTCGGCGAATGATTGTTGCGACACCGAGTTACATCGAACGCCACGGTGAGCCGAAAAGTCCGAAAGACTTGATGGACCATCGATTTGCGCACAACAATCACGTCCAGCCGATGTCGGCCATCGATTTCTACGACGGCAATCGCACTGTCCACGCACCGTTCTCGCCCATTATCCTGACGAATACGGTGTGGCAACTGCACGCCGCCGTCATGTGGGGCGACTGTATGGCACTGATGCCCGTGTTCTTCATTGAGAAGGAACTCGCTGCTGGCGACCTTGTGCCTGTGTTATCGGAGTTACGGGTTAACAAGTTAACACTGTCCGCCTATTTCCGCCGAACGCCGTATGTACCGATGAAGATTCGGATTTTTGTAAATTTCCTCAGGCAGCGCTATAGCGACTATCCGCCTTGGGAACAACGACTAACAAAGGCTCGACCTGAACTTAGTGGTCTACTCGGTCCGCGAAATACCGTATAGCCGTTACGTCGTTTTCCTGAATGTCGGATCCGTTTGCACGACATCGAGAATTCGACGCCTTAACCACTGATGCGCGGGATCGGTATGATCGCGCTGATGCCAAACGAGATACATCGCGAACTTTTTTACGGGAAATGGCAGCGGCGCCATCGCGAGATCACGAAGTAACCCTCGCGCCAAAAATTGCCCCTGAACAGTAATGGCTTGGGTGCCAACAACGAATTCGGCCAAACCACTAAAGGTGGGAACCGTGCAGATCGGCGGCTTCGCTCGTTTTACCCGTGATGCCGGCAGGACAGCAATGGCGCTGCGACCATCTCTGAACCGAACGTCCACGCGATCGCTCGTCGCAAATTCTGACCAAGATTTTGGTGCGTTTCGTCTGTTTGGATCGAAGTAGCATACAGGCTCATCTTGAAACAGACGCTGTTGTATCAACGCTGGCCCGTCTGGGGGGAACGGTGTCACGATGAGCTGGCATTTGCCGCTATTTAATAAACCAGCGGCCGGAACCCCGGACTCCACAAAGTGCAATCGCACGTCAATATCGTCGTCTTTGGCTTGCCTGAAAAACGCCGGAAACAACAATTGGCGTTGGTAATCATTGGCCGCGATGCTGAATTCAAGTACTTCGTCGCGCGGCTCGAATACGCGGCCGTGGGTCAGTCCCTGCAAACCATCCAGCACTGCCTGAACCGACGTTTGCATCGCCCAGGCACGCTCGGTTGGCGCGACGCCTCTGCCACGACGAACGAAAAGCGGATCACCCATGATTTCGCGCAGCTTCGCAAGCGTATGGCTAACCGCTGACTGCGTGACCCCAAGCCGATTCGCAGCGCGCGATACCGATCCCTCCTCCAGCACCGCGATAAACGTCCTGAGGGAGCTACCGTCTAGCGCAAAATAATCAATATCTCTCATGATTCAAATGAATATATAACTGTTTTAGTCATTAAAGGAAGACGACAGAATTTCATCCTTACCGACATTGCGGCAATGCGTGATCGCACCCGGCAATGCACAGAACCTGAATCTGCGATGCTTAAAGCATCAGGAGTGACCGATGAAAAACGTTGTGATTAGCGCAACAGTCCTTGCCACCATCTTAGTAACGGGCTGCCAACCGGCGAGCGATTCCAGCCAGATTGTTCGAGACGCAGCGGCCGATACACACGAGGAAGGCGAGACCACACTTGCTGTCGCCGAGAAATTCCTCGGTGCCGCTGGTAGTGGCGATATGGAAACGCTGAGCAGCTTAATGACGGATGATTTTGTCTGGCACAACGAAGGCGATAGTAGCGTGCCTTGGATCGGCACCTGGGAAGGTAAAGATCTCGTGCTGAACGAGTTTTTACCGAAGTTCGGCGCTGGACTTGCTGTTACCGGCTGGACCACGGATTACCGCTTCGTCAACGGCGATCAAGCCGCGTTTATGGGCACGATGAGCGCGGACGCCAAAAATTCAGGGAAGAGTACAGGCACAATGAACTGGGCGGTTCGGGTCCATGTCGTAGACGGCCAAGTTAAACGATGGACGTGGCTTGAAGACAGCTATGCCGTATCTTCGGCTTATGCAGACAACTAGCGAACGAATGGGTAAGAAACTCGATAATGCGAAAGCCCTTTACCTGGAAGGGATACGTGACGGCAACGCCGAGGAAGCCGTTAAAAAATACACCGGTGATCGCTACACCCAGCACAGCACCGGAGTCGCGGACGGCGTTGCGGGCTTTCTGGCGTTCTTCGAGCCGTTTATAGCGCGCAATCCAGTGCGCGATATTCGTATCGTGCGCGGCTTCGAAGATGGTCAATACGTCTTCGTCCAGGCGTATCAGGAACTGAACGGTGGCCGGGATAAGTGGATAACAACCGACCTTTTCGATACCGATGCCAACGATCGAATCATCGAGCATTGGGACGTGATCGGCCCAGTTGTTGAGACGACCGTCTCCGGCCACTCGCAAATCGACGGACCTACAGAGGTGGCCGATCTCAGTGAGACGGCGTCCAATAAGTCCATCGTCGCGAAGTTTGCAGACGAGGTCCTAATAGGTGGGAATTTCGACCGCGCTACCGACTTTGTTTCAGCGGATCGTTACATTCAACACAATCCCTTGGTCGATAACGGCATCTCTGGGTTTGCCGCCTTTGCCGAGCAGTTGGCGAGTGAAGGTCGGCC
>JBCDBO010000173.1:0-4444 GCA_039183535.1 Pseudomonadota bacterium | reverse complement strand
GCGACTCGCTCTGTATCGCTAACAACGATAGGGGCCGCTCTGCCCCGTATTTGCGGACCTGTGTCTGCAGCGCTTTACTCGTCTCAAGTGCGGAACAGGTCTGTGTTGTTTAGTCCTGACGGTCCAGCGGCGTTAAACGTTGAACTCGCGGATCTGAATCCCCGAACAGCGGCATCAATACGCCGAGGGCGATCTCAAGAATAGCCTCCGATTCGTTGTCACCGCGATCTCGAAGCGCAAGGCCGTACTCGCCCAGCGCAATAGCACCGAGCCACGTTATCGGTTCTCCGATTGAATCGATCAATCGTTCCGCTCGTGCCCCCAATACCAAGGCACGATCCAGATCGCCGGTGGTACGAAAGTGGGACGTTGCTGCACTCAATATGGGTAGGAGAACCGGCCGATCGCTGAATGTCGCTTCGGCTCTGTCGAGGATCTCATTGAAACGCGTCGTTGCCTCAGCGGTTCGATCGGTTTTGCTAAGCACCGATGCCAACCACGTTTGCGCGGCCAAGATATCCCGGATCCCCATTCCGTCCGGCGTTGCCAACGCCGAGCGGACGAGCGCCTCGGCGGTGGCGTAGTCGCCGGCGTGTAACGCCGTTTCGCCGCGCCGTACGTTGATAATTCGCATGGCCCGACTGTCAGACCCAAGCACAGGTTCAACCACGGCCGCTGACTGGTCGTAATAGGCTTCGGCCGCCTCAAAGTCGCGCAGGATACCGAGCAATGAACCGAGATTTCGTACCCGTCTCGCGTAGAACGGACTCTCTTCGCCGAGGCTAGATCGAGCGATGTCGATTGACCGTGTACAGGCATCGATCGCGTTTGCGAAGTCGCCAAGGCGTTTATCGATCGTGCATTTCCGATAGTAGAAAAACGCGAACTGGTCATAACCCGGCGGCCAGACTTTCTCCCCGCGTTCCATAGCTACGTCAACGAAGGCCTCGGCCTCACGTAATTTGCCGAGTTGAACGAGCGTGCCCGCGAGGTTCGCTATCCGGATGAGCGTATTCGGTGCCAACTCGCCGTCGACTCGCTCCGACAGCGCCACCGTTTCTCGATGCATCGCTTCGGCTTCGAGAAGCCGGCCAGCAGACTCCAGCGAGTTGGCGTAGTTGCCACGCGCATCGATGGCAGATGACGATTCCCCGAGACCGATGCGATCGAGCGTCGCCAGTGCCTGTTCTTCGAGCGCCAACGCTTCATCCACGTGCTTCATCTCGAACAGCGTCACGCCGACGCGCATCGTAAGAAAGGCCACGCGCTCATCATCGGGTCCGTACAGTGCCGTTGCGAGCGCCAACGCTTGTTGCCGATAGGCTAACGCCTCGTCCAAATCCTCTAACTGACGATGCGCTTCCGAGAGGCTGTCGTAGACATTAAGAAACGCCTGGTCATCTGCCTCAGGAACCCCTTTCAGGATCTCGAGTGCGCGCTCAAGCATCGGTATTGCTCGCTGCTGTTGCCCCAAGGCGGTCATATTGCTGGCAATGGTCTGCATGAGATCCGCCTGCAGTACCGGCCTGACATCGAGCGATTCAATGCGTTCGAAGCCCTGCTCCAGCAGCTCGATGGCGGTGATGCGCTGCCCTTTAGCCGTGTGCGGTGATGCGTTGTCGAATAAACTCGTTAGAAACGCGGCAATCTCGTCTGAGCGCTCCGCCTGCAACGTAGCGGCATCGCGCTCGATGGTCAGCTGGCTGGTGTAAAACACCACCAAACCGATCACCGTCGCGGCAAACACCGTGGCCGTGGTCAACGCCAACATATTGCGGCGCACGAATTTGCGGGTTCGGTAGCCGATCGACGCTGGGCGCGCTTGCACGGGTCGATCGGTTAGGTAGCGCTCGATGTCCGCCCGAAACGCCGCGGCCGTCACGTAGCGGCGCTCAGGTTCTTTCTGCAACGCTTTCAGCACAATGTTATCGAGATCACCGACCAACATTCGTTGCACCTGCGCAGCCGACGGCAGGGCACCATCACTCTGGCCCGTTACCGCGACACTGGGCCGTTCGGGGTCTGTCTCAAGAATGGCGCTTTCGATACTGCGTTGCGAGTCTGTACTGCCACGGTACGGCGAGCGGCCGGTCAACAGCCGGTACAGCAGCACGCCGAGTGAGTACACATCGGAGGCAATAGAGACGGGTTGACCACGGACATGCTCCGGGCTCGCGTAGCTCAGTGTCATGGCCCGCGCGTCGGCGCGAGTTAATGCTTGCGTCATATCGTAGCTGCCCGCGTCAAGCAGCTTCGCGATGCCGAAATCCAGCAGCTTAGGCTCACCACTGGCGTCCACCAAGATGTTGCCGGGTTTGATGTCGCGATGAACGATCAAATTACGATGTGCGTAGTCGAGTGCATCGCAGGTTTTCTGAAACAGTCGCAACCGACCGCGAAGATCGAGCTGCTCAGCGTCGCAATACGCGTCGATGGGTCGACCCTCGATGAACTCCATAACGATGTAGGGCAGCTGCTCCTCGGTGGAGCCGCCGTCGATCAGCGATGCGATGTTGGGGTGTTGCAAACTCGCGAGGATTTGGCGCTCGGCCCGAAATCGCGAAATCGCGTCCGGCGCCAGCAGTTGACCGGTCATGATTTTCAGCGCAACGTTTTGAACGTACTCGCTGTCGGCGCGCTGTGCCAAGAACACGGCACCCATGCCGCCCGCTGCGATGCGTTTCTCGATTTGCCACACACCGAGTCGTCGACCGATCCAGACATCGTCCGCTGTCTCGGCAAACGAGTCCGCGGCGGCACGAATCGGCGCCTCGAGCGCCTCGTTGTGCTGCGCATCGGCGCGCAACAGATCAGCTAGCTGCCCAGCAAGGTGCGGATGCTCACTGACAAACGCTGCAACAAACGTCTCTCGCTCAGTGCCCTCACGTCGCAGCGCCTCCTCGAAGGCTTGTTCCAGTATTCGCCAGTCAGTAGTGCTCATAACCCTCTTAGCAAGATTCGTTCGGCAACTTGCCCAATGCAGCATTGAATCGTTTTAGGAACGCTTACCATCGATTTCATCGGGCGTAAGGAACCCTACCCTACGTCTTCGTCAATGCGTCCTTCAGCCATGCACGGGCCATGCGCAGATGGCGGTCGAGCGAGCTAGACGACATCCCAGTCACTTGCTCCATCTCTGCAAACGTTAGCCCGCCAAAGTACTGCAGCTCGATCAACTCTGCTTTTCGCTCGTCGATGTCCGCGAGCGCTTGCAGAGCATCGTTCAATCGCACCAACTCCGCCGACAGGTCATCGCTAGTCACGGCTGCTGGGTCTAGGGTGACTTTCAGCACACCGCCACCACGCTTGTCCGCGAGTTTGGCGTTCGCATGATTCACGAGCAGACGCCGCATCATGCGCGCCGCCAAGGCAAAAAAGTGGGCGCGATCCTGCCACGTGATGTCGACCCGTACGAGCGCGGCGAAGGCTTCGTTCACCAATGCCGTAGGCTGAAGAGTGTGCCCCACGCATTCACCGGCGAACACACGTCCGGCGCGGCGCCGGAGCTCATCGTAAACCAACGGCGCTAACGCATCGCCCGCGGCGCTGTCCCCACCGATCCAGCGGTTCAGCAGTTGCGTTATGTCGCCGCTCTTCCCCATAACGCCAGTCTATCAGTCGCGGCGACAACAACGGGGCGTATACCCGCTAAGTACCGGCGACGCTCCATCACCCGCCCGCACCGATTCGATGCGAGCGGGTGATCGGCCGGTGCCTTAGTCGTCCAACAGCAGCTCTGCCACCGCGTCCGCCCCAGCCTCGAGGGCCTCTTCGGGACTGAGCACATTCAACTCGGTCGCAACGTCTTGCCCATCGACGGTAACAAACGCCGTGTAATTAAGACCGCTCGCGGTGTACCCGAAGCCCGAGGGGATCGGCAACGTTTGGGTACCGTCGTCGACATCGGCTTTGGTTTGCTCGACGTTCTCTCGAATGGGCAGGCTGTCTACCACGTCTTGCGCCGCGATTCGGCGATCGCTGGTAACCTGGATCTGCGGTGCGTTATCGCGTGCCTCGGCCACCGCGGCCGCATCGCCGCTGCTCAAGATGTCGCGTGTGTAGGTTTCATCGTACATCGTCAGCGTTGTGTTGAACGGCCCGGCCTGAATCAGACGCGTAATCCGGATTCGACGCGAGTACCGCCGTTGGTCGTACGCCTCCGCCAATGCGGCCCGAAGTGCCTCGCGTAGCGCCTCGTCGTCGTCTTCGAGCGCTCGCGCTTTCAGCGTTTGCATGGCGGCGACGTGCGGTGCAATGTTGGTCGTCGCTTGAGCGCGCGCCGATGCGGCAACGCTATCGGCAATCGAGTTCTCATTAACAACGTCATCGACACAGACCGTTGCAAATACCACCGTTGTGCAGGTCGTACGCATCCGGTCCAGCGCGGCACTTCGTGCACGACCGGCGACAATCCCAGGTATGGACTGCGCGGTTGCAATCGCCG
>JBCDBO010000172.1:0-4478 GCA_039183535.1 Pseudomonadota bacterium | reverse complement strand
TGATCGATGCCGATGGCGAAGTGCTTGGCCAGTCGCTCGGTCTACCGCTGTTTCTTGGCAATCTCGAAATTTGCGTCAAGCTTATTGCCGAAGCGCACGGTTGGGACTACTTCCAAGAAGGCGACATCTTTTACATGAATGATTCGTACATGACTGGGACGCATCTGAATGATGCAACCGTAATCATGCCGATCTTCTGGAAGGGTGCACGGGTCGGTTTCGCTGCATCACGCGCGCATTGGCTCGACGTCGGTGCAATGAGCCCGGGTACGCCGGTCAACTCCTATGAGATTTACCAAGAGGGTGTCCGCTGGGGGCCGACCCGTATGTACGAGCGCGGTGTGCCGCGACTCGATGTGATCGATCTATTGCGTCGGAACAGCCGCTTTGGTGAGTCAACAGTCGGTGATTTCAATGCGCAAGTGGCGGCAGCTAAGACCGGCGAGCAACGGTTGCAAGCGCTGTTTGATCGATTCGGTGCAGAGACGATCGATGCGGCAAAAGAGGCGATATTCGCGCAAACGGAGCGGAGCGAGCGCGCTGCCGTTGCGGCATTGCCGGACGGCGAATACACCTCCGACGGTTTTCTCGACAATGATGGTCTCGGCAGCGACCCGTTGCCGGTCAAGCTGACAATTACCGTGGCGGGCGACTCGATGACAATGGACTTAACAGGATCATCGCCGCAAGCCCGTGGCCCTGTGAATTGTGGGATTACTCAAACCGTAGCGGCGGCCCGGGTCGCTTACAAACTGTTGATCTGCTCCGGCGTGTCGCCGAATGGTGGATCTTTTCGCCCGCTCACCGTTACCGCACCGCCGCGTACTATTTTTTCGGCCGAGGAGCCGGCCGCGTGCGGTTGGTATTTTTCTTCGCTTGGCCTTTTGATTGATTTGGTCATCAAGGCGCTTGCGCCGGCAATGCCTAATGCTGCTGCCGGCGCCCACTACGGCGATTCGATGGTGATCACTGTCGCCGGCAACGATCCGCGCTTCGACGATCAGTATTTTCTGATGATGGAGCCGACGACCGGTGGGTGGGGCGCGTTCGCTGGGGGTGATGGTGAAAGCTCACTGATCAACAACGTCAACGGTAGTTTCAAAGACCTTCCCGTCGAGGTGTTCGAAAGTAAATACCCGATTCGGATTTTAAGTTACGGTATTCGCCCAGATTCTGGCGGCCCTGGCGAATATCGTGGCGGCAACGGAACCTACCGCGAATACCTAATCGAAACCGATTCCAGTCTGTACTTGTGGTTCGAGCGTTCGGTAACCACGGCCTGGGGCGTTTGCGGTGGTCAAGGCGGGAAGGCACCGACGGTCATCGTTGAGCACCCAGACGGCCGGCGCGAGGAATACTTGAAGATCAGTGACGTGCCGGTAAAAAAAGGCACCCGAATTCTTTCGCAAACCGGCGGTGGAGGCGGTTACGGCGACGTTCGCGATCGTGCGGTCGCTGCCATTAAGCAAGACGTCGTCGATGGCTACGTGACACCAGCCGCAGCGGCCGACCTATACGGCGCTGATCTGTAAGCAGCGCGCGGGCGCAGCTGCCGTTAGGCTGCGTCGAAGCCATGCAGCTGGCGTTACGGCGCCACCCGACGCATCATCAATGCGTATTAAGCACCGTATCGTTCTGTCGCGCAGGTTACGCTCGATGCTGCAAAACTCAGAAATGCTCTGGCGTGTTGGCGTGGCCCTTAGCGTTTTGGTCGTTATGCTGTTGTTGGAGCGCCGTTGGCCACGACGAGAATCCCGTGAGTCATTCTGGCGGCGGGCAGCGACCAACCTAGGCCTCGTGGTCATCGACTCGTTGGCCTTGCGCCTGTTTGTGCCGGTCGCTGCTGCCGGTGCCGCTGTCATTGCCGAGCGCAACGGCTGGGGCTTGCTGAGTGCCATCGCCTTGCCGACCAGCGTAACGATGGCCGTCGCCGTCATTTTGATGGACCTCGCCATCTACGCACAGCACATTGCGATGCATCGCGTACCCGTGTTGTGGCGCTTACATCAAGTCCACCATGCCGATCGGACGTTCGACGTTACCACCGGCGTGCGCTTTCATCCGTTCGAGATCGTCCTGTCGATGCTCTATAAGTGTCTCGTCGTCGTTGCGCTCGGTGTGCCGGTTGCCGCCGTGATCCTGTTTGAAATTTTGTTGAACGCAGCCGCATTGTTTAACCACGGTAACGTTCGACTGCGTGTCGGACTTGATCAATGGCTGCGTCGAGTCATCGTTACACCGGATATGCATCGCGTACACCACGCCGTACATCGCTCGGAGACCGACAGTAACTTCGGCTTTTTCCTGTCGTGGTGGGACCGCTTGTTCGGTACCTACGTCGCGCAACCGCGCGACGGTCATGCCGCGATGCAGATCGGTCTTAGTCAGTACGCCAAAGCGCGTACCGGTTCGCTGTGGTGGTGTCTTGCCTTGCCATTCTCGAGCACGCGCTCGTCCGTTCCGGCGGAGAAGGCCGAGCATTAAAGCGACGCGTCGTTGTTACCGGTGTTGCGAGCATCCAGCCCGGTAAAAATCGCGCCTGTTACGGTCCACTGACTAAATGCCGGCCGTCTTGGGCTAAAGTGCACCGCGTTCATCGTCGATGCTGGATTGGATGCGCTTACCTTGGCTGAGATATTGCCAGCCTCGCCGATCGATTCGTATCGGCCGCAGATAAACTGTGCACTAGGGATATCGCGGCCCCGCAGGGACACCAAATACCTGCAGCAGGGCACGCTCGGCCCGTCGTGCGTCGGTAAGTGCATGCAGCGTTACTATCCTATCGTCATCGCGGTTGTCGTCGATCCAAAACCAGACAACGACATCGGTCACCGCACCGTTCGGCGTTGTTGTCAGCACGAGTAAGTCGGCATTGCGCGTCACAACGCGCACCGTCGTCGTTGGTGGACAGCCCGTGATGCAAATCAAACGACGATCGGTTAGCCAGTACTCGGCCGGTGAACGCGGTTGGTCCGATTGCCACAGTTCGCTGATAACTGCGAGGCTTCGGCCTACGGCGTAAACGACGCCACCTGCGACAGCCAGTATTATGACGCTGTAAAGCGCTCGTGCGATTGATGCAGGACCGGTCGGTTCGACCGCGATAATGACTACGGCGAGCAGACTAACTAGCGTTGTGACACCCAGTGTTGCTAGCAATCGATACGCGCGCCGCGGCGGCTTTGCGGCGCGATCCCAGTTCGCGCAACTGTGCCAAACGACACGCTCGTCCGGCATCAATTTGGGGTGAGTCAGCCCAGTCATACCGTTCGTGAAACGAATGGTGGCTGCTGATTAGTCTGTATCGCTGCCTAGTGCGCGAGCGAGCGCTCGGTTCCACGAGGCCGTGTAGCGTTGCGATGCGCTGGCGTTCGGCGCGATAACGTCAAATGCATGGTAAGCGCCTGGAACGACCACGACTTCAGTCGGCACACCGGCTGCGATTAAGCGGCTGGCGTACGCGAGGTTTTCTTCGGCAAAAAGATCAAGGTCGCCGACGCCGATCCAGGTGGGCGGTAAGTCGCTAAGGTCGACCGACCGTGCGGGCACGGCACCGACCGGCGCGGAGTCGCCACCGGCCGGTTGGCCGAGGTACGCGCTCCACCCGAACCGATTCGATGCGCCGTCCCACAGTAAGCCGCCTTTGCTAGCGATCACATTGGCATCGGCGCCGGTGCGATCATCGAGCATTGGGTAGCTGAGTATTTGCAGCGCGACAGGAACTTCACCGCGCTCGCGGGCAGCGATCGCTAACGCGGCTGCATGACCGCCACCGGCACTGTCACCCATAACGATGAGCTTCGAGCGGTCGACACGTAGCATTGGCGCGTGCGTGTGGACCCATTTAAGTGCCGCATAGTTGTCCTCGAGTGCACCGGGGAACGGTGTTTCTGGCGCCAACCGGTACTGCGGGGCAACGACGACGCAGCCGTGCTGGTTCGCCATCGTTTGCAAACGAGCCAGGTTGCTATCCGGCGCGCCGAGGACATAACCACCGCCGTGCATAAAAATGACGGCGCCGCGAGTTTCGTCGCCGGTCACCGGTGGCTCGATGACGAACAAGCGTACATCGGGCTCACCATTCGTCCCACGGATATACCGAGTAGACACGGCTGGTGACGGCAATGCCGGCACTTGGAATGCTGAACTGGCGCTGCGAAACACCGCGAGGTTCGCCGCGGTCACTGGCCGCATACCGTCGGGAAACAGCGTGACTAGCGGAGCACGAAGTTCCGGGTCCACGCGAGCGAGCCGTGCGGCTCGCTCGTCTGAGTGATCGCGCGGTTGCGGCTCATTGCTCACGCAACCGGCAGTGAACCCAATAATTACGGCCAGCGGCAATGTCAATCGACGTGCCGCAATCACCACCGTCGAGCAGGTCAACAACTTACACGTCCGGCGGCGGTACGCTCGCATTGCGCAGGTACTTGCCGGTACTCAGATGCCACTATCCAGGACGGCTGTCGGCCGATCGTGCG
>JBCDBO010000171.1:0-4548 GCA_039183535.1 Pseudomonadota bacterium | reverse complement strand
GTATGCGGGCATGTGGCATCACGGCCGGAAACCGTGGTTCATCAAATCGGGTGGTAACGGCGGCGGTATCTATAAGAGTGTTGACGGCGGCGACTCGTGGGAACAACTGGAAGGCGGGCTCCCCAAACTGATCGGCAAATCCGGTATTGCTGTGTCAGCCGATAACCCAGCACGGGTGTACGCCCTAATCGAGGCGGAACCGGGACAGGGTGGACTGTGGCGAAGTGACGATCATGGCGAGAACTGGAAGCTGATCAACGGCCACCGCGTGCTGTGGTCACGGGCTTGGTACTACATTCACGTCGCGGTCGACCCGACCGATGCCGACACCGTTTGGGCTTTAAACACGGCGTTGTACAAGTCGGTAAATGGTGGCGAAGACTGGGAGCAGATCTCGGCGCCGCATGGCGATCACCATGACATGTGGTTTAACCCAGCCGATGGCAACAACATCATCAATGCCAACGACGGGGGTGCGACAGTTACATTCGATGGCGGCGAGACTTGGAGCTCAATCTACAACCAGCCGACCGCGCAGTTCTATCGACTCATTACCGACAACCAGAATCCATATCGTCTTTACGGTGGGCAGCAAGACAACTCGACGGTATCGATTGCGAGCGCCGCGTGGGATGGCGGCATCGGCGAGGATGACTATTACGCGGTCGGCGGCGGCGAGAGCGCGCACATCGCGTTCGACCCGGACGACCCAACACTGATCTACGCAACAACGATCAACGGCACGCTGACCGAGTACAACCACGCCAACCAGAAAACGCGTTACATCGTGCCGTATCCGGAGCGGGTATTTGGTATGGACTCCAAAGACCTGAAGTACCGCGCAAACTGGAATCCACCGGTCATTACGAGCCCGCACGACCGTTCAACGATCTACTACGGAACGCAGTTCTTACTAAAAAGTAGCGATCGCGGTCTCAGCTGGACCGAGGCGAGTCCAGATCTTACCCGTAATAAGCCCGAAAACATGGGGCGTAACGGCGGCCCGCTGACGCCGGAGAACGTCGGCGCCGAGTTCTATCACACGATCTTCGCAATCGCGGAAAGCGGCAACGAAGAAGGCACGATCTGGGTAGGCGCCGATGACGGCTTACTGCACATTACCCGAGATGGCGGCGAGAACTGGACCGACATATCGCCGCCACACCGTGGCGAAGCGATGATTAATGCCATCGATCTGTCACCGCACAGCGAGGGAACGGCGTACGTCGCTGTCACCGGCTATAAGCTCAACGACTTTAAGCCGTACATTTACAAAACGACGAATCACGGCGGTAGCTGGAAACGTATCGACCGAGGCTTGCCAGAAAAAGCATTCGTCCGGGTTGTGCGCGAAGACCCCGTCGTCGAGGGTCTTTTGTACGCCGGCACCGAAAAAGGGCTGTTTATCTCATTCAATGACGGGCGGGAGTGGCAAGCGTTCGACTTAAATTTACCCGCCGCACCGATCACCGATTTGCGTGCCCGCACGGATGGCCTTGCCATCGCAACCCAAGGCCGCGCGTTCTGGGTTTTCGATGACCTATGGGCGGTACGCCAAACGTCCGACGAACTCGCCGACAAAGCGCTGCATCTGTACACACCGCCGACCTGGTCGATGGGTAAACCGCGCAGTCGGCCCGGCAAATTCGAGGGTGCAAACCCGTCACCGGCCGTGCCGCTGTATTACGTGATCCGCGATGAGGTTGACGACGATGCTGAGCTGACGATTGAGATTCTCGACGCCAGTGGCTCGGTCATCCGGACCATGTCCAGCGAAGAGGGTGAGCAAGAGCGCTGCGAGAAAGGCAACGAAGATCCACGGCGGCCGATCAAACATGAGTATGCACCGGTCGCGCAAGGCTTCAACAAATGGGGCTGGAACCTCAACTCTGACGACGTACCGTGTATCGACAATCTACTGCTGCACGATGGCTATAACGGCCCCAGCGTCGCACCCGGCAACTACACGGCGCGGCTGACACTTGGCGATGCAACGAGCGAAGCCTCATTCACTGTGCTGAAAGACCCACGTTCATTCGCTAGTGACGCGCAGATTACCGAGTGGTCGCAAACCCTTGCCGATGTAAAACAATTGCTCACCCGTGCATTAACAAAGCTCGACGACGCGCGCACGGCTCGCGAGCAAATCGGTAACCTGATGACGCTGCACGACGATGCGGACTTACAGACGATGGGCGAGAACGCCATCGCGAGTATTAATGAGTGGGAGCAGAAAATAACCCAACTCAAGTTCGAGACGTTCGAAGACGAAGATGCATGGCCGAACATGTTTGACGGTCAGGTACGCCACCTGATGGATGCCATCGACAATTCGGGTGCCCCCGTGACAGGCGGTAGTCGTATCCGGCAGACGGATCTTAATGCGCAATGGGTTGCGCTTGAGGCAGAGCTGCGCAACATCACTGAGCAGCAGATTGAGCCGATCAATCAGTGGGCGCTGGAACGACGTGAGCCGTATATTGTT
Source organism: Pseudomonadota bacterium (assembly GCA_039183535.1). Lineage (GTDB taxonomy): Bacteria > Pseudomonadota > Gammaproteobacteria > Steroidobacterales > Woeseiaceae > JBCAXA01. Next base: position 2,063 of record JBCDBO010000171.1, on the reverse strand, counting down.
CGGCCGGCAACAACAGAGGGTGCGCCATAACGCCAAAGCCGCTATCACTCCAGTGTTGGTGAATAGACTCAGGGGCTAGGGCTAGCCAGTGGTCGTAGCGCTAGCACGACTCCACTGCTCAATCACGGTGCGTTCCGCATCCTCGCTCAGCAGCGATGTCCCCGGTTGGCCGAAGGTAAAGTCATCGTCGGGGTGTCGATCGCGATAGCCCCGCAGTTGGTCGTCACATAAAACCTCGATGGAGCGATTGATGAGACCGTCCGTAAGCGCTTTGGTCACGCTGAAACGGTAACGGCCCGGTGGTGTGTTTCGCATCAGTCTAATGTCCTTCGCCAATAAGAACTGCTGCGGAATCCAGTGCAGCGTTACGTCGCTAGATAGATGCGCGACAAGCCGATCAATAAAGTCGCGAAATAAGAACGGCGAATACGCCACGTTGTATGCGCCCATGTGACCTTGCCGCCCGCAGTGGATCATGAATTTGGCTAGGCTGAGCATGTCAGTGACTTGGTAGTGACCGATACCCTCCGGTACGACTAAGTGTCGGCCGCGCATGATCTTTACCTGCCAGTAAGGCTCATGGATCGGTTTTGATGTGGGGTACCCACGCATACCGTGCGAACGGAACGCGGCATGACTTGAAGGCAGCTGCTGCTGCAAAACCCGCTCCGAGAACGTTTTTCGGAGGGCATAGCGATACGGACTATCGAGTGGTTCGCTGTCGGCCGGCAGCGGGTTCAGTTCGGCGTCCTCGGTAATACCGGACGTGTCCCATTTGTCATACACGGAAACGGTCGACACATATTGATATTGCGTCGTGCGCGGCTTCAGCAAGGTCGCCGTATCCGATACGCACTTGGACGAGCCCTGCCAGGTGTCGACGACCCAGTCCCAACTCTCCCGACTGCGCTGTAATACGGCGAGACCCGCCGCATTCGCCACCATACGGTCGCCACGGATCTTCGGAACGTCAGGAAACAGGTGCGGATTGGTCTTCCCGCGGTTGAACAACGTTACCGCGATACCCTGACGCAGCATTTCCTGCACCAAGACCGGGCCAAAATAACCAGTACCACCTAGCACCAGTACTTTTGGTGGCCGGTCAGCGCCAAATACCGTGTTGTGCGGCAACCATAAGCCGGCGCCCATCGCCCCGAGAAACGTCCGTCGCTGCATGTCCACTCCTCTGCGAATTGTCGAGGAGCGACAGTAGGTCACCGTATTCGCCGGCAACAGCCGCTTGGTACGAACCGCGCTCAGTCTGTGACGAAGCGTTACTTTACCGCTAAGTGTTCATCGACAGCGGATCGGTAACTCGGGCCTACCCTAAGCGTCTGGCCGCCGCTCAGCAGCAACTCAATGTGCCGGCCAGAGCGCCTCCGCCTGACAATAGACTTGGGATTAACGATGTGTGATCGGCTCGTCCGTAGAAAATGGCGAAGTTCTAACGATTGATGCACCGCTTTGAGCGTACCCCGTGCCACAATGCGCCGATCTGGTGTGTGATAACACAGGTAGTTACCAACAGACTCGACGAACAGGACGTCGGCCGGACTAATCCAGTGCACGTCACCACTATCGACGATGCGGAGTGTCGCTGAGTCGCTGCCCACCGCGATGTAGTTATCGAATACTTCTTTGTCTCCGGTATCGGCGACTGGTTTTTGCACGTCGGCACTAGTGGTATCGGTATGAAAGTAGCGCAGCAATAACATCCAGAAAAAACCGAAAATGAAAAGGTGTTGGAGCCAACGCTTATTGTAAAAGTGTAGAAAATCATCGAAGAACGGCCGACTTGCCGTTCCGGCGATGAAATCGAGGCTAGTGATAATGAGCGACTGTACTAAGCCACTAGCAACCGCAATACCCGCGACGATAGCAATAGAGCGCAAAGACAAACGCGTTAGCAAATTGTATCGGCGACACAGTGCGAAAACAGTGGCAAATATCAGATACCAAACGAGCCAGTCGCGAACGCTCCAGCGGATCGAGTCCCATAAACTCTGCTCAAAATAGAAATAGAAATGCAGCGATTGGCTGGTACTGAGAACGAGCCATGCTCC
>JBCDBO010000170.1:0-4587 GCA_039183535.1 Pseudomonadota bacterium | reverse complement strand
CGCATCGGAGCCATCCGGCGCTTGCTGCAGAATCGTCTCGCGCGCTGTGGCGAACAACTCGGCCGCCGTTTCTGGATCTTGGCGCGCAATGGCGAGATCGCCGAGGTTGGCGAGGTTGTAGCTGTAACTCAACCACGCACCGAACGCTTTGTTGAGCGTCATGGCCTGTTGGTAGTAATGCTCGGCGCGACCCATATCACCTCGGCGGACGTACAAGATACCGATGTTATTCAGCAACCGTGCTTCAGAACGTTGATCCTGCAGCGATCGTATAAGTTGCAACGCGTCGATCGAGTGCCGTTCGGCAGCCGCAAAATCACCCTGAATCGTCGTTACGATGCCGAGACCACGAAGCGCATGAAATCGCGACGCCGCAGTGCGACCCGCTAGACGATCGAGTACGGCCAAGGCAGCGTAAAAATACTCTCTGGCTGCATCGAGATCACCGCTCGACCGCGCGATGCTACCGCGCAGCGTTTCAATATCCGCCATCAACGGTGATGACAGCGACACGGACGCTAGTGATGCATCAAGTCGAGCGACGTGCTCAAGCGCCTGCTCTAACTCGCCGCGACGAGCGAAGTACGTCGCGAGTTGATGCACGGCCTGCCAACGAACAGCGGCATCAATATCAGCGCGCTCAAGATCGGACAGTGCCAACGCCAGTAGCTGCAGCAACGCATCGCCGTTGGTCGCATCCGCTAAGTTCCCGATTGAGCGCGTCGTCGCCGCCAGGCGCGCCGTTGGCGCCGCCACTGTTCGCAATGAATCGATCTCACGATTGACCGTATCCCAGTCATCAATGGCGGCGGCCCTCGCTATCGCTTCGCTGAGGCCCCAAGCGATTACGTCGGCCGATCGCTCGGCGTTGTCGGTCGGTGCGATTACGGGCTCGGTCGTCAACAGCCAATCGCCGGCGCGTACGTACCACGTTGTGGCCGTACTTTGTCGTTGACCGCGAAGTTCAACGACGCAGCCCTCGCCACAAGCGCTTTGCAACGCGTCAAGATCAAACGGCGTGATGAGGCGTTGCCAGTCGTCGCTGCCGCGTACGCGCGCGCTATCGACAACATCGCCGGCTCGAAGCGATGCGAACGCCGCTTCGGACCCGGTCGCGACATCGCTCACGACCAGTCCGGCGCCGTGCCCGACCGTTGCCAGCAGCATTGCGACCAGTGCCGTAGCTAGCCGGTGTTGTAGGCGACGGCGCCTACCGGTGCAGTCAGTCACTGCAAGTACCTTCGTTAAGCCCTATGGATGGTGCTGTCTAAGTCGATAGTATCTCGCCGGCTCACACGAATCAGTGCCGGGCCGCTACACTACCCCGCGCAAACGACGATCCGACCTATGAACGACGAACCCAGCAATGACAAGCGTCGCGGTTTGACTACCGCCGGTACCCGTGCGGTGGGCGCCGTGACGGAGCGCAACCCGGACGGTAAAGGGGTTATCGCTTTTCTGCGCGACTGGGACTACAGCACGCCGCGGGGTGTCGTCGCCAAACCGCGCCCGCAAGTGATGGCCGATTACTTTACGTCGTTGCTGGTTCTATCGGCCAGCATGCCGTTCAAACCAGTGTTCAACAAAGACTACTACTTGTACACCGATGGTGATGCTTGGCAACTCAGCCTCATCTCTCCCGACGAGTGGCGCTCAGCTCAAAAGCAGGAGCAATTCGTCGGTACGTGTCAGCTGCATGACGATTCGACGTGGTCGATTGAGCCATCCGAGAACCTGCGCGATGACGGCGTTGTCGCTGCCGCTGTTGCGACCTTCTTCGACCGTTTCATTGAATCCCTCAGCAACGACAGTCCCCTCGAGGACGGATTGCCGCTCTGCCGTTTTCAATTAACGTACTACCCGCGCTTGTTCGCCGCCGCACTTAGCCGCTCCGTCAAAACGTCCCTGCGTTACGCGGGCGATCTTGATGTACCGGCAACGCGCTGGCTGGAAGCCGTACCAACCAGCGCAAATCGTCTGCTCGGCCCGGCGCCGTCAAAATAGACACGGGCTCTAGGCGGTGCACTGAGCCATTTCATTGCCGTTTTTCGCTGTATGTAGATAAGCGCCATTCACAGCGATACCAGCGACGGGAGTGAACCGATGAATACAGGTAAATGGGCACGCCGACTGATAATTGCGATCGGGGTTGTCTCATCCACTGCCTATGCGGGCGGCATGGGGCCACTCGACGATGTTATTCAGCCACGCAACGATGACACCTGGTCCGTCGCCGCGCTCCGCAATGGTGGCTGGCGATTCGACAACGCGGCGACCCGGTACGCGATCACGTATTACTACCTCTACCCGGCCGGCGATGAGTCTGGGCGCCGAGAGGTATCGGTCAATGTCGATGTCGTGGCCGGGGAGCCCGATTCACTGGTGGGCATCTTGTACGGCTTTGAGGAAGCACCACGGTCATACTTCATGTTCACGCTGGGCGGCGACCGCAGTGTGAACCTGCACTACTTTGACAACGGCAGCATGGACGAGAAAATGAAGCTCGGTATCGGCGATCTAGCCGACGGACCGGTTCGGCTCACCGTGCGCGAGTACGGGAACGAAATCGCGCTGCTCGTCAATGGCCAGGAGAAATCGCGAATCGGCAACGATCGGATCGGGCGCGGCGCCGTTGGCGTTGTTGCGGCACACGTTGGGCAATTCCAGCTAAACGACTTTTCTATCGACGTTCGTTAAGTGCGAAACGCAAAACTAGGCATTCTTTGCCTGGCTTGCTTGATCGTTGAACTCGCGGCGAAATAGCGCCCAGCTTGCGAGGAACACGGCAGCGACGGCCGGCCCCAACACAAAGCCCGACAGGCCGAAAAACCCGATGCCACCAAGCGTTGTCAGCAACACCAAGTAATCGGGCATCTTCGTGTCGCGACCGATCAAGTATGGGCGTAACAGGTTGTCGACAAAGCTGATGACGATGGCGCCGAAGATAACCAGCCCAAGCGCCTTACCGAGCTGACCGTCACTCGCCAGTATGATCGCCGCCGGCACCCAGATCAGCGCCGAACCGATGATCGGCAGCATCGATAACACGGCCATCACAACGCCCCACAACACGGCAGCCCGAATACCGAGAACGGCGAACGCCAAACCGCCGAGCGTACCTTGCACGATACCGACGGCAAACGTGCCTTTAACAGTCGCCCGCAGCACCTCCGCAATTTTGTCGATCAGAAACGCCTCCCGTGCATCGCCAAGCGGCAGCGCTGCCAGAATTGCCGCAACGATTGATTCGCCATCGCGCAGCAAAAAGAACAACAGATACAGCATCATGAGCAGCAGTACGGACGTGCGCACGGCGTTTTGTCCGATAACCAGCACACGTGAGGCCAAATACTGACTAATCGACACGGCCGAATTGGACAAGCTGCTGCGTACTTCGCCAAGGTCCATCCCAACTTGATCCAGGAATTCGCGCACGGTCGGTAAACGGTTCTCGACCCAGCTGACGAGAACCCCAGGGTCAAACTCCCGTGCCTGAATATCTCGGAGGATCGCCGTTGCCTCGTCGGCCACCGCGGCGCCGACCAGCAGCGACGGGATAATGACGAACAGCAGTATGACAATCAGAGTAACAAGTGCTGCTAAGCCACGACGGCCGCGAAAGGCACGCCGAAAAAAAACATTTGGCGCCCGAAACAGCAACGCCAAAATCGTTGCCCACAAGATCGGCTCGATAAAGCCGGCCAAGAGCACCAAGAAAGCAGCCGTTACCAACCCCAAAAACGCGAGAAACGAAGCGTTTTCAATATTGGCCAGAGATGGGCGCGTCATGGGCAAAGTTTACCGCATCGCGGTAGCAGCCAAGATAGCGCCGTAGCAAACGCAAAACGGCCGCCGCACACCGTGCGGCGACCGTTGTTGGTCGGGGAAAGACCGTCGTGCGCTAGTTGTCGCCGAACCTTGCACTTAGCTGCAAACCGAACAGCCGCCGCTCGCCGAAGTAGGTGCCGAGAATGTTGTTGCTAAACGGCTGGATAATTTGCAGCGAGTTGGCAACGTATTTCTCGTCGAACAAATTCCGCGCCCAGAGACTGACCCGGTAGTTCTTGTAGTCAACGCCGATGCGCGCGTTGGCGAGGAATCGAGACGGTGCCTCTGCGGCGTTGATGGGATCGGCAAAAAATTCCGACTGCCAACTGCCGTCGAGGCGAACAAACAGCTCGACGTCCGGCGCGATCTCGCCTTCCCACTGCGCCCCGAGTGACAGTTGCAGATCGGGCGAGCGCTCTAGGTCGTTGCCACCGATATCGCCCGTGGTCGAGCAAACGATGTCATCACACGGTGGCGGGAACCCACCGATCGCAAAACCGGCTGAGAACACCTCGTCAATCGTTCCGCTGTCATAGGTCGCGTCGACATAAGCGAACGTGGCGTCGAAACTCAGCGAATCAGTGGCTTGATACAGGCTTTCGACCTCAACGCCCCAAATCGTCGCATCACCGAGATTCGCCGAGATTGTTCCAGTGAACGGGCTGCCCAACGGATCCAAGCGATTTACCTGCTGATCGGACCATTGCGTTAGATAGAGCGCGGCATTCAAAACGACTTTGTCATCGAACAACGTGTTTT
>JBCDBO010000169.1:0-4609 GCA_039183535.1 Pseudomonadota bacterium | reverse complement strand
GTTGGCAGTATGCGCGTTGACCTCGCAGGCCTTGAGTTTCTGTACGAAGGGCCAAGTGGCCTTCGTGACGACACGACGATGTTCATGCAAGCGCGTCGCTTCGACTTCGGGCAACTGTTCGAGACCATCGGCGAAGACGATATCGGCTCACCGGTCATGACCGATATCATTTTCAAGACGCATACCGAGATCGACGACAACGATGAATTCGAGTTTCGTGCGATCTATGCGCCCGAAACGTATACACGCGATGTTGCCAACGTGCTTGCCGGAGCGGACGAGGAGGAAGGCATCGAGGACGTCTCGGTGCTGGATGTCGATCAGGATCTCGCATTGTTCGGCGGCACGTGGACGCATCTTTTCGGCGACGATGGGACCTGGACAAACCGCGTCTATTTTCGCTCTAGCGATAAGACCTCATCGGAGGGCGAGGCGTTTCCAGATCTCGTGCCGCCAGGGACGCCCGCGGAACAGATTCCGGTGCGCGAACGTTTGCTCACGGTGCGCGAGAAGGAGTCGGAGATCGGTTGGCGCAGTGATTTATCGATCGGTAACAGCTTAGGCGTATTTACCGCGGGACTGCGTCTTACGAGTAACGATCTCGACTACTCGACCGACCTTCGCGAAGACTGGATTCGCTACGTCTTCGAATCGGACGACCCACGCCCGCTCGGCGCCGACTACATTGTGCTCCAGCCTAACGACGTCAATTCCCTCTACAGCGCGAGCGAGACCAACTACGCGGTTTACGGTGAGCAAGTATTTGACTGGGGAGCCGCGTCTCTGCGTACCGGTCTTCGTTACGACCGCAACGGTTTTGGGGACGAGAACCTCGTCTCACCCCGTCTCGCCTTCAACTACACGCTGTCACCACGATTGCGGATGTCGGCGAGCGCGGGAATTTTCTACCAGGCACCGACCAATTTAGCGCGAGCGTCTGACCCTGAGAATTTCGCGCTCGAAAGCGAGGAACTGGCGCACGTTGGTCTCGGTTTGAACTACCAGTGGCGTGACAACCTAACCGTGATGATCGAGGCCTACTACCAACAGCTCGATAGTCTTCTTGTCCCAGACAGTCGAACGAATGGGCGCATCGCCAACGCTGGCGAGGGCACAAATACCGGTGTCGATTTTGTATTGAAACGGCGTTTCGACCGCGGCTGGTCGGCCGACTTCGTCTATTCGTGGAACCGGTTCCAAGTCGACGACAACGATGGCCTCGGCGCATATGACTGGGACTTCAATCGCGAACACTTTGTGTCGCTGGGCGGTCGCTGGGAAATCAACGATCGCTGGCAGGTGGCGGCGCGTTGGCGCTACGGCTCCGGTTTGCCGATCGATAGCTATATTGTTAACGAAGACGTTCTCGCACCAAACTTACCGCGGCGCTTCTCCCGGGAAATCACCGCCACGAATGTCGGGCGTTCCGATGCGTTTCACTCACTCGATGTACGCGTCGATTATCGAAGGTCGCTCGGACCGCTTGACCTGGTCCTTTTCCTAGATGTTCTCAATACCTACGGTGGCCCCTCGGGCGAGCAGCCTGAGCTCAACCTATTGACGGGCGAAGAAGCCAGCGACGATGGCGATTCGCTCCCCCTCATCGGGCTGATTGTGGAGTACGCTTGGTGAGTCTGATACCGGTCCCGCGAGGCCTTACACAGTGAACCAGAACAACGGCGTCAGCAACGGTACGATTTTCGGGCTCTGGTCGCTCGGCCGTTCGCTCGTGTTGGTTGGCACGGCGCTCGTCGCGATCTTCGTCATCATGGAGCCGGAGGCTAGCCAAGGATTGGGTTTCCTTGATCGAACGTTGTTCTGGATAACACACATTGGGCTTGCGCTCATCGCGTTGTACGCGGCCAGTTGGTTTGTCATGCCGAGAATCGTGCAGCGGTTGCCAGCGTGGTTGGCGCTGCTGATCTCCGGTCTCGCCGGGGTGGCCCTGATGGCGCCATTCAGTTTCCTGATTGAACTGGTACAGCCTGCGTCATGGGAGTTCGTCGATGACGGTGACTGGTTAGATCGCTTCGAACAACGCGGATTGTGGCAGGGTGTTGTCGCCGAGTTCGTCGAGGCAGCGCCGCAAGTGCTGGCCGTATGGATGACGATAAACCTTCCGTTCCTGACCTCGAAGCCGACGCTGTTCGATCCAGAAACACCGGATGATGACAGCAAACGTGATGGGCCTATCGATGTTGCCAAGGACGAGGCAGGCCAATACGCCGCGGATGCTCGGAACGAGTTCCTGCACGAGATACCCGAGTCGCTGGGGACGAACGTGCTCGCCATCTCCTCGGACTTGCATTACCTGCATGTGCACACCGATCTTGGCCACTGCATGATTCTGGGATCGCTGCAGCACGCGGCCGATGCGATGGGCGAGGAGGGCATGCGCGTGCACCGAGCGCATTGGGTTGCACGCCGTGCCATCGTCAAAATCGTAAAAGACGGTCAGCAGTGGTATTGCTTACTCAGCAACGATCTTCGAGTGCCGATCAGCCGACGTAAGAAGTCGACCGTGGCTGGTTGGTTCGGCCATTCCACTAAGATCGTCTCGGTTGGACCGTCTAAGAACGGTACTGCCTAGGTAACGTCGCCATCTCGTCACGCAAAGACGAGCATCAATAAGTCTTTGCGAGGTTCCATAGGTTACCGGAGAAGCTATTGCACTCGCCACGACCACGAGAGTCTCGGGAAAGGCGAACCAGTCACCCATCCGCCCGTTGCGCTCACTGAACACGATAGTGCCAGTCAACAACGAAGACGCCCGGAATCGATTCGCTGTCCGTCGCTTGAATAGGACAATTCTAAAATTGTAAGCGGATGCTACAGCATCTAATCGTGACGGCAGCAACGTTCATTGTACCGCTTGTCCGTCGACATTTTACCAACGCCGGCATTGAACGCGTTTAACGGATCGAGTTCACGATAATGGGCCTGCAATGGTTCAGGAGCGTGGTAGTAGTGCCCAACATTGTGTTCCGCTGGATACACGCCGCCACGTGCGTTGATGAATTCGAGAAGACGACGCTTCAGGTTTTCCAGGTTGACGCCCTTACGTACCAAATAGTCCTGATGGAAGACATGGCACAGGAAATGCCCGTAATAATGCGCCCCGAGTAAATCCCGGCTAATGCTGTCGGGGAGCTCCTCAAACCAATTAGGGTCATTGCGTTTCAAAGCAATGTCCAGCGCGATTACGTCCTCAACTTCGTCGTGTTTCAATGTCGCGTACCGAACGGCCGCGGCCGCCGCAGCGTACCTGACCAGCGCCATACGCTTAGCCTCGTCTACATTGCATCGATAAACCCCGAGTTCGGTCTTTTCGGCCTGTGTTCCCACCCGTCGTTCGGGTTTCGCGCCACCCGCGGCCTCAGTAACAATTAGCAAATGATCATATTCGTCAAGCCAGGTTCGCAATTTTTTAGGGATAGGATTCGGCGTCATCCGCCCGAGCGTCTGCAATAGCCGATCTGTAAGCATACCCGCCCGCATGCCTACACTTTCGCAAATACCGTCGACCCGGCGTTTTAAATCAAAGAAGGTGGGCAGTCGCGAAGTGCCGAGCCAATGGATCAGGCGAATGGTATCGCGACCATAGTTGACCCCAAGCCTGAGTGTTTCCTTGTGCAGGTACTCGGCACTTACCGGCAACGGTGATGGACTTGTCAGAACATCGCGCCGCCACTTGGCGAAAGCAGCGGGACTTTTACTTCCTAGGATAGTAACGCTTTGCCGTTCAAGTTCTGGGAAGCTATCAACCCGAACGGCGAAGACTGCAATTTTTCCCGCACTACCGCTGGCTTCGTACAAACGTCGAGGGTCGGCGTTGTGCCTTGCGGGACTGTCTTGATCGATACTTCTGACAATCGTCTCATAGTCAGAAGCCGACCCCCTGCGATCACTAGCATTGACGCGACTATCATTGAAGTCGTCGGAATCCAGTCGGCCCAGAATCTCTTCAGGCGTCGTCCCGAGCGCAATGTCGAGATGGTTAACCAGTTCCAGCTCGCCATCCTGTTTGAGGCGAGCAAACAGTGACAACTCGGTATAGGCGGGTCCGCGATGGACCAATGCGCCGCCGGAGTTATTGCATACACCGCCGATGACTGAGGCGCCGAAACACGATGACCCAATCACGGAATGCGGAGATCGCCCAACTCGCTGCAGTGTCTGCTCAACATCGAATAAGGTAGCGCCCGGGTGCGCCAAGATCTGATTGGTCTTTTCAAGGTAGCGGATCTGATTCAAACGACGTGTGTTGATAACGACCGAACGCCGATTGTCCAGGGCAATGGGAGTCGAGCCGCCGGTCAGGCTCGTATTGGCCGCCTGCATTACGATGACGCAGTCCGCCGCGACGCAGGCCTTAAGTACTTTCCACAGGGCCACCAGTGAGCCAGGTCGGACCACACATACCGCCGGACCGCCAGCCCCTCTGAAGGCGCGGCGAAAGGGCAGCGTCCTCCGGTGCCCAACGAGAACATGTTTCCTGCCGACGATTGCCCGCAGGGTGGAAATCACAAGCGCATAATGTTCTTGCATGAGTGTCGCGTCGGTCTTTTTAGTTCACCGTATCGCTGGACTGTCGGCGAAGTGCGATCAC
>JBCDBO010000168.1:0-4858 GCA_039183535.1 Pseudomonadota bacterium | reverse complement strand
CCGCGGCGTTTACGTCTGCGGAGCCCGCCTTTGTTGGTCCGGCAACGAGCTCGCACGGCCGCGCAGTGTTTAGCCGCTGCGCCAACAGGGTACGCAGGCCTAGATCGCACGCGATCCCCACCCGCCCTAGACGCGTGGCAGTAGGCCCGCCATTCAATCCCTATATAATAAGTATAGGGATGGAGGCGTAATCACTGTGGCACGCGAACCGCAAGTAACGCGAATGCTCAAGGAATGGCGGAGCGGCGATGCCGAACGCTTAGAGCAGATTATTCCTGCCGTTTACGACGAGCTGCACCGCGTGGCCAAAAGCGTGATGCGTGGCCAGCCGCAACACCACACCTTACAGGCCACGGCCCTTGTCAATGAGGCGTTTCTGCGGATCGGCGATTTCAATGCCGAGCTGGAAAACCGCGGCCATTTCATCGGCATTGTCGCCAATGTAATGCGGCAAATCCTGGTCGACCACGCCCGCGCCAAGCTCAGCCAGAAGCGCGGTGGCGGCGCCCGCCACGAATCCTTTGATGAGGTGGAAGTTGCTGGTGCCGAAACGAGCCCGTCGACCGACGTGCTGGCCCTCGAGGCTGTGCTTGAGAAGCTCGAGAAAAAAGACCCCCGCAAGGTGCGGATCGCTGAGATTTATTACTTTTGTGGGGCCACCTATGCCGAGACGGCGGAGGCGATGGAGATCTCAGAGGCCACGCTGCACCGTGAATTGCGGCTCCTGAAGGCCTTGTTGGCGCGGCAATTGGCCGTATCGGGCGATGATAATGCCTCGTAACTCATTGAAAAATATAAGATCCGAAAAATTATGAAAAAACTTGAGGGAATTTAGCTGCCGTTTTCGAAGTAGTCAGTAACAGACAACGCAATTCAGGCCTCAACGGCCCTGAACCATGGAGTGAGACGTTATGAACTACTTTGACTACAACCAAAACCGCCACGGCAACGCCGACGTCAAACCAGAGCCCGAGTACGAAATGCTGACGTTCACCGGCAACGAGAAGATCGACGTTGTTGAAGACCACGGCATGACGGTCGATGACGTGCGCAACTTTATCCGCAACATGCACGCCCACGCCGAGGCGCAAAAAGTAAAGCAGACCGGTAACGTCGTCGCGCTGCGGAAAGAGTCGGCAGCATAAACGCAGCTACAAGTCGCTGCCGTCGCCGTCTTGCCCCGATGCGAGTAACAGCTTGGCGTAATCGCCGAGTAATTCGTCGAGACTGGGGTTACCGGCCCGCTCCGAACCACCGGTGCGCTCAAGAATGGCGCTCGCTTCGCGGTAGTACTCGGTGGCTTCGTCGAAGCGACGTTGATCGCGAAGGTTATTGGCAAGGCTCCAACGGCTAAGCGCGTTCCAGTAATCGTCGGGATCGGCATGCTCAGTAAACAACGCGACGGCCCGGCGCAGAACACGCTCGCCGTCGGTGTAGCGGTTCAAGCCATCGCTTAGCACCCAGCCAAGGTTGTTGAGCGCCGCCCCAACCAACACATGCTCCGGCGATAACGTGCTTTCCAAAATCGCCAACTGCCGTCGGTATGCGGTCTCGGCTTTTGCCCATTCGCCCATGTCGGCTAACACCAGTCCGATGTCTTCCAACACCGCAGCAACCTGATAATGCTCACTACCCAACGTCCCAGCAAAATGCGTCTCGGCTTGGCGAAGGTTTCCAAGCGCATCACGGTAACGCCCGTTTGTGCGATACAAGCGGCCGATGGACAACAGGCTCATGCCGATATCGGGGTGGCTCGCCTCGAGTACCTGGCGACGGATGGCCAGTGCTCTCAGCAGCTGCGCCTCGGCATCGTCGTAACGCTGTCGCGTCACGTTAATTTGTGCCAGCAAGTCGAGATTTTCCGCGACCAGGAAATGATCGGCTCCGAGCTCGGCATCGCGAATCGCAAGACTTTGCGTCAGTACTGCCTCGGCCTCATCGAAGCGCTCTTCGCGCTCCAGCAACCACCCGAGATGCACAAGCGTGTTGGCAACCTCAATCGACTGGGGCCCGAACGCGGTCGTTCGAATCGTAAGCGCACGCCGGTAATGCGCTTCGGCCTGCTCCGGCTCACCGAGATACCACTCCGCTTGCGCCAAACCGTTAAGGCTTTCGGCGACGGTCGGGTGCTCGGATCCAAACGCAGCTTCCCGGACGGCAAGCGCACGACGATGCGCCGCCGCCGACTCATCGTATCGCGCTTGTTGCCGGTACACGGCACCGAGCGCCGACAAGGTCTCGGCAACATCGGGGTGATCCGGCCCCAGCCGTTCCAAGCTCGCCGTCAAAGCACGCTCATCGAGATCGGTGGCCGCGTCGTACAAACCGAGGCTGCTGTAAACATCGGCCATCGTGCGCATCAGTCGCGTGCGCACAACCGGCTGATCGCCGAGCTCCCGTTCAATCCGCGCGGCACCGCGATCGAGCAGCTCGCGGGCTGTCACGGTGTTACCACGCGCTTCACCCGGGTTCGACACGCGAAACAGGTTGGTCAGAAAGTCCGAAACTTGGCGCAGCGTCTCGGCCTCGAGCTCCGCCTGCGCGTAGGCGGCTTCGGCCTCCGCGCGGGCACGCTGTGCCTCGGTGCGAAGCTGAACCTCGCGGACACCGAACGCGAGCAGTATCGCGAAGATCGAGCCGGCCACCGACAACGCAACGGCATGGCGTCGCAGGTACTTGCGTACCGCGTAACCCGGCGTTGTTGGCCGTGCCGATACAGGCAGATGCTCGCGATAGCGGTTCAGATCCGCGAGCAAGGCATCGACCGTGCGGTAGCGGTCGACAACGGCGTAGGCCATGGCCTTTCGCAGTATCGCCAGCAAATCTGCATCGATACCGGGTGCAGGCGCAGCAACCGTGACGTCGTCAGCCAGTTGCTCACGTTCAGCGAGTTGCGTCTCGGTCGGTACATTACTGTCCGACGCGAACGGATCACGGCCGGTCAGCAAGCGGTACAACAAAACGCCGAGCGAGTAGACATCGCTCGCTGCCGTTGGCGGATCGCCCATCACCTGCTCGGGGCTGGCATAGTCGGGCGTGAATGCGCGGTGGCCGGTTTCCGGGTCGTTCATCAACCGTGTAATACCGAAGTCGAGCAAGTGCGGCGTACCGTTGTCTTCGATCAAGACATTGGCGGGCTTGATGTCGAGGTGCAGTACCAAGTTGCTGTGTGCGTGTCGTACCGCATCGCAAAGCTTCTCGAACAACGCGATACGCTGCTTGATCGCCAAGCCGTTCAACGCGCAGTACTGATCAATCGGTCGGCCATCGACGAAATCGGCCAGAAAGTACAACCGGCCGTCGTCGAGACGGCCGGCATCGATCAAGGTCGGTATGTAGGAATGTTGCAGCGTTGCCAGCACCTGCAACTCGGTTTGGAAGTGGCCGAGGAATTCGTCTTTGTTCAGTGTTTGATGAACGACTTTGACGGCGACTTGCTTTTCGAATTGGCCATCGGCGCGCGACGCCGCATACACCTCGCCCATACCGCCGCGGCCGATGAGGTGCTCAACTTCGTAAGCGCCCAGGCGGGTTCCGGTGAGACTGACACCGTCGGCCATTTCCGCCGAGAGTTGATTCACCGCCTGCCGCAACCGGGTGTCGTCGGTATCCGCCGCAAGCAACTCGATCAGATACTGATGCAACTCGGCATCGTCCGCACACTCGCGCGCGCAAAACGCGGCCACCTCGTCGGCAGGCAACTCAATAGCACGGTTAAAGAGCGTTTCGACGCGGTCCCAGCGGTCGTCGAGAACGGACGTTTTGGTCATGAAAATCCTGCTGCGGAATGCGGCTTTGTCGCGCGATCGTTTCGGCACCTAACTTCGATTGATCATAACGCGTTCGGGCGACAGCGCGGGCGCTTTGGACCGGCTGGGAAAGCCGGCATCAATGAACCTTGTATGAGACACTTCCGACAGGTCGTCGGATACTAAAGAGAATGACCATGCAATATGTAAAACGTTTGTTACTAGCTGTTGTTTCGAGTCTTATTCCGCTGTCGGCCGTCGCCGATGACGTCCAAGGTGGGTTTCTAGACCAGCCCGCTCGGATCCAAAAATTCCCAGTGCGCGTTGCACTCGTCTCGCCGCTGCGCGCCGATGACACATCGATCCAATACGTCGCTGGCTGGCCGCTGACATTCCGAATCATTCCTCGCGTCGACGTGTCACTGGTTGTGCCGTCGGTACCCGGTGGCCCGCCGTCCGATTGGCCGGAGCTCGGCGCCACCAGCTTTATGATGCTGAAGGATCTGGACAGTTGCCCGTATGGTGATGGGCGGATTACCGGGCCTGATGGCCAACCCTTTTGCACGGCCATACCCGACGACGAGCTCTATGTTGAATTCACGCCCGATGAGGACCACCCGAACACGGTCGATAACTACGGCTATGCCGAGGTTGGCGAGGCGCTGAAAGACCCGCTTCGGCAACCGACAATCAACTACCTGGACCGCGTACATACGTTTGGCCCACGCGTTTACGAAACGCTAGACGGGCTTGGCTATGGCCCGAACGACGACCTACCCGGATTTGTTCTACTCGCCAACGAAGGTGTCGGCGTTGTCTTGAGCGACCTTGAACCGGTATTCACCAACGGCACGACGGTCACTGCGGGCTGGGAGCCGATCGGTGCAAGCCGCAACCTCGCCGGCTTCATGACATCGGTCGGCTACGAGCTCAACGACGAACGGCTGCGCACCACCGTGACAACCAGTCTGATGGTACCGCGACACTTGACCGAGCGACGCTTTCTTGAAGACCAGTGCTTCGAAACAGCGCCCGGCCAATGCGAGACCTTCCGGCGCGTCGAAGGCGGCCCGCCCGTGCCGCAGGCCGACGCGAATCTCGACGACCAT
>JBCDBO010000167.1:0-4973 GCA_039183535.1 Pseudomonadota bacterium | reverse complement strand
TTTGCATATACGCTGCGCAATGTCGAACCGCTGCATCAGAAAGTGACCCCAGGTCGATATCCGATCGAAGTGGTCACGGTAAAAAACAGAATTGCTGCCATTCGGGTTCGGTTCGATACCGACCAAGACCCCGTGCAATGGCATCCGGCGAATACGCCGAGTGGTAACGGGGTTTACGGTGTCGATGCAGGCAACCTAGCGATTTTCGATGCGGCGGGTTTATCGGGCCTTACGAATCTCAACAAAGAGCACGCCTTTGACACGTTCGTGGCGAACAATGAACCAACCGTACTTACGCTGACCGACGACGATGATTGTGTGATTACCAGCAGCGGTGTTGGCGATGGTGCGTACCCAGCGTTCTGGGGCTTTGGCGAGAACGATACCTTGGTTTCGCTGTACTTAGACTTTTTGCTCTTGGTTGAGCAGCGCGACAATAATGTACTGGCGACGATATAGCCGCCACCGTGGCTGCACTCTTTGTTACCGATCGACTAGCCAGACCTTTTGTCATCAAATCGATCGTCGCTGGCTGACTGCAATGACTACGCGGAGTGGAGCATCGCCATGTCGCTGACAACGACAAGGAGCAGATTAAACCCCGAAATCGCTTCGGTGGATGTCCTTGTAGTAACGACCGAAAACCGAGGCAAGCACGTCTATGTTTGAACTCACGCCCGGCAGAATACTCGGGCGCCGTTACGAGGTAATTGATCTACTGGGCGGTGGCTGGGAAGGCGAGGTCTACCTGGTACGCGAGCGGATAACGGGTATTGAACGAGCGGTGAAGCTCTTCTACCCGGAACGCAACCCCAAGAATCGCGTCGCCACACAGTACGCAACAAAGTTGCACCGGCTACGCCATTGCGAAGCGCTTATTCAGTACCTCGGGCAAGAGATTATCCGTCTACGTGGGCAAGACATCACGATGCTCGTTTCAGAGTTTGTCGAGGGCAAGATGCTCAGCGCCTATTTGGACAAGCAACCCGGGAAACGCATGCCCGTTTTCGAAGCGCTGCACTTCACGCATGCGCTGGCCAGCGCAGTTGCCCCAATGCACCGATTGCGGGAATACCATGGCGACTTACACAGCGACAACATTATGATGTTGCGCCGTGGACTGGGCTTTGAGATTAAGCTACTCGATCTATTCAATCTAGGGAGCGCATCGAAGCGGAACATCCAAACGGATGTCTGCGACATCGTTCGTATGTTGTACGACGCATTGGGGGGTCGCCCGCAGTACGCGCGGCAGCGCCCAGAAATCAAAGCGGTGATCTGTGGGTTGAAGCGCTCGTTGATTGTTCGAAAATTCCCGAACGCCGAACACTTGAAACTGCACCTAGAAAATATCGAGTGGAGCTGAATTTGCGGCCATGACAGTGTCGAGTCATGTCTACGCCAACTCGGCAATGGACTCCGTGATCCAGGTCGACGTGACGGGTCGCGAAGTCGCCGCGTACGCGTACCCATTTGGCGATGGCCCGAATCAGGACAGTGCAGCGGTCTTCGTCCTTAGCCAGAGTCATTGCGTACTGGCCGTCGCAGATGGCATGGGCGGCGGCATTGCCGGTGACAAAGCGTCCGCCCTCGCCGTCAACACCTTAGATGATCAGTTACGTCAAGCGTCCGGTACTGAACTACCGCTACGAAGTGTCATCTTAAATAGCTTTGAAGTCGCGCACGAACAAATTCGGCAGCAGTACACCGGGGCGGCTACAACGCTTATCGTTGCCGAGATCCAGAATCGAACGGCCAGGCTATACCACGTAGGCGATTCAGCAGCCCTCGTTATTGGCGGGCGAGGAAAACTCAAACTACAAACCGCGGCGCATTCGCCGGTCGGGTACGCATTAAAAGCCGGCATGCTGGACGAGCACGATGCGTTGAGTCACGACGATCGCCACTACGTCTCTAATATGCTCGGACTCTCAGACCTATCGATAGAGGTCGGATACCCCTTCGCGTTAGCACCGCGAGACACGCTGTTGTTAGCGACCGATGGTCTATTCGATAACCTATGGCTCGACGAAGTGTCATCGTTAGCGATACGGGGGTCGGTTCTTGAGGCTGTGGAACGAATTCAGCGTCTAGCTACAACTCGAATGAATGAGCCCGGTACGACGAATAATCAACCTAGCAAACCGGACGACCTAGCCATTCTGGCGCATCGTTTTTAGGCAACCAGATTTTTGCCATTCAGGAGTAAGTCCCGGCAATTTAGCGGGTGGCAATAAACGTAGCGATCACCCACGCGACGCCAGCCGCCGAGGCAGCGAAGGGAATGCCAAGTAACGCGCCTTTCAGCGATGCGAGCGCATGAAATCGGTAGTCTCGCCAGCCCGATGCGTCTTCGGTGCCAGCAATGGGTGGGTTACTGGGATTAATAAGCAATAGTGTTCCCCAGTCGATCACAACCATGTCGAACACATTGAATATCTGGAACAGAAGATAGGCATGAAGCACCGCTAACAAATAGCCCTTTGCAAACCCGTATTGCACGGTACTGACGACCATGACTGACAGCATAATCGTCACGACGATTAGCCCGATAACGACCGCGAGGCGCTTTTCGTCGCCGGTCATCGGTGGGACTCGGTCTTGAATATCGCTTGGGAAATCGCTCAGCCAGATGCGCGGCCGCCAGAAAAAGCTTGCAACTATGACGGCCCACAGAAGTGCACAAAGCAGTAGACCATGCCAAAGAAGCAATTCTGAATTGAACATCGTGTGTTGCGACCGCAGCTTAGTCTTGCTTAACGCTGCCCCCAAGCAACAGTAGCGCGTTACGAATAATCGACTCATCAACATCACGGGTAATAAATACAACCCGCGACCGGCGATCGTCACTTGGCCATCTGTCCAACTTATACGGTGGATGGAAAATGTGCTGCACTCCGTGAATCACCATCGGTGTACTCAGCTCAGCGACATTGATGATGCCTTTTATCCGTAAAAAGTCGGCGCCGCGAAAACGTAGTAAGGAATCTAACCACGCATCGAGAACCGCGCCAGGGATAGGCTCATCAACAGTTATGCAGTGCGACTTTATGTGATCATCGTGTCGATTAACGTCATGATGGTGATGGTCGTGACTGTGATCATGGTGAGCGTGCGACTCGGTATAAGCTTCGGCCTGCAGCCACGTTTGAACGTCGACGCTTTTGTTAGTCGGATCATAGGCACCGGCGTTGAACAGCATCGCCGAATCGATCGCGCCGTTGTCGACGATGATCTGCGGCGCCGCGGGATTGATCGTTTTAAGACGCGCTTGCAGTTGCTGAAGATCCTGATCAACGGCGAGATCAACCTTCGTAAGAAGCAATCGATCGGCCATTGCGGCTTGTTTGACCGACTCGAGTTGCCGATCTAGCGTGTCATTGCCGTTGACGATATCGACGGTAGTAATAACGGTGTCGAGGACGTAGCGACGTGCGATTGAAGAGTCGGTCATCAACGTATGCAATATAGGGGCTGGGTCCGCCAGACCAGTCGTTTCGATAACGACTCGGTCAAACCACAATTTCCCGCCCCGCGCGAATCGACCTGGCGCGTCGCGTAAAGTCTTAGTGAGGTCGCCGCGAATTGTGCAGCACAAACAGCCGCTCGACATTTCGATAACGATGTCGTCCTGGCTATGAGCGACAAGGTCATGGTCGAGACCAATCTCGCCAAACTCATTAATCAGAACCAGTGTTCGACTAAACGACGCTTGCTGCGCCAAGCTATTGAGTAGCGTGGTTTTACCACTCCCCAAAAACCCTGTTAGTACCGAGACAGGTAGTCGCTTAGATAATTGACGTGCCATGCGGTATCCGTTGTCCAATAAGGTTAAGTCTGCTTTGCGGAATGGTATCGCGGTTTCAGTTGCTCGTTACCATAGCGAAATGCGTAGCCTACTCTCTAAATCCCAGAGTCTCGGTGGGTAAGTGACGGCGGCAAATACTTATCGGCCGCGAAATTGCAGCGGACTTATACCGAAAACGGATCGAAAGTCCTTGGAAAACTGGTGGACGCTGGTAAAGCCACATTCGCGTGCGACCAACGTAACGGCTGCATCCGTAGATCGCAGCAGGTTCTTCGCTTTTTCTAAGCGCAGACGTTTAAGCGTCTTAAGTGGGCTTGTGTTGAGGACCGCTTTATAGCGACGTTGTAAGGTGCGCACCGATGTCGCGCAAAAGTCCGCCATATCGTTCAACGCGATCGGCTTCGACAAATTGGCTTGCAGCCAGTCGTGCAATACCGCGAAATCACCCTGTGGATCGCGCAGATTCAACGCAACTAAGTCGCTGTATTGGGTTTGGTTACCGGATCGCTTCGTTGCCAGCACCATATGCTGCGCTGTTTTGTTGACGACGATCGCGCCGGCATCGTTGGTCACGATGGCAAGCGCCATATCGATACCGGCACTAATTCCGGCGGAGGTCCAAACGGAGCCATCGTTAACGAATAGGGCATCGCGCTCGACGCGAACAGCGGGGTATTCGGCGAGCTCACCAAGATGGCGCCAGTGGGTGGTGGCTTGTTTGCCGTTCAATAGCGACCAGTGCGCTAGGGCGAGCGACCCTGTACAAATGGCACCCCAGCGCTCGGACTTGGCGATCGATCGCGTGAACCAGCGCTCAAAGTTTTGCGACTCAGCAACGGCGACTATGCCAGGGCCACCCACCATTAATACGGTCGAGCGGGCGTTTAGCTTCCTTGGCAACCGCGTACAACGAACCTCAATGCCGGTCGCTGTGGTCACCGTATCGTTGCTCGACACCAGCCTTACATCATAGCCAGCAAAGGCCGCTAAGCCGTCGTCAACGAATAAGTTAGCACTGGTAAATACTTGGGCGGGACCGGCGAAATCGAGAATCTGGCAGCCGTCGAAAACGACCAAGTAGATAACCTGCGGCTGGCGTTTTTGCACAATTCTTTGTCCAGAACGTCATACACCGCGAGACTAACCTAACGGCCTCTCGAATACG
>JBCDBO010000166.1:0-4985 GCA_039183535.1 Pseudomonadota bacterium | reverse complement strand
CGTTTCGGAGTTCGTGCCAGCAATCTCTTCGCGAACGTTCGCGACTTCGCTGTGCAAGTCCATCGTCGAGAGCATCTCGTGGACCGCCTCGGCGCCCATGCGGGCATCGAACTCGTCGCCGTATTGCTCGATCGCATCGAGATAGGCTTCGTCCGACAGCAGCGTGCAACGCTCAAGCGGCGTCATACCGGGGTCGATAACGACGAACGCTTCGAAATACAGAACCCGCTCGATCTCACGGAGCGTCATATCGAGCATCAAACCAATGCGCGACGGCAGCGATTTCAGGAACCAAATGTGGGCCACCGGGCTCGCCAAATCGATGTGCGCCATACGCTCACGACGTACTTTCGTTTGAGTAACCTCAACGCCGCACTTCTCGCAGACAACGCCGCGGTGCTTAAGACGCTTGTACTTGCCGCACAAGCACTCGTAGTCCTTGATCGGGCCAAAGATCTTCGCGCAGAACAAGCCGTCGCGTTCCGGCTTGAACGTCCGATAGTTGATCGTCTCCGGCTTTTTTACTTCGCCGTACGACCACGACCGAATCATGTCCGGCGACGCCAGACCGATGCGGATCGCATCGAAGTCTTCGGTCGGGTTCTGCGTTTTGAAGAGCTTTAATAGGTCTTTCATAAGTCACCTTGTGGCCAGTCGGCCATCTGAGTGTTTATTCGGTTTCCAGCTCGATGTTGATACCGAGTGAGCGAATTTCTTTAACGAGTACGTTGAACGACTCCGGCATACCCGCCTGCATCTGGTGGGTACCATCGACGATGTTCTTGTACATCTTCGTCCGCCCTTGGACGTCATCCGACTTAACGGTCAGCATCTCCTGCAACGTGTACGAGGCACCGTAGGCTTCTAGCGCCCAGACCTCCATCTCACCGAAGCGTTGACCGCCAAACTGGGCTTTACCACCGAGCGGCTGCTGCGTGACGAGGCTGTACGGCCCGGTCGAGCGAGCGTGCATCTTATCGTCGACAAGGTGGTTCAGCTTCAGCATGTACATGTAGCCAACGGTGACATCACGGATGAACTTCTCACCGGTACGGCCGTCGTACAGCGTCGATTGACCGGTATCGGACAAGTCAGCGAGACGCAGCAGATTTTTAATCTCCGCTTCTGTCGCACCGTCGAAGACTGGCGTTGCCATCGGAACGCCGCCGGCCAGGTTCCCGGCCAGCTCCAATACTTCGGCATCGCTGAATTCGTCGATCTGTTCGCTGCGACCACCAGTCGTGTTGTAGACCTCCTCAATGAAGCCACGAACTTTCGATGTCGCTTCCTGCGCCCGGAGCATCTCCGAAATCTTGTTACCAAGACCCTTCGCTGCCCATCCGAGGTGCGTTTCGAGTACCTGACCGATGTTCATACGCGACGGTACACCGAGCGGGTTCAAAACGATGTCGACCGGCGTGCCGTTTTCGAGGTACGGCATATCCTCCACCGGCACGATCGTCGAGATCACGCCCTTGTTACCGTGGCGGCCAGCCATCTTGTCGCCCGGCTGAATGCGCCGCTTAACGGCCAAATAGACTTTGACCATCTTCAAGACACCCGGCGCCAGATCGTCGCCCGCCGTGATTTTGACTTTCTTCTCGTCAAAGCGACGGTCGAACTCTTCGCGTTGCGTCTTCAGACGCTCGGCCGCTTGTTCGAGCACGAGGTTCGCATCGTCGTTCTTCAGACGAATCTCGAACCACTGCTGGCGGTCCAGTTCATCGAGGTACGACTTTGTCACCTTCGCATCGGGTTTCAGACCTTTCGGCCCACCGGCCGCGACTTTGCCGACGATGTTGCGCTCAACGCGCTCGAAGATATCGTTCTCTAGAATCCGCAGCTGGTCGTCAAAGTCCTTGCGGACCGCCTCAAGCTCACTGCGCTCGATCGACAACGCACGCGCATCTTTCTCAACACCATCACGCGTGAAGACACGAACGTCGATAACGGTACCGTCCATACCCGGCGGTACGCGCAGTGACGTATCTTTGACGTCGGAGGCTTTCTCACCAAAGATCGCCCGCAGCAGTTTTTCTTCCGGCGTCAGTTGCGTCTCACCCTTCGGTGTGACTTTACCGACCAGGATGTCGCCGGCCTGAACTTCAGCACCAATGAACGCGATACCCGACTCATCGAGTTTCGCGAGTGCCGAATCACCAACGTTCGGAATATCGGCTGTAACGTCTTCCGGTCCCAGCTTCGTATCGCGAGCGACACAGGTCAGCTCTTCAATGTGAATCGTCGTGAAACGATCCTCGTGTACGACACGCTCCGAGATCAGAATCGAGTCCTCGAAGTTGTAGCCGTTCCACGGCATGAACGCGACCAGAAGATTCTGGCCGAGCGCCAATTCACCGAGGTTCGTCGACGGTCCGTCCGCCAGCACGTCGTTGCGCGCGATCGTGTCACCGCTTTTCACCAACGGCCGTTGGTTAATACAGGTGTTCTGGTTTGAACGCGTGTACTTGGTCAGGTTGTAGATATCGACACCGGATTCGGTCGCATCGGTCTCATCGTCGTTAACCCGAACAACGATGCGCGATGCGTCGACCGAGTCGACGGTACCGCCGCGCCGAGCGACGACCGTAACACCGGAGTCGACCGCGACCGCACGCTCCATGCCGGTACCGACAAGCGGCGTGTCGGCACGCAGCGTCGGCACCGCTTGACGTTGCATGTTCGAGCCCATCAACGCGCGGTTGGCGTCATCGTGCTCGAGGAACGGGATCAGCGAGGCGGCCACCGAAACGATCTGCTTCGGCGATACGTCCATGTAGTTGATCGACTCAGGCGCTGCGAGCGTAAACTCGTTGCGGTGGCGTACCGAAATCAACTCATCGGTGAATCGGCCTTTCGCATCGAGCTCGGCATTCGCCTGCGCGATCACGTACTGGCTCTCTTCGATCGCCGATAGGTATTCGATCTCGTCTCGAACCTGCCCGTTTTCGACTTTCCGGTACGGCGTTTCTAAGAACCCAAATTCGTTCGTGCGCGAGTAAACGGCCAGCGAGTTGATAAGACCGATGTTCGGCCCCTCCGGCGTTTCAATCGGGCAGACCCGACCGTAGTGCGTCGGGTGAACGTCGCGAACCTCGAAGCCGGCACGCTCACGGGTCAGACCGCCCGGTCCCAACGCCGATACGCGGCGCTTGTGCGTCACTTCCGACAGCGGGTTGTTCTGATCCATAAACTGCGATAGCTGGCTGGAGCCGAAGAACTCTTTGACGGCGGCGGCGACCGGCTTCGCGTTGATCATCTCCTGTGGCATCAAGCCTTCGGTCTCGGCTTGCGTGAGGCGCTCTTTAACAGCGCGCTCAACGCGAACAAGACCGATGCGGAACGCGTTCTCGGCCATTTCACCAACGCTCCGAATGCGCCGGTTGCCGAGGTGATCGATGTCATCGACGGTGCCGTAGCCGTTGCGGATGTCGATCAGCGTGCGCAGCACGTCGAGGATGTCTTCGTTGCTCAGCACGCCGAGTCCCGTCGGATCGTCACGGCCAACGCGACGGTTGAACTTCATCCGACCGACGGCCGACAAGTCGTAACGGTCCTCGTTAAAGAACAAATTACCGAACAGGTTCTCAGCCGCTTCTTTTGTCGGCGGCTCGCCCGGGCGCATCATCCGGTAAATCTCGACCAGCGCTTCTAAGCGCGTCGTCGACGGATCGATCCGCAGCGTGTTCGAGATGTACGGACCCTTGTCCAAATCGTTGATGTCGAGCGTACGGATGTGCTCGACACCCGCGGCGACCAACTCAGCGATCTTCTCGTCGGTCAGTTCATCGTTTGCCGCGGCGAGCAACTCGCCGGTTTCGGTGTCGACAATGTCGTGCGCCAGGATTTTGCCAGCGACGAACTCGATCGGCACTTCCAGCGTATCGATTTCCGCTTTCTCAAGGTCGCGAACGTGTTTTGCGGTGATGCGGCGACCTTCTTCAACGATCACCTTACGGCCCACCTTGATGTCGAATGTGGCTGTCTCACCGCGCAAGCGCTGCGGCACGAGCCCCATTTTGACGTTGTCCTCGCCGAGGTAGAAATCAACGCTCTCGAAGAACGTGTCGAGCATCTCTTCGTTCGACAGCCCGAGCGCGCGCAAAATGATCGTTACGGGCAGTTTGCGGCGCCGGTCAATACGCGCGAACAGCGCGTCTTTCGGATCGAACTCAAAGTCCAACCACGAGCCGCGGTACGGAATGATCCGTGCCGAGAACAGAAGTTTGCCGGACGAGTGCGTTTTACCTTTGTCGTGGTCAAAAAACACGCCGGGCGAGCGGTGCAACTGCGAGACGATGACGCGCTCGGTACCGTTAATGACGAACGTACCGTTGTCGGTCATCAGCGGCATTTCGCCGAGGTAGACCTCTTGCTCGCGCACGTCTTTGACCGGCTTCGGCGTGCCCGAGGCCTCTTTGTCGTAAATGATCAGCCGCACCTTAACGCGCAGCGGTGCTGCGTAAGTCTGACCGCGAATCTGACATTCTTTAACGTCGAAGACCGGCTCATCGAGTCGATAGCTGACGTATTCCAGTGCAGCGTTACCGGAGTAGCTAACAATCGGGAACACCGTTTGGAACGCGGCGTGCAGGCCAATGTCGTCCCGTTGCTCCTCGCTTTTGCCTTCCTGCAGAAACTTGCGATAGGAATCGATTTGGATCGATAGCAGGTAAGGCACGTCCAGTACGCTGGCGCGCTTACCAAAATCCTTGCGAATACGTTTCTTTTCAGTAAACGAATACGGCATTCGTTGTAACCTCGGGTCGTGACCGGTCGTGGCGCTCTAACGGCGCCGTTCGTGTGTATCTATCACGCGCGGCAAAGCCGACGGCTGAAAACCCAGCCGTCGGCCCAAGCGGCCGCGCACGCGTTGGTCGCGGGGGGGTGGGGATGGGTATTACATGTGTTGAACCCACCCGCCCGCGTCCACGAGTTGCTTGGTAATATATTACGCGTAGTCTTTAGACCCAGCGTCTTTTATT
>JBCDBO010000165.1:0-5058 GCA_039183535.1 Pseudomonadota bacterium | reverse complement strand
GTAATCGATTGACGACACGAGTCCGTCCTCCCCGTACTCGATTTTAGAAAGACTGTTGGACGGCCTGACAGCAATAAATGAGGCAAGTGCATCGCTGTTACGAAACTTCTCGAGCATATCGTCGAGCGGCAGATCGCACAGCGCATCGCTGTAATTGGCGAGGAAAATTTCCTCATCTTCGACCTCAGACCGGACGGCCATTAAGCGTTGTCCAATGTTGTTGTGCAGCCCCGTATCCCGGAACAAAATTCGCCAGTCGGATATATCCGGGCCGAGAAGCTTGACGTCGCGTTGAACGCCAGGACGCAGCTCAAAGTCTGTTGATAGACAGTCGTCGTAATTCAGGAAGAACTCTTTGATTAAGTCGCCGCGATAGCCCAGGCATAGCACGAACTCGCGATGTTCATGATACGCGTAGTATTTCATGAGGTTCCACAAGATCGGACGGTTACCGACCGGCACCAGGGGTTTGGGTACTTGTTGCGAGTAATCGCGCAATCGCGTACCAAAGCCGCCGCAAAACAGCACTACCTTCATTGTTAGCTCTCCCTGAGTCGTCGGTCTTAGGCGAACCCAAAATGCGTGTTTTGTTCTGCCCGCAACGCGTCAAGTACTCGACCGTCCGGAACATCCACGTCCGCGTATGTGATCGGTTGATCTTTCTTCACGGCAGTCTTAACGACACAGCCTTCTGCGATTCCCATCGGCAAGCAATTGCCGGCCACGCTAGTTTGGTAATTCTCGATCAGAGCGTAGGAGCAGAATCCGCCGAGTCCGTCCAGTGTCTCTCCCGGTACAAGGTCCTTCTTGGCAACGGCAATCGAATCGCACGTCGGTGCACCGGCCGGCGCGACGGTCGCATCGTTCAGCAGTACCGCTCTGGCAATGGTGTTCGGTATTTCCAATTGCGGAAGATGAAACGGTGTGTAGAACGTGTAGAGCGGACCCTCGCCCATTTTCAGGTACTTCAGATACTCTTTGCGCATCGGGTCTTCGCTATGACCCAAGACGAACGCACCGTTCGATGGGGCGGCGCCGACCGTAAAATCAACCATGCCGCCGTCGACCAGCTTGTCGAGATAGTACGATGCCGCATCGTTGACATGCTCGAGCGCTGGCCCGTACATACCACGCTTGCCAACCCCGAAGCCTGCACCGTTGGCCAGTACTGTCAATTCCATCGACAGCTTCGTACCGTCCGCAAAATGCGCCATCGTTGCAGGTTTTTGGTTGTTGGCAGCTGCGAATGCTTGTTGTGTCTCTGGGTTTCTGTACGGGTCGTAGAGACCCTTCAAGTTGCCAGCAACAACCGGTTTAAGACCAATCGACTTAACGAAGCGAATCATGTTCATTGCGACGCCAGGTTCGTCGCCATCACTGTTGGAGTAGGTCACGCCGGCAGCGCGAGCCTTCTCGCACAACATCGCACCGATGGTCGCGTCGAGTTCGACGTTCATCAGAATCAAGTGTTTCGCTGCATTTAGAGCGGCAATGGCTACTTCGGCACCGAAATCCACGATGCCGGTGGCATCGACGATGACTTCAACGCCTTGCGCATCGGTAACGTGGCGAAAGTCGTCCGTAATCGCCGGCTTGCCATCGTGAATACACTGGTCCAGTTCCGCTGCGCTAGACACGCTGTGAGTGTTAGCAACACCCGCGTAAGTGTAGGCATCTTTTGCATTCGCCAGCGTACGGTTGGCAATAGCAACCACTTGCATGCCAGCGATGCCGTCAGTTATTTGGTACGCGATGCGTTTGCCGCTGTACCCGGCGCCGATCAGCCCAACGCGAATCGGGTTGTTGGCAGCTGCGCGAGCGGCGAGAGCGGTATCAACGATAATCATAATTGTTGAGGTCCATTAGCTATAAGATGCGAACGTGATGTGAATTCTATGCGACGTGCGGCCAGGCACGATCCTGATCGGATACGACGGTGGGTTCCCGAGGCCAGTCGATGCCGAACGCGGGGTCGTCAAAGCGCACGCCAGATGCGTGCTCCGGGGCATAACGCGCGGTTGTGTGGTAATACATCTCTGTATCGTCGACGAGTGTCATGTAGCCGGTGGCGCACCCTTCCGGTACATACAGCGCGTGATGATTGTCGGTATCGAGCACAGCACCGAACCACTGTCGATACGTCGATGAATCCGGGCGAAGATCGACGATGACGTCGAACATGGCACCGCGCACACATCGAACAATTTTAACTTCGCGGTGCGGCTCGGACTGAAAGTGCAACCCACGCAAGGTGCCCGCTTGCGCGCTCACCGCCATATTGCTTTGGACAATGGTCGCGTTTAGCCCGGCCTCGCGGTATTCATCCTCGCACCAGGCACGTGCGAAAAATCCACGTTCATCGCCAATCTTACGTGGTACGACGAGGTAGGCGCCGTTTATCCCTACGGGCTGAAATTCCATCGATTACTTCCAGCGCATTGTGTCGTCGAGCTGGCCGGTGGCCATTAAGTGTTTAAGCTGTGCAATTCGCTTGTATTTCGGCCCTTCGTAGTCGTCTTTGTTCAGGCCGAATTTCGTATACGACTCGTAAATCGATTGCGCACCCCGTTTTGCATCCCAGGTCAGCTGGTGATCGGGGAATGCATTCGCGTACTTATCAAAATTGACGCGGTAGTTGCGAAGGTCCGGGCTAGCGTCACCGGCAAAGCTAATCTCGCAATTCGGAATTGTATCTCGAACGAAATCCGCGAGATCACGCACTTGGTAATTTTCTGCATTGCGGCCAACGTTAAACGCTTGGTTGTGGACCAACTCCTGCGGCGATTCAAGCGCCGCCAGCACACCGCGTGAAATATCTTCGATGTGCACCAGTGGCCGCCACGGCGTACCGTCGCTTTTCATTAGGATCTTTCCGGTTGTGTACGCCCAGGCAGATAAGTTGTTCAGAACGACGTCGAAGCGGATCCGCGGCGAAACACCGTAGGCCGTTGAGTTACGCATGAACACAGGACTGAAGTTGTCATTGGCCATTTGACTGACGTCGCGTTCGACCCAGACTTTCGACGTGGCGTAAGCGGTTACCGGGTTGAAGTCGGCACTCTCGTCGAGCACGGCATCGCCCGCTGCGCCATACATGCTACATGACGAGGCGAATACGTAGCGACGAATGCCAAGGTCGATAGCCATCTCGGCCAGACGTACCGATGCACGATGGTTGATCTCATACGTGACATCGGGGTTGAGATCACCAAGAACATCGTTCGACAGCGCGGCGAGGCTCACAATGGCATCTACACCGTCAAGATCGCCAGGCTCGATATCGCGAACGTCTTTAATGATCTCGTCGACCGGTTCGGGCGGTGTTCCATACGTGCTGTTGCGGTACAGGTCGCTGTCGATGCCCAAGACGCTATGGCCGTGCGATTGCAGCAGCGGTACGAGGACCGTGCCAATATAGCCTTTGTGTCCGGTGACAAGAACTCTCATAGTGGTATCTCCGTATTCGCCGCACGCCAATATGCGTGGGCCACATCTTTTTAGTTCAGAAACTCTCGTAGTAAAGCGCGCTTTGACCGCCACAGCCGGCGATGCAGTATTCGGTGCACACGTTGTTTTTCGTCGGTGGGCAGATTCGCTCTTGTGACGGCGTGTCGGTAAGCCTTAAACGTCGACCAGGTCGGCCGGCGAAACTTCGACTTACCCGCGCTCCAGAAGGATTGCTGCCGTTCGACATCGGCCCGGTCCGCACTGCTGCTTTGCTCATGCATGCGCCGATAAAACAGTGGCTCGTCGAGCATGATGAATTGCCCGTGCAGCGTGAGCTGTCCCATTAACACTGTGTCAGCGGCAGGGACGGTTCCGTTGCCCATCCGATCCGTCAACCGCAGTTTCTCTGTTCGCATTAGCCCGTAAATCACGTTGGTCAAACCGACCTGCTGAAAAAAATGTGCGAAACGTTCCGATGGCGCGTCTTCTGGTAAGTGCAGATTGTCATCGTATGTCCCAGTTTCAGCACCGCCCGCGTCGATAAAAATCGTTGTCCCCGCGGCGAGCGCGGCGTTTGTGTGTGCGAGCAAAGCGTCACGACACCGTTCATGCAGAGTCGGAACCAAGAGATCGTCGGCATTCGACCAGCGAAAAAACGGTGTTTTCGCCTCATCGACCAGTACGTTGTAGTTTGCGGCCGCGCCAAGGTTATGCGCGTGTCGCAGATACCGAATGCGACTGTCTTGCGCAGCATAAGTCCGGCAAATGTCTTCAGTGCCGTCGCTCGATGCGTTATCGCTAATCAGTAACTCGAAGTCGCCGTAGGTTTGCGCAAGGTTCGATTCAATGGCGGATGCCAGGTATTCCTCGCCGTTGTAAACCGGCATACCGACCGTTATGTCTGCCATTAACTGTTCCTGACGTAGCCGGCCCAGCCGGTCGTTGCGATGGGCGCGCGGCCCTAATTCTTGGCGGCGCATAGTATCGTCCGATACGTGCGCTAAGTACACGCCGGCACTCGTATTCTGTGAACTTCGGCGCCGTTTCTGGGTCCTGCTAACGCCTTTTGAGAAACCGCCTTATTGTGCCGTCTGGCTGCTGCGCAAGCGACGATACGCTGTGCGGTCCATTCTGTGACGCGGTGCGCATTTTTCAGTGTCAAACTCGTCACAACAAGCCCGCAATTTCGCCTAAAAACGGCATTCGGCTGGGGCTCGTATCGCGTCTTTACTGGACAATTATCCGATCATTCGCCCAGCGCGTACGCCGTAGACACCAAGCTGCTTTAACGTTTTCACACACTTGCGTTTGCCTTATGAGATTTTGATTGAATGGAGCAAGATCCTGTCGCTGAAAAGCGACATCAAAACGGGAAAAATGCGTGAAAAATTAACAGCTTGACGAACTGAAAGCCGATTGATAGAAACCGGCCGATGAACAGCAAATACACGCTCGTTTTATCGCTGCTAAGCGTACTCGCGGTCGCCGGTTGTACCGGGGGCGGCGCGGCGACCGAAGCACTTGATGAGAATCAGTCATCGGCCGTGCCACCGCCGTCGCCACCGCCGCCTTCGCCGACACCACCTGGCAGCGGATCACTGATCGGATCGG
>JBCDBO010000164.1:0-5106 GCA_039183535.1 Pseudomonadota bacterium | reverse complement strand
TCGCGCAGTCGCATCAAGGGCTGGATCCTAGACGGCACGGCGACGCTCGACGGCGCGTCGCGCAAGCCGCGCGATCGCGTCTTGGGCGGCGAGCGCTTGGTCGTCAATGCCGAACTGGCCGCGGACGATATTGTCGAGGCGGAGCCGATGGCGCTCGACATCGTCTACGCCGATGATGACTTATTGATTATTGACAAGCCTGCCGGACGGGTCGTGCACCCCGGGGCCGGTCACCGCGGGTCGACCTTGCAAAACGGCCTGTTACACGCGTACCCGGAGCTTGCCCATGTGCCCCGCGCTGGGATCGTGCACCGGCTCGATAAGGACACGAGCGGTCTTATGCTGATCGCGCGCCAAGTCACGACGCATACCGCGTTGGTCCGGGCGCTGGCCCAGCGCTCGATCAAACGTGAATACCGCGCGGTTTGTTATGGTGTCCTGACCGGTGGGGCCACGGTCGATGCTCCGATACGCCGACATCCTACCCAACGAACCCGTATGGCCGTCCATCCGGACGGTCGTGTCGCTCGGACCCACTATCGAGTGGTGCGCCGATTCGCCGCGCACACCGAGATCAACGTGCGCCTAGAGACGGGTCGGACGCATCAAATTCGGGTGCACATGGCACACGTACGCCACCCACTGGTGGGCGATCCTGTCTACGGCGGGCGCCTGCGATTGCCGAAAGCGGCCGATCCAGCACTAACTGATGTTTTGCGCCGCTTCAACCGCCAAGCGCTGCACGCCGAGCGGTTGACGCTCGAGCATCCGGGCAGCGGCGAGCCGCTTATGGCCGAGCGAGCGCCGCCGGCCGATTTCTTGGCGCTGACGAGCGCGCTTAAGGCGCACAGCGACGTGCATGCCTGATTGGTTGGTTGCCGATTGGGACGCCCCTAGCGGCGTTGGCGCGGGGGTATCGCTTCGCACCGGCGGACGGAGTCGCGGCCCCTACGCGAGTGGCAATGTCGGTGCTCACGTCGGCGACGAGCCGCACACCGTCCAGGCGAATCGCGCTGCGTTGACCCGCCAGCTTGACCTCGCCGGTTCGCCACTGTGGCTCGATCAAGTGCACGGTACACGCGTCGTCGATGCCGATGCCTGGGATTCTAGCGAGCCGCCGCGCGCCGATGCAGCCGTCACTCGTACCGGTCGTTGCTTGGCGATACAGACGGCCGATTGCTTGCCTGTCTTGCTGGCGAGCCGTGATGGGTCTGTTTTCGGCGCAGCCCACGCCGGTTGGCGCGGTTTGGCCGGCGGTGTCATCGAAGCGACGCTGCTCGCTATGCGAGTACCGCCCGACTCGATCGTCGCGTGGCTCGGCCCAGCGATCTCTGCTGGCCACTACGAAATCGATACGCCGGTTAGAGCGGCATTTAGCGACGCCGATCGCCGGCTTCCTGGCGCCTTTTCGCCCACACGCCCTGGCCACTATCGCTGCGATCTTGCCGCGATCGCCGGCGACCGGTTGGCACGCGCCGGCGTCACCGCCACACGGTCCAGCCGGCACTGTACCTACGCCGACGAGGCGCGGTTTTTCTCATTCCGGCGCGATGGTCGAACCGGTCGGCAGGTCAGTCTCATCTTTGCGAGTCGCCGCGGCTGACATCTTGAATTAGCGCGCTCTCGCCACTACTTCCTCGGCAGAAACACCGCCTTAGGTAGACGTTCATGCGGATGGATAAGCTCACTAGCAAGTTCCAGTTGGCGCTCGCCGATGCGCAGTCGTTGGCGCTCGGCCGCGACCACCAGATTATCGAGCCTATGCACTTGATGGTTGCGCTGCTCGATCAGGACGGCGGCACGGTTCGCCACTTATTGACGCGAGCCGGCGTCAACGTAAACGCGCTGCGCTCATCGCTTGGCGAGGCGCTGGAGCGCGTCGCGACGGTCGAGGGTACGCCAGGTGATGTGCACGTCGGGCAGGATCTTGCCCGTTTGTTGAACGTCGCTGACAAACTCGCCCAGCAACGCAAAGACCAATACATCACGAGCGAGCTGTTTGTAGTAGCGGCCCTTGATGACAAAGGGACGCTCGGTCGGGCATTGAGCGATGCCGGTGCCAACAAGGCGGCCATCGAGCGCGCCATCGATGACCTTCGCGGCGGGCAAGAGGTTAATGACCCGAATGCCGAAGAAACGCGCCAAGCCCTTGAGAAATACACGATCGATCTCACAGAGCGCGCGGAGCAAGGCAAGATCGACCCGATTATCGGTCGCGACGAAGAGATTCGCCGCACGATCCAGATTCTGCAGCGGCGCACGAAAAATAACCCGGTCCTTATCGGCGAGCCTGGTGTCGGCAAAACAGCGATCGCCGAGGGACTCGCGCAACGAATAGTCAACGAAGAAGTCCCTGAAGCGCTGAAGGGTAAGCGGCTGCTGTCGCTCGATCTTGGCGCGCTTATCGCTGGCGCAAAATTCCGCGGTGAGTTTGAAGAGCGTCTTAAGGCGGTGCTCAACGATTTGGCCAAACAAGAAGGCCAGATCATTTTGTTTATCGACGAGTTGCACACGATGGTCGGCGCCGGCAAGGCCGAGGGCGCTATGGATGCTGGCAATATGTTGAAACCGGCGCTGGCGCGCGGTGAGCTGCATTGCATCGGTGCAACCACGCTCGATGAGTATCGCCAATACGTCGAAAAGGACGCCGCGCTGGAGCGCCGTTTCCAGAAAGTATTGATCGCCGAACCGACGGTCGAAGACACGATTGCGATTTTGCGTGGTTTGAAAGAGCGTTACGAAGTACACCACGGCGTGGAAATTACCGACCCAGCGATCGTTGCCGCCGCGACGCTGTCGCACCGCTATATCAGCGATCGACAGTTGCCGGATAAGGCGATCGATCTGATCGACGAAGCCGCGTCGCGAATCCGAATTGAAATCGACTCCAAACCGGAGGCGATGGACCGTTTGGAGCGGCGAATTATTCAGCTCAAGATTGAGCGCGAAGCGCTAAAGAAGGAGTCCGATGACGCCTCGACCAAGCGCTTGGCGGACCTCGATGAGCAATTGACCGGTCTCGAAAAAGAGTACTCCGATCTCGATGAGATCTGGAAATCTGAGAAAGCGGCCACACAGGGCGCCGCCGACGTCAAAGAAGCGTTAGAGCAAGCCCGCTTAGCGCTTGAGACCGCGCGCCGCGCTGGCGATCTCGGCCGGATGTCGGAGCTGCAATACGGTCAGATACCTGAGCTTGAAAAGCGTCTCGAGTCGGCGAATGGTGCCGACGTCGACAGCTTCACGTTGCTGCGCAACCGCGTCTCGGAGGACGAGGTCGCAGAGATCGTGTCACGCTGGACCGGTATTCCGGTCGCGAAAATGCTCGAAGGCGAACGCGAAAAACTGCTGGCGATGGAGTCGTCGTTGCAACAACGTGTCATCGGTCAATCCGAAGCGGTTGTCGCCGTCTCGAATGCGATTCGGCGCGCCCGCGCTGGTTTGAGCGATCCGCGTCGGCCGATTGGCTCGTTCTTGTTCCTAGGGCCAACCGGCGTCGGTAAGACGGAGCTCAGTAAAGCGCTGGCCGAGTTTATGTTCGACACCGACGATGCGATGGTCCGGCTCGATATGTCGGAGTACATGGAGAAGCACTCGGTCGCCCGATTGATCGGTGCGCCGCCAGGTTATGTCGGCTACGAGGAAGGCGGCCATCTAACTGAAGTGGTCCGACGAAAACCGTACTCGGTGCTGCTGCTCGATGAAATCGAGAAAGCCCATCCCGATGTCTTTAACGTCTTATTACAGGTGCTCGATGACGGTCGACTCACGGACGGCCAAGGTCGGACCGTCGACTTTCGTAACACGGTCATCATTATGACGTCGAATCTCGGTTCGCAGCGCATTCAAACGCTGGCCGGCGAGGGCAACTACGAGACGATGAAGGCGGCGGTCATGGAGGTCGTCGGCGAACACTTCCGACCGGAGTTCATCAATCGGGTCGACGACGCGGTGGTGTTCCATCCGCTCGGCCGCGATCACATTCGAGCCATCGTCGATATTCAGTTGGCGCTATTGCATCGTCGCCTCGCTGAGCGCGAGCTTATGCTGACGCTGACCGACGCGGCCCGTGATCTACTCGCCGATGCCGGTTTCGATCCGGTCTACGGCGCGCGGCCGTTGAAGCGCGCTATTCAGACGCGCGTAGAGAATCCGCTCGCTGAGCGCATCCTCGGCGGTCGCTTTGGACCGGGGGACACCATTCGTGTCGATGTCGCTGACGACGAGCTGGTCTTTGAAAGCGCCGATGCATCTGCCACCATTGCGGCCGCGGGCGGGTAAGCGCCGCGGAGAGAGTACGACAGCATGCCGATTTACGAATACGAGTGCGGTGCCTGCGGCGCCGTCACAGACGTGCTGCACAAAGTTTCGGACAAACCGCCGCGAAAATGCCCGTCGTGCGGCGCGCTTCGGCTAAAGCGCTTGATTTCGGCCCCACGGTTTCGCCTAAAAGGTGATGGCTGGTACGAGACCGATTTCAAAACGGGCGACAAGCGCAATCTCGCCGACGGGGGTAAGAACGGCGACAGCAAAGAGTCGTCGAGTGCTGATTCGTCCAAGGCGGACAGCAAGACTACGGGCGACAGCAAAACGACAAAAAGAGAGGCCGGTACGACACAGTCAGCGACATCGTCCGGCAAGAGCAAATCCAGTGGTGAGTCTGCGTGACTAAGCAAGCAACGAAAGATTCGAGCGGGCCGAGCTTTTTTCGGCGCCTACGCGGCTACCTATTGGCGGGCCTATTGGTCTGGTTGCCGCTTGGTGTGACGATCCTGTTCCTGCATTTCGCCGTCACGCAGATGGACCGAACCTTAGGGCTCATCCCGCGGCGCTACCGCGAGGAGCTCATCCTGCCGTATTTCAATATCTCGGTGTTTGAGATCCCCGGTATTGGGCTTGCGCTGACGCTATTGATTCTTTTTGTAACCGGCTTGTTGACCGCCAACTTTTTCGGTCGGCGCTTGGTCAAAGTCGGTGAGGGCGTTCTCGATCGAATCCCATTCGTCCGCACGATCTACTCGGCCGTCAAAAACTTCGCCGAAATCGTACTCGGCCCCGGCAGCGACTCGTTTAAGAAGGTGCTGTTGATCCAATACCCGCGCCAAGGGG
>JBCDBO010000163.1:0-5151 GCA_039183535.1 Pseudomonadota bacterium | reverse complement strand
CGTCGCTCCAAAAGTCATTTAGAAAAACCGGGAACAGCGCAGC
Source organism: Pseudomonadota bacterium (assembly GCA_039183535.1). Taxonomy (GTDB): domain Bacteria; phylum Pseudomonadota; class Gammaproteobacteria; order Steroidobacterales; family Woeseiaceae; genus JBCAXA01. The sequence continues at coordinate 5,108 of JBCDBO010000163.1, read as the reverse complement.
TAGAACGGTTAGCGCAAACGCGGAATTGGCCCAATCATAGAGCGCCCAAGCGACGACCGAACGGCGCAGCAGGCTGCGTTCGGCTAGGTCCGCATTCACGCGTGCTCTCGCGTTGCACGGAAAACGACATCGGGCCATCGCTCCTCGGTCAATGACAAGTTGACCCGGGTCGGTGCGATATACACGAGCGCTCCACTGTGATCTCGGCCCAAGTTGTCATGCGCCTTGCGCTCGAAATCCGCCAGCATTTTCTCATCATCACAATGCACCCATCGAGCGGTGTTCACGTTAACCGACTCGAACTGACATTCCACCGAGTATTCGTTCTGCAATCGATGTGCGACAACATCAAACTGCAAAACGCCGACTGCACCTAGGATCAAATCATTGTTACGCAGTGGTTTGAAGAGCTGCGTTGCACCTTCCTCGCACAATTGCGCAAGGCCTTTCTGCAAGGCTTTGAGCCGCAGCGGGTCCTTCAGAACAGCGCGACGAAAAATCTCCGGTGCGAAATTGGGGATACCGGTAAACCGCAGCGTCTCCCCTTCGCTAAAGCTATCACCGATGTTGATCGTGCCGTGGTTGTGCAGGCCGATGATGTCGCCAGCGAATCCTTCGGCGGCGTGTTGGCGGTCCGCGGCAAGGAACGTAATCGCATCGGCGACGCGAATTTCTTTCGCGAGCCGTACGTGATGCAGGCGCATGCCGGGTGAGAACTGGCCAGAACAAATCCGCATGAAGGCGACTCGATCGCGATGCTGCGGGTCCATGTTCGCCTGAATCTTAAAAACGAAGCCGGTCAGGTGTTGTTCGCTTGGAAGAACCTCGCGTTGCTCCGTCTCCCGTGGCTGCGGAGCAGGCGCCAGATCGACGAACCCATTGAGCAGTTCGCGAACACCGAAGTTACTTATCGCACTGCCGAAAAAAACCGGTGTCTGGCGACCCGCCAGATACTCGACTGGATCGAGTTCAGCTACCGCGCCACGGACTAGCTCGACCTCGTCGGTGAAATCCCCAAAGTCGTCGCCCAGAAATGCGCGCGCCTCGGCACTGTCAAGGCCATCGATCGTTGTGGTCTCGCCAGCCCGTGCATTGCCATCGGGCTGGTAGCAGTAGATGCGATCCTCGGTGAGGTGATAAACGCCGCGCAGGCGCGAGCCCATACCGATCGGCCAGGTAACCGGCGCGCAGGCGATGTTCAGAACCGACTCTATTTCGTCCAGGAGATCGATCGGCTCGCGGCCTTCTCGATCGAGTTTGTTGATGAACGTCATGATCGGGGTATCGCGCAATCGGCAGACTTCCATCAACTTAATGGTGCGCTGCTCCACACCCTTGGCACAGTCGATCACCATCAATGCCGAATCGACCGCCGTCAGCGTACGGTACGTGTCTTCAGAGAAGTCTTCGTGTCCGGGTGTATCGAGCAAATTGACCACGCGATCGCGGTACGGGAACTGCATGACCGACGAGGTTACGGAGATGCCGCGCTCTTGTTCGAGCTTCATCCAATCTGAGGTTGCATGCCGAGCCGCCTTGCGGCCTTTGACGCTGCCGGCGAGCGTTATCGCACCGCCGAACAGCAGCAGTTTCTCGGTGAGCGTCGTTTTTCCGGCGTCGGGGTGCGAAATAATGGCGAACGTCCGCCGCGCCTGACTGGCATTTTTCAACGGTTTTCTCGGGTCAATCAATCAGTCCGGGGGCGACACTACAACGATCGACGGATCAATTGCAGCGCGTACACGAGCGCGTCTTCGCGGCCCTCCACAGCCTGGTAGTAATTTCGCCGCGACCCGATCCGGGCAAATCCACGTCGTTCGTAGAGCCGAATCGCGTGCTCGTTCGATGGCCGAACTTCGAGGAGAATTCGCTCGGCTTCACTCAGCCGGGCCCGTTCGATCATCGCGTCAAGAAGCGCAGCGCCAAAGCCGAAACCACGCAGCGTTTGACTCACGCAAAGATTCAGCACATGCGCCTCGCCGGCCGCAATCGACAAAATGCCGTAGCCGGCCAGACGCTCATCGTAGTCAACCGCAAGGCATTGGTAGCCGGCGAGCAGACAATCACGAAAAACACCTTGGCTCCACGGGAACTCGTAGCTGCACCGCTCGATGGCGGCAACGTCTGCGAGATCGCGGTGTTCAAGCTCGCGAATTCGATACTGTCGTTCTTGGCGGACGCTACTCATTGGCCCTGTAAAACCCTGCGGACATCTTTGAGATCTTGCCACGAGCGCGCCTTTTGCGACGGGGTCCGTAACAGATAGGCCGGATGATACGTAACGATCACTGGCGCCGCCCATTTTTCCGTTTCGTGAACACGACCGCGGAGCCGGCCCAACGGGTCGGAGACACCTAATAGCGCGTGCGCGGCAATCCGCCCAACAGCCAATAACAACCGCGGCGATACCATCGCGATTTGCTGCTCCAAGTAGCCGCGGCATGCCGCGATCTCGTCCACTTGTGGGTCGCGGTTGTTTGGCGGCCGACATTTTAGGATATTGGCAATAAATACGTCGGACCGGTCTAAGCCGATGGCGCTCAACATCGCATCGAGAAGTTGCCCCGCCCGGCCGACAAACGGCTCGCCGAGACGGTCTTCTTCGCCGCCCGGTGCCTCCCCAACAATCATCAACGTCGCCGCCTCATTGCCGACACCGAAAACCGGTTGAGTCCGAGTCGCACCGAGGGTACAACGCTTGCACGTCGCGACCATCGAACGCAGCTGCGGCCAATCGTTGGGAGGCGCCTCCGCGGGCATAGAGTCCGCCGGTCGTGGCGTGACAGGCGCCGGCGCATTAGCCGCTATCGACGACTCGGTCACGACGTCAATGACTGGCGCGCCTGGCGCAACGCGTGCCGCCGTCTTCGGTCGGTACCAATCGATACCCAGCGCGTCGAGGTATGCCGCTCGACGGTCAGGTGTCATCGTCAGAACCGTCAGCCGCGGTCTGCCGTTTCCGAACGAGTCCTACAGCCGCTAACAACGGTCCGAGCGCGGCATACGTCGCGCAGACACCGAACAACGCCGCGGGCGGATTGAACGTGACCAACCATATCGCCAGCATCGCTGAAAACCCGGCGAGCGACATGCCAAGCGCTGACAGCTCCTTGAAACTGCGATAGCGGACCGGACTGATCATCAGCGCACCGGCAGCAGCAGTAATGGCGAACGCCATAACCAGACCGACGAAACCGGCCACACCCTCATTGGCACTCAGCCAAACAAATGCCGCCACCAAAGCGGCGGCAGCAGGGCTCGGTAGCCCTTGAAAGTACCGGTCAGGAGAATCTCCGTCGGCATGCGACATCGCATTGAAACGCGCCAGCCGCGTTGCGGCCGCCACAACGTATGCGAAGGTGACCAGCCAGCCCAGCCGTCCCCAGGCGAGGTTATAGTCGGTTAGGCGCTCGACGCCCCATTGATAGACGACGACGGCCGGCGCCAAACCAAACGCGACCATATCGGACAAACTGTCGAATTCTTTGCCGAATGCGCTGGCCGTATTCGTGAACCGTGCCACACGACCGTCCAGCGAATCGAACACACCCGCGATGAAAACAGCGATCCCAGCCCGGGCGAAATTTCCATCAATCGCCGCAACGATAGCGAAAAACCCGGCCGCCAGTGCGAGACCGGTTAACGTGTTGGGTAACCAGTAGGCGCGGCGCGGCATTTCTCGGTAAGAAGCGGTCACCGCCGAATAATAGCAAAGGCCATCGGCGGCGCGCTTATTGGTAGCGAAACCTCGCGATTATTGTCTCGCCGGCACGGACCTGGTCCCCGAGCTCAACGTCGACAATGACGTTCGCCGGCAAAAAAATGTTCGCCTCTCGCGCCAGCCGTAAATACGCGCAGCGCCGGCCCTGGCCTACCCGCTCGCCGTACCGCACGAAGGCTCTGGGCGTGCCGATCAGCGGCCAGCCACGGAACAGTGTCACCACATCGTCATCGGCATCTGTGCGAATCCACAAGCCATTAGCGCCCGATAGCTTCGAACCGGCTGCCGCGTTGTCGCGCGGATCGTAAAGCTTGCCCTCAACCGCGCTGCGAGCGGTGTACGCACCGAACGGATTGACCCGAATCGCGATGTGTCGAGCTTCCCGTTCCAGCACCCCCTCGCTGGTCAGCTCGACCTGGCTAACGATGCCGTCGCACGGCGCCAAAATGGCTGTTGGCTCTACCGGTAACTCGCGCTCTGGGTCGCGAAACAGGGCAAATAATGCGACCGCGATACCGGCGAACGGCAGCGCCGCAATTCCATTGACACCGAAATTGGTGGCGAGCCCTAGCAGCGCGGTTAAACCGAGCCACGGCAGTCCTTCGGCGGCGATGTACGAAAAACGTTTGGCGGCCATGGGGCGGCACGCTACTCCGCCGAGTACGGCGGGTCAATTGCGACGTGCTGACCAAACGACGCGCACCTGTTCAGGTACACTTCTGCCGATATTGGCACGCCTTGACGCCCATGCGTACATCCCAGCTAAACCTATCAACGTTAAAAGAGACGCCGGCCGAGGCAGAGATCGTCAGCCATCAATTGATGCTGCGCGCCGGATTGATTCGACGCTTGTCATCGGGCTTGTTCACCTGGCTGCCGGTCGGCTATCGAGTACTGCGAAAAGTCGAACAAATCGTCCGTGAGGAGATGGATCGTGCGGGCGCGCTTGAACTGCTTATGCCGACCGTACAGCCGGCGGAGCTTTGGCAGGAGTCTGGACGATGGAATAAGTACGGCTCGTTACTGCTACGGATGAGCGATCGCCACGAGCGCGACTATTGCTTTGGCCCGACGCATGAGGAAGTCATCACCGACATCGCGCGCCGAGAAATAAAAAGCTACCGCCAGCTACCGATCACGTACTACCAAATACAAACCAAATTCCGTGACGAAATCCGCCCACGCTTTGGCGTTATGCGAGCGCGCGAATTTCTGATGAAGGACGCGTATTCGTTCCACACGGATCAAGCGTCGCTAGAAACCACCTACGCCCAGATGGCCGACGCGTATGCCGCGATTTTCGCGCGTTTGGGTCTTAAATTCCGCGCGGTCGATGCCGACAGTGGTGATATTGGCGGCAACCGATCGCAGGAGTTTCACGTTCTCG
>JBCDBO010000162.1:0-5189 GCA_039183535.1 Pseudomonadota bacterium | reverse complement strand
GCTCGATTTCCTCGTTGAAGTAAAACCCACCGACAAGAAAGTTGAACGGACCATCGAAGGAAGATGTAAATCGGACCTCTTGTGTGAATGTATTAATGTCCAGTTCGTTTGTGGCGTTGGTCAGGTCAGCTGAGGTGTAGTCGAAGTCGTTAAACAAACGCGTCTGGTTCTGCCGATACGCAGTGATACTGGTCAGCGTGAGCGTGTCGTTAAGTGCAATATCCCCTTGTAACGATGCACCTGTGTTTCGAGCGATATTGGATGGGTCTGCGTTCGCCGTAACTCGGTAATCGTACGGACGCTCGGCCGCGATTTCCCCGCCCAGCAGCTCAATCACAGCGCCAAAGTCACCGGTAACCAGGTTCGCCGAGTAACAACAAACCTCATCAAGGTCATCGTGATCAACGATCAGGCGCCACTCTTGGGTGTCGGAAGGCTGAAACAACAATTCGGCTCGGACGGCGTGTCGGTCTCGTTCTCCGATATCGCTGCCGCCGGAGATGTTTTCGGCGTAGCCGTCGCGTTGATTGACTGAGCCACCGATGCTGAACGCCAGTTTGTCGTCGACCAGGGCGTCTGTGTAATAGCCTTTGATGAGGGCACTGTTGTAGTTGCCAAAGATGCCCTCGACATAGCCTTCGCGTTCAAAGCTGGCCTTGCTGGTCACCATGCTCACTACGCCTGCTGACGCGTTCTTTCCGAACAAAGTGTTCTGTGGTCCTTTGAGGACTTCAATGCGCTCAAGCTTAGGAAAATCACCCAACGATGCGGTTGTCCGTGATCGATACACGCCGTCGACGAAGACAGCGACCGAAGGCTCTGTTCCAACATCATTGGCGCCGTTCCCGAAACCGCGAATGAAGAAACTGGTCGCTGACGTACTTTGATCGGTGGAGGTGCGCAGCGAAGGCACGACCGACTGGAGATCGAGAATGTCCTGGATCTTCGCATCGTCTATCGTTTGCGCGGAGGTTACGGTAATTGCGATCGGCGTGTCTTCGAGAGTCTGCGCGCGCTTGGTCGCCGTAACGATAATTTCCTCAAGCACTCGTGACGTCGCTTGTGCACCGTCGACGCTTTGGGCGATGGCCGATGTGGCGAGACCGAAGGTAGACGATGTGGCGACAACGGCTGTGACTAGGCTGTTTCGGGTGAATGGAACCAATTTCATTAGAAGCACCTCCTGGGTGTTTTTATGTTCTGCGTCAACGCTGTCGCACCGTTATTACCCATTCGCGTAACGAGCGTTATATTTTTTAGCGGGACTCGAACCTGGTAAACCCTTCATCGAGATCCGTACACGCTCGCAGTCCAACGTTCTGCGATCGAGAAAAATATTTACATAACTGTTGTTATATCTCAAGCCCTATTAGCATAATAATTGTTATTTTTACTTATCTTCGGCCGGGAGAAATTGGTAACGCTGCTCGCTAGCAGCCTCCACCGCCGCTCGCGAGAACAAAAACGGAACGTAGTCACCGTTGCGCCAGGAATCGGCTTGGTCGCAGTAATGCTCGCTTCGAGGATCCCCTGACTGCCCAGGAAGATTCATGACCCGGGTGTTATCCCATGCACCTACATCGACGACGATTCTGGGAGCGGAGCCGGCCTTCACTTTAAGGTCTGGACCGGAGTACGCCACATCAACGGTGTGCTCACTGCCGTCACCCGGTTGATCATAGGCTTGCTTGCAGTCGTATCCTTTTGCCTTCAAGAGTGAATGCAACGAGTGTTTTAGATCCAGGGTCTGAATGTCCCCCCAACGCGATCCAACACCGCTTGACGTCTGATGAGCGGACAGTGCATCGGCTGCATCGCGCAGACTGGTCAGCAAGAGAGTGTCGAGCGCACGCTCATCGAGCTTACCTTCCGTCGTTTTCGAGGCGTCCTTCAGTATGTCGCGCACGACGACCATGTGCATGACGAAACCCGGAGGAAGCGGTTCTCCGATGAGCTTTTCATAGATCGACGCCGGCAGCGTCCGGCGCATCCAAAACGCGTATAGTGCTGCAGACGTCGAGTCAGCGCTCATCCGGTAGTCCCAGCCATTAAAGCGATCGATCAACTCGCGATCGGAGGCGTTCTCTACGCGTACGGCCCGAAGTCGAGCGATTAAATCGCGTGCCGGAATCGAAACCACATCGCTCTGAAGACGTAGGTGTCGATCAAACGGCACGGTCGAACCTTTGGTAAGCACTTCGCGAATGCGCTCAGCCCGAGCCGAATCCACGAACTCGAAACCGGTCTTTCGCTCGGCGTAGGGGTAGCCATCAGGAAAATTCATCTCGTTTGCGGTGACCAGAAGACCCGATTCGGGATCAAACACACCCGGCAACTCATCGCTGCGAACGTACCCATCCCATTCGAACGCGCCAGAGCCCGGAACAGGAAGCAAACCATCCCAGTTAGGCCGTCGCGGTACGAAAGCCGCCACTTGCCATGCGATTTTCCCCTGGATATCCCCAAACACCATGTTTTCTCCAGGCCCGCCCCAGGCCGTCAGCTTATGCATCGCATCTTTTGATGACGTAGCCTTCAGGAGATTGAGGCTGCCAAGATAAGGGGCCGTCCCTACCTCAAGTTGCATAGATCGAATGCCGTAAGCCCGCCGTTGATCTTCGTCAACATGGAGTACGGGCCCATGACGGCTGAACAACAGTGTGACGTCATGTGGATCGGCATCGCGGACGGGAATTCGCTCAACGACTGTGCGGAATGACTCCCATCCAGACCCGTAGCGATAGCGACTGCTGTCCTCTGGGTGAAGCTCATAGACATAAAGGTCTTCCTGGTCGACAAACTGAACGGTCAGCCCAAACGCCACCGATCCGTTGTGGCCAATAGAGACTCCGGGTATGAAGGGTTCACCCGCTCCCGCGAATTGAAGTCCAGGCGCTTCAACATGAGCCAAGTAGCGCATGGACGGCAGTCCGAGGGGACGATGTGGATCGTTGGCGATGACCGCTCGTCCGGTCGACGATCGCGACGCACTCAAGGCCCAGTTGTTGCTCCCACCAGGAGCATTGGGGAGGTCATTAGCATCCAGGAGAGCCCGACGAGCCAACCCATAGGTGGACACGATCTCCATGGGCAGGCTGCAGAGATCAACGCCCTCGATTGGTTGAGTTTTCCAGGGTGGCTGTAGACGCACACGCAGTGCTTCAGCCGCCTCGCCGTGGTGACAGAGGGTTAGAGCTCGCTGAAACTCAAAGGCCGCATTGAGCGCGATTCCGTGCGTCCGGATGCGAACCACATCTTCCGGACTCCATTGAAGTGGCATGTAGCCAGCAAGTGAAAATTCTACCGGGACCCGATCTGGATGAGCCTTCAAACTCTCAATGTACGCATTGATACCCGCCGTGAACGCTTCTATAGCTCGACGGCTATCGGGACCGTAAGCCGCCAGCTCGGCATCCATGTCCCCGCGGAACAAAAAAAGTCGGGCGGCGCGATCGTTGGGTACAAACTGCTCGCCAAACGCGTCGGCCAAGAGACCTAAACCCCGTCTGCGCCAAAGATCTATCTGCCATAGCCTGTCGCGTGCGGCATTGAATCCCTGGAGTAAGTACGCGTCGTACTCGTTCTGCGCATAAATGTGAGGGATACCCCAACGATCAACCAGCATCTCGGCGTTTGCCTTCAAACCCGCGATCTCTTCCTCGGCGCTCCCCTCTGCTGCGACCGCAGGCGTGAGTATCGACAAGAGCAGCAGGCTCGTGAAAGCGGCTCTAATTACACAGAAACTTCTTCTTATTGGCATTAGTTCTTTCCTCGCGTTGGTATCTCAGAGGGTTGGCGTCTGTAATGAATCACACAGAGCAAGGGCACCGGTCCCGTTTCACTGAGACATTCAGTCTCAGGTGCAGGACACGTTAAAATTCATCATTGCTTATTATTATAACTGTTGTTATCTTATTCTCAACAACCAGTAACCAACCCAGCATCTCCAGGTGGAGCACCCAATGACTAATAACGATCCGCTGCTTGAAAAACTGACCGCCAATCTCGACTTCGATCTCGCTGCGCTCCGCGAAAAGTACGTCCACGAGCGTGACCGAAGAATCAACACGGCTGGCACGCAACAGTACGCTGAAGTCTCCGGCAACCTGGCTAAGTTCGAGCAGGAAGACCCCTACGTTGAAACACCGCTGAATCGCGACCCTCTTTCCATCGAGACCGATGTGGTGATCGTTGGAGCGGGCTTTAGCGGACTGATGTCGGGAGCGCGCCTCACAGAACGAGGCGTCAAGGACTTCCGCATCATCGACGCTGCTTCAGACTTTGGCGGCACCTGGTACTGGAATCGGTATCCCGGCGCTCAGTGTGATATCGATGCTTACTGTTACCTACCTTTGCTCGAAGAAACCGGCTACATGCCCAAGGAGAAATACTCCTTCGCCCCCGAGATCTTTGAGCACAGCAAACGGATCGCTGACTACTTCGACCTTTACGATAAAGCGTTGTTTCAGACGCGCGTCACCGAGATTCGCTGGATAGAAGAGACGTCTCGCTGGAAGGTGTCGACCAATCGCGGGGACGACATACGAGCGAGGTTCGTGATCCAGGGCACGGGGCCTCTCAGCCGACCTAAGCTGCCCGGGATGCCGGGAATTAGCACATTCAAAGGCCACACTTTTCACACCTGTCGTTGGGACTACAACTACACCGGTGGAAATCACCAAGGCGGACTGAACAAGCTCGCCGACAAACGTGTGGCGATCATTGGTACAGGGGCCACTGCAATCCAGTGTGTACCGTTTCTCGGTGAGAGCGCCAAGGAACTGTACGTCTTTCAGCGCACGCCCTCTTCCGTCGGTCTACGAGGAAACAAACCAACAGATGAGTTGTGGTTCCAGTCACTCGAAGCCGGTTGGCAACGTAAGCGACGTGAAAATTTTGGCGCAATCCTACAGGGAGAGCCGGCAGCCGAGGACCTGGTCGCCGACGGCTGGACCGACATCGTACGGCGTCTGGGCAATGCGCTGATGACCCGAGATCCTTCGGACGGCGATCTCAACCTGGACGAAATCATGCTTCGCTCGGAAATCGCCGATTTTGAAAAGATGAATGAGCTTCGAGGTCGGATTGAGGAAATCGTCAACGATAAAGAGACCGCAGAAAAACTGAAGCCTTGGTACCGTCAGTTCTGCAAGCGTCCCACGTTCAACGATCAATACTTGGATACGTTC
>JBCDBO010000161.1:0-5210 GCA_039183535.1 Pseudomonadota bacterium | reverse complement strand
TCGGCGCTCGCCTCGGCACCAACGTCCTTGCGGCAAACGCCATTCTTCTGAACCTGCATCATGTGGTCTCGTACGGTCTCGACGCATTGGCCCACGCGGCCGAAGCGATCGTCGGTAAGTTCGAAGGCCGTGGCGATACCCATGGCCTGCATCGCTCAGTCCAGATGATCTTTCGCGCCGCGCTCGGAATTGCCGTCGCAATGACAATCGCCATCGCGCTGGCCGGCACAACCTTGATCGACTTGCTGACAAGTATCGACTCGGTCGCGACGACGGCGTACCGCTACCTGCCGTGGCTGATCGCGTTGCCACTAATCTCGGTCTGGAGCTTTGTCTACGACGGCGTCTTTATCGGTGCGACGCTCGCGCGCGAGATGCGCAACGTGATGTGTGCGGCCGCGTTTGTTGTCTTTCTGCCGGTCTGGTGGTTCAGCCGGGGACTGGGCAACCATGGGCTATGGCTCGCATTTGCCGCGTTTATGTTGGCCCGGGCAATCGGTATGCACCTTTACTACCGACAACGCTACAGGGCGGGCGTGTAAACGCAACCCGATCCGCCTGCATCTAACCGCGTTGCGAGGGCAGTGAAACGGCAACAGGCGAGGCGCGATGGAGACTTTGAACCGCTTTTGGGCGGACAACTGGGTTGGCCAGGCCCATTTTCTATTGGCGATGGTGGCGTTAATCGCCGGTCCGTTAATTTTCTCTCAGACCAAAGGCACCCGTGCACATCGCTGGCTTGGTTATACCTACTTCATCTCGATGCTGATCGTTAACGTTTCGGCGCTGACCATCTACGACCTAACGAAAGGTCCGAACCTGTTCCATTTTTTTGCCGTCGTCTCACTCGGATCGATTATCCCTGGGATTTGGGCAGTCCTGCGCGGCAACATCGAATCGCATTACTTTTTCATGAGTTGGTCGTACTTTGGCCTTCTCGCCGCTTTTCTGAGCCAAATTGCTACCCAAACGGGCGGTGTACCGAAGCTGGCCAAAGCACTCGGCGGTGGCTTCGGCTTTACGATTATTTTTGTGGGCTCCGGTCTCGCCGGGTTTATCGCAGCGCGGCTAATTAACCGCAAAGCCAAGCTCTTGTTGCCACGCTACGGTGGCGATTAGCCGCGCTCGTCTTTCGGCGATCCAAGGCAAACGTATGACGTAATCCGATTGACCTCGGAGCGCTCGCCTAAGACATTGGCGTGGAATTGTTTGTAGGCGACCAAGTCGCGAACCTCGACGCGTAGCAGATACTCGACATCGCCTGTGACGTTATGGCATTCACGCACCTCGGTTGCGGCATCCATGGCACGCTCAAAGGCGCGCGCGTCTTTTTTAAGGTGCGCGGATAACCCCACCATGACGAAAACCGTCAGCGCTTGGCCCAACCGAGAACGATCGACGACGGCGCGGTAGCGCGCGATAACACCGCTCGCCTCAAGCTCTTGGACGCGGCGCAGGCACGCCGACGGCGATAAACCGACTCGCCGCGCCAGCTCGACATTGCTAACCCGGCCGTCGCGCTCAAGCTCTAGCAATAATCGTTCGTTAACAGCGTCTAATTCAATCATTTATTGTGCTTTAAACGCATTATGGGTTGATATTGAACGCTAATTGCAGCGTTTAGTCACTAATATTTCGTTTTATTTCGTGACTAGCGCGGAACACGTAATGACAACACTGGCCCTGGCGGACTACGCCATCTCCAAACAACGCGGTTTTCTATGCGACTACGATGCGGGCGCGGTAACGCTGACCGGTGAGCTCGCCGTTGCACGCGAAGTCGCCTTGATGCTGCCGCACTGGTTGCCATCGGGGCGGGTCCGAGCGCTACTCGCGAACGCGTTGCCCGATACCGACTTGGCTGAGACGCTACCGACACTGACGGACGCCGAAGCCCGTATGGCGATGGTCCACTACTCGTTCATGGTCCAAGCCTATGTTTGGGGTGGGCAGGAACCGGCGAGCCGGCTACCGGCGCCATTAGCGCGGCCGATCGTCGCGTTAGCTGACCATCTCGGCCAGCAACCACTGCTGCCGTACAGCGCTTACGTGCTCGACAATTGGGCGCCCATTGACCCAAGCGGGCCGATCTCACTCGATAACACGATCATGCTGCAGCATTTTCTAGCGGGCCAAGACGAAACGTGGTTCGTCTTGATTCACGTCGCGATCGAGGCAGCGGCCGGTCAGGCGCTGGCGCGCATCGAACCGCTGGTCAACGCCGAATACAACGAAGACATCGATGGCGTTCGCGATAACCTCGCGGCGATGGCCGACGTTTGGGCGACGATTAACGCGATCTTCGACCGCATGCCAGAGCGCTGCGACCCCTACGTCTACTTCGAACGGGTGCGGCCGTACATCCATGGCTGGCGCGATAATCCCGCGTTACCGGGCGGCATCGTCTATGAAGGCACCCGCTATGGCAGCGAAGGCCAAGCGTTTCGTGGCCAGACCGGCTCGCAATCGTCGATTGTGCCGGCGATGGATGCCGCACTCGGCATTGGTCATGCGGCCGATCCGCTGAAGACTTACCTCGATCAGCTGCACATTTACCGCCCGCCAGCCCATCGACGCTTCGTCGATGCGGTTCGCGAGGCGAGCGAGGTACGACCGTTCATAGAAACGGCTAACGATGTCGCGACAGCCGATGCCTATAACGCCGTTGTACAGGGCATCGCCGATTTTCGCTCACGGCATCTTGAGTACGCGGCGAGCTACATTCACAAACAAAGCCGCAAAGCCTCCGGCAACGACACCGTGGTCGGCACCGGTGGTACACCGTTCATGAAGTACCTGGCGAAACATCGCGATGAGACCAAGGCGAATCTGATCACGCTGCGGCAGAGCGGCGCCGCCTAACTTGTCGCAACGCCGGTGCTGGCGTAGGTTCGAGACTGCCGTTGATGTTGCTCAGCGGCATAACCTTGAATGACCAAGGAGTCTCGATGTGAGTGAACCATTCGATCCGCACGCGCCGTATCAACCGTGGCAGCCAGAACCGCTTACCCCCGATGAGGGTGATTGGGACGGTGATGATGACTGAGGTGGGCAAATTCCACCCGACGCGTAAGTAGCCACGCCACATTGCAGCTCCAACTAGCGGCGGCGCACAGCGTCGCCGCTAGTTCGTGGCTATTGTCGGTTGCGCGGCCGGCAGCGTTTGAATGACACGCCGCACCCACAGATAGGCACCAACGCCACAGAGCACATTCGCTAACGCCAAGGCGGCGAAAATGCCGTTGACGCCGAAGGCGCGCCCACCGAGCCAGGCGAGCGGTAAGAAAATAAAGATCATCCGCGCCATCGAAATTACGACGGCTGGCAACGGTCGACCGAGGCCGTTAAATGTCGCGTTCATGATCATGACCATCGCCGCTGCGCCGTACGACAGCGGCACGATCCAAAAATAGCTCACCGCCACGTTGACGACATCGGCTTGGTCGTCAAAAAACGTCGCGATGTCGCGCCCGGCAAAAAACAACAGGGCCGCCAAGACGATGCCGCTCGCGATGCTGAACACGTTGCATAGCGCCAGTGCACGGAGAATGCGATCGGGGCGGTTCGCACCTAAGTTTTGACCAGCAAACGGGCCGATCACCGCCGACAACGCATAAAACATGATCAGCGTAACCGACTCAACCCGCGATGCAACGCCAAAGCCAGCGACAGCCGTTTGTCCGAAGCCGGCGATCATCGCGGTGGCAACCGCCGTCGCGGCAGGAATAATCGCGTTCGTGCCGGCGGCTGGCAGGCCCACGTGCAAAATTTCGCGCCAGCTCGCAGCAATCTTCGCGGCGTTGCCAAGCCGTGTCGTGAGCAGGTCCGTCTTCGCAAGCACGATAAACGCAGCGCCAGCGAACAGTATGCGCGCGATCACCGATGCCCACGCTGCGCCAGCGATACCGTAGCCCGGAATCGGCCCTGCGCCGAAGATCAACAACGGATCGAGAATAAAATTGACGATGGCCCAGCCGATCATGATGGCGCTCGGCAACAAGGTATCGCCGGTCGCACGGACACTGGCCATCCCGACCATAGGCGCCAACAAGAACGGTGTGCCGAGCAGCCAAACCCGCATGTACCGAGTGACGAGTGGCAGCGTTTCCTCGTTGGCGCCGAGCAGGCGGAACAGCGGCTCGATAACAAAAAAACCAACCGCCGCGAAGACCAGTCCGACCAGTACGGCCAATACCAATGCGTCGGATGACAATCGTTGTACGCGCGGCCAATTGTCCTCGCCGACCGCTCGCGCCAATACCGAGGACGTTCCGGCACCGAGCCCAATCGATGCGGCCGAAATGATCATAATGACCGGGAACGTAAAACTGACGGCCGCGAGTTCGGCGGTCCCTAACTGCGATATGAACCAGGTATCGGCAAGATTGAATGCCATCATCGCGAGGATGCCGCACATCAACGGCGCCGCCATGCGAACAAGGTGTCCGCCGACCGGACCAGTCGTTAATCGAGCCAAAGCAACACCGCGCAGTACGGAAACACCGAGATGGGTGGAACGACCCGGACGGCCGTCAGAGACAATGTACCACCGCTGCGCGTTCGATCCGACCGGCAAATTCGACTATCGTCGCGATGTCGAGTCCGAACCGGGCAAACAATGAGCTGGAAAACACTGAACTCGTCGGTTGTGTTCGAAAATCCGTGGATGCGCGTTTATGACGACGACGTGGAGAATCCGCGTGGCGGCTTCAATCGCTATGGCTGGGTGCATTTTAAGAATCGCGCCATCGCGATCGTACCGATCGATTCGGACGGCAATACCTGGCTTGTCGGCCAAGACCGCTACACACTTGGGAAATACTCGTGGGAGTTACCGATGGGCGGCGGTGCACTCAATGAGCCGCCGTTGGCGGCAGCACAGCGCGAACTCGCGGAGGAGACCGGCCTCGTCGCTAACGACTGGCGCGAGTTGATGCATGTCGCGATCTCTAACTCGATCACCGACGAACGCGGTATCGTTTTTGTGGCGCGTGACTTGACAGCCGGCACGGCTGCGCCGGATGAGACGGAAAAGTTAGCGGTTCGACAATTGCCGTTTAGCGAGGCGGTAAAGATGGTGCTCAACGGCGACATTGACGATGCTCTAACGGCGACAGCATTGCTGCGAGTCGCGATCGAAACCAGTGCGTCCATTCCCCGTACTTGAGACCGAGCGGCTCCGGCTGCGCCAACCTGATTCGACCGATGTC
>JBCDBO010000160.1:0-5233 GCA_039183535.1 Pseudomonadota bacterium | reverse complement strand
TGTCGGTATGAGTTCGCAGGGCAGCCGTTAGCAGCGTATGCAGCTCTTCTACACGGTTACTAACGGCTGTCGTGAACGCGCTGTAGTACAACAACAACATACCGACAGCAACATCGACGCTAACGAGTTCCGCCACCAACGCAATCTCGGCGAAGAACGGCGCGATCACGATAATAA
Source organism: Pseudomonadota bacterium (assembly GCA_039183535.1). GTDB lineage: Bacteria > Pseudomonadota > Gammaproteobacteria > Steroidobacterales > Woeseiaceae > JBCAXA01. The sequence continues at coordinate 5,056 of JBCDBO010000160.1, read as the reverse complement.
GCGCCCATGACGCAATTTTTACCCATGTCTCGCGCTTGAACCGCATCATTCGCTTCAGTCCGGGGCAGTGTCGCGGATATCAGTATATCGCGGTCCGCTCTCTGGGCCGATTCAAACGAAGAGACCGTTTATGGGTTGGCCTTACCGTCATAGCAGGCAAAGGCGATCTTGTTGCCGTCGGGATCACGCACGTAGGCCACATAGAACTTGTCGCCGTAGCGCTCCGGACGAAAACCGGGCGCTCCCTCGTTCGTAGCGCCTCGCTCTAGTGCGGATTGATAGAGTCTTGCTACGAGAGTCGCCGAGGCTACTCGGAAGGTTGTCATAGCACCATTGCCGACGGAGGCTGCGTCTCCGTCGAATGGATAGCAAACAAAGAAACGTGCCACGGTGTCGTCGTTGGGGTCGCCCCACGATGCGACCTGCAAGTCGTGATAACACGGCTTTAGACCCATGGCTTCGAACAGCGGGCTGTAGAACGCTATCGCGCGTTCAATATTGGCTGTACCGACCATCGTGTAGCCGATCAATGCTCATCCTTCTACGATGCTAGCTGTGCTTAGCTAGTGTCTATCATTCGAACAATAGCGCCTGCAAGCGTCACGTAAAGTCCGTCGCTAGCAGCGATACACTCCGTGCCACGGACGACTCGACCCGTCCACAATTGCTAATCTACAGCTCTGCGCAAGCGAGATTTCTAGCGTTCCGATACGCAAAACGATACCGTGGCGACGCTGAAGGTTGCGAATAATTAATAAAAAAATTGCCCGGCATTGGATGATGCGCGCGTTTCCAGACTCATCCGTACCGATTTAATCACCGCTACTACTGATCCTCAGATCGCTCTCTTGGGACACACTATGTTCAGAACGACTGTCTGTTTAGCGCTGTTAGTCAGCGCTGCCGCCAATGCTGATGTCTTACAAACCAAAGGCGAGTTCTACGACGCCTTTCGACAGCTCGATGAAACGCTACCAACGCCGAACACCTATCGCACAGCCGGTGGCGAGCCTGGTCATCAGTACTGGCAACAGAAAGTGGATTACGACATCGACGTCGCTCTCGATGAGGACGCGCGTCGCTTGGCCGGCAATGCCACCATTACGTATACGAACAATAGCCCAGACACGTTGCGCTTTTTGTGGCTACAGCTTGACCAAAACCGCTTCCGCAGCGACTCGTTGGCAGAACGCTCGGGTGCGTTTGCCGACCAGAGTCAGCGTGGCGTGCCAGCGCGGGACTGGGAGGGCGAGGAACCCCCGGGCATCAGTCTCTGGGAACTGCGGCGCCGGCAGTTTCTGAACGACACCGAATTAGGGATTGAAATCGACCCGGTGCAGGATGCGCGTGGCCGCACGCTGACGCACACGATCGTTGGAACATTGATGCGCGTGGACCTGGCCGAGCCACTTCCGAGTGGCCGTAGCGTGACGTTCAGCCTCGGCTTCGCGTACAACATCGCCGAAGAAGATGCGGTCGCGGCACGCTCTGGCTATGAGCACTTTCCCGACGACGCGCGCGAAGGCGGTAACGATATTTTCTTGATCGCTCAGTGGTTCCCGCGCCTAGCTGCCTATACGGACTATGAAGGCTGGACCAACAAGGAATTTTTGAACCGTGGCGAGTTCACGCTGGAGTTCGGCAACTACGCCGTCGACATCACGGTACCGGCCGACCACATTGTCTCCTCCACCGGTGTTCTTAAAAATCCAGACGCGGTGCTATCACGTGAACAGCGCGCTCGCCTGGAACGCGCCAAACGTTCTGATCAACCCGTTTTTATCGTGACGGCAGAGGAAGCACTGGCCAACGAAGCCGAGGGTAGCGAGCAGACCAAGACATGGCGTTTTACCGCTGACAATGTCCGCGATTTTGCCTGGGCGTCATCACGGAAGTTTATTTGGGATGCGCAAGGCTACCGCCAGGGTGGCAATGTTCAACCACTCGTGATGGCAATGAGCTTCTACCCGAAAGAAGGTGAGCCACTGTGGTCGAAATACTCGACGGCCGCGGTTATCCATACGATGAAGGTGTATTCGCGGTTCTCGTTCGACTACCCCTACCCAACCGCGCAATCAGTCAATGGTCCTGTCGGCGGTATGGAATACCCGATGATTACTTTCAACGGCCCGCGCACAGATATACAAGATGACGATACGCGGACGTACACGCTGGCGGAGAAGCGCTATCTGGTCGGTGTGATCATCCACGAAATCGGCCACATCTATTTTCCGATGACCGTCAATTCGGATGAGCGTCAGTGGACGTGGATGGACGAGGGGCTGAACAGCTTTCTTGATGCGTTGGCATGTTTGGAATGGGACCCAGCGATACCGTGGAACGTCCGTCCGGTCGATATTGTCGAGTACATGAAGTCGGATCGGCAGGTGCCGATCATGACCCAGTCCGACAGTGTCCTGCAGTTAGGGCCTAACGCGTATCACAAACCGGCTGCAGCACTGACGATCCTTCGCGAGACCATACTTGGCCGCGAGCTTTTTGATTTCGCGTTCAAAGAATACTCGCGCCGTTGGCGGTTCAAGCGCCCAACGCCTGCCGACTTCTTCCGCACGATGGAAGAGTCGACCGGCGTCGATCTCGACTGGTTCTGGCGCGGCTGGTTCTACACAACCGATCATGTCGATCTCTCCATCGATCGCATCTGGAAACTGCGTGTCGACACGCTGAATCCGGATATCGACTTTGGCCGACGCCGCGAAGAAGAAGCGGACAAGCCACTGCATCCGTCAGTGCGCGCCAATAATGCCGAGGAGCGCCGCTCGTGGGTGGAGCTCAACCCCGATATTCGCGACTTTTACGATGAGAACGATCAGTTCACGGTGACCAATAAAGACCGTAACGACTACCAAGAGTTTCTGAAGGATTTAGAGGATTGGCAGCGGACGGCGCTGGCGCGCGCCGTCGATGAGGATAAACAGTATTACGTGCTGGAGTTTTCCAATATCGGCGGTTTGGTGATGCCGCTACTGCTTGATTTAACGTTTGCCGATGGCACGACGGAGCGCTATGACATCCCTGCTGAAATCTGGCGTCGCAACCATCAGCACGTGAAAAAAATGTTGGTACTTGAGAAAGAACTCACCAGCGTTGTTATCGATCCGCACTGGGAAACCGCTGACGTGGATGTCAGTAACAACCACTATCCTCGCCAGATCGTTCCATCGCGACTCGAAATCTTCAAAAAACCAGACAGCGAAGAGTTTGAGCGCCGAGACGTCATGCAGGATCTTAAAACTGAGCTGAATACGTGTGCGGACGACGACTCTACATGCGAAAACCCGTAAAGATCTTCGCTGCGTTGATGGCTGGGCTTATGTTGGCATTAACAACACAGGCGACGAGCGCTCATCAGCAGAAGGAATCCGTAACCCAAGTGCTGTTTAATGCACGTACCGGCAACATTGAAGTTATGCACCGTTTTTTGGTGCACGATGCGGAACACGCCATCAAAGCGCTGGTCGAGTCAAAGACCGACATACTGGGAAGCGAACAGTCTCGTCAGCACTTCGCCGATTACGTTCGCCGGCACTTCCAACTGCGAGATCAAGACGGCAACGCTATCGTTCTCCAACCCGTTGGCCACGAACTTGATGGGCGCTTTTTCTGGGTTTACTCGGAGGCTCCCGCACCCGAGGGCGTCGGTGCACTGACACTGTCGCATGACGCACTGCGAGAGCTATGGTCAGAGCAAGTCAACCTGGTCAATGTTCAACGGGAAGGTATTACGCGCACCGCGCTTCTGGCCGGCGGCGAACGCGAAGTAACCGTAGACCTACAGTAGTGGGATCGACTGAAAATTGAGCGTCAGGTCGTTCTGGCGACTAAGGTATTTACATGATCTACATCGGTGTCATTAACGTTTCCGATCGAGCGGCAGCCGGCGTTTATGACGACGTGCCTGGTAAAGCCGTTGTTGCGACCCTTCGTGAGTACCTGACAACCGAATTTGAGCCTGTCTACCGGATTATTCCAGACGAGCAAGATCAGCTTGAGGCGGCAATGATCGAGATGGCGGATAAACACTCGTGTTGTTTGGTCGTCACAACCGGTGGTACTGGACCGGCCGCGCGCGACGTTACGCCGGAGGCAACCGCTGCAGTCTGTGAGAAGATGCTGCCAGGATTCGGCGAGCTGATGCGAACGACATCGCTGCAATACGTGCCGACCGCAATTTTGTCTCGGCAGACGGCAGGGATACGCGGGCAGACGCTAATCGTCAATTTACCGGGCCGCCCGAAAGCCATACGCGAGTGTCTCGACGCCGTCTTTCCTGCGATCCCATATTGCATTGATTTGATTGACGGACCGCGCCTTGAAACCGACGAGAGCGTGATCCGAGCGTTTCGGCCACGTGGTGCCTAGCGACAAACTGGTGCGTTGCTCGAGTAAGTACTTCAGTTAAGCGTGTACTGACGAAGCGTTTCTAGCGCCACTTTTTCCAAGGCGCGCCGGTGTGTAGCCCTTAAGTCGACAGGCGGCGCTACACCGTGGCGTTCTGCCTCGGCCCATCGACTGGCACATAAGCACCAACGGTCGCCGGCTTTCAGACCCGGAAAACCAAACTCCGGTCGCGGCGTAACAAGATCGTTGCCCCGCGCTCGGGAGAATTCAAGAAACTCATCGGTCAGCACCGCGCATACCGTGTGCGAGCCAGCATCCTGATTGCTCGTATTGCAGCAGCCATCGCGGAAAAAACCCGTGACTGGATTGTGACCACACGGTGCCAACGGTTCATCGAAAACGTTAAGCGACTCGTCCATAGCGGCGATTATGCCAGCCAAACGTGTTTACCGTATTGGCTACACAGCCAAGCGAGAGCGCGTCCCAATCTCGATGCTGATAGGCACAGGTTGGCAATGAAATAGCTCTTCGCCAGTCGACGCTATAGACTCAGCTCAGCACCAGATAGAGCAGGGTTTACGTCTATGCGCCGCAATATTCGCTCCGTCGCCATCGGTCTTGTAACCGCGATGGCGCTCCTCCCCAGCCTCAATCAAGCAGAACCGATCGATGAGTCGTTGCTGGACGGATTGGA
>JBCDBO010000159.1:0-5679 GCA_039183535.1 Pseudomonadota bacterium | reverse complement strand
CTAACATCGACAGCGCGCCGATAATCGGCACACGCATCAGAATCAGGGTTAATAACGGGATACTCATTTCCCGATTCGCGTCGGGCCGGGTCGGTCTCCCAAACCACGGGCGGCTCCCCACCGAGCGCGATGGTCGCCCGGGCGATCAAGCGCCCGAGGACACCGTGACCGATCACAAGATCCGGTGCGGCAAAATCGTCGCGATCATGTAAGGCATGCACGGCCGTTGCGGCGAGCGCTAATAACGTGCCCCGTTCGGCCAATTGCTCATCCAGCATCAGAGTTTTGGATTCCGGGACGACGACCCGGGACGCCGCACCACCGAACAGACCACGGACATTTTCGAAACAGCTTGCACCGGCAACGAAGACACGCCGGCCGACTGGCGTCGTGCAATGCCGCCCCATTTGCCGGACGCGCCCAACCGATTCATAGCCCGGCACGAGCGGATAACCCATGCCGGGAAAAGTCGGCATTGTGCCGTTCCATAGCAAACGTTCTGTGCCGGTGCTGATGCCACTCCATTCGATGTCAACGACCAGATCATCGGCACTCGGTTCGGCCAGTCGCACCTCCAGCAAATCGAGGCTCCGAGGCTCGTTTAGAACCACGGCAATGGCGCTCAAAGCCGGGCGTAGCCTGGCGTCTGGGCGATTTTGTGACGGAGTTAGCATTTCGAGTGTCAGTCTACTCTGACTACTAAAGTTGTCAACTTTACATTACGTTCCGTCTCATTTACTTGCGACCAATACCTGCGCAACCATGGGAACGGCGGTACGCCGCCATTCACAGTCGCGAAAGCCGGTATTCGTCAGCATTTCGACAATTTCGTCTGGCCGTCGGGGGCGCCCCGAACCCATCGCCAACAAGTACAGACTGAAGTAAACGCCGCCGAACATTGGGGCGCTCGGTGTCGCCAGCATTGGCTCCGCGATAAGCAGCCGACCCTCGTCCGGCAGCGCAGCGTGAATACGGGCGAAAAGCGCCCGAATGGCGTCGTCGTCATGATCGTGAACAATGCGTACCAACGTGATCATGTCGGCGCCGCGCGGCAGCGCATCGCGAAGAAAATCGGCTGGACAAAGTCGGACCGCATCAATGAGCCCAGCGTCATCGAACGCCTGGCGCGCCAGTGAGCACACGGGTGGCAGGTCGACAAGACTTAAGCTCAGCCGAGGGTGCTTGGCGTTAAGCGCTCGCAAGAACGCACCGTTGCCACCCCCAACATCCATGACGTGGCGAACACGGCGGAAGTTGAAACTGCGCAGAATCTCATCGCTGACCATCGGCTGGGTGGCCGCCATCAACGCCGTATAGTCGTCGGCAGCCCCAACATCGAAGTCGTTATCGGGCCCGCCAGCTGCGTACGGCCAGAACTTGCCGAGCTCGGTATCGCGCTCGGGCTGGCGCAGCAGTGCTACTGGGTCGGCCAGGTCGCGATAAAAGACGGCATGGTGGCGGATCATTTCTGGTAGAGACGGGTTACCGATAAGCATCGCCCCAAGCTCACCGAGCGAGACCGTGTCGTCGTCATCGACGTCGAGCAAACCGACAACGCGAGCGGCATCGATCAACACGCGAAAACGGTCTATCGCTATCTCGCTATCGCGCGCCAGTTGTTCAACCGACACGGCACCGCGCTGGACTCGCTGCAGCAAGTCCAGCTCGAGCACAGCCGCCAAGACCTGCGATGCGACGAACCCGCCGATGAGATCGAACAAGCGGCGGGCGCTGCGCCGCGCTATCCAACGGGTCGGCCAAAAGGCGGCCGCCGCACGCTGAAAGCGCGGGCTGGCCAACAAACGATGTTTAAATGCGCGGAACCGCGGCAATGCGCGCATGGCGTGCCGGGACCCAGGCGGCGCGTTACGCGGCGGCGCTGCGGTGCAAAGCCAGCTCGACGAAGTGGCGAGCCTCACCGGCAATCAGCGTTCGTAAGGCCTCTTGGCCACGGCAATCCGGAATCGCGTCGACCGCCTCGGTTACGCGTTCGCGCAGCAATTTCTCGGATGCCTGCATACCGCGGCGCAGCACAGAGTTCGGTCGTGCCAACGAGCCATCGACACCCACCGGCTTACCGATCTCTTCCGGGTCCGCGGTGACGTCTAGGATGTCGTCGGCCACCTGATACGCCTCGCCGAGCCGATCGCCAACGCGCGCCCATGGCTCTGGATCAACCCCAGCAATCGCGGCGCCGAGCGTCGTCGCGGCGATGAACAAGGCGCCCGTTTTCTGGCGCTGATAACGCGTTAGCGGCACGTTCTCTTCGCACTCCCACGCTTGGCCTGCCGCAATACCCCGCGGCACGCTGGCAGCAGCCGCCAGCAGTCGAACCATGCTGGGCAAGCGATCCGGCGTTAGGGCGGCAGCACGAGACAATGCTTCGAACGCCAGAACGATGAGCGCATCGCCGGTTAACACGGCCAGACGTTGACCGAACGCGACATGGACGGAAGGTTTGCCGCGACGCGTCGCGGCCGCATCGAAACAAGGCAGATCGTCATGCACAAGCGAGGCGCAATGCAGCAGCTCAACGGCGGCGGCGGTTGTGTCGACAGCGTGCGCATCGTCTGCGCCGCAGGCAGTCGCAATACTCAGCGTCAGCTTCGGCCGCACGCGAGCGCCGCCCGGAAACACCGCTTACGCTAAGGCCTCGCGCAGACGCGGCGGGCAATCATCGTCCGCTGCCACGGCGATAGCCGCGTGCAGTGCATTCTCGAGTCGATCGGGCGAGTCCATCCGGCCTCCCGGCGCATCAGGCGCTTGTGTGTTATTTTTGATTGACAATATAAGTGTCAGCCAGAATAGACATTCTATCCTGATGCGTCAATCGACTCGGTTCTCGAGTGCGCCGTTAACAAGAAGGAACAGCCCTTATTGATACGTTTCCTTGGCCTGGGTTTGATCAGCCGGTGGCGCGGCGCGGCTACCGCTGGTGGTATCTCGACGGTACATCCGCCGACGGCGCGCACCATGTTGTCGTTATCGCGTTCGTTGGCAGCGTGTTCTCACCGTTTTATGCGCGTGCCGCGCAGCGCGGTGCCGCCGATCCAAGCGAGTTCTGTGCCTTCAATGTCGGCCTATACAACCGCACGTCTCGACACACCTGGGTGTTTAGTGAGTATCAACCGACCGCGATTTCACGATCGGCGACCGCGTTTGGCATCGGCGCCAACCAAGTACGCTGGGACGGCGAGCGGCTTCGCATCGCGGTCGATGATCGCAGTGCGCCGCTGCAGCAATCGATAAAGGGCACGATAACGGCCAGGCCGAGAGCCTTAACCGAACGACCGTTCCGCTTTGGTCGTGACGATGCGCATCGCTGGTGGCCGGTTGCCCCGATACTCGACTTGGCGGTTGACATCGACAGTGCCGGACTGCATTGGCAAGGCCGGGGCTACACCGATATGAATGACGGTGCCGAGCCGTTACACGAGGGCTTTGACGATTGGCATTGGTGTCGCTGGCACGATGACGACGTTAGTCGTATCCAGTACCGCGCACGACACAGCGATGGCGAGACGACAAGTCTCGATCTGTCCATCGACCCTACAGGCGCTGTCCACACCAATGACTTGCCAGGCGCACAAGCGCTGCGTCGCAGCGGTTGGGGTATCGCGCGCGAGCAGTACGGCGCCGCGGCGGCGCCGCGCGTTGCGACGCTCGATGACACACCGTTTTACGCCCGCTCGTTGCTGCTGCGCGACGGTACCTCGCCTGTCATGCACGAAAGCTTGTCGCTCACTCGATTCCGACGCGCGTGGGTACGCCAGCTACTGCCCTTTCGAATGCGGTTTCCGATCGGGCGTCTGTTCCGATAGCTCGGTACTTACGGACCGCATCTCTTTGATACCATCAACCGTCGAACGACGGGGACCCAACCACACTTATGAATTTTGAATACACGACGAAAGTACGCGGCCTGATCGACCGGGTTGAGGCGTTTATGGACGCGCACGTCTATCCGGTAGAGAACGATTATCGCGACTACATCACGACGACCGAGACGCCGTTTAAGACCCCGCCGATTCTCGACGACCTGCGTGACAAGGCGCAGGAAGCTGGCTTATGGAATCTGTTTTTTCCGCGCGGCCACGGCATCGACGATGCGCTTACCAATTTGGAGTACGCACCGCTGGCCGAGATCATGGGCCGCGTGCCATGGTCGTCGGAAGCGTTTAATTGCAACGCGCCAGACACTGGCAACATGGAAACGCTCGCAATGTACGGCACGGACGAGCAAAAAGCGCGTTGGCTCGAGCCGCTTCTGCAAGGCAAGATTCATTCCGCGTTTGCGATGACCGAACCGGACGTTGCGAGCTCTGACGCCACCAACATCGCCTGCTCCATCACGCGTGACGGCGACGACTACGTGATCAACGGTCGCAAGTGGTACACGACTGGCGCAATGCGCGATAACTGCGACTTGTTAATACTGATGGGCAAAACCGACCCAGACAATGCCAGCCGCCACCAGCAACAATCGATGATTCTGGTCCCGAAGGCCACGGCGGGCGTCAATGTTGTTCGCCACTTAACGACGTTCGGATACGACGACGCACCGTACGGCGAGGCTGAAATTGAGTTTTCGAATGTCCGGGTCCCAGCAAGCAACCTGTTGCTGGGCGAGGGCCGCGGTTTCGAGATTGCTCAAGGTCGACTCGGCCCCGGGCGAATCCACCACTGCATGCGACTGATCGGCTGCGCGCAGCGGGCGCTCGAATTAGCCTGTCACCGCTCAGAATCGCGAACGACGTTCGGTCGCACGCTGAGTAAACACCAATCGGTTCGCGAAGACATTGCAACGATGTATTGCGATATCGAGCAAGCCCGTTTGCTGACGCTTAAGTGCGCTGCGCGCATGGACGCGGTAGGCAACAAAGTCGCCCGCGATCTAATCGCAGCGATTAAAGTCACCGCACCAAAAATGGCCTGCGACGTTATCGATAAGGCCATCCAAATCCACGGCGGTGCCGGCCTAATGCAAGACTATTTTCTCGCCGAAGCCTACAACTACGCACGGCAATGTCGACTGGCCGATGGCCCCGACCAAGTGCACATGATGGCGCTCGGCAAACACGTTATTGGCCAATACGGCCCGACGGCTGTGCGTTAAGCGCGCCCGTCCAACAGCTCGACGGCGGCGTTAGCCAAAGGCGCGACCATCGCGCCGTATTCCGAGGCGTTCATGCTCGACGCGTTACCGTCGAGCGAGCGCTTGTAGACCCCTTGAATAATGCCGGCGAGCCGGAAAAAGCAGAATGCCAGATAGAACGGCCAATCATCGATGCGATCGATACCGGCTCGCTGACAGAACGTTTCTACGTAAGCCTCCTCCGTCGGAATACCGAGTGCGGCTCGATCCACTCCCCCGAGGCCACCGATTTGTCGACCCGCTGGCATGCGCAGCTGCATACACTGGTTAGCGAGGTCGGCTAAAGGATGACCGAGCGTCGACAGTTCCCAATCGAGAACCGCTAGTGCCTCGCCGCTCGAATTGAACACCAAGTTATCCAGACGATAATCACCGTGGACGAGGCTAACCCCGAGATCGTCAGCCGGAACGTTTGCTGGCAGCCAATCGATAAGCGTCTCCATAGCAGGGATCGACGCTGTCTCGCTGGCACGATACTGCTTGGTCCAACGACCGATCTGCCGTTCGTAGTAATTACCGGGGCG
>JBCDBO010000158.1:0-5736 GCA_039183535.1 Pseudomonadota bacterium | reverse complement strand
GTTGAGGAACAAACCAACGGTGAGGTCAAAGGCCAAACCGGTTCGTTGACGGCGCTGCCGATCATCGAAACGCAGGCCGGTGACGTCTCGGCGTTTGTACCAACTAACGTTATCTCGATCACCGACGGTCAGATCTTTCTCGAAACCGACCTCTTCAACGCCGGCATCCGGCCCGCGATTAACGCGGGTCTATCGGTGAGTCGTGTTGGTGGTTCGGCCCAGACCAAGATCATTAAGAAGTTGGGTGGTGGTGTTCGTTTGGCACTCGCCCAGTACCGCGAGCTGGCCGCTTTTGCGCAGTTTGCTTCCGACCTTGATGAGGCGACTCGTAAGCAGCTTGAGCGTGGCCAACGCGTCACCGAGCTGATGAAGCAGAAGCAGTACTCGCCATTGTCGGTCGGTGAGATGGCGTTCTCGCTGTATGCCGCTAACGAGGGTTACCTCGACGACATCGACGCGAACAAGGTCGTCGACTTCGAAGCGGCGATGCACGATTACCTGCGCGAAAACCACGCAGCACTCATCGACGAAATCGACGCGACTGGCAAGTTCGACGATGACATCGCGGCCAATATGAAAGCCGCGTTGGATGACTTCAAAGCCAAGGGTGCGTACTGATCCCGCGCGGACAGCAACAAGGTAACGAGTAATGGCCGGCGAAAAAGAAATACGCACCAAGATCCGAAGCGTGAAAAACATGCAGAAGATCACGAAAGCCATGGAAATGGTGGCGGCGTCGAAAATTCGCAAAGCACAAGACCAGATGGAAGCGTCGCGTCCGTACGCCGAGCGCATCCGTCGCGTTATCTCGCACTTATCGGATGCGAACCCGGATTACAAACATCCGTGGTTAGTTGAGCGCGAAGCGAAGAAGGTCGGTTACATTATTATCTCGACCGACCGTGGCCTGTGCGGCGGCTTGAACGTGAACCTCTTCAAGCACGTCTTGAACGGGGTGCAATACCAGCATTCGGTCGACCGTGAAGTGACGTTTGCGCTGATCGGCCAAAAAGCCGTCCAGTTTGTTCGCCGCATCGGCGGTGACGTGAAAGCGACCGTGACTCATCTCGGTGACCGCCCGCAAGTTAACGACTTGCTCGGTGCCATCAAGGTCATGCTCGATGCGTACACCGATGGTGAGCTCGATCGTGTGTACCTCGCGCACAACGTCTTCCACAGCACGATGAGCCAAAAGCCGGACATCAAAACGCTTTTGCCGATCTCAAAGATCAAAGAAGACAAAAGCGATCTGCAAGATCACTGGGATTACTTGTACGAGCCGAGCGCGATCGAGCTGCTCGATGACGTTTTGATGCGTTACATCGAGTCGCAGGTTTACCGTGGCGCCGTCGAGAACACGGCCTGTGAAATGGCCGCGAAGATGATTGCGATGAAGTCGGCGACGGATAACGCCGGTGAGCTGATCGACAAACTGCAACTGCAGTACAACAAAGCGCGGCAGGCAGCGATTACCCAAGAGATTTCGGAAATCGTCGGCGGTGCTGCGGCCGTATCCGGCTAACACGCCAGCCAGTTAACAGCTCACGAGATTGACCGCAGTCAGCGAGCTAACGAACGAATTTTAAAAATTTGCGGCGTTAGAAAGACGCCACAACCATTGAGGAAAGACAGATGAGCACTGGAAAAACCGCGCAGATTATCGGCGCCGTCGTAGACGTCGAGTTTCCCCGCGATGCCATCCCGAATGTGTATGACGCACTGGTTCTTGAAGACACCGGTCTGACGATGGAAGTGCAGCAACAGCTCGGCGACGGCGTTGTGCGGGCGATTGCCATGGGTTCCAGTGAGGGCCTAAAGCGCGGCATGAACGTCAAGAACACCGGCGAGCCGATTAAAGTGCCGGTCGGTCCGAAAACGCTCGGCCGTGTTATGGACGTCCTCGGCGATCCGCAGGACAAAGCGGGCCCGATCGGTGCAGACGTCACGATGCCGATTCACCGCGAGCCACCGGCTTACGAAGACCAGGCCGCCGCTACTGAGCTTCTCGAAACGGGCGTTAAAGTCATCGACCTGATCATGCCGATCGCGAAGGGCGGTAAGGTTGGCCTCTTTGGCGGTGCTGGTGTTGGTAAGACCGTGACGTTGATGGAGCTCATCAACAACATCGCGGTTCAGCAGGAAGGTCTATCGGTATTCGCCGGTGTCGGTGAGCGTACCCGTGAGGGCAACGACTTCTACTACGAAATGGAAGAGGCTGGCGTACTCGACAAGGTGGCGCTGGTTTACGGTCAGATGAACGAGCCGCCGGGTAACCGTCTGCGCGTCGCGTTGACCGGACTGACAATGGCCGAGTACTTTCGCGACGAAGGCCGCGACGTACTGATGTTCATCGACAACATCTACCGTTACACGCTAGCCGGAACCGAAGTATCGGCACTGCTGGGTCGTATGCCGTCGGCGGTAGGTTACCAGCCGACACTCGCCGAAGAGATGGGTGTGTTGCAGGAACGTATTACGTCGACGAAAACCGGTTCGATTACCTCGTTCCAGGCCGTTTACGTTCCTGCCGATGACTTGACTGACCCTTCGCCAGCAACGACCTTCGCTCACTTGGACGCAACCCTTGTACTGTCGCGGCAGATTGCTGAGCTGGGTATTTACCCGGCGGTTGACCCGCTCGATTCTACGTCGCGCTTGCTTGATCCGCTGATCATCGGTCAAGAGCACTACGACTGTGCCCGTGCGGTGCAGGCGGTTCTGCAGACGTACAAAGAGCTGCAAGACATTATCGCCATTCTCGGCATGGACGAGTTATCGGAAGAGCAGAAGCAAGTCGTTACGCGGGCTCGTAAGATCCAGCGTTTCTTGTCGCAGCCGTTCTTCGTGGCCGCACAGTTCACGGGTGCCGATGGCAAGTACGTAACGTTGAAAGAAACCATCCGCGGTTTCCAAGGCATCGTCAACGGCGATTACGATCACTTGCCAGAGCAGGCGTTCTACATGGTTGGCTCGATCGACGAAGCGGTCGAGAAAGCCAAGACGATGAGCTAAGACGCTCGCAACGCGAGCAGACAAAGGCACGAGCATGGCAGACATCAAAGTCGACATCGTCAGCGCCGAGGGCGAGATTTTCTCGGGCGCCGGTAAGATGGTCTTTGCCCCGGCATCGATGGGTGAGCTCGGTATCGCACCGCGCCACGCGCCGTTGTTAACGACGCTGAAACCCGGCGAAGTACGCGTGCAAGACGACTCGAGCGAGCATGTCTTTTACATCACCGGTGGTGTAATCGAGGTACAGCCTGGCGAGGTTACCGTGTTGGCCGACACGGCGCTTCGCTCCGATCAGCTCGATGAAGCATCGGCGCTGGCGGCGCAACAAGCCGCCGAAGAAGCTTTACGCGGCGCCTCAGCCGAAATGGACATCCAAAAAGCACAGCAAGAACTTGCCGAAGCGCGCGCCCGTTACCGCGCCGCGCAGAAGCTGAAAGGCAAGTAGCAATCGGGCCGAGACGGCCCTCCCACATCTCCGTTTGCCGCAAGCGCCAACCCCCGCTGCGATCAACGCGGCGCGTCAATTGCACCGCAAACATCGGGCCGAGACGGCCCTCCTAAACCTCCGTTTGCCGCAAGCGCCAACCCCCGCTGTAGGAGCGGCGTCCCCGCCGCGATCACCCGTGCGCGCCAAACCGGCCACCGCGACCACCCATCAACGCCCAACCGCCGAAACCCAACCAACAAACCAAGCACAACCACCCCAAACAACCCTAGACCCCCACCACCGCCATTGGTCCACGCAACCTCCGCCCGCTGCCCGGACTTCACCGCTTCCCGGAACCGCGCAACTTCCGAGTTCAAATTAATCGTCATCTCCTGCGCGGCTTCGTTAAAGCCCAACGTTTGTTCCGCACGCTTCTCCCGATTTTGATCGACAAACGATGAGTTACGAGACCCGCTATGCATACCCGGCGCCCGCATCAACATCTGCCCCGACTTTGCATCAAACACAGCGGTATCGATCAGCGTGCGAACCTCATTGTCATGCCCTTTAACGACCATCATTCCCACAATCGTCCAATACAAAAGAGCACTGTCGCGCTCGCTGGTAATCACGAGCTGATCATGCGAAACCAGCGCCATAACATCGACATCAAACAACGACGCCACTTGCTGCATACCGACAACCCCACGCGCGCTCGTCAGGTACTGCGACGGGATCGCCTCAATCGACGACACAAACGACCGGTCACGAAACGCATCCGCCACGTTTTCGAGCAACTGTTGTTGTTCGCTGGCGGACAACGGCATCCGCCGATCGCCAGGAACAAACGCAATACCAACGCGGGCCGGCAAGGTGAGTTGCGGCAATGTGTCGTCGCGTTCCGGCGGCACCTCGCCATCGGGGTAGAGATAATCGACAAGACTGCTTGCACTACCCGAGCGCCGCTCCAGCGGCTCGCCGGTTAACCACAGTCCGCATCCGCTTAGCAGCGGAATCGACAAAACGAGACTCAACCAATGCGCTTTCATCGGCGGATCCTCAAACGTTGTTGGAGACGTCTTTAGTCTGCGCAAGGTTGCTTCCTGTGCAACAAACAGCGATAAAGATCTCGTATCTGCGACCAGTAGTAGCAAATAATGCGACTTTCTAACGCGAGGTCGTCCAAATGGCCCAAACCCGCGCGCTGATCGAGGAGCTGAAACGGGCGCTGCGCGAGGCGGGCCTGACCTACCGCGACGTCGCGGCTGAACTCGACGTTAGCGAAGCGACGGTCAAACGGTTGTTTAGCGAGGCAACGTTCTCGATGCGCCGTCTGGAGCAGACCTTGGCGTTGGTGAAAATGGACTTCACCGACTTGGTGGAACGCCTGCGCAGCAACGCGCAACGCATTACCGAGTTAACGCCAGAACAAGAAGAGGCGTTGGTCGCTGATCCGCTGCTGTTGCTCGTTACGTTCTTGGTCGTCAATCGGTGGCGCGTCGATGACATGCTGGCGGTCTACGCCATTCCTGAACGCGAGCTGCAACGCCGTCTGATTCGGTTGGATAGACTGAAGATGATTGAGCTAGCGCCGTTCAATCGTTATCGCTTGTTAACGGCACGTAATTTTTCGTGGCGTCGCAATGGCCCTGTTCAGCAAGCGTTCGCCAAACTCATTCAAAACGAATTCTTCGCAGCGGGGTTCGATGCCGACGATGAGCGTTTACGGTTTTTGACCGGCGGGCTCAGTCGAGCCAGTCGGCAGCGCTTTAACGAGCGCCTCGATCAACTCGTTGCCGAATTCGACGAGTTGGCATTGCAAGATGCGCGTTTACCGCGCGAAGAGCGCCAAACCACCAGTACCGTCTTGGCGCTTCGGCCTATTGAGTATTCGTTGTTTGCTAGGTATCGGCGGTGAATCGCGCCGGGACGGCGATCCCACAGCTCCGTTTGCCGCTAGCGCCAACGACCGATCAACCCGTCACTAAAAATATGCCGTTACCATCGGGCCGAGACGGCCCTCCTACATCTTCGTTCGCCGCAAGCGCCAACCCCCGGTGTAGGAGCGGCGTCCCGCCGCGATCAACCCGTCAATGAACATGTGCCGTTACGATCAGGACGAGACGACTCACCCACAGCTCCGTTTGCCGTCAGCGCCAAACCCCGATGTAGGAGCGGCGTCCCGCCGCGATCAACCCGTCAATAAAAATATGCCGTTACCATCGGGACGAGACGACCCTCCTACATCTTCGTTCGCCGCAAGCACCAATCCCCGATGTAGGAGCGGCGTCCCGCCG
>JBCDBO010000157.1:0-5754 GCA_039183535.1 Pseudomonadota bacterium | reverse complement strand
GTTAACGTTGAGTACAACGACAGCCAGCAGTTTTACGCACCGTATTTTGAACAAGCAGGTATTCAGTCGACCGAACGGCTTGAGACTATCGCGCTTGAGATCGCAACACGATTGCACGAGCGGCACCAATCGCTGACCGGCGAGGGTTTGCTGTGAGGGCGCTGCTGGCGCTCACCCTCGGACTAATTACCACCCACACAACGGCTCAAGAATGCGAACGTGACATGGATGACATTGTTACGACGAACCATCCGGTGCTGCAGGTGGGCGACCGACACACCGAGGGAATTTTGGTCGAGGAACTTGGGCACCCGAACGTGCACATACAAGATTGGCGGAACAGTGTGTACAACACGTTCGTCAGTCCCGACGGTGATTTGCATTTCTACTACCTAGCTCATATCGCACCACCCGATCCGTTTGGCGGTCGCAATGACTCACGGCAGTTCTTTGGTTTGTGTAGTGAGCAAGGCCAATGCGTGCAAGCCTGGATTCAGGTCAGTTTCGACAGCGTCTCGGTACCGTCGATTATCGTGCCCGACGGTTTGGAACCGATTGTGCCTGCCAACATCGATACGGTGCCGAGCCGAGTCGACTTTGGTTACACCGATCTCACCGGTCAACAACGTCATGATCACGCTATTCCTGAACCAAGAGGTGGGCTTCCAAAATCGCTACCGGTCAAAAACATGCGTGGCACAGTCGACAAAGACTGTCTCGACAACAACAACGAAGTCACGCGAGACCGAACGCCGGGCGACAATACGTCCAGCAACGACGGCGGCGGCGAGGGCTCGGGCGGCACTGGCGGCGCCGGTGCCGGTGGTGGCCATGGGCCTGGCTTCGGCATCAACTGCGGTCACGGCAGTGGTCACGGCGGCCCCCCGGGTCAAGAGGAAATCGCCGATAGCATGACGACCTGTACGCTCGCGCCTTGACGCGCCGCTCACTGGGCCGCCGCAGCACTCGGCGGCCCGGTGCGCGGTTATACTAACGGGGTTCGGCGGGTGCGTACCCGCACGTGGGGGCGCATGACCGACCAGCTCGTTATCACCGCAACGTTCGGCGTTTATCTCATCGGTATGCTGGGAATTGGCGTTTGGAGTTTTGTCCGAACGCACAACCTGGCCGACTACGTACTCGGTGGTCGCAGTCTTGGACCGTTGCCAAGCGCGCTCAGCGCCGGCGCATCGGACATGAGTGGTTGGCTGCTGCTCGGCCTGCCAGGTTACGCGTACGCATCAGGGCTTGAGGCGATCTGGATCGCGCTCGGCTTGTTCGTCGGAACATGGTGTAACTGGCGCATCGTCGCTCGCCGCTTACGGATCTACAGCGCCGCTGCTGGCGATGCGTTGACCCTGCCCGATTTTTTCGCGAAGAGATTCGATGACTCAACGCACGGACTGCGCGTTGTTTGTGCTGTGTTTATCGTCTTGTTTTTCGCGTTTTACACCAGTGCCGGCTTGGTCGCGGGCGGTAAGCTGTTTGAGAGCGCGTTCGGTCTCGACTATCGGATAGCGGTTGGCGTTGGCGCTGTCGCCGTGGTTTCGTACACGTTATTCGGCGGTTTCTTAGCGGTCGCTTGGACCGACGTCGTGCAAGGCTTGTTGATGTTGGTCGCGCTGATCGTTGTGCCGATTGTCGTCATCGGTGCCAATGGTGGCGGCGAGGCAACGGTCACGGCATTGCGTACCGAAAACGTCGCACTGCTTAATCCACTGACGATGGCGGCCGGAGATCCACTCGGTGTTCTGGCCTTACTGTCATTACTTGGCTGGGGGCTTGGATACTTCGGGCAGCCGCACGTGCTCGCTCGCTTTATGGCGATTCGCTCAGAGAAGGAAGTGCCGGCCGCTCGGCGGACTGCGGTCGCCTGGACCGGTATTTCGTTAGCGGGTGCGTTGCTCGCCGGTTGCGCCGCCATCGCCTATTTCGATGCACCCCTGGCCGATGCCGAGCGGGTCCTAATCGAGTTGATGGCAGTGTTGTTTCATCCCGCCGTCGCTGGTGTTTTGCTGGCGGCAATTTTGGCCGCCATCATGAGCACGGCCGATTCACAGTTGTTGGTGGCCTCATCAACGCTCGCGCAAGACTTCTATCGTGCATTGCTGCGCCCCGCCGCGTCACGCGGCGAGCTGCTCGCCGTCGGGCGTATCGCGGTCGCCGCCATTGCGATTGTGGCGACGCTAATTGCACTCGATCCAGAGAGCAATGTGCTCGCAATCGTCAGCTATGCATGGGCGGGGTTCGGCGCCGCATTCGGTCCCGCGTTGATCTTTAGCTTGTTTTGGCGGCGGACGACGCGAGCTGGCGTCTTCGCCGGCATCGTCGTTGGCGGCGTGGTCGTTATCGGTTGGAAGCAGCTGTCCGGCGGCCTATTCGATCTTTACGAGCTCGTTCCCGGATTCGTACTGTCCGCTGCGAGTGTCGCAGTTGTCTCGGCGTTCACGACGCCAGCTTCGCGCTCGGTTCTTGATCGCCACGATCGGTTGTTCTCCGCTGGCTGAATCGGCCGTGTGTGCCGCGCCGTCAGTTTTTTGACAGCGTGGTGGGCGAACTCACCGTAATGCAGTCCTGAAAGCCTGCTGTCGTTATTGATTAAAGTTCTCGCTACAATGTCCGATATTAATGACATATAGGTTTGTCAATTAATGTGGACACGTGACTCGACTCGCCACGATCAGCAAAGTCATTCCGGTGGACGGTAAATCCAGCGCGCATTTGTTGGCCGCAAACGAGCGCGCCGACGTTCAACGTATCGATATTGAGTCTCCGGCTTCGCCAGTGCAGAGCGCAAGTTACTTGCAAGACTTTATCGAGACGGGCACCGCTGGTTTTTGGGATTGGGACCTTGAGCATGACGAGGTCTTGATGAGTCGGCGTTTGAAGTCGACCTTCGGGTTCGCCGACGATGAGTTACCCAACAACCGCAGCGCATGGCAAAGGCTCGTTCACTCCGATGACCGATCATTAGATCACGAGGCCTTCGCCGCGCACGTCGCATCACCGGCCACCGAACCATACGACGTTGTTTTGCGCCATTGGCACAAGGATGGCTCCATGGTGTGGATACGCCGAGTGGGGCGGATTATTGAGTGGACGGTGAGGGGTGAGCCGCGGCGCGCGCAAGGCATTCACATCGATGTCACTGTCGATATGCAGCGGATGGAGGCGCAAGCGCGCCAGCAAGAAGAGATTCGTCGCTTCGCGTTTTCAACGGCGCATGATTTGATCCAGCCAGTAAACACGATCCAACATTCGTTGGCGGCGATCATGGTGTCGCCAGCAATTACTGAAGATCTTGAGCTAGAGCCGTACGTAAGTTTCGTCGAGTCGGCCACTCAGCGACTGAAGACGCGTATCCACTCGATTAT
Source organism: Pseudomonadota bacterium (assembly GCA_039183535.1). Classification (GTDB taxonomy): domain Bacteria; phylum Pseudomonadota; class Gammaproteobacteria; order Steroidobacterales; family Woeseiaceae; genus JBCAXA01. Next base: position 2,380 of record JBCDBO010000157.1, on the reverse strand, counting down.
CGAGTATTCACGTTTACAGGATCGAGAGGTCGAGTCGGTGCCGGTCGCGCTAACGGAAATAGCGTCGATCGTCGTAGACGATGTTGGACCGATGCTTTCAGCGAGCGGCGCCAGCGTCGATGTCGGTGCTCTGGGGACCGTTGACGGGGTACCGGAGCTTATCGAACGAGTGTTTCTGAACCTGATTGAGAACGCTGTGAAGTACCGCCGCCTTGATCGTCCTTGTCGGATTGCTGTCGAGTCTGCCCACGCGCGACCAGGAATGATGGCCGTAACTGTTAGCGATAATGGTATCGGAATCGAACCGCAGCACCGCGAGAAAGTTCTCAGACTGTTCACTCGTTTGCATACCGAGACCCAATACCCAGGTTCCGGATTGGGCTTGGCGTTGTGTCAACAGATTGTGCAACGTCTGAGAGGTGATATTTTCATTCACGATGGCATCGACGGCGGGACGGGAGTTACGTTCAGCTTGCCGGCCAGTGGTCGCGATGCGTGAGTGTAGTCATCGCGTTTTCGATTGGTCCGGCTGATCGAACGAAGGCGGCGCGCCACCCTCGGACTCTAGGTCGTTTTGAGCAGCCAGTTGCAGAGGCAATGCTCGGAGCGTTGTGGTGGCCTGTTCGGTCGCTACTTTTCAGTGTGACGAGTATGCCCGCGACTCTAAGGACCTAGTTTTAGTTGTCGACCGTCGACGGCGCCGCTATCGATCGCTTGGCCAGTGGAGAATCGAAAATACGATCGACCTTGGCCGGTCCATAGTTTTATTCAGTTGGTGATTGGGTCGGTGTATCGCTCCCAGCCATTTCGGGTTTTGGCCATGGTCTCACGATTTAGATAGGGGTAGGTTACGCCGGCGTAATAACGACATCCATCAATACGTCTTCAAGTTCAGTCAGCCAGTGCTCTATTTCCTGCTGTACTTCCCTTGATACGACCTGATTGGTCAACGCAGCCGCTGGAAACGTATTGTCACGATTGCGCCGTTGGCGGCTTAGCCCCGGCAAGATAAGCTCGAATTACAGCGCGACGCAGCGATACGGGTTCGAGCGCAACGTGACATCGATGAGCAAACAGTGCATCGACAGATAAGGTGCCCAGCGTCGTACCAACAGCGTGAATGGTCTAAACTCTCGGTCATCCTTGGGCTATGTAAGAAAAACCAGAAATGAGGAACGTTCTGCCAGTTTCAGTACTCGTTGCGACTGTGAGTGTTTTAGCTTGCTCGACTGAACCTTCATTGTCAGTTGATGGTTTGACGCTACCGCCGGGCTTTTCGGTAAGTGTGTATGCGAGAGTCGAAAACGCACGGCAAATGGCGCTCGGCGATGACGGTGTCATTTATGTGGGCAGTCGAGCGGCGGGAAAAGTGCATGCGGTAATCGATGATGACAACGACCAACGCGCAGACAAGGTTGTCGTTATTCGCGACGAATTGGAGTTGCCATCCGGTCTTGCGTATCGCGATGGCGATCTCTATGTCGGCGCTGTATCGACCATCTACCGCTTTAACGATATTGCGAAAACTCGAGAGCAGAGACCCAGCCCAGATGTGCTGACCAGCGCTTTACCCACCGAAAAACACCATGGCTGGAAGTATCTTAAGTTCGCGCCGGATGGGCACTTGTACATACCCGTCGGTGCACCATGCAACGTTTGCGAGAGAGAGGAGCCATTCGCAACGATCGTTCGTATGGATGTTGAACGTCCAAATGAGCTCGAAACGGTGGCCCGAGGTGTGCGCAACAGCGTCGGTTTCGATTGGGATCCAGTGACAGGCGATTTATGGTTTACCGACAACGGCCGCGATTGGCTCGGTGACGATACCCCCCCGTGCGAGCTTAATCATGTCACCGAGCTCGGGCAGCACTTTGGTTTTCCGTACTTGCACGGCAACGATGTCGTCGATCCCGAGTTTGGCGGTAACGGCGGTGATGTCGGTCGTTTTCAGACCCCGGCGCTCGCACTTGGGCCGCACGTTGCCCCACTCGGCATGACGTTTTATCAGGGCGATACGTTTCCGTCGGAGTACATAGGCGATATTTTTCTCGTTGAGCATGGTAGTTGGAACCGTACGCCAGAAGCTGGGCCTACCGGTTACCGTGTGATCCGAGTCCGGCGCGATGAACAAGGCCTGCACTATGAGGTCTTCATTGACGGTTGGTTGAACGAGGACAATGAAGCTTGGGGTCGCCCGGCCGATGTGCTTGGGCTTCCGGATGGCAGTTTACTTATCTCGGATGATAAAGCCGGTGCGATTTATCGGATCAGCTACGCACAACCGGAGTGACGTGCTAGCGTCGCGCGCCGGTGCACAACAGTGACTCGTTTACTGACCGCCTAGTTTGCTGAACGCTAGGCGCGCCTGCCGGAAGATTTG
>JBCDBO010000156.1:0-5842 GCA_039183535.1 Pseudomonadota bacterium | reverse complement strand
TCATCAACCTCGATGCCGGTACCGATTACCGACTCGAGCTACTCGCGCAATCGTCGACGTATCTCGATACCGACGACGCGCTCACCGCCGGCCGGCTTGCACTAACGTTCGATCGCCTAACACCTGGACGTTACACGACCGGCGAGGCCATTGACGTTGAGCATCGGCCGATTCCGACCGTACGCCGCGGCAAGAGCATCGTCTGGTTCACCTTCGCAGCCTTATGCCAAGGCCCACGCAGCCAGAATGATTACATCGCTATTGCTAAGCGGTTTCAGACGGTCGTCGTCAGTGACGTACCGATCCTCGATGCGTCGACCGATGACGAGGCGCGACGCTTCATCGCGCTGATCGACGAGTTCTACGACCGACGCGTCAAGTTGGTGATATCGGCGGCAGCGCCAGCGGCTTCGTTGTACATTGGTCAGCGGCTTGCGTTCGAATTCGAACGGACGGTCAGCCGTCTATCGGAAATGCAGTCGACCCGTTACCTCGCGAGCGCCCACCGCCCCTAGCAGAGAGTGGCAAGGCACTCGGCAATCGGTATATTGGCACTATGGCGACGGAAATCGACACCACTGATACCGCCACGGATCAGCTCAGCCTGGACCGATTCTTACCGTATCGCCTGTCGGTACTGACGAACTTGGTCAGCCGAACAATGGCCGCCCGCTATGCCGAGCGTTACAACTTAACGATTCCGGAGTGGCGCGTTATCGCCGTTATTGGCCGATCGCCAGGTTTGTCCGCAATCGAAGTGGCGGAACGCACCCAAATGGATAAGGTCGCTGTCAGTCGCGCTGTCGCGCGGTTACTAAAAAGTGGCCGATTGGCTCGTGAGTTCACCGACACCGACAAGCGCCGCTCGATGCTGTCGCTAACGGAAACCGGAACCGGCGTCTACGCAGACGTTGCGAAACTGGCACTCGATTTTGAAGCGCGTTTACTTGACACGCTGTCGGACGCTGACAAGTTGGCTCTGGACTCGGTCCTCGCCCGGCTATGGCAGCGCGCTCAAGCGCTCGCCGAGACACACGAGTAAGCGCTGCCGGTAACACGGTACGCGGTGGTCGCCGCTGCACCAAATTGGGCGTATCATGCCGGCACTTTCGAACGGCACCGTTCGCTGCCACGTCGCGATCAAACTGCGTCCTGGCCGAATCGGACAAGGACGGACATTGACAGACTCACCGAAACGGCGCGCTGACGATCGGCGTCGCGGGCTGATCAAGCGTATCGTTGCGGCAGCGCGGCAACAAAAAAACCCTCTACGTCGGCGCCGCGACCTCGACGAGTTTATCGATCGCTACCACGCCAACGTACCTGTCGACGATTTGGATCGACACCCAGCGAGCGAACTTGCTAGCGCTGCTCTCAGCCATTTAGCGCTCGCTGAACGGCGCCGTCGTGGCCAGACGAAACTGCGCATCTACAACCCTGAGCCCGAGCAAGACGGATGGAGCTCTACCCATACGGTAATCGAACTCGTCAATGACGATATGCCGTTTTTGGTCGACTCGGTAACGATGGCCGTCGAACGCGCAGGACTCGGTGTCCATCTGACCGTTCATCCCGTCATCACAACACAGCGCAAAACGGCGACGCTGACTGGCATTGGTGAGCGACGTGGGTCACCCGGCCAAGTTGAATCGTTTATCCGTGTTGAAGTGGATCGAATCAGCTTTCGCTCGACGGTAAAACGTCTCGAATCGGAAATTCGCCGCACACTCGGCGACGTGCGCGCTGCTGTTACCGATTGGGCAGCCATGCGCGACCAAATGTGCGCTGCTGCAACGGAAGTCGGCGCGCTGCAGGTACCGGAAGATCCGACGCTCGCGAGCGAATCGGCCTCGCTACTTGAATGGATGGTCGATAATCACTTTACGTTTTTGGGCTTTCAGTCGTACCGCCTACGTCGGCGCAAATCAGACAGCATCTTGATACCCGAGACGGGGACCGGTCTCGGTATCATCAACAGTACGCGTCATGACGCTAGCAACATTGTGCTGTCCGAGGCGATGTTGCGCGAAGCGCTATCACCGAATCCGCTTATCATTACCAAGGCGAACTCGCGCTCAACGATACATCGCTCAAGCTACCTCGATTACGTCGGCGTCAAGCGGTTTGACGATACCGGCAAAGTCATTGGTGAGCTGCGTTTTCTCGGTCTTTTTACGTCATTGGCGTACAGCGAGAGTCCGCGCAACATTCCATTACTTCGCCTGAAAGTGCACCGTGTGCTAACGAACTCGGGCCTCGATCCGAACGGTCATCGCGGTAAAGCACTCGCTCATATTCTCGACAACTACCCCCGAGATGAGCTGCTGCAATCGTCGATCGATGACCTGACACGAACAACCAGTACGATCCTCGGCTTGCAAGACCGCCGCCAGGTGCGCTTGTTCTTGCGCCGCGACACGTTTCAGCGATTTGTCTCGTGCTTGGTCTACGTCCCGAAAGAAAAATACAACACGCGGATTCGCTTGACGATTGAGCAAATCCTTTGCGATGCATTCGGCGGTAGCGGTGTCGAATCATCGGTCGAGATTTCGGATTCTGCGCTAGCGCGCCTGCACAGCATCGTGCGGACTGATACTGCCGCCAATACGCAAGCCACAATCGAGGCGACCGAGGCACGTATTGCTGCGGCGATCGTCACGTGGCAAGACAATTGGCGGGATGCCTTGGTTGCGCAGTTCGGGGAGGAAGATGGTCTCGATTACTTCGACCGCTACGCTGACGCTCCATCGCTCGCTTATCAAGAGGACATTGCACCGCGCGAGGCGGCGCGCGACAGCCAACGAGTCGAACGATGCCTGGCGGGCAGCCAGGCAATCGACGATCGTTTCGCGCTAGAGCCGATTGGCGAGCGCGACGACCATGCTTTGGTTTTCAAAGTGTTTGCGCCGGAACCATTCGCGCTATCGGACGCGCTGCCCGTACTTGAGAATCTCGGTGTGCGCGTACTGAATGAGCGTCCGTATCGATGGCACGTCGCCGCCGATACTAGGTTTTCAATCCAGGCGTTCACGCTCGAAGCGAACAGCGAAGGGCCGATCGATGCCTGTCGTATGGGTAGCGAATTTGCCGCTACGTTTGCCGCTGTTGTCGCCGGTGACATAGAGAACGACGGCTTTAATCGATTGGTTTTAGCAGCGGAGCTGACGGCCAACGACGTAATGATCATTCGCGCCTACGCGAAGTATCTAACGCAACTCGGCCTACCGTTTTCGCAGAGCTACATGGAGACGGTACTCGCGAGCAACATCGAGTTTGTGAAAACGTTTCGCGACGCGTTTCAACGACGCTTTAACCCACATCGGTACACACGCGGTCGACGTGCCGCCTTGGCTAACATCATGGCAACGCTGCTTCAGCACGTCGATAACGCCCCAACTGTCGATGCCGATCGCATCCTGCGGGCGTTCGCGACGAGCCTAGCGGCGACTGTCCGTACAAACGCTTACCAGGACCGCCCGGCTGCAGCGCTGGCGTTGAAACTGATGCCGCAAGCGCTCGACGAAGCGCCCGAGCCGCGACCGATGTTCGAGATTTTCGTCTACTCGCCGCGCGTAGAAGGCGTGCACTTACGTGCCGGCGAAGTCGCTCGCGGTGGGCTGCGATGGTCGGATCGCCGTGAAGATTTTAGGACCGAGATCCTCGGCTTGATGAAAGCGCAGACCGTTAAGAACACGGTCATCGTACCGACTGGTGCGAAAGGTGGTTTTGTCTGCAAACGACTGCCGGCCGAGCGCAATGCGGTCCGCGAAGAGGTCGTTACCTGCTACCAAATGTTCGTTGGTGCGTTGCTGGATGTCACCGACAATGTCGTCGGCGACAAAATCGTCGCACCCGCTGACACAATCCGCTACGACAAGGACGACCCATACCTCGTCGTTGCTGCCGACAAAGGTACGGCCGCATTCTCGGATACGGCTAATGCGCTATCGCAGGAACGTGGCTTCTGGCTCGACGATGCGTTCGCCTCTGGCGGTTCGGCCGGTTACGACCACAAAAAGATGGGTATTACAGCGCGCGGCGCTTGGGAAGCGGTCAAGCGGCACTTCCGCGAAATGGGTGTCGATACGCAGCGCCAAGCGTTCGACGTTCTGGCGGTCGGCGATATGGGCGGTGACGTATTCGGTAACGGCATGTTGCTGTCGAAAAAAATCCGTCTACGCGCGGCGTTTAATCATCTCCACATATTCCTCGACCCCGATCCGGATACCGCCGCTTCATTCCGTGAGCGACGACGGTTGTTTAAAGCGGAGGCCAGCGGCTGGGATGCCTACGACAGCGCGTTGATATCTGCAGGCGGCGGCGTCTACTCGCGCAGCGACAAGCGGATTCCGCTAAGTCCCGAGGTCCGGCAATGGCTGGCCACTGACGAAACATCGCTGGCGCCCGAGGCGTTGATACACCGCTTGTTAAAGGCACCCGTGGACCTTTTTTGGAACGGCGGCATCGGTACCTATGTGAAAGCTAGTAGCGAGTCGCACGCCGACGCTGGCGACCGGGCGAATAATGCGCTCCGCGTCAATGCAACCGAATTGGGTTGTCGCGTTGTTGGCGAAGGCGGCAATCTTGGGCTCACGCAGAAGGCACGCATAGAGTTCGCGCAGGCGGGCGGCAAAATTAACACCGACTTTATTGACAACTCGGCCGGTGTCGACAGCTCGGACCGCGAGGTTAATATCAAGATCCTACTTGGCCGTGTCGCTACTAGCCGGCGACTGCCTCGTAACCGGCGCAACAAATTACTGGCCGATATGACCGACTCCGTCGCAGCATTGGTTTTGCGTAACAACTATCTGCAAACGCAGGCGATCAGCATGGTCGAGTCTCGCGCTCCAGAGCGCTTACGCGAACACGTCGAATTGATGCGCCGCTTCGAGGGTAGCGGCCTCCTCAATCGAACGCTGGAGTCGATGCCGGACGAGGAATCGATAAAAGAGCGCAGCCGCTCGAATCACGGACTTACTCGTCCGGAACTCGCCGTGCTGTTGAGTTACGCCAAGATTGAACTGTTTAACAGTCTTATCGGGCGCAGTATCGTGCGCCAGAACTACCACGTCGACGAATTGGCCGAGTATTTTCCGCCGCCGTTACCGACCCGTTATCGCGATCATTTACTCGACCATCGACTGAGCCACCAAATCTTGGTTATGCGGATCACGAATAGCATCGTGAACCGTATGGGGCCGGCGTTCGCGAATCGTATGCAGCAAGATACCGGTGCGAACGCGGTTGATGTCGCGCGGGCCTACGCAATCGTGCGTGATATCACGCAAGCCCGTGATATCTGGGCGCGTATTGAGGCTATGGACAATCGCATCGCGGCGCGCCACCAGTACGGAATGATGTACGAAGTATCACGGCGCCTTCGCCATGCGAGTTACTGGCTGCTGCGCCAACGCCGCCAAGGCATGGCGATGGATGCAGGAATCGCCGAATTTGGGCCACCTTTGACTGATTTGTACGGTCGACTCAGCGACCTTGTGCCCAACGCGATGCTCGAGCGGCACAATGAGCGGGTCGGCCAGTACTGCGAGCATGGTGTCGGCGGGGATCTCGCCGAGCAAATCGCCGCGCTTGCCTTTACCACAACATTGCTCGACATCGTCGATATCGCACGGAAGAGTGACGAGTTACTGCTGGCTGGCGAAGTCTATTTCGAATTGGACCAACACCTTTCCATCGACTGGCTAAAACAAGCGATTGAGCGTCTCACCGTAACGACGCGTTGGCAGTCATTAGCGCGCAGTAAGCTGCGCGATACGGTCAACGACACGCAACGCGAGTTGGCTCGGGCATTGCTGCGCCAAGCACAGTCAATCGGCGC
>JBCDBO010000155.1:0-5881 GCA_039183535.1 Pseudomonadota bacterium | reverse complement strand
GCAAAGGACATAAACATGACACGATACGTCGACCGCGCCGACCTTGCCGTTGACGAGACTCTCGCGACGTTCATAGAAACGGAAGCCTTGGACAGCTTACCGCTCAGTGCCGAGAACTTCTGGCACGGCTTTAGTACGTTAGTAGCGAAACTCACACCGATCAACGAGCGACTCATCGAGCGTCGTGTCACGATTCAGAATGAAATCGACGGGTGGCTTGCCGAACACGGCGACCCGAACAAGCAGCGAGATAGCTACCAAACGTTTCTCACTGAGATCGGCTATTTGGCGCCGCCGTGCGCCGACTTCGCGATTACGACGGACGATGTCGATAGCGAGGTCAGCGCGCAAGCGGGACCGCAACTCGTCGTGCCAATCATGAATGCGCGGTTCGCGCTGAACGCGACCAATGCACGTTGGGGCTCGCTGTACGATGCACTGTACGGTACCGATGTTATCGACGAAGACAATGGCGCCGATCGGAGCGGCGGCTATAACCCCATTCGCGGCGACCGCGTCATCGCCTACGCGCGCGAGTTTTTAGATCGGTGCTTCCCGCTGATTGGCGCGAGCCACAATGACGTGGCGAAATACCGCGTCGCTGACGGCGCGTTACACGCGCAGTTGGCCGACGGGCGCTCGGTTGAGCTGGCGGCGCGCGGCCAATTTGCCGCTTACGCTGGTGCCGCCGACGAACCAAGCTCAATTTTATTGCGCAATCACGGCCTACACGTCGACATCATCATCGATCGCGAGTCGGCCATCGGCAAGAACGACCCGGCCGGTATCGCCGATCTGGTTATGGAAGCGGCCGTCACGACCATTCAAGACTGCGAGGACTCTGTCGCCGCCGTCGATGCCGAGGACAAAACGCTCGTCTACCGCAATTGGCTCGGTTTGATGCGCGGCACGCTCGAGGCGTCATTCGCCAAGGGTCAACGCACGGTCACTCGCCGACTCAACGCGGACCGCCACTACACGGCCGCCGACGGCTCGAACCTGACACTACCCGGCCGCAGTCTGCTGTTCGTTCGCAACGTCGGTCATTTAATGCGTAATCCGGCCGTTCGTGATGCGGCCGGTAACGACATCTTTGAGGGCATTCTTGACGGCGTGCTGACATCGCTTATCGCGATGCACGATCTGCTTGGCCTCGGCCAGTTTCGCAATTCGCGTGCGGGTAGCGTCTACATTGTCAAACCGAAAATGCACGGTCCCGAGGAAGTCGCCTACGCCAACGACTTGTTCGATGCCATCGAGGACTTACTCGGTCTGCGCCGACATACGTTGAAGATCGGCATCATGGACGAGGAACGGCGCACGACCGTCAACCTCAAAGCCTGCATTCACGCGGCAGCCGCCCGGGTCGTTTTCATCAACACCGGCTTTCTAGACCGCACTGGCGATGAGATCCACACCAGCATGGCGGCGGGACCGATGCTGCGAAAAGAGGCTATCAAGGGCGAGCCGTGGATTGATGCTTATGAGCGTTGGAACGTCGACATCGGACTCGCCTGCGGCTTCTCGGGTCGCGCACAAATCGGCAAAGGCATGTGGGCCGCGCCCGATCTGATGGCCGAAATGATGGCGACGAAACATGCCCATCCGACAGCGGGTGCCAATTGCGCGTGGGTGCCGTCGCCGAACGCAGCGACCTTGCATGCGATGCATTATCACGACGTTGACGTGTTTGCGCGTCACGACGAACTAAAGCTGCGCGAAGCAGCCAAGCTGGATGACATCCTGACGGTACCGCTGGCAGGCGACCCGCGCGAATGGGACGCGGCCGCCATCCAGGCCGAACTCGACAACAACGCGCAGGGCTTACTCGGCTACGTCGTCCGTTGGATCGATCAAGGGGTCGGTTGCTCGAAAGTTCCCGATATCAACGACGTCGGTTTGATGGAAGACCGCGCGACGCTACGGATCTCAAGTCAGCACATAGCGAATTGGTTGCAGCACGGCATCTGCACCCGTGAGCAGGTGCTCGACACACTGCAACGTATGGCGGCCATCGTCGATGCGCAGAACGCAGCAGATCCCCAGTATCGCCCGATGGCGCCGAACTTCGACAGCAGTGTCGCGTTCAGCGCCGCCTGTGACTTGGTGTTTCGGGGTGCCGAGCAACCTAATGGATACACCGAACCGTTACTGCACGCGTATCGGCTGCAAGCGAAGACGCGTCGATGAAGGCATTACAGCTTATCGTCGCGTTTTTCTTGCGCCAGCTCCCGAGCTTCTCGCGAATCGGCTTTTGGGTCCGGCGCATCGGCTTCGAACCGTTGCGACTCGATGCGCGCGACCAGACCTGGCTCGTCACCGGCGCCTCGGGCGGTCTTGGCGCCGAAATCGCGCGGTCCGGGGCCAATGCCGGTGCCGACGTCATTGCCGTGGCGCGCTCGCGCGATAAGCTAGAAGCGTTCGCTGCGACAGCGGCAGCCGGGCGCGGCGAGGTTTCACTGGAGCGCGTGGATTGCTCGAGCATGGCCGAACTGCGGGCATTGGCGGATCGATTGGCCGGTCAAAAAATCGCGGTGCTGGTTAACAATGTGGGTGTGCTGCCGACCGAGCATGCCGTCACGGACGAGGGATTTGAGCAGGCCTACGCCACCAATGTTCTTGGCCACTACATCCTGACCGAAGCATTAATCGCCAACGGCGTGCTCGGCTCGGGCAGTTTGGTCGTCTCGATGTCGTCCGGTGGCATGTACAACGTCCCACTGTTGCCTGAGGCGCTGAATGCCGTTAGCGGCGATGGCTTCAATGGTGATCGACAATATGCGCTGCATAAGCGCGCGCAGGTGGTCCTCACCGATTTGTGGCGGGAGCGGCATCGCGATCGTGGCATTGAATTTCTTGTCGCCCATCCCGGCTGGGCCGATACACCGGGCGTTGCGACGTCGTTGCCGACGTTCCGGCGCATTCTGGGGCCGCTACTGCGCACGGCCCGCGAGGGTGTCGATACCGTGTTGTGGCTGATCGCTCTGCGCCCGCACACCGGGCCAGAGCGGATCTGGTTTGATCGGGGAGCACGACCGGTGCACACGAGCGACGCGACGCGCGTCCACTCAAAGCCGCCGCAAGCACTGCAAGATCGTTTGCAAACAGACGCCGCCCACTAAACGTCGATTTCCACCGTCCTCGTCGACGTTGTAATGTTTGCCGGGACCGCTAGGTCTATAGCGGTAGTCGAGTGAATACGTCACCGCTTTGGGGTCGACCATGAAAAAACTAATCATCGTTGCAATTATCGCCGCCGCACTGGTGGCGTTCTATCAGCTCGGCGGCGCCGAGTACTTGCAACCCGCTACCTATCAGGCGTTGTACGCCGAACGGCCACAGCTGACCCTGGCGGTGTATTTCATCGTTTACGTCGTCGTTACGGCGTTGTCGATCCCGGGCGCAGCGTTGATGACGCTGATTGCTGGGGCCGTGTTTGGCCTGACAACGGGACTGGTACTAGCGAGTTTCGCCTCGACTATCGGTGCGACGCTTGCATTTTTGTCGTCGCGATTGCTGCTTCGTGACTGGGTACAAGCAAAGTTCGGCAACTACCTGCAGCGAATCAACGCCGGCATTGAGAAAGACGGCGCGTTTTACCTGTTTAGCCTGCGCTTGATTCCGGTCATACCGTTCTTTGTCATCAACTTGGCCATGGGCTTGACGAAGTTATCGACGGCGGCTTTTTACATCGCCAGTCAATTGGGGATGCTGGCTGGAACCTTCGTCTACGTGAATGCCGGCGCGCAGATCGGGCAAATCGATTCGTTATCGGTCAGCGGCATTTTGAAACCGAGCATCATCGTCGCGTTCTTACTGCTCGCCCTACTGCCGTTCTTAGCCCGCGCGTTCATGAACTTTGTCGTCGGTGGCCTGCGCCGGCGACTGGCCGCCCGCAAAGCGTATGCGCCTTGGGCCTCACAAAAACCAAAATCGTTCGATCGCAACGTCGTCGTAATTGGTGCGGGATCGGGCGGTTTAGTGACATCTTTGATCGGTGCGACCGTCAACGCCAAAACGACGCTGATCGAGAAAGGAGCGATGGGCGGCGACTGCCTTAATACGGGATGCGTACCGAGTAAGGCGCTAATCCGAGCCGCGAAGGCCCGTCACGAAATCCTGCATGCCGATCACTTCGGTCTTGGCGTCGATGGTCCCGTCGATGTCGATTTCGAGAAAGCGATGAATCATGTCCGCTCAACGATCAAGGCGATCGAGCCACACGATTCGGTAGAGCGCTACGAAAGTCTTGGTGTCGAGGTCATCAAGGGTGAGGCGGAAGTGACATCGCCATGGACGGTGTCGGTAAACGGCCAAACCTTAACGACGAAGAGCATCGTCTTAGCGACTGGCGCTGAACCGTTTGTACCGCCCATCCCGGGCCTCGCCGACATTGACTACGTAACATCCGATACGGTGTGGTCGCTGAAGTCGTTGCCGAAACGTCTACTCGTCGTCGGCGGCGGACCGATCGGTTGCGAACTTGCCCAGGCGTTTCGTCGGCTCGGCTCCGAAGTCGCTATTACCGATATGGCCGGACGTTTGGTGCCGCGCGAGGACGAGGAAGTCTCGGCGCTGCTGGAAGATGTTTTTCGCCGCGACGGAATTTCGATAAAGACCCGCTTTAAGACCACGGGGTTTGTACGCGACGGCGACCGGCAATACGCCGCGGTCGAGGCAGAAGATGGCTCGACGGAACAACTCGACTTTGACGTCGTTCTAATGGCGGTTGGCCGCAAGCCGCGCAGCAAAGGTTACGGGTTCGATACGCTTGATCTCGAAACACGCCGTAACGGCACACTCGAGGTCAACGAGTTTTTGCAGACGCGTTTTCCGAACGTCTATGCCGTGGGTGACGTCACGGGTCCCTACCAATTTACCCATACGGCCGCTCATCAAGCCTGGTTTGCCGCCGTCAATGCGTTGTTCGGTATCTTCAAGAAATTCGCGGCGGACTACAGCATTATCCCTTGGGCCACGTTTACCGATCCGGAAGTGGCGCGCGTCGGCCTCAATGAACAAGAAGCCAAGGAGCAAGGTATCGCTTACGAGGTGCATCGGTACGATCTCGATGATCTCGATCGAGCGATCGCCGATCACGCGACGGAAGGGTTTCTAAAAGTGCTAACGGTACCGGGCAAAGACAAAATCCTCGGTGTGACGATCGTCGGATACAAGGCCGGCGACATCATCGCCGAGTACGTGCTGGCCATGAAGCATGGGCTTGGCCTTAATAAGATACTCGGAACGATCCATATCTACCCGACGATGGCGGAGGCCAACAAGTTTGTCGCCGGTGTCTGGAAACGCGCCAACGCCCCTGAAAAGCTGCTGGAGTGGGTCGGGAAATTCCATCGCTGGCGTTTGTCGTAGGCGGTGAACCACAGCGAGTGTTGACATACCTATAACCAATAGGTATAGGTTATCGGGCACCGTGACGGGAGCCCAACCATGCAACAACCAGCCAGCGAGCCGACCGGCGAGGCCAACGACGTTGACCTAACACCGATGCTCGACGTCGTGTTCATCATGCTGATCTTCTTCTTGGTGACCGCGAGCTTTGTTCGCGAGACCGGACTCGATGTCGCACCGCCAACCGCTAGCCCGCCCGAACCGACCGAGTCGGCCAATGTCCTCGTCGGTATCTCCGCCAGCGACGAGTTTTTCGTTGCAGGCCGCTCGGTCGACCGACGCACAGTCGGTGCCAATGTCATTGCGGCATTAGCAGACGACCCTGAAGCGACCGTTGTTATCCGTGCGGACGCCCAGTCGACGACGGCCGCCTTGGTGCTCGTCATCGATGAACTGCGACGCAACGGTATTGGCGATTACGCCCTTGCCCGACTCGAGTAGAGACGCTGGAATAGCGCTAGCGTCGACT
>JBCDBO010000154.1:0-5898 GCA_039183535.1 Pseudomonadota bacterium | reverse complement strand
TTGCCGACGACTAGACCGAGAATAATGCCGAGTGGCACTGGGTGCAGGATCGCGCTCACGTCGACGCCGGCTAGCGATAGTCCGGCATTTGCGAAGGCAAACACGGGCAGCACGAAGTAGGCGACGGTCGTGTGCAGATCGTGCTCAAGTTTTAGCAGCGGTGACTTTTCGTCGTCGTCACCTTTCGCGGGAATGAACATGGCGAGAACCACGCCGGCGAGGGTCGCATGTACACCGGATTTCAAGACGGCGATCCACATTAAAAGACCGAAGAACGCGTACGGCGTAATTTCCTTTACACCACGACGGTTAAGCAGCCACAAAATTGGAACAAACGCCGCGCCAATCAGTAGCGCTGTAAACGACAAGTTGCTCGTGTAGAACAGTGCGATGATGATAATCGCGCCTAAGTCGTCAAAAATCGCGATCGATGTCAGCAGGATTTTGAGTGTCAGCGGTACCCGATCGCCAAGCAGCGTCAAAATCGCCAGCGCAAAGGCGATGTCGGTCGCGGCGGGAATCGCCCAGCCGGCCAGCGCTGTTGGGTTATCCCAGTTGAGCCAGGCGTATATGGCCGCAGGGACGAGCATACCGCCAGCGGCGGCCACCGCTGGAAATGCGATTGCGCCAGGTTTAGACAACTCGCCGAAAACGAATTCGCGCTTCAACTCCAGGCCAACCAGCAGGAAAAACAGCGCCATCAGGCCATCGTTAATCCATAGCAGCAACGGTTTCGCAATCTCGAAATTACCGACTCGAATTTCGAGCGGTAAGCCGATCAATTGGTCGTACGTTGCTGCCAGCGGCGTGTTGGCGATAACCATCGCAGCAACCGCTGCACCGACCAGGAGGATGCCGCTCGCGGCCTCAAGTCTAAGAAATTCACGAATAGCGCTGATCATCGTCGCTTCCTGAGCGGTTTTTCCGGCGCTGATGATGACGGTCGCCCATTGAGCGGTCAAACGCACATCTGCCAGATAATGCAGCTGCTGCGCAAATTTGGTGTGCAATATTGGTGCGCACGCTCGTGCAGCCTAGTGCAGGTTTGACGTTTCACGCCCACGTAGCAACGGTTCCACGGTGGGAACGGTTTCTGCATATCGAGTTTGTCCTAGGGCTTTTTCGGAGAGTCGTCATGACGCCCTCATTGCGCGGCTTACGCGTTTTCTGTGAAGCGGCACGACACCGAAGTTTCAAAACCGCATCCGAGTCGTTGTTCATTACCGCATCGGCTGTCAGCCACCAAGTGCGTTCGCTCGAAACGGAGCTCGGTTGCGAGCTGTTCGTCCGGCAAACACGATCACTGGCGTTGACGCCGCAAGGCGAGGCATTGTTCGAGCAGATCGATCCGTTACTAACCGAGGTTAGCGCCGTCTGTGTAAGCCTCTTCGGCCGCGAATCGCCGACTGTTTTGCGGTTAGCGGCCCCGCCGTTTTTCGCCACCGAGCGCCTGCTGCCGCACTTGCCCCGGCTCGTCGACTCAGCGTCTGGCTACGCGCTCGATGTTGCAACGATGGACGGCCAGCCGGATCGTCATCCGGATAACGCCGATATCGCTGTTTTGTTGGCCGACCAAACGCCGGCCTTGTACCCCACGGTGAAGCTGTTCGCGCTAACGCTTGTTCCTGCCTGTGCACCGTCTATCGCTCATCGACTGCGCACCTTATCGGTCGCGGACTGGGTCAACGAAACGCTGCTCGTCCATCAATCGCGAGCCAACGCGTGGCGGCGGTTTTTCGAATCGCAACGTCTACGCTTGCGAGCGCCGACGCGTGTCGTTCAGCTCGATTCGATGCACGCGGTCGTTAAGGCAGCTGAGCAGGGGCTCGGCATTGCGCTTGTTCCGGAGGCGTTGGCGCAGCACTGGTTCCGACAGAAGCGTCTCGTGCAATTGTGCACCGGCGGTTTGCCAACGGGCGATGCCTATTATTTGAGTGCGCGACCGCGGCCAAGCGACGGCACCAATTTCGATAGCGTTGTGACCAGTCTGTCGGCGGCCTTGGCGTAAGAACCAATCGAGTTTGCGCGTCACGCGACTTTTTTTCGTTTGTCGCTGCTGTACACAACCCTTAGCGTGGCTGCGTACTTTTGCCAACCAGCGAGGAAAACGCCAATGCACCGCTTAACAGTTACGACGCTCGCGCTAGCCGTGTTGCTCGGTTTCGCTACCGATGCGAGCGCAGCGAGTGAGATGCAAGTATTCGAGGGCTTTGCAAGTTCTCGAGCCGTTCTCGCCGAGCGATACACCGATGCCATCGCGATTGCAGAGAAACGACAGCGCACCGAGGTCGCTTTCTTCAAAATTGCCAATGCGACATCGCTGTGTGTCGCACACCTTAAAACCGGCGCGTTGGAACTCGCGTCGACTGCTTGTGAGGCTGC
Source organism: Pseudomonadota bacterium (assembly GCA_039183535.1). Classification (GTDB taxonomy): domain Bacteria; phylum Pseudomonadota; class Gammaproteobacteria; order Steroidobacterales; family Woeseiaceae; genus JBCAXA01. The sequence continues at coordinate 3,516 of JBCDBO010000154.1, read as the reverse complement.
TGTCGACACCGCTAACGGACTTCGATCGAGAGGTTTTCTAAATTTCACAACGCTCAGCATCGACGATGTTCGCGATGTTGTGAGCGCCAATCGGCAAGTGGTGGCTACGGTGCAATTGTCACTGGCCTCGGCTCAAGAATAACCCCCCGGGAGTCGGCGGCGGTGGACGAGCGCGATCAATTCGCAATTGTTGTCCATCGCCGCTGATTTCGTGCCGCGTTAAGTCGACTCGGACACACTTTTTAGCGCCAACGATGGTGCCTTACACCCAGACCACGCTACAGTAACGCCTTGTATTACTGAGAGGTGGCTATGCGCGTCCTCGGGCTTATTGGCGGTATGAGTTGGGAGAGCACAGAGCTCTACTATCGAGCCATCAACCAGGCAGTTAGCCAGCGACTTGGCGGGCTGCACTCGGCCGCTTTGCTGTTATCGAGCGTCGATTTCGCCGAACTTGAGTCGTTGCTGCGTGCTGACGCGTGGGACGATATTGGCGTGCGCTTGGCTGGCGAGGCGAAGCGGCTTGAGCAAGCCGGTGCCGACGCGTTGGTCTTGTGCACGAATACGATGCACCGCTTGGCACCGGCCATCGATGCGGCCGTTTCCATTCCGCTGTTGCACATCGCCGATGCAACGGCCGCTGACCTAAAGCGCAACATGACGATTAAGCGCGTCGGATTACTGGGTACGCGTTTTACGATGGAAGCGGATTTCTACGTCGCCCATTTGCGCGACCGGCATCATTTTGAGGTGTTGGTGCCAGCTATCGAAGAGCGCCGCGAAGTCGACCGCATTATCTTCGAGGAACTGTGTCGTGGTTCGGTCACAGATTCAGCGCAACACTACTATAAGCAAGTCATTGCCAGTCTCGTTGACCGTGGTGCGCAAGCGGTCATTCTTGGATGTACCGAGATCGGCATGCTCATCTCTGCTACCGATGCCTCGGTACCACTGGTTGATACGATGCAGGTTCACTCCAGTGCTGCCGTCGAGTTCGCCTTGAATGGCTAGCCGCCCACAACCGCCGCCACCTGAGTCGCGGCGCTGCGTGCACGTTGTCATCTCTGGCAAAGTGCAAGGCGTCTGGTATCGCGCATCCGGCGCACGTGAGGCTAGCCGCGAGGCCTTGACCGGGTGGATCCGAAATTGCGATACCGGCGTTGTCGAAGCATTGGTGTGCGGGCGAGAGAGCGCGGTCGTCCGGTGGCTGGCTTGGTGCCGCAAAGGGCCAATCCACGCGGACGTTGAAAGCGTGATCGAAACCGAGGTCGATGTACCCGAGGGGCTCGCGTCATTCCTCGTCCGCGGTAATGTGCCGGAACCGGGGCTGGACGCGTAACGCGGCCGCTTTACGATGCCGGCCGATAAAATGGAGACGTTCGCCGCCTACACGGCTGCCGCGGATCGCTACCGGCACTGGATCACCGCAGCGGCCTTGCCATTCTGGGCGACACGCGGCCGTGATGAGCGCCACGGCGGCAGCATCGAACGTGTTGAAGCCGACGGTAGCATCGATCGGAGCGTCCCTACGCGTGTTCGCGTGCAAGCGCGGCAAATTTTCGTTTACGCCGCTGCCGACGAGCTCGGTTGTTACGCAGCTGCACATCAAACGACAGAATCGCTCTGGCGGTTCTTAGAATCGTATTGCCGTTGCGAGCATCGTGCCGGCTACGGCCATACCGTGCTGTGGCCCGACGGACCCAATGACGGTCGCCTCGATTTATATGACCACGCGTTTTATTTGTTGGCGACGGCCTGGTATTTCCGAACGCGGCGCGATCCGGCCGCCAAACTGAACGCCGAGGCAATCGTTACGATGCTCGATGCGCGCTTGGCGCACTCGAGCGGCGGGTGGCTTGAGGGTGATTACGATGCCCCTTGGCGCCGGCAAAATCCGCATATGCATTTGTTTGAAGCGTTCATGGCGTGGTTCGAGGCGACGCACGAGCAGCAGTGGCTGGACCGTGCGGCCGCCATCTACGCCTTGTTCGAGCGCGTGTTCTTCGATGCCGATCATGGTCTTGTGTTGGAGTACTTCCGAACGGATTGGTCGCGGCCTGAATCGGCGAGCGATAATGCGGCCGAACCCGGCCATTTGCTGGAGTGGGTTTGGTTGCTGGACTGGTACCAGCGCCTTGCCGGCGTCGATACCGAAGCGATGCAAGTCCGGCTTTTTGAGACGGCCGTAAGCACCGGCCTCGATAAGGGTGTGTTGATCGACACGCTCAACGTTGACGGCTCGCAACGTGAGCGGACCCGACGGCTGTGGCCGATGACGGAGTACATCAAAGCGAGCTGTGTTCGTGTTTCGCGCGGCGACGACACGGCGCTAGCCCATGCGACGCAGGCGATTAACGCACTACTGGAGGCGTTTCGACTGTCACCTGAAGGTACTTACGTTGATCGACTTGATACGGACAATCGAGTTACCGATGCCAGAGCACCGGTGAGCTCGCTGTATCATCTTATGGCGGCGTATCTGGAGATTGAACGTCTCGGCGACGTAAGTTTGCCGCCCCGCTGACCCCATCAGCGGGGCGGCTCCCTCGCCTCACCGGAGCTGCGTTGCCGCGCAGCTCATCGACACATTGGTTTGCCGACACGGATGTGCAACACGGGTTTTTAGGGGGGGAATACCTGGAAATACACCCGTGCCGGCAATGTCTGCGCATCGTGAGCGATGCGTCTTGTTGCTAGTAACAAAGCAAGCCCCGTGCCAAACTTTGCACAATCGTCCAAAGATTTTTGTTTCCCGAAATGGATCAGTCGTTTAGCTTCGGAATCGCGATAGCGCATAAATTCATCGATCCGCCGCGCTTGCGTCGGTTGCGTAGCGTTGCGTCTGCTGTGGTGCAGCGGGTGTTTGTCAACGTGCCGTTGTGGTGCAGCGATGCCGGCTTCACCGGTTCGTCATTCGTCAGGAGGTAGCTTGCATGCCACTCGTTGAGGACCCCCAGATGCCTGAAGCTACCTCTTTGCTGCTGATCGAGGACAACCATGATATCGCGGCGATGATCTGCGATTTCTTTGAAGCCCGTGGCTACACGATGGATTACGCTGCAGACGGTGTTACCGGCTTGCACTTAGCAGTAACGGGCAGTTTCGACGCGATCATCCTAGATCTGATGCTCCCGGGCATTGACGGCGTTGAGTTGTGCCGCAAGCTGCGCAATGAGGCGAGCCGCGATACGCCGGTGCTGATGCTCACCGCCCGCGACACCCTCGACGATAAAATCGCGGGCCTTGAGGCGGGGGCGGACGACTACCTTGTTAAGCCTTTTGAAATCACGGAGCTCGAGGCGCGGATCCGCGCGACGTTGCGTCGGATTCGCGGCCGGCTCGTTCGTGAGACGCTCGAACTCGGCGATCTGACGGTCGATACAGGAACGATGGAGGTGAGTCGCGCCGGCACGTCGCTATCCTTAACGCCCATTGGACTCAAGCTGCTGACTACTTTGTTAAAAGCCGCGCCACGCGTTGTTACTCGGCAAGACCTCGAGCGGGCTGTGTGGGGCG
>JBCDBO010000153.1:0-6150 GCA_039183535.1 Pseudomonadota bacterium | reverse complement strand
TGCGTTTACCGCCATTGCAGCGGTGATCGCGAGCTGACAGAGTCCGGCGCCAACGATGCAAGCCAGAAAAAAAACGACAAAGCGACACCGGCCGAGCTTGCTCTCCAGTAGGCCGCCAAACGACCACAGTGCGAACATGTTGAGCAGGAGGTGGAACACAAACACACGGTCGTGGATGAAACCGTAACTCAGTAATTGCCACGGCCGGAACGGATGCCAACCGTCGACCGGCCACAGCGCGAGTTGCCGATAGACAAACCCTGACTGCCAAAACCACGCGGCGTAGATCGCTGTGTTGAGGACGATTAAAAGCCACACGGCCGTCTGCAATGGCCTAGGCGCGGTCTGATTGTCGGCACTCACCACTGCTGCTCCACCACGTGAAATAATCCATGACTCGCACAGGTCTACTCCCTCAGAACCAACACGAGAGCATAATCATGACATCCACACGAGCTTATCCGCAGCGAACTGCACGTCGCTGGAAACGATTCGGCGCCTTGCTGGGCGTTTTGTTCCTACTGCCAGGCGCCGAGGCGTTTGCGGCGAAAGACCCGGTTTACACAAGTCTGTTTAGCAATACGGCGTTGAAAGGCTATGACGCTGTCGCCTACTTTACCGACGACAAGCCGGTTAAAGGCAACAAGAAATTCGCGTTCAATTGGAACGGTGCCGATTGGCACTTCAGCTCGGCGGCGAACCGCGACGCGTTCGCTGCAGATCCGGAACGCTATGCGCCGCAATACGGTGGCTATTGTGCGTGGGCTGTCTCGCAAGGCTACACGGCGTCTGGTGACCCCACCGTTTGGACCATTGTCGACGACAAGTTGTACGTGAATTACAACGATGATGTCGGCAAGAAATGGCGAGCCGATCCGCGTGGCTTCATTGCCAAAGCCAACGAGAACTGGCCTAACGTTTTGCAGTAACGTTGGCCAAAACCAGGGCGGCGCGGTTCCTCTGACCGCGTCGCCCTTTTTTATGGGTGTCCGATACTGTCCGCGCCGGACACCACGGACGGCCGTACGGCGTCCACGGTAGTCCCCGAAGCGCGTAAATTATTGAATTTACTTCAATACACAAGTTGGCACGGTTTCTGCTTTGTTCTTAGCGAGAACGAATCCTGCGGAGAGACCCATGCCTTGCCCGGAAATCATCGTTGAGTGTGCCGTCTGGTTATTGACCGTCGCGGTCGGACTTGAAAACTGGGTCTCCGCGCAACTGCTGCAAATCTCGACCGTTTTGCCGGCACCGTTTGCAGAGCAAGTAGTCACACGCTGGCAAGAACTCGCCGACCCGATTCGCCAGCTGATCAGCGCTGCATCGACAGGGTTTGTAGCAACGGTGGCAGTCCACCATGCGTGAGCCGGCGACAGTGCGCAGCATCGGCGAAACAGACGGAATTCGCGATACATCCTCGCAAGACATTGCCCGCGACGTATCGCCACGTCGTCGTTGGCTTCTTTGGGCAAGCGTTATTGTCGTCGTTGCAGTGATGGCTGCGGCGATCGTTTATGCGTTGCCATGGTTCTCGACCGAGCGCAGTGTGGCACGGACTCAATTGCGCTTTGCGACCGTATTTCGCGGCCCATTTGTGCGTGACGTCTCGGCGCAAGGTATCGTCGTCGCGGCCGTCGCGCCGAGCCTTTTCGCGGGCACGGCCGGTACCGTGTCATTGCACGCGCGCGCCGGCGACCTGGTCGAGGTCGGCTCGGTAATCGCGGTCGTTGATAGCCCTGAACTCGCCAACGAACGTGGCCGCGAAGCGGCACTCCTTGATAGTTTGAACACAGCCATCGAGCGCCAATCAATCGATAATCGCAAGCAACGGCTTGAGCTGCAGCAAACCGTCGATCTTGCCAAGGTCACATTGACAGCCGCCGAGCGAGAGCTGCGCCGCGCAGAACAGTCGTGGGAATACCGCGTGATTAGTCGGCAAGACTATGAGAAAGCGATCGACGATGTCGATCGCGCCAAAATCGAACTCCGCCATGCCGAGAACGCCGCCGCGTTGGACACCGAAAGTCTCGACTTTGAGCTGCAAACGATGCGACTCGAGCGTGATCGGCAGCGCTTGGTTGTGGCCGACATCGATCGTCGACTCGATGCCCTGACCTTACGTGCACCGGTCGCCGGTATCGTCGGTGACCTTGCCGTTGAGGATCGCGCGTACGTCGACGCCAACACAGCGATCGCTACCGTGGTCGATTTGTCCGAGCTTGAAATCGAGCTGTCTATCTCGGCGAGTTACGCCGATGAGCTGAGCATTGGTAACGATGTCAGCGTTCGAATCGGCACAAACGATGTCAGCGGCACATTGACCTCCGTATCGCCCGAGGTCAACAACTCAACCGTTACAGCGCGCGTTCGCTTCACCGGGGAGCAACCCGCGGGCTTGCGTAGGAATCAGCGCGTTAGCGCTCGCGTCGTTTTGGAGCGTCGGGCCGATGCCCTGCTCGTCGAGCGTGGCCCGTTTTACGACACTGGCGGTGGCCGCATCGTTTACCGGGTTGTCAATGATACGGCGACGCGAACACAGATTCAGACCGGCACGAGTAGCGTGCAGTTCATCGAGATTATCGACGGTCTTGAGGAAGGCGATGTCATTGTGACATCGGAAGTTGATCGCTTTCGGGACGCAGAACGTGTCCTGTTACGACAATGAGTCACAGCAGTTGCATACGGGAGAAACCACGATGCTGCGGATGAGCAAAGTAAGCCGGATCTACCGGACCGAGTTGATCGAAACACATGCGCTTCGCGTACTTTCGCTTAACGTCGACGCCGGTGAGTTTGTTGCCGTTACTGGGCCCTCTGGCTCTGGCAAGACCACGTTTCTTAACATTGCCGGTTTGCTCGAAACCGCTACGAATGGTGAGTACCACCTTGACGGCAGTGACGTCAGCCGATTGTCGGACGATCAACGCTCGCGGATCCGCAACGAGAAAATCGGTTTTATTTTCCAAAGCTTCAATTTAATTCCCGATCTCAATGTCTTCGACAACGTGGATGTGCCGCTTCGCTATCGCGGGTTCAACGCAAAGGAACGCGCCGATCGGATCGAACATGCGCTCAAGCAAGTCGGCTTGCATGCCCGGATGCGGCATCTCCCTGCTCAGTTATCCGGCGGACAGCAACAGCGCGTCGCCATTGCCCGTGCTCTAGCGGGGCAACCAGCGTTTCTGCTAGCGGATGAGCCAACCGGTAATCTTGACTCGTTGATGGCGCGACAAGTTATGGACTTGCTCGAGGGTATCAATCGTGACGGTACAACCATTGTAATGGTGACACACGATCCCGAATTGGCCCGCCGCGCGCATCGGACCGTGCACTTACTCGACGGTCAACTCGCCAACCCGGACCCATTCTCGCCGCCAGCCGATCGTGCGCCGGCCGCCATGTCTACTGTCGCTTAGGGGGCAATCGTGTTTTTCTACAACTTGCGCCTGGCGCGACAGAGTTTGGCGAAACAACCGTTGTTGACCGCACTAATGGTAGCGGCAATTGCCGTCGGGGTCGGTGTTTGCATGACTGTGACGGCCTACCTGTACTCGATCTCGGGCGACCCGATACCGAACAAAAGCGATCAGTTATTTGCGGTCCGCCTTGACGGTTGGGCCGGCGACGAACCCTTCAACGACGACGAGCCTGAACAAGCGCCTTGGCAGCTGACACACCGGGACGCGATGGCGTTGCTTGAGTCCGACGTTCCTGTCCGCCAAGCGGCCATGCGTAAGGCCGTATACACGGCTGTTCCCGACAACGCCGATATCGCACCCTTCTTAACGATATCGCGCATGACCGCCAACGACTTCTTCCCAATGTTCGAAGTGCCGTTCGAATTCGGTGGTCCGTGGGATGACCGTTACGATCAATCCGCCGGTAACGTGGTCGTGTTATCGAAAAAAACCAACGACACGTTGTTCGGCGGTGAAAACAGCGTCGGTCGCCAAGTTCGTTTTGGCGACGAGCGTTTTACCGTTGCCGGTGTGTTGGCCGAATGGGCACCTAAGGTCTTGTTCTACGACGTTAATAACGGGCCGCTAAATCCAGTCGAAGACGTCTTTATGCCGTACCAAATTACGGCCGAGCGAGAAGTCGACGGATCCGGCAATACCAACTGTTGGAAGGATGAGCGCATCGACACCTACTGGGATCTGTTGCAATCCGAGTGTATCTACGTGCAATTTTGGGCGGAATTGCCGGACGAGCAGTCCGTGCAGCGCTACCAAGCTTGGTTGGATGCTTATACGGACGGCCAGCGGGACCTGGGCCGATTCGAGCGGCCTAACAACAATCAGCTCAACACCGTGACCGACTACCTGAAGATTCGCCAGGTCGTCGGTGATGACGAGTTGGCGGTTTGGAGCATCGCGATACTGTTTTTGGTCGCCTGCTTGGTCAATACAATTGGGCTCATCCTCGCCCGGTTTATCGCCAAGGCACCGGTAATCGGTTTGCGCCGCGCCTTGGGGGCCAGCCGCTGGGCGATTTTTCGCCAGCACCTCGTCGAGGTTGGCTTGATTGGATTTGTCGGCGGTCTGTTTGGCATTGGCCTGTCGTACGCGGGGCTTTTGGGCCTGCGAAAACTGCTGCCAGATACAGCTGCGCTGACCTCATTGGATCTTACGCTTGTTTTAATGACTGTCGTCGTCGCCATCGTGGCCGCCATACTCGCCGGGCTATACCCGACATGGCGAGTGTGCCGGCTACAACCGGCGATGTACCTCAAAACCCAATAGGAGCAATCACGTGGAAATTGGTCCAATACTGAGTGCAATGTGGCGGAACCGAACGGGTTCGGTCCTGGTCGCGTTACAAATCGCATTGACGCTCGCAATCGTCGTTAACTCATCTTTTTTAGCCTATGAGCGGACCGAGTTCATTGGCAGACCGAGCGGCATCGATGAAAAAAACATCGTTACGATTACGAGCCTGGGTTTCGGGTCCGACTATGATCACGACGCGACGATCGACGCGGACTTGGCGCTGCTTCGCAGTCTTCCAGGTGTCGTCGCGGCAACAGCGTCAGGCCATGTCCCAATGAGTGGCTCTGGCAGCGCGACAGGCTACCGCGCGAGCATGGAAGACGGCGCCCCGATGGAAAACGGTAACTACTTCGAGTTTGACGAACAAGCCGACGAAGCACTGGGCGTCAATATTATCGAAGGCCGCGGTTTTCTCCCGACCGAGATACGCCGATCAGACGACCCAAACAGTGAGCGCATGCCGGAACAAGCGATCATCACCAAGGCTTTAGCCGATAAACTCTACCCGGACCTATCGACGGCCGTTGGACAGCGTCTGTTTAACAACGTCGGCGAGAGCGCCGAGATCATCGGCGTCGTCGAGCACATGTTCGGCTCCTGGGTCCATTGGCAAAACATCGAGCAAGTGGTCTGGTGGCCGGTTCGGCGCTCGCCACCGTCAACCTATTACATTATCCGCACGCAACCGGGCCAACGTGATTCCGTGCTAACGCAAATTGAGCCGTTGTTATCAGCATCGAACCGCACCCGGATTATTCGGAATCCGCAAACGCTTGAGCATACGATCAAGCGTAACTACGAGGGGGATTCCGCGATGGCCACGGTACTGACGATCGCGATCGGCTTACTGATGATGATTACCGGGCTTGGGATCGTCGGCCTCGCGAGCTTTACCGTTCGCCAACGCACTAAGCAAATCGGTACGCGCCGAGCGATTGGCGCCCGAAAGCGTGACATTATTCGTTACTTCCTAACTGAGAACTGGTTGATGACGACGATTGGCTTGGTACTTGGCACCGTGTTGACCTACACGCTGAATTTTCAACTGTCGCAGCTGTTTGATACGTCGCGTCTTGATCCGTGGTACCTCATTGCTGGCATGCTGGCTTTGTGGTTGCTCGGGTTCCTCGCTGTGTCCGGTCCTGCACGCCGTGCCTCTTTGATTTCGCCGGCCATAGCCACCCGAAACGTATGACGCGTTCGATTCTTGTCATCGATGACAACGAGGGTGTGAGAACGGCGCTCTCCGTACTGTTCGCCGTCCACGACCTACCTTGTGTCACGGCGGATAGCATGGCGAGTGGTCTCGCAACACTCGATCGTCAAGACATTGGTCTGGTGATTCAGGACATGAACTTCACCGAGGACACGACGTCCGGTA
>JBCDBO010000152.1:0-6157 GCA_039183535.1 Pseudomonadota bacterium | reverse complement strand
CAATGGGGTTGTTGCTGTGCAGAACGCAGCGGTCGCAGCCAGTGGGCATGACGCGCGTGGTATGACCATTCGGCGACGTCAATTCAGTCACATTCTTGCGGCTCGCGATGCGTGGCCAACGCAACATCAAGTGGCGAGCTACGTGACGGCGCCAACGGCAGTTGCTGCCGATGTTGTTGCGACTCTCGCCGCCAGCTTAGCGCCCGCCGACAGCCTAAAGTGGGTCGGCGCGCAAGCGGATATCGATGCGCTGTTGGTTCTACCAAGCGGACGGCAAATTGCCTCGACTGGCTGGCGGCAAAACGAGGTATTGGCTGACGCCGGGCCACTGCCTTTGTTGTCGGTCACCTACGAAATTCCGAAAGTGAAGGCGGGCAAGTACCGTCGGCCGTACGTCGCGTTGTGGATCACGAACGCCGAGCGGCAACCGATACGCCACCTCTTACTACTGGGTGACAGCCAGCGTTGGGCGCAGGAGAACCGTCGGTGGTGGCGCGCCGCCGGTCGCGATGACCGCAGTCTGCTCGACGGCTACGCACGATCAACCCGTAGGCCGGGCACCTACACGGTGCGCTGGGATGGGCGCGACGATCGCGGCCAGCCCGCAGTCGGCGATCAGTTCCGCCTCCATTTCGAAGCCGCTCGCGAGCACGGTGGCCACACCTACCAGACCATCGATATCGATTTTTCGACGCCCGCATCCGAGACGCTGACGGCGAGCGGGGAGTTCGGCGATATCTCGGTGCGCTGGCACCGCGACGACGATAGCAACGTTAAATCTGCGGCGGTGCAAAACGCATCGCTGCGCCAGTAACGACAACGACAAACGCATGGGTCAACCGAAACCTAACGATGAGTTAACAGCGGGAGACACGTAATGAAGTACACAACAGCGACCGGGGTGGCAATTTCGCTATTACTGTCGCAGGCCGCCTACGGGCAAGAGGACCTCGAGCGTCTCGACGAAACAGTCGTCGGCTCAGAAGAAGCGCCGGACAGTGATTGGCGTACCGGACTTTCGGCTGATGATCTCGTTCGCGAGATGACCGATTCGATCGAAGACACCGTGCGCTACATACCGGGTGTGCAAGTTAACGACACAGGAAACCGGTTCAACGACGATGGCTTTAACATCCGCGGTCTCGAAGGCGACTTTGTTGCCGTCACTGTCGATGGCATCGATCAAGGTGAGACGCTGAACCCACCGACATTCGCCCCTTACGGTATGTTCGGCTCAAGCCGCGGCGCGATTGAGGTGGAAACCGTCAAAGCTGTCCGTATCGCGCGTGGACCAAATTCGGTCACGGACGGTAACGGATCACTGGCTGGATCGGTCACCTACATCACCAAGAGTTCTCGCGATTACTTAACCGGCGGTGACGATTCGGAACTGCAGGCGAAAACCGGTTATGACGCGCGCTCGAACGAGACGATGCTATCCGGCGCCTTGGCCAATCGGTTCGGTCGCTTTGAAACGCTGTTTATGTATGTCTTCCGCGACGGCAACGAAACGGAAGCGCACAGCAGCGGCGCGGACATCCTTGGCCCAGACCGTGGTCAGGCCGATCCGCTCGATCGCGAAGCACAGACACTGATGGCGAAGATTGACTATTACGTGCGCGACAACATGCGCCTTGGCTTCGTTTACGAAGACACAGATCGTGAGGCGCAGGTTTTACCACTGTCGCGCCAGTCCGATGCGTACTACGATTTTCGGACCGATGACACCAACAACCGGGCCCGCGGCGGACTCGCGTTCGAGTGGACCGACACCGGATTGCCGATGTTCGACGCGCTGTCGATTCGTGCCGACCATCAGGAGCTGATCACGCGTGGTATCACGCGCTTCGGTTTCAGTGGTTTTGATGCCGATCCGACCAACGATTACCTTCGCACGGAAGACCGTGCGTTTCGTCAGCGCACCAATACCGTCGGTGTTGATTTCAACAAAGGCTTTAGCGTCGGCGATACCAATCATGATCTCGTGTACGGCTTGCAGTACCGCGATGGCACCGTCACCAACCGCTTGTACGATCAACGTTTCAACACACTGGATATCGCCAGCGGCGAGCGTTCGTTCAACGTTGACAACACCTGGGTGCCGGATACCGACAGCACACGGTTCACCGTTTACGCTCGCGACGAGGTCGAGTTGAGTGAGCGTTGGTCGTTCGTTGCTGGCGTTCGTTACGACAACACTGAGTACGAACCATCCGTTGCACCATTCTTTACCGATCCGACGGGCGATACCGTCCAAGGCGCGGACTTCGGCGCTACGGTGGGCGAGCTAGGCGTTGCGTTCGAGCCTGTGGATGGTCACCGGCTCGGCTTTTCAATCGGCCAGGGCTACAAAGCGCCAACCACGCAGGATCTGTTCCTGGGCGTTAGCAGCGGCATCATCGTTGATATAAACACCGGGCAAGAGTTCGCTGACTACGACGAGATTTCCAACGCCAATCTGGAGGCGGAGCGTTCAACCAATTACGAGTTGAGCTACACCTACACGTCGGAACGCGCTCGGGTCGCCTTGACAGCATTCCGCAGCGATTATGACAACCTGATCCAGACGGTCAGTTCGTCGACGCCATATAGCCAACCGGTCAGTTTTGAGCAATGCGGGCGATTCGGCTGCACGACGCAAACCGTTACAGCGGATGAGTTCAACCGCGCCGAAAACGTCGGTGAGGTTGAAGCGTCTGGGTTCGAAATCGATGCGCGTCTGAAGCTCACCGAGCAATGGGGCATGCGCTTCGGCTTCGCACACGTCGATGCGACCCACGAGACGGACGGTCCTAGCTTTAACGCCGGCGATACGCTGGCGTCAGAAGCACCCGATTCGGCGGTTCTCGGTTTGAACTACAGCTCTGCCGATGGCAAGTGGGGCGTTGAGACGTTTGCCGTCTGGACCGATGAGCGCGAGCCATCCGATGATCTTAGTATCACGAGCCTGAATAATGGCGGGGGTCCGGTCGTCTTCACGGAAGAATGGCTAACGGTTGATCTGTTCGGCTACTACCAGTTCGAAGCGGCCAATGCCCGCGTATCGATGGGCATCCGCAACATCTTCGACGAAGACTACCTGCGCTGGGAGGTCGCTAACAGCGTCCGTATCGGTAATGGTGGCTTCTTCTCCGGTGTTGCACCGATCGAAGGGACCAATCCGCCCGTCGCCGGACCTGGGTTCCAGCGCTTCTCGGAGCCAGGTCGCACCGTTTCGATCGACCTCAGCTTCGCGTGGTAACCAAGTAAAGGCGGGTGACGGCCTGGGGAGGGCAGTGCGGCGGCAGGGGGCTATTTTTTGGCCATTTGCCGTCGCACTGCGACTTTGAAACGGGTACACTCCGCGCTCGATCGATATCCGACTGGAGAAAATCCTCGTGAGACCGGACATTCACCCCGACTATCGCGATGTGCTGTTTCATGACACCACGGCCGACGTTTACTACGTCGTCGGGTCAACCGTCAGTACGTCGGAAACCAAAGAGCACGAAGGGCAAACCTACCCGTACGTGACCATCGACATCTCAAGTGCGTCGCACCCGTTCTATACGGGTAAGCAGCGCATGTCGAACAACGACGGTCGTATTGCGAAGTTCAAAAAGCGCTACAGCCGCGACGCCAAGTAGGGCGTCTGAGCGCACAGCGTGTCGAGATCGCCGACTTAGCGGCGTTTCGGATCGACTACGAAAACCGCGCCACGGCGCGGTTTTTTGTTGCCAACGTAACGATGTCGTCGCCTGGAGGACGATCGATAAGACCGTCGACGAGTCCGCCAGAATGATCGATGCCAAGCGGGTTGTTTGGGATGGCGCTCGTTCGCAGCCCGGTTCACAATGTGAATGAGCACTGTAGACGGGGACTGACGATGCCGAGTACTTCACGACGACGATTCCTGCTGGCGGCCGCCAGTGCATCCGCTCTAACCGCCGGGTGCGCGCATCGCAAAACCGCAGCCGAAGCGGAAGCCATAGGCGCTTTCCCGGTCCTTCCGGACGGCACCGAACTCATTGGACCTGCCAACGGGGTTGCGCGTTTGCACAGCAACGAAAACCCGTACGGTCCAGCGGCATCGGCCATTCGGATGATGGATTACGCGTCACGAAAAGGCGCCTACTACGCGGATCGCGCCACGACGGTGTTGACCGACATTATCGCCGAGCAACACGGTGTCGATCGCGGGCAAATTGCATTATCAACCGGCTCGGCCGAAGCGCTGTCGGCCGTCGCGCTGATTTACGGCCAACGCGGGACCATTCTGGTACCACGGTTGTTTTTCGACGCGACGGTGATGTACGCGAGCCGACTCGGTCTCGCCACCGTGGAGCGTGCGCCTATGGACGCGAATCTCGGTATCGACTTTGCAGCGCTCGAGGCACGCGTCACTGACGATACAGGCCTCGTACAAATCTGTAACCCGAACAACCCAACCGGTTTGCTCAGCGACAGTGCCACGCTGAAAGCGTCCGTTCGACGAATGGCGAAGACAACGTCTGTCGTCGTCGATGAGGCCTACATGGAGCTGACGGACGATCCAGAGCGCCACTCCTGCATGGATCTTGTCCGGGCGGGGCACGACGTCATCGTCTCGCGAACGTTTTCGAAGTTATACGGCATGGCGGGCATACGCGTTGGTTACACCGTATCGCAGCCGGAGACCGCCGCGAGGATTCGGCAGGCGAAAATGTCGTGGATGGCTGGCACGAGTCTCGCGGCTGCGATCGGCTGCCACGACGATGACGCGTTCATCAGACGCTCGCGTCAGCGGATCGTTGAAGCGCGTGAGATGGTCATGGCGAGTCTCAATGCGCTCAGCATTCCGGCGCTGCCACCCGCCGGCAATTTCGTCTATTTCAACACCGGCCAGGATGCCGATACCGTTAAAGCCCGTTTGGCAGAGCAGGGCGTTTTGATTCGCGGCACCTATATGGACTACGCCACTTGGAGCCGCGTCTCGATGGGCAAGCTTGAGGACGTTGAACGATTTTGCCGGGCCTTACCTGCAGCGCTCAATGCGTAAACAGCCATCCATTAAGTCGCGTATCGCGCAGAGGCTCGCTGCCGTATTACTGTCACTTGTATCGTTACCCGTAGCGAACGCGCAGACCTTCGACAGCAATTGGCCGGCGGAAGAACCGCAAATCGCGGGGGCCGTCATGTTTCGCACCAGTATTGCCGTTCGGAGCATTGAGGACAGTTTGCGCCTTTACGCTGACATTCTGGGTATGACGCCGTATTACGTTAGAACGGGGCTGACGGACGAACGCTTACCGGCATTTTCAGGTCTAGAACCCGGTCAGACCATGAACTTGACGGTGCTGCGGACCGAGACCGACAGCGCCGCGAAATTGCTGACCGGGCACTTGGGTCTATCGGAAATTCGCAACAGCGACGGCAGCTTGGTTGAGCGACCGGCGCCGACAAGCCCAACAACGGCTTACGGCACGATAGCGCTGATGCTGTTGGTGGAGAATACCGCCGAGGTGCATCGCAAAGTCGTGGCCGCAGGTTTCGACGTCATTGCTGCGCCGCGCGAAAAAGAGGGTGGTGGGCATACGCAGCTACTGATGCGCGGCCCCGACGGGGAGCGACTGTGGATCAGCGAAAGTCGGTTCCGGACACCATTTATCGCCGAGGTTGAGCGGTAACTACGCGCCTTTGTTTAAGTTTAAAGCGGCACCTACGAATCGGATGATGCGTTAGGTCGAAACAAGCGCCGCAAAAAGCGGCTCTCAGCACGCTGCACGCGCGGGTCCGAGCACAGTGCGACGGTGGGAATCACCCACGCGAGCAACAACCCTGTTGTCCACTCTGGTCGGAGTAACACCAAACCGGCCGTTAGCATCGAATAGAGCAGAACGGTTGTTGTTATCTGGCGCGTTGTAAAGCGCCGAGTTAAGCGCTGCTGCAACCGCTGATCCCAACGAAGCAGTCGGCGTGGCCACGATAAGTCCGCCTCGTACGCCGCACGCAGCTCGGATTGCTTACCCATCTGTGACACGGCTGCCGCAAACGCACTTTCTTCATCTAGACCCTTGTCGTGGTATTGCTCGACCAGGCAATGCAAATGATCTTTCAATTCCGCGTCATTTACGGATGCGGCGCAATAGCCTGCGACCTCGCGAGCGTAGGCGTCAATGGCATGGTTAAGGTTAAACAT
>JBCDBO010000151.1:0-6327 GCA_039183535.1 Pseudomonadota bacterium | reverse complement strand
GGCCGACAGCTGTGTCAAAAACTGACCAGAATTGTCACTTTCTGACAGGTGTTGTCGACATGCCGCAACGCAGACACAGTAGCGTAGCGCCGACAAAATACTGCCTTTGGCATTTAAATCAATTACTTATCTATTTCGCCTAGAACTTGGCACGGCGCTTGCTTTGGTATTTGCAGCGGCGGTTGCGCCGCCGACTCGAATTACCGAATTATTTGACCAGGAGTTTGTCCTCATGAAGAAAGTTCAACAGGGTTTTACCCTCATCGAACTCATGATCGTTGTTGCGATCATCGGTATCTTGGCCGCGATCGCTATCCCGGCTTACCAGGATTACACGATCCGCTCGCAGGTTTCGGAAGGCATGAGCCTCGCCGCTGCTGCTAAGTCAGCCGTTGCTGAAACGTTCTTGAACGACGGCACGCCGCCGGCACTGCGCGTTAACGCTGGCATGACGCCGAACGCTACCGATACGTCGGGCAAATACGTTATCTCGGTTGCCGTCGCTAACGGCACGATCACCGTTACCTACGGCAACGAAGCTAACGCCCAGATCGTTAACCAGACGCTGACGTTGACACCGTACGAGTCGCCGGACCTGTCGGTAACGTGGCGTTGTGGTAACGCACAGCAGCCGGCTAACACGCAGCTTCTCGGTTTCGCCGGTAACGCTGCTACCGGTGCTGGTGTTGTCGCGGCCTACGTCGCTCCGACCGTAGCTAACCAGTACCTGCCTTCTGCTTGCCGTCCGTAAGACGCTCGCCTAAGTTAAGTACACGCAAGACCCAAGGAAGGGCTCTCACTCGAGAGCCCTTTTTTGTGCCCTAAGACAATGAACATAAGTACCGACAAAGAACGCATGATGGATCGATTCTCAAAAAACGAAGCTGGCTTTACGCTGATTGAATTGATGATCGTCGTGGCCATCATTGGCATCTTGGCCGCCATCGCGATACCCGCGTACGAGGCGTACACCGTCCGCGCGCAGGTCACCGAAGGCATCAGCATGGCCGCACAAGCCAAGGTTCCGGTGGTCGATGCGTTCTTGAACGACGGCGAAGCACCGCCGAACCGGCTCGCCGCTGGCATGTCCGCCCTCGCGACCGACACATCGGGCAAGTACGTCCAAAGCGTCAATATTGCCAATGGCCGGATCGACATTACGTTTGGCAATGAAGCAAACCTGATTATCAATGGCGCCGTGCTGTCACTGACGCCGTACTCTGCGAACCAATCCGCCGTCATTTGGCGCTGTGGTAATTCCGCCGCGCCCGCCGCGCCGGCCCAATTGATGGGCACGGGTACGCCGGTGCAGGCCGCGTTCATCGCTACGACCGTACCGAATCAGTATCTGCCGGCCGCTTGCCGCCCGTAACCGGCCAAATCACGGCGGCGCAGGGCAAAACTGTGAAAAGCCGCACGAAACGTGGTTGTAGTCATTTGCGGGATCAGTGACACTTATGCATTACGTCTAGTCTGAACCTCATGTTCGGAAAATAACCCTCGCGAATGGCCGTAACCGCATCTCAATCGTCACTCAGTGGCCTGCCACGTCGGCTGGTGCAGGACGGCATTGTCCCGCCCGAGACGATTACGACGGCCCTTGAGGAAGCGCGAGCGGCCAACCAATCGATCGTCGCGTTTTTGGTCGAGAAAGAGTTGGCAGACGCTCGGGCGGTCGCCGTCGCCGCGTCGCACGAATTTGGCGTACCACTACTCGATCTCGAAGCGCTTGAACTCGACCTCGACGTCGTTCGCCAAGTCGACCAAAAACTGCTGTCCAAGCATCGGGTCTTGCCGATCGGTTTACGCGGCAAACGGCTGTTTATTGCCGTCGCCGACCCAACCAATCTCGCCGCGGTTGATGAGATCAAGTTTCAGACGAGCATGCGGGTCGACCCGATTGTCGTCGAGCAGGACAAACTCGAAGAGCAGGTGTCGAAAGCGCTCGAAGCGGTCGACACGAGCATGGCCGCGTTCGATGACGAGGACTTCGACCTTGAGAACCTCGACGTCCAAAGCGGCGAAGAGGAAATGGACGACGTCACGCGTGACGAAGTCGAAGACGCGCCGGTTGTCCGCTTCGTCAACAAAGTGCTCGTCGATGCGATAAAGCGCGGCGCTTCCGATATTCACTTCGAACCGTACGAAAAGTATTTTCGCGTACGGACTCGCCAAGACGGCGTCTTAAAAGAAATAGCTCAACCGCCTGCGGCCTTGGCGGGTAAAATTTCGGCCCGCCTCAAAGTGATGTCGCGACTCGACATCGCCGAGCGGCGGGTTCCGCAAGACGGTCGCATCAAAATGCGGCTCTCGAAGAACCGGGCCATCGACTTTCGTGTGAACACGTGTCCGACACTGTTCGGCGAGAAAATCGTTCTGCGTATTCTCGACCCATCGAGTGCCCAGCTCGGCATCGAGGCGCTTGGCTACGAAGACCGACAACGCCAGCTCTACGAAAAACACCTGAAGAAGCCGTACGGCATGATTCTGGTGACTGGCCCAACCGGTAGCGGGAAGACCGTGTCGTTGTACACCGGGTTGAATATCCTCAATACCGAGGACCGCAACATCTCCACGGCTGAAGATCCGTCCGAGATCAACTTGCCGGGTATCAACCAAGTAAACGTCAACCCGAAAGTAGGGCTGACCTTCGCCTCCGCACTGAAAGCTTTCCTGCGTCAGGATCCAGACGTCATCATGGTCGGTGAGATTCGGGACCTAGAGACGGCAGAGATCGCGATCAAAGCCGCCCAAACGGGTCACTTAGTGTTGTCGACACTGCACACCAACGACGCGCCGAAAACGCTCACGCGTATGGTCGATATGGGCGTCAAGCCTTACGCCATTGCGACCTCAGTCAGCTTGATCATTGCCCAGCGCCTCGCCAGGCGACTTTGTAATAACTGCAAAGAGCAGCGCGATGTACCGCGCGAGGCGTTGCTGAAGGAAGGCTTCACAACGGCCGATATAGAGGCCGGAGTCACAATTTTCGGTCCGGTTGGTTGCAATTCCTGCACGGACGGCTACAAAGGCAGGGCAGGTATCTTCCAGGTGATGGAGGTCAGTGAAGAGATGGGCCGAATCATCATGGAAGGCGGTAACGCAATGCAGATCGCACAACAGGCGGAGCAAGAGGGCGTCTGGGATTTACGGCGTGCTGGCCTGCAAAAAGTGATGGACGGCATTACGAGCCTCGAAGAAATCAATCGCGTGACGATTGAATAGACGGGATAGTCGAGATGGCAGAAGCGGCAACGGTTGCGCAAATTCCCTACACCTGGGAAGGCACGGATCGCAAAGGCAATAAGGTCAAAGGCAAAAGCCTAGCGGCCAGCGAGGCGGCTGTACGCGCAGAGCTGCGTCGTCAAGGCGTGGTGCCGAAGACCATCCGCAAGCAATCCACGCTCTTTAAGAGCCAGGGAAAAATTACCCCGGCTGATATCGCTATTTTCTCACGCCAGCTCGCGACGATGATGGCGGCCGGTATTCCACTCGTGCAGTCGTTCGAAATCGTCGGTAACGGCCACGAGAACCCAGCGATGCAAAAGCTGATCCTCGACATCAAAGGGAGCGTTGAGGGCGGTAGCTCGCTGCATGAAGCGCTGGCCAAGCATCCACTGTATTTCGATGATTTGTTTGTCAACCTGGTCGAAGCCGGCGAGCAAGCCGGTGCGTTAGAGACTTTGCTCGACAAGATCGCGACCTACAAAGAGAAAACGGAAGCGATCAAGAAGAAAATCAAAAAGGCGCTGTTCTATCCGGCAGCGGTTATGGTGGTGGCACTGATCGTTACCGTCATCCTCTTGATCTTCGTAATTCCCGCTTTTGAAGATCTGTTTGTTGGCTTTGGGGCCGACCTACCTGGGTTTACCCGCATGGTCATCGACTTATCGGTGTTTGTCCGAACCCAAGGATGGATCCTAGGACTCGGCCTCGTCGCCGGGATCTACACGTTTCTTTACTTCAAGAAGCGCTCCCGGAAGTTTCAACATTTCCTCGATCGTATGGCGCTGAAAGTGCCGATTGTGGGTCCGATTCTCGAAAAATCAGCAATCGCGCGTTACGCCAGAACCTTATCGACGATGTTCGCAGCCGGTGTGCCGCTGGTTGAAGCACTCGAGTCGGTCTCCGGCGCAACCGGTAACATCGTGTTTTCGGAGGGCGTCATGCGGATGCGCGACGAAGTTGCCACCGGCCAACGGCTGCAACAGGCGATGGAAAATACGAGCCTATTCCCGAACATGGTTATCCAGATGGTCGCGGTCGGTGAGGAATCCGGCTCGCTCGACGAAATGTCCGGAAAGGTCGCTGACTTCTACGAAGAAGATGTCGATGCGGCGGTCGATAGCATGAGCTCACTGCTCGAGCCGCTAATCATGGCGATATTGGGCGTTCTCGTTGGCGGCCTGGTCATCGCGATGTACTTGCCCATCTTCAAAATGGGTGCGGTGGTTTAACGAAAACGCTTCCTGCGGCGCCGTGCGGCGTGGGTACGCGGCTCGAACTGCACAGGTATGTCCATACGATCCGTCTTATCGCTGCCGCGTGGTAGGACTGATATGCGACGGAGCCGCTCGCTTTTAGCAGCGACTGATCATGTCACAGGGCACTCACGGTGTGTGCCTGTGCACTCAAGACTGTCACGTTTTGGCCGCAAGGGTAGTGGACATGCGGATAACCTAAGCATTGAATTAGCGTCCAAAGACGACCGATGACGCCATGACCATCGTTGAATTACTCGCCTCGAACCCGACCGTGTTCATTGCCATTGTGTTCGTGTTCTCGTTGCTGATCGGTAGCTTCTTAAACGTTGTTATCTACCGCCTGCCTGTCATGATGCAGAACGAATGGAAGATTGAAGCGGCACTCATCGAAGAGCGTGACCCGCCGACGTTCCCGACGTTCAACTTGATGGTGCCACGGTCACGTTGCCAGCAATGTGGTCATCAAATTACCGCGTTGGAAAACGTACCCGTTATCAGTTATCTCGTCCTCCGAGGTCGCTGCAGTAGTTGCAAAACGAAGATCAGTATTCGTTACCCGCTGGTTGAGTTGGCGACGGCCGTGTTGGCGGCGATGGCGGCGTGGCGATTCGGGTTCGGCATTGAAGGTATTGCGGCGGTATTGTTGACGTATGCATTGGTCGCATTGTCGATGATCGATTTCGATCACCAGCTGCTTCCAGACTCAATCGTTATGCCGTTTCTCTGGTTTGGCCTGTTGCTGTCTCTGACGCACGGACTTGAGAATGCCGACGTGTTGTTGATTGAGCCAGGCGCCGCCATCGTTGGTGCCGTCGTCGGTTACCTTAGTCTTTGGTCGGTCTCAATGCTGTACAAGTTGGTCCGGGGTCGACACGGAATGGGCCACGGCGACTTTAAACTGTTGAGTCTGTTTGGCGCATGGCTGGGTGCCAGCAAGTTGCCGATTATCATCTTGCTCAGTGCCGGTGTCGGGTCAATCGTTGGCCTCACGATGATTATTTTCTTGGGCCGCGATAAGCAAATACCGATTCCATTTGGCCCTTACCTCGCCGCCGCTGGATGGCTAGCGATGATCGCTGGCGACAGTCTTATCGCTTGGTACAGCACAACGTTTCTACCATCGTGACTACATTTGCACGTCGCTTTGTCGTCGGACTGACCGGCGGCATTGCCAGCGGTAAAACGCTGGCGAGCAATCGATTCGCCGCGCATGGTGTCGCGGTCATCGACACCGACCAGATAGCACGCGATATTGTTGAACCCGGTCAGCCGGCACTGGCGGACATCGCCGAACGATTCGGTCCAGCGATCCTCGGTGACGGTGGACGGCTCAATCGACGAGCGTTACGCGAACGTGTATTTGCCGATCCGAAAGAACGCCATGCACTCGAGACCATCACGCATCCGCGAATCCGCGATCGTGCGACCGACGCGGTCCGGTCGGTAATGGGGCTGTACTGTGTGCTGGTGGTGCCATTGCTGCTCGAATCGCCGCTGCGCGATGACGTCAGCCGGATTTTGGTGATCGACTGCCCGGTGGCGCTCCAGCGGGAGCGCTTAATGGCGCGCGATAGCATCGATGCGGAGCTCGCCGAGGCAATGCTAGCGGCCCAAATCGGTCGCGATGAACGCCGCGCCGGCGCCGACGACCTGATTGTCAATAATCAGACGCCGGACAAACTCGAACGTGAGATCGATGCACTGCATCGCTTCTACAGCCTCCTAGCCGCACTGCGGCAGACCTAGGCGTCGCTACTTAGCAACAGGTTTGCCCTGATCCGCCCCGGTGGCGCAGAATAGTCGCATGATTCGCGCTGCGACAGGCTCTGAAGCGACAGCAGGT
>JBCDBO010000150.1:0-6414 GCA_039183535.1 Pseudomonadota bacterium | reverse complement strand
CGGTGCCCATACGTACAAAGCCATCGGTGTTGTAGTGCCAGCCGTCATCGAGGTAACCAAAGTCATCGGTCGCCGTGACGTAGGCGGCACAGGCGTCGCTCTCGGTGAAGTCACGCTGGGCGGCTTGGACCGTCTCGATGTAGTCCATGACCGAGCCGTCGTCCGACATACCTGAGTCGGTGATCTTGCCCATGACAATCGGTAGATCGTCGACACGCAAAGCGGCGCGTAACAGATTCATTAGCCGTTCGATATTGGCCCGATAGTCATCGGCCACGGCCTGGCTGTCGTAGGCATCGGCTTCGCCTTGCATCCAGACGATGCCAGCAGGCACCAACGTATCGGCAAAACCATCGCCATCGATATCCGTGTGGCTTAAGGCGTTCCTAAGCGTGTGCAGTGCATGATCGTATTGGTTAATCCCCGCGCCATCGGCAAAGTCTGGATGCCAGTTGCCATAGCCAACGCCTACAGCTAGCCCCGACCCGCCGAGTGCGTATTTGATGATTGCCACGTTCGTTTCGGTATCGCTTGCCGCCAACGTACGACCGAAATACAGCTCCGGACCGAAGCGATCTGACAGTGCGTTGGTCTTGCCGTCTGTTTTGAAGCCCGTGCCGAAACCTGGCTCGAGCGGTTGCCAAAGACCAGCGCCACCACCCGGTTTGTTGTCGAGCGCAGGCTGGCCAGTGAAGATCACGACGTTACTGGATGAGCCTTGCGCCTCATCTGGCAACTCGGCGGTGAAGCCGTAGCCTTCCATGTTTGATTGACCGCCGAGGAAGTAGAGGTGGTAGGTCGTGCCGGCAGCGTTGGCCACAGTGCAGACCAGCAAGCTGAAGATAAAAACGAGCCACTGGCGCATTCGGTAATCCTGTATGAAGCGTGCCTCGTGAAGCCCTAGCAATCACGAAACGACAAATTAAGACACGGCTGCCTCTATCGTCCTCGGCTCAGTCCCGGCGACTTGTTTAGCATTTTGCCGCGTCAGGTACGTTGCAGCGATAGCGAACACAATACCGGTACCGAGTGCTGTCAGATCGAAGCCTGCCATGGTCCAGTCGCCATTGCCGATGCTCGTTAACAAACCGACGTTGGTCGTCGCCGCGTTCAAGATCGGTAGCGCTGCGAAAGCGAATGCCGCCAACCACGTGAGATCGCGCCATGCGGCCTGGCGACTGCGGAGCAGTGGATACAGTAGACAAAGACCCCAGGTGATGAACATCGCGTGGGCTTCCCATTCTGCGCGTTCTTCAAGGCCGATCGGTAACAAGCGATTGGCCCAGAAAAATGCAGCCACACCGATTAGCACGCCCATGATCGTGCCGATGTTCATTACCTCAACGAATCTAAAGCCACGGAACTGCTGCTCATCTGCGGCTTTCTTACGCCGTTTTGAGGTCCACAGGATCGCGCCCGTTGCGATCATCGCCGTACCAAGCACACCCGACAAAAAATACAGCCACCGCAGCGTCGTACCGGCGAACAAACCTTCGTGTAAACCAAGCATCGTCGATGCGAAGGATAGAGCGCCGGATGCTGGCAACTCCGGCGTATCGACCAGTTCACCCGTCGTGCCATCGTAGACGTGTGTGGTGCGGAGAAAACCGATACCGGTAGATGGCGTCATCTCGATACGTGCGTTGGCGTCGCCTGGGTTGTAAATATTGAAGCGTTGCACAGTGCCTTCGCCCCATTGCGCCTCGGCGCCGGCGACGACTGCGGCAATATCGGTTAACTCGGCCGGAGTACCAGCCGCCTCGATCTTTGCTCCTTCCAAATTAATCAGTTCGGCCGCTTTTTTCGTATCGAAGCCAACGCTACCGACCGCAATCAATGGCATCCATAAGGCGGTCACGAATAAGAGTCCGCTGTAGGTAATCATTAGCTGAAACGGCAGAGACGTTACGCTCAATAAATTGTGCATATCGAGCCATGAGCGCTGGCCTTTTTTCGCACGGAACGTGAAAAAATCTTTGAAGATTTTTTTGTGAGCGACGATACCGGTGATCATGCCGATAAACATGAACAAGGTGAGTATGCCGACGAAGCGAAAAGCGATTTGTGAATCGATGTAGTGCAAGACGTAATGCATACGGTAGAGCAATTGCCCGCCACCGGTTTCGCGGGCAAGGTCGTCTAGCGGCGCACCAGAGACGGCATCGAGCGTAACGTTATGATTTTCCGGTGGATCGTCCTCGGTCTCACCGGGCGATTGCCAAAACACCCGTAGGTGAGGCTCCTCACGCGACGAACGAAAGTTAATGAACCAACGGTCGGCGCCTTGGGCGTTAGCTTCGAGGTGCGCGATCGCCGTCTCGATACGCTCTTTGCTCGATGCGTCCCCGGCCGTCGCGAGCTCGGGCTGCATCCAATGATCGATCTCGGTATCGAAGTAACCGAGGGTACCGGTTACGAAGATGAAGTAGAGCAACCAGCAAAAGACGAGACCAGCCCACGTATGTAGCCATGTCATCGATTGTCGAAATGATCCAATCATCCGTTAGCTCCAAATGTGTAGAGCAGCCATGAGCCGCCGGCTGTTATCACGAGACCCGCCAGCAATCCCAACCAAACCGTCTTGAGACGCTTCACGCTGAAGATCCACAGAATAATGACGGTGTAAATGGCGAACGCGCTCGCCAGCGACGTCGCGATCGCTTGAAACTGGCCTGCCGGAGACGCCAGCGCAAAAAAGACACCGGTCGTGTTGGTCAGCACGAACGCCGGGATCACCGCCGCAAACACGCGGGAAGCGATGTGCCAGCGGCCTACTTTATCAACGGCTGTGACCATAGGTATCCGTCTCTGCGTACCGTTATGTCATCTGCAAGTGTTGGAAGCCGACTTCGCCGTGGGTCGTCGTCAGGGGCGAAAACCGGTAACAGGCTTAAAAGTAAACGATTCTTGTTACTGATTGAAGTCGAGTCGTCGCAAATGTCACCCAACACAACGAACCGCTGCCTTCAATCTGGCACCTGGGTCGTTCGTGAGATACCAGCTAACCTGGGCTCGCGATGATCACAGCTCACGTTCCAGGGTTATCGGGGCGTAGATACTCTAGAACTGGTACTCGATGCTCACACCAGCGACTCGCGGTTGATTGACTCGCACCTGAGCGTTACCAGCAATGTTAACTGTGCCCGTGCCTGGATCGGCATTGACGAAGTTTTGCTGGGTTATAAAGCGTTCATCGAACAAGTTGTTGGCAAAAAAGCCGACCTGCCAATGCTCAAACCGAAACCCAGCCCGAGCGTTTATGAGTGTGTAACTCCCTACTTGGTTCTCCGGCGTGTTTGCGACGTCGGAAAACTGCTCCCCACGATAGTTGGCGTTGGCCTCGGCGTAAAAGCCTGAGTCGTGGCGGTAACTGATTGCTAGGGCTGCGGTGAGCTTTGGCGCGGTCGTAAATGCATTGCCGCGAAGATTCTGAAGATCGCCCGGGACAGGGCTAAAGGGGAAATCCGTAAACTCGGTTTCCAACAGACCCAGGCCTGCAAAGACGTCGAGGTTGTCAGTAGCCTTAAACGTCGAGTGGATTTCAATTCCGTAGATCTCGGATGCGCCCGCATTGACGATGCGGCCGACTCGCGGGTCTCCGAGTAAGCCTGGGACCGAGACTTGTTGATCTTCCCAATCCGTAAAAAACAAATTGGCGTTTAGCGTTAGACGCTGATTGAGCCACTGCGAACGGAAAGCGACTTCGTAGTTTGTAACGAATTCTGGGTCGTATTCGACCAGTTCCGCCCCGGCGAGATCGTCGATGACAACAACAGAACCACCCGCACGGTAGCCCCGTTGGATACCTAATGACAGCGATCGATCATCGTCGAAACGGTAGGTAATTCCGATGCGCGGTAGGAAGGCGTTGTAGCTGGCATCAACGGGGTCCGATGCGCCAAATGGGAAAATAGCTATACAGGGGACAACACCGATCGGCAGCGTTACGGTACACGTTGGCGGGTCGACGACGATCTCGCCATCGGCCCCCGGGTCGCTGAAGTCTTCGGTGTCATAGCGCGCACCGACACTCACTTGCCATTGATCCGTCAAGTCGTAACTCAATTCTGCAAACACGGCGTCGTTAACAACTTCGCTACTGCTGATAGAGACCGAAGTGATGACGGAGTCCACCGGATCTACGGGTAAGCCAAAAGCGGCTAGCGGCGCAGAAAACTCGCCAACCCCAGCAACGTCTTGCGTAAACCTAAACAGACCGAACCAACCGGAAAACCGTTCGTAATCGAATGCCAGGCGAATCTCGCCGGAGAAGACGTCGAAATCGGAATCGGAAGGATCGAGTCGAACAGCACCGTTAATCGGAATACCGAACTGGCGGAAAATATTGGCATTCTCGCCAGCGAACAAGCCGATGATGTCCCAGTGCTCGTTCAGCGAATAAGTGGCGTCGATAACGTACCGATCTGCTTCGACGTTTTGAATGTTTACTCGGTTAAACGTCTGGCCACCGAAAACATCAAACTCGGCATAGGCCGGGTCGTTGAACGGCACTTGTGCTGTAACGAAATTGAAGTCACCGAAGTCAGTGTCGACACGCTCGGCCAATAGTTCAACGCGAAGTCCTGGCAACGCATTGGGTTCAATTAGGAGCTTGCCACGGATGACCTCAGAGTCGTTGAATTGTTGGTCCAACCCTTTCGTCACTTCAACCAAGTCGCCATTAAAACTCTGGTTGTCGTACGCCAAACGGAAGGCGACTTGCTCGTCGATAATAGGTCCGCCGAAAGCAATCGATGCTTGTTCAGTTTCTTGGCTACCGGCAATCAGTCTCACCCGTCCCTCCCAGTCGTAGGACGGATCGTTGGAGCGCATAACAATGGCGCCAGCTAGCGAGTTGCGGCCCTGAACGGTTGATTGTGGGCCGCGTAGGATCTCGACCTGCTGGACATCCCAAGCCGACTGAATCGCTTGTCGGCTTCCGATGACCGGCACGCCATCGACAAAAATATTGGACGTTTCGCCGCGCCCAACGCTGCCCACACCCACCTGCTCAACACCTCGAATCGAAAACCCCGTCTGAACGTTGTCCATCGAGACGTTCGGGGTCCGCAATAAAATATCGTCTAAGCTGAAGATGACTTCTCGGTTAATACGCTCTTGAGTAAACAGCTCGACCGACGTTTGCGTGTTCTGCAGCGTTAGCTCTTTTTTGGTGCCGTAAACGATTAGCTCATCAACGATGGGCGCATCATCGGATTCTTGCTCCGAGGATACGGGTTTAACCGACGTCGACGATGCCTCTTCCACAATGTACGAACCGCTGGCGGTTTGCCGTGCGGTAAGACTGGTTCCGACGAGTAGCCGATTCAACGTCTCGACCACGGTGAAGGTCCCTTTGGTCGGCGCCGCACGCCGGCCGCGTACGGTTTCATCCTCGGTAAGTACGCTTACGCCGAATGTATCGGACACCGTCACCAATGCGTCGGCCAGTGGCTGGTCCTGGATATCGATCGTTGCTTGCGTTTGCTGAGCGACGGCGATCGGCGCGTACAAGGCAGCCGTGACAAGCGTGAGCAACCCGATCGCTAGCACTCGACAGTGTTGTTTTACCGAAGAATTAGTCACTCACACGCTCCTGGCCAGAAAGATGGCGCGATTGATTCTCAATCACACCGATATCCAAATGATTCGCGAGATCGAAAAAATGACACCCCCAGCAATAAAAATGTGACGGTGGGATAGTGACGCGTGTGGGAGTTAGTCGGCCGGCTCGGACCGAATCACGATCAGTCCTGGGTCGCTGCGATCGATCGTGATAGGCAGAAGCTCAGCCACCGACAACAGCAGATTCTCGACATCGTTGCCACGATAGACGCCGCGGACCAGTCGGCCCTCGACTTCCGGTGGCAGTGGCTCAAGCTGGATAGGAATTTTGGAGTAGCGGTTCGCGTCTGCGACCACTTCGGCCAGCGATACGCCGTCGTACTGCAAACGGCCATCACGCCAGTTCCCGACGGTCGCTGGATTGATCGCGGAAATGGCGCTAATCCCATCGTGTACCGTTGCCGTTACGGTCTCGCCTTTGCGTAGGCGCTTATTGTCGTTGATATCCGTCGCACGATCGCCGATTGCAAATGGCTGTGAGACATCGACGACACCCTCGGCAACAGCAACGCGCAAAACATCGGCACTACGGCGTACATCGAAGGCGGTCCCGACCACCGTCACCGTCAATTGATCCACCTGCACGGCGAATGGTCGGCTTGGATCAGATGAGACGGCAAAAAACGCCTCGCCGCGGTCGAGTGTTACCGAGCGGCGTTGGGCTGCTAGTGTGACCGATACCGCAGACGCCGCACCTAAGGTGATCTCGCTACCGTCACTAAGCGTTATGGTTCTAATCTCACCGACGTCCGTATCGTAGGTGGCGATCGACACAGGCGTGGCGGTGAT
>JBCDBO010000149.1:0-6463 GCA_039183535.1 Pseudomonadota bacterium | reverse complement strand
CTGTGCTGTAGCATTTGGCGTACTCGATCCTTTCAATGCCGGAGACCCCGGTGTGTTCGTCTATTCATTTAGCTCGCCAGGTTTACTAGCTGGTGAATCCAGTGAGTGTCGAGCCCGCTACGCGGTCGATCCCAACTTAGAGGGCGACATAACGATTTCTTGGACAATTAGTTCTCTGCTGACACAGCCTATTGATCCCAATACAACGAACAACAGTTCCGCTGTGACTTTCGGAATTCCGTCACCGACCGAGGTACCAGGCCTCAACGTGTTTGGCGTGGCAGTCTTGATGTTTTTGTTATGCGTTACTGCAACTATCAACAGTGCTGCGCCCCGGGAATCGCGGACCGTCAAGCGAATTACTGTCTGATCGAGTTGCGCTCTGGTTATGGTCCTGTTCAACTTCAACAATCGACCCCGCCAAAGTTTGGCTGTGTGGCTGCTCCTCGTAGGCCTAACAGCCAAGACAGGAGCGCAAACATCGTCGATTCGGGCCGATTTATCGGTAGAAGTCGACGTAGATCAGCAGCAACCTGTATTGCCAGGAACAAAGGCTTGAACCCTGGTGTCAGGAACTTTCGGGTTAGGACTAAGTGCAAGATCTAATCCGACGTGGCACCCGGTACTGACCCCTGAGTATCCCCAATAACACTCAGAAAACCCGTGATTCTGTCGTGTGCGCGATTGCGAATGAGCCGCATTTAGACGACGATGGATAAATCTTCAGGATGCGCGTTGCCCTTGAACCGTCTATCGCCTATGACTGGCCCTGCTCAAAGTCTTATCCCTGCGCGGGTTAAGGACGGCACTGCTCGTTGGGAGCTCTGCGGAATTGCCCAAATACCGAAATGCGTGTGCGCACTCCGCGATGGCGCCTGCGTGTTCGGGCGCTGCTGATCCGTGGTCAGCTCAAGAAGAACTCTGGATCGCCTGCTACGGCGTAACCAAGCTGACGAGCGCCCCGGCGACATTCCTGGCGATGCACCGACACACTCAGTCGCCGACCTGTACGCGTCTCACTCAGAAAAGATAACGGCGCTTATTTATACACACTTCGGCAATGGCCCACCGGATCCCGAGGACATTACGCAGGCGGCGTTCCACAAGCTCATGGAACGCTCAGATTTGTCCGACATCCGCGATTTGGGTGCTTTTCTCTGGATGATTGCTCGCAACCTTGTTCTCAAAGAAAAGCGATCGATGGGCGTGCGCTCACGCTACGACTACGAGGTAGAGGCCCTCTACTTTGCGCAACGGGGTGACGTTCTGTCGCCGGAAAGGGTCTTATCTGCGAACGAGCAGCTAAAAATAATCAATCAGGCGCTGCGCGAAATGCCGGAGCGACGGCGACGCGCGTTTGTACTCAACCGCATAGAGGGGCTTAACGTATCTGCGGTCGCGCGACGCTTAAAGCTCTCTCGCACCGCGGCGAATAAGCACATCGTTCGAGCGGTGGAGGACATCGATCGCTATCTGGACAGCGCGAGGGACGAGCGGTAATGCCGTTACAACGACAACGCTCCGATGATCAGATTCGCCGCGAGGCTCACGAGTGGCGCGACCGGATTGCAAGACATGCGCCCAGCGAGCTGGAGGCCAAAGCGTTTCACGCGTGGCTCACGGCGGATGCGCGACACGAACTTGCCTACGACCGTGCGATCACCGTCTGGTCGGCCGTCGAGCAACTGCATGTCGACGACATCGAGCCTGATCTGATGATGCCGATTCCGATCGAGCGCGATCATGGAGTGCTGACTCGCGTGGGTACATGGCTACGCGGCGGCAGAAGGTATGCGACGTCGGCACTGAGTCTGATGCTATTAACGACCGCCATTCTATGGGTGACCGACGCACTGCAAACCGAGTCGCCGAGTGGACTGCAGCATGCGCCGCAGACCTACGGCTACAGCACCGCCACTGGTGAGATCAAAGCGGTCACTCTCCCCGACGGCACGCGCGCGACTTTAGGCGCGGCAACGTCGCTGCGTTACGTGGGCGCGCCCAAGATGCGAGAGGTCTCGCTGCACTACGGTGCCGTATTCCTTGAAGTGACGCCGGATGCGGCGAGACCCCTGGTCGTCAACGCCGACGATCTGGTTACGACCGTCGTAGGCACCGCGTTCGAGGTTCGCACGGGTGGCGGCGTCTCCCATGTCGCTGTGTCCGAAGGTGAGGTGGCGGTGAGCTATCCGGTCAGTATCGGCGGCAGGCCGACTGGGCAATCGAAACGCGTGTCGCTGACCGCTGGTTTCAGAATTTCCGCGAAAGACTCGGTTGGGCTTTCCGATGCTCGGCCAATCGCTGTGTCCAACGTCGGAGCGTGGCGGGATGAGCGACTGCTATACGACGGCGCGACGCTCGAAGAAGTGCTGTCCGACCTGCAGCGCTATTCAGCGCGTAAGCTAGTGATCGACCCCGCGCTCGACACAAGCCACTTCAGCAAGGTGTCCGCGTCTTTTAACAGTCTGGAGATCGACGCGATGACCGAAACGCTGCCCTACCTGTTTCCGGTATCGATCGACCGCGAGACCGAAGGTCAGATCGTGATCCGCCCGGCAGAGTAGCACCGACCGCTGCGACGGCCAGCGCGGGGCAACCCGATATTTTTTGCGTCCGGGGGGTGTCAATTTGCCGTCCTTGGGGACCTCATGTTTAGAGGTGTAAGTGATTCCCATTTACACAAAATGAAAAGGACCTCCAACGGTGACCCCGAAAAATCCCGCCAGACTGGCGACGACAGCGATCTCGCTTTGCCTATTAATGGCGGCCGCAATGCTTACTGCACCCGTTCACGCGCAGTCACGGGGCAATGCGCTGGCAAAAGATGTGAGTCTTGAGGCTGGTGATCTGAAGGCGTCGCTGTTCTCGGTGTCCAGCCTGTTTGATGTGAATGTTGTCGCTACCGACGAACTGGTGGTTGGAAAGACGGCACCTGATATCAGTGGTCGTCTGACGGCAGACGAAACTATCGGCGCGCTGCTTGTTGGCTCCGGGCTGTCCTTTGAGCGATCGGCCAGCGGCGCATTTGTACTGAAGACTGCCACAAACGGAGAAGGAAATACGCAGTCCGAGGAGTCGACGGAACCGACATCGGACGACCCTGAATCGCTGGAAGAGATCGTTGTTTTCGCCCACAGTCGAGACTACGACCCGACGGTCGCTGACACTTTTCAGCTCGGCCTCGACATCCTTAAGACGCCGGCCTCCGTCAGCGTCATCAGCCAGGATTTGCTGCAGGATCTGCAGGTAAACAACATCGACGAGGCGCTGCGCAACGTTGCCGGCATCACCCGTCAGAAAAACAACAACGGCGGCGGTGAGAGTGTGTCCATTCGCGGCTTCGGCGCGTCGGTGTTTAAAGATGGTGCGCCGGTCGCGAGCGATTTAATCGCTGCGAGTCTGCCATCCACCGAACCCGCAAACCTTGAGCGCGTTGAGGTCCTTAAGGGCCCGTCGGCATTGCTCTACGGCGAAGGCGGTCCCGGTGGCTTGATTAACTACGTCACAAAGCGCCCTCAGTCGCAACGATCCACGTCCATCGAACTGCTTGCCGGTAGCTACGATTTTTTTAAGGTTGAGTTCGATACGACGGGGGCATTCTCTGAAAACAGTACATTTGCCTATCGCCTGGTCGGCACCTACGAAGACTCCGAGAGTTTCCGTGACGAGGTCACTCGCGAACGCCTGCTCATCAATCCAAGTATTTCCTGGTCCAACGATAGAGCGTCTGTCGTGGCTGGCGTTGAGTATATCGACGACGATTTCACGCAGGACCGCGGTCAAGTGCTTGATGGCGACCTCTTCGGTGGCTACTTTTACGGCCCGAATCAGGACGTCGACCAGTTCTATGGGATACCCGGCTTCAACGATCAATCCGTCGCTGAGTCGACGCGCGCCTACATTCTCGCGGACTATCAGGTACTGCCGAACTGGCGCGTTGAGGCCACCGTGCAGAACACGGAAAACGATAAACTAACCTTCGACACTAACAACGATGCCGTGACTCCGACCTTCGGCTTCATTGGCGCAGAGGGAACACCGCGGGCGAATACAGTATCGATCTCAGCGGGCAGCGCCGACGCTACCGGCACCGTACAGCAGTACACGATTAAGAACTTTATCGATCTGGACGGCCCGGGCGGTGTCGAACATCAAATACTGGCCTCCTATACCTTCGAGGAATTCGACGTCCAGGGCAGAGGCATGAACACCGCCGACACAGTGTTCTACAACATTGTGACCGGCGTCTACACGGTCAATACCGATCCCACACCGGTGGACAATCCGGCCGATTTGCTCAATCTTACAGACTCGGGTCCCGGTGTCCCCACAAACTTCGAGGAATCAGGTATAAACGTCCTCGACTTTATTAACCTCAACGAAAAGTGGGGCGTGCTTCTTGGCTTTCGATACTCGAACTACGTCGACAATGTATCGGACTTTGAGGACGATGATCTGAGCTTTCGCGGTGGTGTCGTATACTCATTCAGCGGTGAGTTGTCGGCATTCTTAAGCTACGCCGAGGGTTATACCTCATCGGGCGGTCGCCTCGACCTCGACGACGAAATCATCGATCCCGCCACCTCAACGTCTTGGGAAGTCGGCATGAAATGGCAGCCGAACGGCGATCGGTTGCTGGTCACTGGTACCCTGTATGACGTGGTTGAAGAGGATGTCGCGTTTCTCATCAATCCGCAGGCGCCGCCCCTCGATCGGCGCTTCGGCAACATCGGTGAGTACGAGTCTCTGGGCTTCGAACTCGAGGTGGTCGGGAAGGTAACCGATGCGTGGCGTATACAGGCCGGCTACAGCTATATCGATAACGAGATCATCGACGGCGGAACAACGCTGGTCGTTGGTCCGTTTTCGTTCGGTTTTGAAGCCGGAGGAACACTCCCCGGCATTCCTGAACACGGCGTCAACCTCGCGTCGTTCTACGAGGTGCCACTGTTCAGTGGTCAGTTCGGCTTTGGCGGCAGCCTGAATTATCAGGACGATATTTTTATCAGTGGCGAAAACAACGCTACTTACGACGGCTGGGTAGAGGTCGGTGCTATGACCTACTTCCGCCGGGACAACTGGAAGGCGCAGCTCAATGTGATCAATGCCTTTGACGAGGACTATCGACTTACGCAGGCCAATGTTACCCCGGATGCGTTTGCTGCGATCAGAGTCGGAACGTCGCGGGCGCGTACGGTTATCGCGTCGCTTTCCTATGAGTTCTGACTAGCAAGGCGCCGGACGAAGTCGATTTGCAATTAGTCTTACACAAGGTGCGCGTTGTACGAGGGACCCCGGTGTTGCGCGATTTCAGTATGCGTTGAGAGTTCGTCAAAACGAGAGCTCCATAATGACTCCAAGCGTGCGCGGCTGGCTGCGGATACCGGACGCACAACCCCCAAACGCAGGGAAAAATGCCCCTAAATTAAAAGGTGATCCTCATCAAAGACTTTCGGTCCGTTCAATTAAGCACCCCAGCGATCTGTGCTGTAGCTAAGCCGAATGTTGGTTAGCAAGTAGGCATCGATTTCGAAATTGGGGTCGCTGTAAAGCCCGCGAAAGCTCGTCCCGTTGTACATAATGTCGACACAAGCATCCAAGAGCGTAGGCGTAGGTGATGTCCGTATCCCAGAAAGGTAACCACGTCTGATGTTGGAAATTGAACAAAATCTTTGAGTCTTTGGGAATCTTTGGGGTCGGAGTAAAGGGACAGAGTAAACTGAGCGGGTTACTCTCTGAGTCTGTCCACCTGTCGTCGGAATACCTCGGTACCCATAACCAATCCAGTGTTGGCACAACGGCGGATCTTGGCAAGCAACTCAGCGTCCAAGGCATCGCTGGCCAACGCTCGCCAAGCCTCCGCACGTTGCTTTTCATCTAATCCTAGTTGCAAGTAGAGAACCTGGGGAGACCACATCCGCGGTCGCACGCCAAAAGCATGAGCGCGGAAGCTCGACCAAATGTATTCACCAGGGTCGGCAACCATCCCTGCTCGTACCGGATTCAGCTCAATATAGCGAAGACAGCTCAAAAGATATTGATCGTTCTGTACAACGCAAGATTTGAACCGTCCTTCGAACAGCGTACCACTGCGTTGGTAGGTGTGATTAAAGTGGCGCACATACAGGCGCCCCAGAAACTGCATCAATCTCGAGAGGCTGTCTTCTTCGTCAGGCGTCGCCAGCAAGTGCACATGGTTTGTCATAAAGACCTATCCATGAACCGAAACACCAAATCGTTCGGCGCCATCCGCCAGCCAATTAGAACAATCCGCTAGATCAGAATCACAGGTGAACAGAACCTGGCGATTATGGCCCCGCTGTATCAAATGAACTGGCAGACCCGCCGGGCAGAATCGGGGTCGTCTTGGCATAAGCAATGTCTACGTCGTCCTGAAGGTTAGTCAGTCTGAACAACCGACGACCAACGCCCAGCAAGAACACGCCGCAATTCGCTGTCGGTT
>JBCDBO010000148.1:0-6502 GCA_039183535.1 Pseudomonadota bacterium | reverse complement strand
CTGCGCTTCCGGTACAATTTCCGCGATCAATAAGCGCCTGCCGCTCGGCACATCAAACGAGGCCGCAGCTAACGCTGCGGCCTTTTTTATGGCTTGAGTTCTGACAGGTCGCGCGCGCAGCTGACGGAGACTAGAGATGCAATATTGGTTGATGAAAAGCGAGCCCGACGCGTACAGCATCGACGACCTTAAGCGTGACCGGGTCGAGCCTTGGGATGGTATCCGTAATTATCAGGCGCGAAACTTTATGCGTGACGAGATGAAGAAAGGCGATCACGCGTTTTTCTATCACTCGAACTGCGCTGAGCCTGGCATCGTTGGCATCATGAAAGTCGCCAGTAAACCGTACACAGATCCAACGCAATTCGATCCGAAGGAAAAATACTACGATCCGAAAAGCTCACCGGATAAACCGCGTTGGGAATTGGTGGATATGCGCTTTGTCCGCAAGTTTCGGCGCACGATCACATTGAAAGAGCTCAAAGCCGACAGCGCGCTTGAAGGAATGACGCTACTGCGCAAGGGCAATCGACTGTCGATCATGCCCGTCGATGAGAAGCACTGGCAACACATCTTGGACTTACTCTAGGCCACGCCGATGATCTACGAAATCGCCACGCTAACGATCAAACCCGGCGCCGAGCAGGCGTTTGAGCAAGCCGTTGCGGACGCTGCAACGTTTTTTCAAGCGGACAAAGACTGCCACAGTCTTAAGCTCGAGCGAGTAATAGAAACGCCGGGTACATACCGCCTCGTCGTCGGCTGGAGCAGCGTCGATGCACACATGGTGACATTTCGCGAATCCGACAACTTTCAGCGTTGGCGCGAGCTAGCAGGGCCACATTTTGCCCGGCCGCCCGAAGTTGTGCACGTCGAGGATGTTTTAACCGCGTTCTAATCGCCGTACGACGCGGTATGCACCGTTACCGATGTCCAGACCGCGGTGCAACAATTCCGAGCACCGATTGGTCGTTGCCTTTGCCGTTGATGCCGAATACATCGTACCGATACCCAGTCACTGCGAGTCGTACTGACGCGGCGAAATGCAACCCTGGGCCGGCTCTACTAGAATGGCGGTTCAATCTCGACAAAGCCTTACTGCGACCATGAAAGCCAGCACCCTACGTATCGGCAAGCGCTATCGCCCTTCCCGGCTTGCCGACAGTTACGATGCCCTCGTAATCGGCTCAGGTATGGGCGGACTAACAACAGCGGCGCTGCTGTCGAGCCTTGGGCAACGGGTATGCGTACTCGAGCAGCACTATACGGCCGGTGGTTACACGCATTCGTACGAGCGCAACGGGTACGAATGGGATGTCGGTGTTCACTACATCGGCGACGTCGGTGCACCGACACGTACGCGTAAGATGTTCGATTTCTTGTCGTCGGGGCAGCTCGAATGGGCACCGATGGACCAGGAGTTCGACAAGTTCTTCGTTGGTGATCGCGTCTTCACAGCGCACGCCGGTAAGCAAGCGTTCCGCGACAACCTCGTGCGCCAGTTCCCAGACGAGGTCGAGGCGATTGACCGCTACATGGATCTGTTACGCGAAGCCAGCGATGGCATGACTGCCTTCAGCATGGGCCGCGTATTGAAGCCATGGCAGCGCGCCCTCACGAAACCGTTCGTTCGCACG
Source organism: Pseudomonadota bacterium (assembly GCA_039183535.1). Classification (GTDB taxonomy): domain Bacteria; phylum Pseudomonadota; class Gammaproteobacteria; order Steroidobacterales; family Woeseiaceae; genus JBCAXA01. The sequence goes on along the minus strand of JBCDBO010000148.1, from coordinate 4,865 downwards.
CCGGAACTTTTGTATCGACGTACCTACGACGTGCTGGCTGACATTACCGACAACCCAGATTTAATTGCGACGTTGTGCGGCCAATGGGGCGACATGGGTCTGCCACCGAAACGCTCCGCGTTCATGGTGCACGCCATGATTGCGCGGCATTATCTCTACGGCGGGTTTTATCCGATCGGCGGTTCGTGGCGCATTGCCGATACGATTATTCCGAAGATCCAGGCCAGCGGCGGCGAGGTATTCACCTACGCACGAGTCACGCGCATCGTGCACGCCGATGGGCGCGTGACCGGCGTCGAGATGCAAGACGGCCACGTTATCGAGTGCGATACCGTCATTTCGGCGGCGGGTGTTGCCAACACCTTCTCCGGCATGCTCGATGATAGCGCAGCGGCCAATCTCGGCTACACCGCCGAACGCGACTCACTGAAACCGAGCTATGCCCACCTCGGCGTCTACATCGGTTTGAACGACACAGCCGAGAATCTCGATCTGCCGAAAACCAATTTCTGGATATACCCCAGTAACGACTTCGACGCCGACGTCGCGACCTTCGAAGCGGACCCCGACGCGGAATTCCCGGTCGTCTATATTTCGTTCCCATCGGCGAAAGACCCGGACTATCAGAATCGTCACCCCGGTACCGCGACAATCGAGATTGTTGCACCTGCGCCGTACGCGTGGTTCGAACAATGGGAAGACAGCGTCTGGGGCAAGCGCGGCGACGACTATGACGCCTTCAAAGCGCAGCTTGGCGAGCGGCTGATGGAGCACCTCTACGCCAAACTGCCGCAGCTACGAGGACGGGTCGACTACTACGAAGTCTCTACGCCGCTGTCGACCAATTGGTTCGGTGGCTACCGGCAGGGCGAGTTATACGGCCTAGAGCATACGGCCGAGCGCTTACGATCGGACTGGCTATCGGCCCGCACAAAACTGAAAGGGTTGTGGCTCACCGGACAAGATATCCTGACCTGCGGCGTGACCGGCGCGATGATGGCCGGTCTGATGACGACCACAGCGATGGTCGGCGTGCGCAGAATGGGTCCGCTGATGAAAGAGATCTTCAATACCTAGCCGGGCATGCTGCGGCTACTGAAGTGCCGTTTCCAGTTCGCGAACGAAGACTTGCGTCTCCGCGATCAGCGGATCGTCGGCGTTCAGTTCTTTTCCGCGGGCTGACCTACGACGAGGCCGCTGACCAACTCGGCGTGTCACGATCCGCGTTTTACGACGACCTAAAGTTCGCCAAGGCGTGGCTGCGTCGCGAGCTGTCGGCGACCGAGCCATAAGCGCTTATTGCTTAGCCAACGCGCGGCTTCTAGATAACGCCATGACAGCTGGCGACATACTCGCCCTGCGACTCCGGCTTCAAAAGGTATTGCGCCAACGCGCGCCAGGTCGTTTGAAGATTCTGCCGCTGGGGTGAAACAGCGATCCGCATCGGCGCCATGATCTCGCACACGGCGGCCGCCAGCGGCGCATTGACAATGACGTTGACCTTACCGGCGAAACAACGTTAAGTGCGGATCTCAAAATCACGAATTCCGCGATTGAGCGGCTGCACCATGGATCGAGTTGAGATCGTCCACAACAATTTCATTCGCCGCGTAGCGGATGATGCGCTGCCCGCTGGGGCACCGCCAAGCGGCTCATTGGCCCCGACCACGGCCGTCCGTCTCTACCGGGCCCAGGTGCTCAGTCGCCAGCTAGATCGCATCAGCCGTGCGATGCAAAAAGCCGGGCAAGGGTTTTACACGATCGGCTCCTCCGGGCACGAGGGAATGGCGGCAGTCGCTCACGCCTTGCGCCCAGACGATATCGCGTTTTTGCATTACCGCGACGCCGCATTTCAGATCGCGCGGAGTGATCAGGTCCCGGGCCAACATATCGCCTGGGATATGCTGTTGTCGTTCGCCTGCTCGGCCGAAGACCCAATCAGCGGTGGCCGCCACAAGGTATTGGGCTCGCGAGCGTTGGCGATACCGCCACAAACCTCGACGATTGCGAGCCATCTGCCGAAGGCCGTCGGGGCCGCGTACGCGATCGGTGCATCGTTACGAATGGCACCGCACCACCGCATTAGCCCAACCGACAGCATTGCCGTATGCACGTTTGGCGATGCGTCGCTGAACCACTCGACCGCGCAAGGCGCGATTAACACGGCCGGCTGGACGGCGGCCAAAAACGCGCCACTGCCGCTTTTATTGATCTGCGAAGACAACGGCATTGGGATATCGACCAAGACACCGGATGGCTGGGTGGAGGCATCGTTAAGCCAGCGACCGGGTTTGCAGTATTTTGCAGCAAATGGTCTGGACCTATACGACACCTACGAAACGACGGCTCACGCCGCCGCCTACGTCCGTAAGTACCGCCGACCCGCCGTTGTGCACCTGCATCTGGTGCGTTTGTACGGTCATGCCGGTGCGGACATCGCAACGGCCTACCTGCCGCAGAGCGAGGTCGAAGCCGAAGAAGCGAACGATCCGCTACTGCATAGCGTGCGCCTATTGCGGGCGGCGGGCGCGCTGGATCCGGCTGACGCACTCGCGATTTATGAAGACACTGGCGCACGCCTCGCGCGCTTACGCGACGAGGCGGTAAAACGGCCAACGCTGCGCTCGGCCAACGACGTCAAAGCGAGCCTCGTACCGCCGCGACGTGAGTGTCCGGCGCCAACATCGGTCTCTAATGCCGACCGCGAACGCGTATTCGGCCGTGACTATCGCAGCATCGACAAACCACAAATGATGTCGCGGCTAATGAATTTCGCGCTAACCGATCTGATGCTCGCCTACCCGGAAGTGACGTTGATGGGCGAGGACATCGGCCGAAAAGGTGGCGTCTACGGCGTCACCCAACAGTTAGAGGAGCGCTTCGGTCCAGCGCGTGTCATCGATTCGTTGCTGGACGAACAATCGATACTGGGCCTGGCGATCGGTATGGGCCAAAACGGCTTTCTCCCAATTCCAGAAATCCAGTTCCTGGCCTACGTCCACAACGCCGAGGATCAAATACGCGGCGAGGCGGCGACCCTACCCTTCTTTTCAAACGGTCAATTTACGAACCCAATGATCGTGCGTATCGCAGGCCTTGGTTACCAGAAAGGGTTTGGCGGTCATTTCCATAACGACAATTCGCTCGCTGCGCTGCGCGACATCCCCGGCATCGTTATCGCATGCCCGAGTAACGGCGCCGATGCCGCTCGAATGCTACGAGAATGTGCGCGCTTGGCGCGCGAGGAACAACGGATTGTTGTTTTTATCGAGCCGATCGCGCTGTACACGATGCGAGACTTGCACGAGGCAGGTGACGGCGGCTGGATGAGCGTTTATCCAGCACCCGACGCGACACTGTCGCTCAACGACATTGGCGTGCACGGCAATGGGCAACAGCTCGCGATCGTCACTTACGGCAATGGCGCGTACCTGTCGCGCCAGGCGCAGAGGGTTTTGGCAGATCGTGGGATCACGAGCCGGGTGGTAGACCTTCGCTGGTTAGCGCCGTTAGCGGAGGCGGCACTGCTGGATGCCGTCAAGGATTGCCAGCACGTGCTGATCGTCGATGAGTGTCGACGCACGGGCAGTCAGTCGGAAGCACTGATGACGCTGTTCGTTGAGAACGGCGTGACGCAGATATCGCGGATAACGGCTGAGGACAGCTTTATCGCGACTGGTAAAGCCTACGCAGCGACCTTGCCGTCGCGAGACAGCATCGTTGCCGGCTCACTAACCGCACTGCAGGGATCGAAATGACACGAACGGCGGTCGTTATTTGCCCAGGTCGCGGTACCTATAACAAGACCGAGCTTGGTTATCTTGGAATGCACCACCCGGACAAACGGGCTTTGTTTTCTCAATTCGATGCGTTTCGAACAGAGGCAGGCCAAGCGACGGTCACCGAGCTCGATAGCGCGGCGAAGTATGTAACGGCCAAGTATTCGCGCGGCGACATCGCCTCACCGCTGATCTACGCAGCGTCGCTCGCTGACGCGCAGTCGATCGATCCCGACATCGACATCGTGGCCGTCACCGGCAACTCGATGGGTTGGTACATCGCGCTGGCCGCCGCCGGCGCCGTTACCCCGATGGATGGTTTCAATGTCGTCAATACGATGGGCACGCTGATGCACGAACATCTCATCGGCGGGCAGCTAATCTACCCGTTCGTCGGCGACGATTGGCGGGTAGACGACAGAAATCGCCGGCGCTTACTCGCCGTGGTCGCGGACATTGATCGGCAACCCGATCACACGTTGTCGTTGTCCATCAATCTCGGCGGCATGTTGGTCCTAGCGGGCGACGAAGCAGGTTTGCGTGCGTTCGAAGCCACGCAACCGACCATCGCTGATCGTTTTCCGATGCGCCTGCCGAACCATGCGGCGTTCCATACTCCGCTGCAGGAACCGGTCGCCACGGCCGGCCAGGCGCGCTTAGCTGCGATTGACTTTAAGCAACCGGCCACCCCACTGATCGATGGCCGCGGCCACGTCTGGTGGCCAGCAGCGACGGACACCGACAAACTGAAGGACTACACACTTGGGCACCAAGTGACCCAGCCGTACGATTTCACCGCAGCGATCCGTGCAGCGGCCTACGAGTTTGCGCCGGATCTTTTTATTGTTACTGGCCCAGGGACAACGCTTGGCGGCGCCGTCGCTCAGTCGCTGATTGTGTCCGACTGGCAAGGACTGACGTGCAAGGCGGACTTTCAATCCCGCCAGGCGGAAGATCCACTATTGATATCGATGGGTATACCGGAGCAAAGAGCGTTGGTCGTTGCAGAGAAACGATGAGCGACACACCGCACATAAAAAGGACTCCACTTGTGAGCCCTTTTTATGTGCGGTGATGGGCGGCATT
>JBCDBO010000147.1:0-6521 GCA_039183535.1 Pseudomonadota bacterium | reverse complement strand
CCGCCGTAATTATCGGCTCGCGTTTTGATGAATATGAAAAAAACGGCCGAAGACTACCTCGGCGCCATTTTTTTGCCGTCAACTTCAACCCACGCATCGCCGTTATCGGCTTTCGCGATGGTGTACGGCACCATATCGATATCGCGCTGCACGACGTCGTCCTCGAACCGACGGCCGATTAAGCGCTTGACCGCGAACAGCGTATTCGTTGGGTTCGTGACCGCCTGACGCTTCGCCGACTGGCCGACCAACACATCGCCGTCCTTCGTGAATGCAACGATTGACGGCGTCGTCCGATCGCCCTCGCTGTTTTCGATGACTTTCGGCGAATCGCCGTCCATGACCGCGACGCACGAGTTGGTCGTGCCGAGGTCGATTCCTATTACCCTGCCCATGAAAAACTCCCAGCAAGAATCAGTAATGCGTTAATTGTTGGCGAAATGGGGTCTAAGCCGCTCAATTCAAGCGTCATTTGAGGTCTCCGGGACCTCAGCTGCTACGACGACGCGAGCCGGTCGTAGCAAACGACCGTTGAGCGTGTAGCCGCGTTGCACAACGGCTAGGACAGAGCCAGGCTCCGCATCGGGCGACGGCTGCATGGTCATCGCTTCGTGCTGTTCGGGGTTGAAGGGTTCGCCGTGAGGATCGACGACCGCGATACCGAAGCGCTCGAATACTTGATTCAACAGCTTTAACGTGGCCTCGGTGCCCTCGCGCAGACGATCGACGCTGCTCGATTCGGCGGCCTCGAGCCCCATCGACAAGCTGTCCGCAACCGCCAAGAGGTCGCCGGCAAATCGCTCGACCGCGAACTTGCGCGCCTGGTCGACATCACGAGCCGCCCGTTTGCGGACGTTCTCAAGCTCCGCGGCCGTGCGCAGATACCGGTCCCAGTGCTCGGCGGCTTTCGCCTCAGCCTCCGCTAACGCGGATTCCGCCGTCTCTGGCTCATCAGCCGCCGTTTCCGGCGTTGGTTCGTTGGTGTTCGGCTCGAGGGATTCGACCGAGTCGCTGTCCGATTCGCTCATTCGCGACACTGCTCCGCATAAATTTCGCCAAAGCAGCGTCGGTGGGGGCGATCAACGAGAATTCAAGGCCGAACTAAGGAGTTTTGCGGTGACATCGACGACCGGGATGACCCGTTCGTAGTCCATTCGGGTAGGACCGATAACGCCAAGGACACCGACCAGCGTATCGTCGGCGACATACGGCGCTGTGACGACGCTCAGATTCTCGAGTAGGTCGTAGCCCGACTCCTCGCCGATGAAGATCTGGATACCGTTCGCTTCGATGCTTCGATCCAACAAATCAAGCACCAAGCGCTTCTCTTGGAACGCCTCAAAAAGCGCCCGGAGACGATCGAGATCTGATAGTTCGGCGAACTCCATCAAACGCGTCTCACCGGCCATCAATAAATCCTCGCGGCGGTCGCTCGGCACGTCAAAGGCGGACCCAGCCACGGCGACGACGTCGAGCATCGCTTGGTTCATCGAATCGCGGGTCGCATCGAGCTCGCTGAGCAGGCTCGCACGCACCTCATCGAGGTCCCGACCGGCAAAGTGCTGGTTGACAAAGTTCGCCGCCATACGCAGCTCAGATTCGCTGTAATTGCGCGACGTATTGAGAATGCGGTTCTGCACCTCTTTTTCGTTCAGGACGAGGATGGCAAGTACCCGATTATCGGATAGCGGCAGGAATTCGATTTGTCGCAGAGTCGACTGCTCAGACTTCGGCACCGCAACCACACCCGCCATCTTGGTCAGGCGCGACAACAGCAATGATGCGCGGGCGAGTAACGCCTCTGGATCATCTTTGCCCTCACCGATTTCGCATTCGATCTCGGAGACGCGCTTGGCGCTCGGCGGCTGTAAGCGGATTAACGAATCGACAAACATACGGTAGCCAAGCGGCGTCGGAACCCGTCCAGCAGACGTATGCGGCGCGGCGATCAGGCCCATCATTTCGAGATCGGACATGACGTTACGGATGGTCGCGGGGCTGAGCTCCAACCGCGAATCGCGCGATAAAGTCCGCGAGCCGACCGGCTGGCCGTCGCGGATGTAGCGCTCGATCAGAACCTTCAGCAGGTGAGCCGCGCGCTCATTCGGTATATTTGGCGGATTGGCAGCTGTCATCGCGTATCGACCGGTATCTTAACGACAACCGGTCTAGTCCCCGTCAACGGCCAAAAAACTAGCAACCGGCGCTTCTGATCGCAATGTCTCGACGCACGTTTCCCATATCGATACCGGCCGCTGCGGCGGAATTGCCCCGATGAACGCGGCGCGATTCCCCGCCATAGGCGTGCTCGGTAACGCGCTCGATAGCCGTGTTGCGACACCGATGCGCGCCTTAGTGCGCCTACTCGGTGAGCGCTCGATTCACGTCGTGCTTGATGCGGAAAATCCGCTAGGTCCCGACCTTGAGCATAAACCGCTCGAAAGCTTGGCTGGAAACGTGGACTTATTGGTCGCGATCGGCGGTGATGGAACGCTGTTGTCGGCTGCCGCCCATGCCGTGCGGGCGAACAAACCGTTGCTCGGCATAAACCGCGGCCGACTGGGGTTTCTAACGGATGTGTCACCGAACGAACTCGACAGTAAACTCGCGGCGATGCTCGACGGCGATTTCAGCGAATCGCGTCGGGCGCTGTTGAACGCGCGGATTATGACCGCCAATGGCCGTGAACTGGCAGCAACCGCACTGAACGACGTGGTGCTAACGCGCCAGCAACCCGGCCGTATGATCGACTTTGCCACCTACGTCGATGGCCACTTCGTCAATGCGCACGCGGGCGATGGCTTGATCGCAGCGACACCGACGGGTTCGACCGCCTACGCATTGTCGTGCGGCGGACCGATTATGCAGCCGGAACTCGATGCCATTGCACTGGTACCGATATGTCCGCATACGTTGAGCGATCGACCCATCGTACTGCCCGGCAGTGCTGAGATTCGCGTGGTCGCGCAAGCGCGCAGCGGCTCGCCCGGCGAAGTGAACTGCGATGGCCAGATTCTCGGCACGCTCGATTCCGGCGATGAGCTGATTATTGCCGTGTCCGAACGCAAACTGACGCTCATTCACCCACCGAAATACGATTACTTCGAATTGCTACGCTCGAAACTGAACTGGGGCCGGTCGGAACGGTTGCCGACGGACTCGTCACGGTAATGCTCGAATCCTTACAAGTACGCCACTTCGCGTTGATTGACTCTCTGGCACTGGATGTCGACGGCGGGCTTACGGTGCTGACCGGCGAGACCGGCGCCGGCAAGTCGATCTTGCTGGACGCGCTCGGTCTTGTGCTCGGTGCCCGCGCCGACAAAGCGGCTGTCCGCCATGGCGCCGATAAAGCGGAGGTCAGCGCACTGTTCCACGTCGGCAGCCGCGACGACGTCAAAGCATGGCTCGCCGAGCAAGCGCTGATCGACGCCGATACCAGCGATGAGTGCCTAGTCCGCCGCGTCGTGACGAGCGACGGTCGGTCACGCGCGTTTATTAACCTTCGGCCCGTGACTGTCCAGCATCTGCGCGAGCTCGGCACAATGCTAGTAGAGATCCACGGCCAACACGCGCATCACGCATTACTGAAAAGCACAACTCAACGCGACTTGTTGGACGGCTTCGCCGGACACGCCGACCTAATCGCGACGTGCCGACAACGCTACGGCGAACTCAACGCCGCACGCGCTGCCTGCGATGCACTTCGCGAGCAACTGACGGCCCGCGAAGACCGCTTACAATTTCTTCAGTTTCAGAGCTCGGAACTAGAGCCGCTACTCGCAAGCGCCGAAGCATTTACGGCACTGACCAACGAGCGTAATCGGCTTGCCCATGCGGACCGGCTTAACGATGCGACGACAACCGCACTATCGTCGCTGTATGACAGCGACGATAGTGCGCAAAGCCGAATTGCGGCGGCTGGGCGAGCACTTGATGGGATCGTCGACATCGCAGCCGAGCTCGCGCCAGCCCGCGAGCTACTTAATGAGGCCGATGTTCTGGTCAGCGAAGTGGTCGAGGCGGTGCGTCGCTACGCCGATCAACTCGAGGCCAATCCTGCACGCCTCGATGACCTGGAGAGTACGCTCGCCAGCGTCACGCACGCGGCCCGCAAGCAGGGCATTGACGTCAGCGAACTGCCGGTGTTGCACGCCAAGCTGCTCGCGGAACAAGCGACGTTACAAGACGCTGACGCGTCATTGGCAAACCTTGAGACGAAGGCTACCGCGGCAGCGACCGCGTACAACGAAGCCGCGGCCAAACTAACCGCCTCACGCGACAAGGCGGCGACACGGCTCGGTAAGGCAGTAAGTGCGACGATGGCCGGGTTGGGCCTTGCCAACGGCTCGTTTAGCGTCGCCGTGGAACCGGCTGAGCGCAGCGGGCCGGCTGGCGCTGATACGGTTCGCTTCGACGTGACGACTAACCCGGGCCAGCCCCCAAGCCCACTTGCAAAGACCGCCTCGGGCGGCGAACTCGCACGCATCAGCCTCGCGTTGCAGGTTAATCTTGCCGACGTGACCGGTACGCCGACGCTGATTTTCGACGAAGTCGATGCCGGCATCGGCGGCGGTGTCGCTGAGATTGTGGGTAGACGCCTAGCCGAGCTCGGCGACTCGAGGCAGGTTCTGTCGGTGACTCACTTAGCGCAAGTGGCTAGCTGCGCCCACCATCATTGGAAGGTCAGCAAGCGCGCATTGGATAACGTCACGACCACCGACGTTCGGGTGTTGCACGACGACGAGCGTATCCAGGAGCTTGCCCGGATGATCGGTGGGGTTGAGCTAACGGACGCAACGCTGCAGCACGCGCGGGAAATGCTGGCGACAAATGGTCCCGGCGCCGCGACGCGGCGTCGCGCTTAGCTCGTCTTTTTGCGCACGTACAATACGAGCTTGTGATCCTCGATTTCGTAGCCGTGCTCGGCGGCGATCTCCCGTTGCAAGCGCTCGATGTCGTGGTTGATGAACTCGATGACATCCCCGGTATCGACGCACACCATGTGATCGTGGTGCTCGCCTTCGTCGAGTTCGAACACCGAATGGCCGCCTTCGAAGTTGTGACGTCTCACCAATCCGGCCGTTTCAAACTGAGTCAACACGCGATAGACCGTCGCGAGGCCGATCTCCTCACCCGAGTCGATAAGCTCCTTATAGATGTCCTCAGCGCTCAGGTGGCGATTCTCGTTGTGCTCGAGTATTTCGAGGATTTTCAAACGCGGTAGCGTGACCTTCAGGCCCGCCTTGCGCAGATTCTTTTGTTGCATCATGTGGGAAGATCTCAGCAGTTGCGGGGGAAATCCGCTAGTATCGGTCAGAGAAGTATGACTGATCCGCAGATCGGGCACCAATGCTGGTGCTAGCGGTCTATCTCGATATGCACAACCCCACGATTTCCCGCGCACGCCGCTGCGCCGCGTTAACCGCGTTTCTGTTGTTGGCTCTTGGCAACACCGGCTGCGTCTACCGCCTCGCGATCCAGCAAGGCAACTTGGTCGACGACGAAAAAGTCGCGCAGGTCACACTGGGCATGACCCGCAATCAGGTCCGCTTTCTGCTGGGTACGCCCTTGGTCGACGATCCGTTTAACCGCGATCGATGGGATTACCTGTATTACATCACGCCGAGCCGCAGCGACCGCGTCGAGAAACGGTGGATCACACTGTATTTCGAAAACAACAGCGTCGTCCGGATTGTTCGCGACGATCCGCCTGAGAACGCCGAACAAGTCGTCAGCGGCGATACCGACGCCTAGTTTGCTTGTTGTGCGCGCTCGCGCCGTTGCTGGCGGGCGCTGGCTCGAAGCGGCCGATATAACTCCACACGATCGCCCTCCGCGAGCGGCGTATCGTCCGCAACCCGCCGCCCCCAAACGCCCAATGGGACGGCCGCCAAATCGAGCTCTGGAAAGTACCGCCTAAGGCGCGACGCCAACGCGGCCTGACGAGCTGTGGTACCGATCGGTACCACCAGGGTTACGATGCGCTGCCGATCGGGCAACGCATAGCTAACCTCGACCGAAACGGTCCGCGCTGCTATTGGCTCGGTCACTCGCGAGACGGTGTTGCCGCAGCTGGATAAATTTGCCGCGCGCGGCCCACAAAGGCGTCAATCAGCGAGCGGCAGGTCTGTTCGAAAAACGGACCCAGCGCCATATCGACCAGCATCCCAGCAAACTCGAACTGCATGTTGAGCCGGACCTCGCAACCGGCCTCGCGCAGCGCCACGAACCGCCAATCGCCGTTGAGTTCGCGAAATGGCCCGTCGACCAGCGCGACGTTAATGCGGTCCGGCGGCGTTAGCTGGTTACGGGTCGCAAACCGGCGCCGCATGCCGCCTTTGTTCATCTCGACCTCAGCGACAACAATGCTGTCGTCACGCGAGACGATACGCGAGTCGCTGCACCACGGTAAAAACTGTGGGTACGCCTCGATGTCGTTCACGAGGTCGTACATTTGCTGCGGTGAATAAGCGACGATCGCTGACTTCGTTATTCGTCGCACCGCACTACCCGGTTAT
>JBCDBO010000146.1:0-6521 GCA_039183535.1 Pseudomonadota bacterium | reverse complement strand
CTCGCCGGAGTAGGTGACGACGCCGGCCGCTACGGCAACGATGTCATCGCCAGCTTTACCCGCGAAATCGACGCCTTTGTGCCAAGCCGGCTTGCCGGTAAACGGATCGGTCCGCTTGCCGTAGTACGATGACAACCAGCCCGACGTCACCGGCCGACCCTCCGGCACGGTTCTATCGGTAAGATTTCGGTTCATCAGCATACTTTCAAGCACGCCGAGCTGTTGTTCGCGATTGTTGAGTTGGACTGACAGCGCATCGAGTGATTGATTGATATCACTGACACTGCCCGAGCCCAAAGATTCCGGCTCAAGCGGACCACCAATCGGCGGCGCCATGTCGAAGTCGAACTCACCATCCTCGAGCTCGGCCATTTCGGTCAGTCGCTGCCCGAGTGCGTCGAGGCGAATGACATGGGCATTCATCCGGCCGAGGCGAATCGCTAACGCATCCAGCGTATCCTCGGTTTCTTGCTCGAGTTGCGAAATGCGAGCTTTGTCGGCGACCAATTGCTCACGCAGCTCATTAACCTCGGCCAAGTCGGCTCCAGTCGCGTGCCGCTGGGCAAGCCGTTGTCCTCCGAGAAAGCCGCCGCCGATCAGTATGGCCGCCGCGACAAGAACGCCTGCCACGGGTAGCGGTCCGGCCAGGTTAAGCTGGCGGATACCGGTTCGGTCACGTCGGACGACGAGAAGCTGCATGCGACACTCTGCTCGTTATTCAGTTACTTTTTAGATCAGCAGCTTGCCAGGCCTGTATCGAGACCAGTAACGTTGCTACCGGAGCGCTGGGTCCCTCGACCCGGTCGTGCTGAATCGGCAGCTCCGCTGTCTTTCGGTACTCGCGTCAGGTGAAAGACCGGTAGCTTTGCGTCCCCGGCTCACGCCGAGTTTGCCCTGATCGACGGAGAATATGCCGCGCGACCGCCGTTATTTCAAGGACTTGGCGCACAAAAAGGCTTGGGTACCGATTTTGTGTGTGCAATCGATCACAGATTGAAGACGACGCATGGCAGAGAAACGACTTGATGAGCTGATTCAGCGCTCGACGGCCCTGGGCCGGCTGACCAGTGAAGCGGCCGGCAATATCGAGCGCGCGGCCGCGTTACGGGACGTTTTGCCGGCTGATTTTCGAGCCGCGATCACCCACGCGTCGCTGGCTGGCGACGGAACGCTCGCCCTAACAACGCCATCGGCGGCCTGGGCTACGCGGCTGCGCTACGGGGAACGCGAGCTGTGCCAGCGTTACGTTGCCGCCGGCTTCGACGTTACGGCGGTACACGTCCGGGTCCGGCCGAGGACCGACCAGCGCGATTGAATCGAGCGGACTAGGCGTAAACGGGCGAGTGGTACGAAATAGGCGCCTTGCGTTGGTCGCCGAACACGACCATTTCGTGTGCGCTGACGTCATCGAGAACCGCCCGGGCCAGCTGATTGTTAAGTTCATGCCCGGACTTGAAGGCCCGATACTCACCGAGTAACGAATGGCCCATCAGATACAAATCGCCAATAGCGTCCAGTATCTTATGACGGACAAACTCATCCTCGTAGCGCAGACCGTCCTCGTTAAGGATGCGGTAATCGTCGAGCACAATCGCGTTATCCATGCTGCCGCCAAGCGTCAGGTTACGCGATCGAAGCGCCTCGATGTCGCGCATAAAGCCAAACGTTCGCGCCCGCGATACTTCGCGTAGGTAGGAGCCGGTCGAGAAGTCGATCGTCGCCTCATGGGCGTGCTTTTTGAACACAGGATGGTTGAAGTCGATCGCGAAACTGACCTTGAAGCCTTTATGCGGCCGCAACTCCGCCCACTTATCACCGTCCTCAACGCGGATGCGACGCTTGATTCGAATGAGTCGTTTCGGCGCCGATTGCTCTTCGATGCCGGCGGACTGCAACAAGAACACGAACGGCGCCGCACTGCCGTCCATAATCGGCACTTCCGGTGCACTGAGATCGATGTAGCAGTTATCGATGCCTAACCCGGCGAACGCCGAGACCAGATGCTCGACCGTCGCTACTCGCACGTCGTTTTCGAGTAACGTGGTGCCGAGCATCGTTTCGCCGACCTTATGTGCGGCTGCGCGGACCGTCGGCGTAGCGTCTAGGTCGGTACGACAAAACACGATACCGGTATCCACGGGCGCGGGGCGCAAGGTCATAAAAACCTTCTCGCCGTTATGCAGCCCTACGCCAGTGGCACGGATAGCCGTTTTCAATGTCCGCTGTCGCAGCATTACCACAACCCTTGTTGATCCCGCGCGCAATCGCTGTCCTGAGACAGCGCTGCTTGTAATTTGTTGATTTTGCGAAGTTAAACCGGATGTTTGCCACCATCATAGTGGCTACCGGTCAACGTTCTGAGCACCCCGTCAGAACGCGCGTGTATCAGAAATACAACCTATTAATCAGTAACTTACGCGTACTGCTTCGCAACCCACGCGCAGACTAGCAAAGAATTCTCAGCGGAACATCCTTTTTGTGACATTTTTTTGAAAAGGATCACCCCCACCGGCGCGCGGAGAAACGCCGGCGGGGAACCCTCGACTCAGTCTGCTTGCCGGCGCAAGAACGCGGGGACATCGAGCATATCTTGCTGTTCGGCCGGTTCCGCCAGACCGTCACCAGCGGCTTTTTGCCGAATGACCGCCGGTGATTCGAAACGTGTGTAATCACGTGGATCGTGGCCGCTCGATTCGGCGGCGGCCGGCGGCGGCTGTGAAACGACCGGCTCGACGACACGGATAGTCGGCTGGGCCAGCTCGACCGCGCCCTGACCGAGACCGGTCGCCACAACGGTGACACGCACCGTGTTCGACATATCGGGATCGAGTACCGTACCGACGATCACTTTGGCATCGCCGGATGCAAATTCACTGATCGCCTCACCCACTTCACGATACTCACCGATCGTGAGGTCATACCCCGCTGTAACGTTGGCCAAAATGCCGTTCGCCCCAGCGAGATCGATGTCTTCAAGCAGCGGGCTAGAAATCGCCTCCTCCGCAGCCCGCCGAGCTCGGCCGTCGCCACTCGCGGCACCGGAACCCATCATCGCCATACCCATCTCGGCCATCACCGCTTTGACGTCAGCGAAGTCAACGTTGATAAGCCCCGGCCGGGTAATCAGCTCGGCGATACCTTGGACCGCACCTTGCAAAACCTGATTCGCAGACTTAAACGCATCCAATAACGTGGTATCGCTGCCGAGTACCGTCAGTAGTTTTTCGTTCGGTATCGTAATCAGCGAATCGACGTATTTGCCGAGTTCAGCGATGCCGTCTTCAGCGGTCGAGTGGCGCTTGTTGCCTTCCATCAGGAACGGCTTAGTCACAACGGCAACGGTCAAGATGCCCATCTCTTTAGCGAGTTGGGCGACCACCGGTGCCGCACCGGTTCCCGTGCCACCGCCCATACCGGCTGTGATGAACAGCATGTCGGCGCCCTCGATGACCTCTTGGACGCGATCACGATCTTCCATAGCCGCTTGCCGGCCCACGTCCGGATTGGCGCCAGCCCCCAGACCCTTGGTGATGTTGCAGCCGATTTGCAGGGCGGTGCGAACCTTGCAGTTCTTCAGCGCCTGCGCATCGGTGTTGGCGCAAATAAAGTCGACACCGTCGATACCGGCATCGACCATGTGAGCGACGGCGTTGCCGCCACCGCCACCGACGCCGATGACTTTAATGACAGCACTCTGGCTGTACGCATCCATTAGTTCAAACATGTTTTGTGACCTCCGCTAGGTACCCAATCGATAACAACACCGGTGGCTACACCGGTTTTAAAACTGCCCTTGAAACCACGCTTTCATACGTGACCAAACGTCGCGGATTCCGCCACTGTCGGAACCGCGATACTCCTGCTCATGCATCCGCTCATGGCCGTACAACAGCAATCCAACGCCGGTTGCGTGGATCGGGTTGCGAACGACTTCAGCGAGACCGGTGACGAACTGCGGCGACCCGAGCCGCACCGGCATATGAAAGACCTCTTCCGCAAGTTCAACAGCGCCCTCCATCTTCGCGCTGCCGCCGGTAATGACGACTCCTGCCGCCACCTGCTCTTCAAAACCGGAGCGACGCAGCTCGTCGCGGACTAAGCAGAACAACTCCTCGTAACGCGGCTCAACGATCTCAGCGAGCGTTTGCCGAGCGAGGCGTCTGGAGGGCCGATCACCAACGCTGGGAACTTCGATCGTCTCGTCCGCGTTGGCGAGCTGCGACAACGCGCAGGCGTATTTGATTTTGATGTCTTCGGCGTACGGCTTCGGTGTGCGCATGGATACGGCGATGTCATTCGTCACTTGATCGCCCGCAATCGGAATAACCGCGGTATGTCGAATGGCGCCGCCGAGGAAGACGGCGATATCGGTGGTCCCGCCACCTATATCGACGATGCAGGAACCCAGTTCCTTTTCATCCTCGGTAAGCACGGCGTAACTCGACGCCAATTGCTCGAGGACGATATCGTCGACAGCAAGGCCACACCGTTGCACGCACTTGACGATATTTTGCGCGGCGCTTTCGGCCCCGGTGACCATATGCACCTTGGCTTCCATTCGCACGCCGGACATACCGACCGGCTCACGGATGCCATCTTGCGAGTCGATGATGAATTCTTGCGGCAAGATATGCAGGATTTTTTGGTCGGCTGGAATCGCGACCGCGCGCGCCGCATCGATGACGCGCTCGACATCGCCAACACTCACTTCTTTGTCACGAATCGCAACGATCCCGTGCGAGTTCAGGCTGCGGATGTGGCTGCCAGCGATGCCGGCATAAACCGAGTGGATGTCGCAGCCTGCCATCAGCTCGGCTTCTTCGATGGCGCGCTGAATTGAGTGGACAGTCGACTCAATATTGACAACGACACCTTTTTTCAAACCACGCGACGGGTGCGAACCGATACCAACAACTTCAATGGCATCGTCCTCGCCGACCTCGCCGACGATCGCGACGATTTTCGATGTACCGATATCGAGACCGACAATCAGATTTTTGTCAGTACGTCTGTTACTCATTCTGTGGCTTGCCTCGCCGCCAATACTGGCCGTGTATCCGGGTCGCGATCGGCGTGCTCGCGGTAGTCATCGTCCTTCCAGCCGATTGCAAAGCCGTTCGAATAGCGCATATCGATATAGTCGATCGCCTCTTGGCGACGACTGATCATCTGCGCAACAACACTGAGAAAACGTTCGCTACGATCATCGATATCGCGCCGGCCTAAGCGCACGGCAACACCGTTGGCCAATGCCAACTCCCACGAACCGCGCTCGTCGAGCTCGACCGATTTCAAGCTAAGTCCGACTTGTACTAAACGTCCGTGCATCGCGAGATAGCGGCGCGCTACGACAGATGCGCTGCCGTCAGGACCCGACAGACGCGGCAACTCCGTGGGAATATGCCGCGCGCCGGTAACAAACAATTCGCCACGCACGTTCAACAAGCCGTCATTGCGCCAGCGCGCCGCCGGGACCTGCTCGACGACGAGAATTTGTAACCGGTCCGGCCAACGCCGACGCACGATGGCGACGTCGACCCAGGCCAACGCTTCTAAGGCATCTCGTATAGCGCCCAGGTCAGCGCTGATGAAGCCTGCTTCGAGATACGGCTGAACCGCGGCCAAAATCTGCATCTCCGAGACGCGTTGCAGCGGCGCCTCAAGATCGAGCGCCTGAATCGGTCGGTTCAGCGCCAACGATCCGACATTAATTGCTACGTAGCAGGCGGCAAGCGTTAGCGATACCGCGAGCAACGATTTCCACGGCAATCGGAAACTGATCTGGCGCCGCTTTGTCCGTGGCTTCTTACGTCGCGCTTGCTTAGCGGCCATAAGTCCCCTCCAATCTCGATGCCGTTTGCCGATGAGCCGGTACCGTGTCGAGAATCGCCACGCACAGAGTCGGGAAATCAATCCCGTCGGTCGCGGCCGCCATCGGTACCAATGAATGGTCGGTCATGCCCGGCACGGTATTGACCTCGATTACCGATGGCTCGCCGCTGCTATCGACCATGAAATCGACTCGGCCCCAACCCTCGCAACCGAGCGTATCGAACGCGGCCAACGCCAATCGCTGCAAGGCCTGTTCAGCCGCGCCGCTGAGTGCGGGACAGGTGTACTCCGTCGTTGTCGCTTCGTACTTTGCGTCGTAATCGTAGAAACGATTGGGTGTGTCGATCCGAATCGACGGCAGAGTACGTCGGCCCAACACCGCGACGGTAAACTCAGGGCCAGGCAAGCACTGCTCGATCAGCACGCGCGGTTCGATCTCGCGGGCTGCGGTAACGGCGGCCGGTAAATCGGCCGGCGTATCGACCCGGTTCATACCGACACTCGACCCTTGGCTTGCGGGCTTGACGAACACCGGCCAACCAAGCCCTGGATCCGCAGGGCTGTCCGCACCGCTCGCGAGGTCGAGCCAATCCGGTGTTGGCAGTCCGTGATGACGAAACAAGAGCTTGCTGACCACTTTGTCCATCGCAAGCGCCGAGGCGCGAACGCCGCAACCGGTGTACGCGATG
>JBCDBO010000145.1:0-6523 GCA_039183535.1 Pseudomonadota bacterium | reverse complement strand
GGTCGGTAGCTCGACGCAAGAAAGCTGGCGTAACCCGTGGTTTTGGGGCGGTGTTGCCGTCGCAGCGCTCGCGATCGCCTGCGCGACCGAGACCGGCATCTGTGAGGATGACGACGACGACACGTACACGCCGCCGGAAACGACCCCCGGCGAATAGGCGTATCGATGAGTGTCATCCGCGTTCACCGGCTTATGCTCGTTCTTGTTGCGCTTAGCCTCGGCGGCTGTGTATCGCTGCCGCCGGAGCTTCGCGACGAATTCGAGCCGGCACCGGCTGCCGACAACCATTTCGTAACCGAAGCGACGGAGAATGATCGATGAGGTTCGCTCGCGCGGTGTTGATGTCCGCCGTATTCGCTGGGTTTCTCGTCGGTTGCGCGGCTAAGCCGGATCTTGCGACATACGAGACAGCGGTAACGCGCGGACCGGCGGCGGCGACCGTCGATGCGCTGGCGCTGCGTTCGGGCGACGTCATCGTCAGCGAGGTCGACTCGGCCGTCAGCTTTTTGATGGCATTGATGGCCGATCGCTACGCACCGTTTGTCCACGCCGGTATCGTTGTCATCGACGATGGCGAGCCGTATGTTTACGACGCCTTCGCCACGGTTTGGCCCGCCTTCGGTAAAGCACCGACGCAGGCTATGTCCGGCAAAATTCGGCGGATTCCGCTGGCGCGCTACTTAGAGCGCCCGGTTGTGACGGCAATTGCCCGTGTACCGGAACCGGCGCGCGCCGCAGCCGTCACGGCGTACGCTCGGCGCGCGTATCGAGCGGGTTTGCCCTTCGACCGCTATTTCGATCTGGCCACCGCCGATGCCGTTTATTGCACGGAATTTGTGGCTGCTGCGCTCACCGATGCTGGCGTAGCGCTGCCGATGCCAGCCGGGCGCAGCAAGAATCGCTCGCTCGGTGTGGCTTTTGATTGGCTCGGCATCAACACCCAAGGATTTTGGTTAGCTGGCGATCTGATCGAGTCACTGCAGCCGATCGCGCTTCTCAGCGAGACGCTCACCGAGCGGCAAATCGAAATACGGTTTGCGCTAAAAGCCGAGTTACATCGCCGTTTCACCGATGATCAAGCGCTGGGCAATGTGTTTACGTGGACTGCGGTCGGGCCGCGTATTCGCCCGCACATCGTCGCGCTCTACGACGCAGCGCTGGCCTTAGCCGACTCGGACGCAGCAGCGACAGCGCTCGCAGCCTTAGTCGCCGAACGTCTCGGCCCCGGTCCCGAACCAACTGCACGGCTGGCGGAGCACGCGACACGCGTTTTGACTCCCTCTCCCCGCTAGCGTCCCGTCACTGCGCTAGCGCTGGAAAACCACGAACGTTGTCGCGATTCCGTTAGCCGTGTAGTTTTCAGCCCATCGAAAGCTCCGAGAAAGCCCATGCCGGGTTGCCCCTTCCGTTGGCGAAACTCAATTGATACGACGCTGGCGCACCGCGTTGGTGTTGCTGCCGCACGAAGCGCGGCCCGCCCTGAGCGCATTGGGTTGGCGCCATGATCGCGCGCGGCTTACGTTGGCTGTTGTTGGCCTTCGTTGGCGTCGCTGGTTTGGTAACCGCCGGGTTGCTGGCCACCGGTAACGGCTTCTTTCTGACCGCGTTGTCGCGGACGTACCTCGTTGGCGAGCCAACCGCGAACATTAACGACCACCGCCGGTTCGCAACGCGCACGATTGACGCTGGCGAGCCACAGCCCTGGCCAATGCACCCTGATGCGCCGAGGGCCGAAATGACACCGGCGCTCGATGCCTTGCTCGACCAGCAGCGCGCGGCGGCGTTTTTGATCGTAAAGGATGGGCAGCTGCTGTTTGAGGACTATCGGCTGCAATATGCTGCGGACAGCCGGACCAACTCGTTCTCGATGGCGAAGACCGTCGTCACGATGCTGCTGGGGATCGCGATTGACGAAGGCCTGATTGAGGGCTTGGAGCAGCCGCTGGTCGATTGGTTACCGGAACTTGCCAATGATCCATTGGCGGCGACAGCGACCGTCGGATCGTTATCGACGATGACATCCGGCTACGATTGGGACGAGCGTTACTACAGCCCATTTAGCCCAACCGTTGAGCTCTATTATTCGAACGATGTCACCGGGTTTTTGCTCAGTCGGTCGTTCGCCCACGAGCCCGGTGAGTTTTTCTATTACTCCAGTGCATCGACACAACTGCTCGCTACCGTGTTGACCCGTGCGCTGAAGAAACGCGACGCAACTGCAACGCTAAGTGGCTACCTCAGCGAAAAACTGTGGCAACCCCTCGGTATGAACGCCGCTGGCCTGTGGCACACGGACGGTATTGGGATGGAGCTCGGCTATTGCTGCATCAACACGAACGCGCGCAATTTTGCGAAGTTCGGCCAGCTGTTGTTGCATGCCGGCAACTGGCAAGGCACGCAGCTCATTCCGAGCGAGTTTGTCGTGCGGATGGTGACGCCAGGTGAGCAGTCGTATTACGGCTACTCAACGTGGCTCTCGTACGACGAATCGCCACCGTTCTTCGCCATGCGCGGACACCTTGGCCAGTACGTCATCGTCGTGCCGTCGGCGAAGATGATCGTTGTCCGGCTCGGCGAGGAGCGCGACCGCGAGAATCCGCTGTCGTTAAAACTGCCGATCTATGTGCGCGAGGCGCTAGCGATCAGCGCCGCGGCCTCAGGCGTCGGCGGCCGATAGGCGCAAGGTTTTCTCGATCGCGAGCCATACCTGCGGGTTGGTTCCAAGACCCAAATGTGAGCCATGGACGCGAATGTGTCGCGCCTGCGGGTTGTAGCGATCGAGCGCGGCGCGCCAGCCGACAATACCGTCTGATTCGGAGTAGATGACGGTCAGCGGTTGCGAGATCCCTTTGCTGTTGACGCTGTGCACGTATTGCTCGAACGCCTCTAGGTCCTCGCCGCGTTCCTCGGCGTAGTGCTTTGCGGCGATCGTGTACTTCGGGCCGCCTTCGACCGGCGTGCCCATCGTTATCACTTCGCGAACCGCATCGGGTCGCAGCCTCGCCGTTTCGCGCGCGACCACGCCGCCCAAGCTCCAACCGATGAGCGTAATCTGCTCACCGCTGCGCCGGACGCCGTCGAGCCGCTCGGCCAAACGCTCGGCGTCTTTGTCCGGTACGCCCTTGTTCCGGCCAAGTTCCCACGGCAGTGCTTCGTACCCGAGAAACGTGAGGTAACGGCGGAGCGGCCACGTTGAGCCGTCGTCCGTCATGAACCCTGGAATGACCATGACTTGGCGGCCATCGCCGCGCTGGCGGGTGGCCCACAGCGGCGACGTCGGCACCAGCGCGAGTGTCTCGAACGCGGCACGCGGCTCGAGATAACGCAGCCAGCGCTGCGGCGGCTGCAGCGCGTGGCGCGTTTGGCGCGTTGCGGCGGTAGTTTCAATATCGAGGTAAGGGTTAGCGGCGCTCATTGGGTGCTCCGACCGGAATTTCGGTTATCTTGCCACGGGACCCTGTGAAGCTTGTGTCAAACCATAAATTTTCAAGACCGATCGAGCCTTTACTGCGCTGGCGGCGTTGCCTGTGGCCGCGATCGTCTAGGCTGCAGGCGAGTCGGGCGCGCCTTTCGCTATTAAATTTGTCGGCAGTACGCTCTACAGCCATTGGATTTCCGTCACGCTCAATCGGGACTTGTTTGATAAAAAGCGTCGAGGAGCGAACTGGATGTTATCCAAAGGTCGGTCGCTCGAGCGTTGTCATCTGAGCGACATTGCGCTTCTGCAATGGCCAGAGGTGGTCGTTAGTCGGAAGCCTTATTCCTATGCGCATCGGACGCCAAAGTTCGCCCCGAGTGGCTTTGCGAGAGTCGCTGTACCGTGTCTTCTTAGTGGTCTCTCCGTGCAGGGAGGGCCATGCTCTTACGTATCTAACGGTTCGAAAATTACCAGGCAGGTCAGTTTGACTATCGTCGTTCAGGCGTGCCGGTGAAGCTTCGACCAATAGATCGGCTATTTGCCGTAGCCCTCAGGCAGCTGCATGTCCAGATTATCGACGAGGAATGCCCACCGGTCTGTATATTCTTCGATGATCATCTCGGTCGGCTTGCCGCTGCCATGCCCGGCCCGCGTTTCGATACGAATCAGAACCGGGGCTTCCCCGACCTGTGCTTTCTGAATTGCGGCCGCGTACTTGAAGCTGTGTCCAGGTACGACGCGGTCATCGGTATCCGCCGTTGTGACCATTATGGCCGGATATTGTGTGCCTTCGACTACGTTGTGGTAGGGCGAATACTTAAGCAAGGCCTCGAACTCATCGGGATTGTCCGACGAGCCATAGTCGTCGACCCAGAAGCGGCCCGCCGTAAACTTATGAAAGCGGAGCATGTCCATGACGCCGACCGCTGGAACCGCAGCGCCAAAGAGGTCCGGACGTTGATTGGTGACAGCGCCGACAAGCAGCCCGCCATTGCTACCGCCAATAACCGCGAGTTTTGAGGGATTGGTGTAGCCCTCTTTGATTAGGTACTCGGCCCCGGCAATAAAATCGTCAAAAACATTCTGTTTGTTCTGTTTCGTGCCAGCCTTATGCCAATCCCGGCCATATTCGCCACCGCCACGAATATTGGCAACGGCGAGAATGCCACCCATCTCCATCCAAGCAAGCCGCGTAATTGCGAAAGCCGGTGTAAGCGAGATGTTGAACCCTCCGTAACCGTAAAGCAGTGTAGGCGTCTCGCCATCAATCTGAACATCAACATGGTGCGCAATGAACATAGGCACGCGCGTGCCATCCTTTGACTCGTAGAAAATCTGCTTAACGAGGTAGTCATCCGGATCGAAACCGACATCAGGCTGTCGAAACACAGAGACCTGGCCGGTCTCGACGTCGAGACGATTGACGGTCGTTGGCGTATCGAAACTGGTGTAGACGAAAAACGTCTCGGGGTCCCCGAGCTTGCCACTAAACCCTGCTGCTGTACCGATTCCAGGCAGATTAACAACGCTTTCGTAGGCACCTTCCAGATCAAAGATCTTCACGACAGTCTGTGCGTCTTGCATGTAGTCGGCGATGATCTTATCGCCCACGAGACTCACACCGTCGAGAACATCCAAGGCCTCCGGAATGATCTCGCGCCAGTTGGCGGAGTCCGGTTCATTCGCGTTGATCGCAATCAGGCGGTTTCGCGGCGCGTCTCGATTGGAGCGGAAGAATAGCTCGTCGCCGACGTTGCCAACAAACGAGTAGTCATTGTCGAAGCCTTCGATTAGAAACGCTGGTTTGGCGTCATCGTCACCGAGATTCCGATGCATAATCTGGTAGCGGTCGTCGGTGCCTTTCCAGACGGTAATTATCAGATGCTCGCCGTCATCTGAAACCTGAGCCGCGTAACCCCACTCGGGATTGTCGGGATTCGTGTAGACGAGTCGGTCGTCAGCCTGGTGAGTGCCCAGCTCATGAAAATACACGGACTGGTTCAAGTTTAGCGACTGGAACTTGTCTTCCTCGCTCGTTTTCGGGTAGCGACTGTAGTAGAAGCCAGAACCGTCGCCGCTCCAGCTAAGGTCCGTGAATTTAAGCCACTCAAGCTCGTCATCGAGCACCTCTCCGGTTTCAACATCGATGATCTTTGCCAGTCGCCAATCCGAGCCTCCGTCTTGCACCAGATAGGCCACGTGACGAGCGTCCGGGCTCGGAAAGTACGAAGCAAGGGCGACCGTGCCATCATCAGACCACGTATTCGGGTCGATCAGGAGCCGGGGCTCGTCATCGAGTGTTGCCTGTGTGTAGATACGGTCTTGGCTCGACAACCCATCGTTGTATTGGTAGTAGTAACGGCCACCTTTTTTTACCGGGGTACCGAAGCGCTCGTAATCCCAGAGCTCGGTCAGCCGGTCTCTGATCACGTCGCGTTCCTCAATACTGTCGAGATAGGCGAACGTGACCTCATTTTGTGCGTCGACCCAATTCTTGACTGACTCACTTTCACGAACGTCGTCTTCGAGCCAGAGGTAGGGATCTGCAACGTCCGTCCCATGGTAGTTATCTACGTGTTCGACCATGCTTGTTCTCGGATACTCGAGCGATTCGTTCGTAGGGACATCGGCCGGCCCACACGCAGTAAGAGCGAGACTTGCGACTAACAGCATGTATCGATTGTTCATTTCGATATTCCTGTTCGGCGATGAATAGCCGCTTTGGGTCTGTGGCCGTCAGTCTAACTCAGAAATCCTGGTTGGCAGGTTTCGGCCAATACCGGTCATTGGTTGACGGCGATTAGGTCGCTCTCTAATTCGCTTGCGACTCCCTTGAAACAACCCGACTCGATGGCCTTTTTTAAGTGTTCTCTTGCAAGGCTCTTTCGATCAACATGATGCGAAACGTAGCCCGTCATATAGTGGCGGATGGGACTCGGATTTCGTCCGAACCCCCAAAGTACTTGCATGTCTTCGTTATCCTCCAATAACGTTCGGAGAACTTCTTCGCTCTCTGAGAATCTCTCGAACCAAGGCATTCCGTCTCGTGCAAGTGCCATTCGAGTGTCGTCGACCGCTTTGTCCAAGTATGCGCCGTCTGCGTCG
>JBCDBO010000144.1:0-6529 GCA_039183535.1 Pseudomonadota bacterium | reverse complement strand
GTAACGGCGTTTTCTGTGCGGCCAATATTGAATCGACGCTGGCAGGACCAGCCACGTTACGGGCACCGGACTCGGCCGGGCCAGGTATTGCCCCACGGGTTTGTACCGCCTCTTGCGCACTGCGCTCGACGCGTGTCGCTAGGGCCGCTTGACGGGCTGGTCGCGAGCCGGACATGACCAATTCGACGCGCCGATTCTGGCGTCGTCCGCTCTCCTCGGCGTTGCTCGCTAAGGGTCGATCTGGACCGAGCCCCGCAACAACGATTTGGCCGGCATCAATCGGTAGTGCCGCTGCAAGGTAATCGGCAACGGCCCGTGCACGTGCCTCCGATAGCGCATAGTTATCGGCGAAAACAGCACGATTTCGGGCCGCAATCGGCACGTTGTCGCTGTGTCCGGTCGCCCGTAATTCGATCTGCTGTACGCCTTGCCAGCTCGCGATTACCGTATCGAGTTCGGCGCGATCGCTGGGCGCAAGCTCGGCGGACAACACACCGAATTTAAGACTGAGTATGTAGTCGGCAGATGCATTGGCGGCAGCCGTACGTTGCATGACGGTTGTGACGGCCGGTGTGCGCTTACCGTTCTCGGCGGGCGTATCGAAACTCGCCACCGTACGGGTCTCCAGCTCGCCCTCGGTCGTCGGTGAGACGCGTGCCGAGAACGCCAACGTTTCTTCCCAGGCGCCGCTGCGTTCACCGAGGCGAAAGATGACGGCCCGCCCATTGCCTTTCGCCGTCACAGCGCCGCCGCTCTCAAGCGCAGCGCTGCCACGTAACAGAGTAACGCCTTCAGGCAGCACACTGGTGACCGTTAAGTTGTCGACCGCAAAGCTGCCGACGCCGGTTAAGCGGACGCGATAGTCGATCAACTCTGCACTGCGACCGGGTACGTTCTCGAGTTCAATGTCTACGCGGCCGACATCGGCGGGTTTGCGCCGGACAAAAAAATCTGCCCGATGGACACCGCCACCGCGCGCCTCGACGAACAGCGAACGGGCGGAACCGGCGCGGCGGGCGTCAACAGCGCACGGCTCGAGATTGAGGTAATCGGGCACGGTGGCATCGTCAACTTGCACGGCGTGCAAGCCAGCATCGACCGCTTCAAAGTGGAATCGGCCGCCGTCGTCGGTGACGGCGTAGCGACCGTCCTCCATGTACAAACGAATGCCAGCAACGCCTTCGGCCTCGTCGAAGCTCAGCTCACTGCAATCGGCTTCCAACACGCGACCGATGATGGTCGCTTTGTCGCGGAATAGGTCATCCCGAAGTTGCACCGAGGCCGTGGCTTGGTTTGACACCACACCGCGGTCGGTCGTGGCCGTGGCTGCATTGACCAGTTGTTCGCCGCGCGCACCACCGGTGACCTCAACGACGTAACTGATTTCGATCGCCGCGTTTGGAGCTAGTGTGCCAAGATCGATATCGAAACCGGCGCCAGTGCGAACAACGCCACTGACCAGCGTACCGTCGACGCGAACAGAATCGTCGACCAAAACGAGTCCCGGCGGCAGCGCATCGGCGAGGGTCACGTTCAATGCCGGCGATACATCGGACGTATTCTCAAGCGACAAGCGGTACGGAATGAAATCGCCTGGGGCAGCCGTTTGCGTCGTTGTGTTCTTGGTCAAGAACAGGCCTCCCGACGCTGGATCAACAGGCACATCGAGACGGAACGCTTCACCAACAACCAGCTCAAATTCGCGTGCGAACGAGCCGTCACCAATCACGAACGGCCCATCTGGTAGGGCGGCTATTGCTGCCGGATCAACATTCGATGGCGCGAGAAAATCGGCTGGTGGCTCGATGACCAAACGATAGCGGCCGGCCGGTACCGTTGGGAAAATAAACCCCGCCGCTGGAACGGCGTACACCAGGCCGGATGCGTCGGTGACGCTATCGCCGCTGCGCACCGTCGCAGGGAATACGCTGACACCGTCATTACCAAATACCGTCGCCGGCAAACCGGTCAGCGCATCGACGAGCGTGATCGTCACGGCCGCAACAGGCGCACCGCTGAAGGCATCGAAGACCGTGTTGAACGCGTTAGTCGTAGCTAGTGCGGCGACAACGTCGTTGGCGTCGGCGGCATCGACGTAGTCAAGCTGCAATTGATCGGCAGACGGCGCACTGAGCACGCAGTCGCCTGCAACCGCCCCCGCATCGACTAACTGCACGTAGCCAATGAACTCACCGCTGTCGGGCGTGGTCTCGACAAGTCGAATCTGTTCGCTATCGGTACTGCTAGCGACCGTAACAACGACCGTATCGCGTACGGCTGAATCGAGATTCTGATCACGATCGATCACTCGAACAAAGGCCGGTTCACCGACACCGAACAAACTTGTCGATGTCAGCGTCACCGGGGAATCGGCAGCAATCAGCGCACCGCTCGGTGTGGCCGGCGCTGGCAATGCAACCTCGGCGCCGCCGGTCAAACACGCCGTCGTTCCGAGTAGAGACGCTGCGTTCGCATCCGGAACAGCGCGAATAAACGTCGCCGCGGCCGGTGTGCGACCGATAGCGACGATGGTTTGCACAGCGTTGCTGGCTACCTGCCGAGGACTGCCTAGCGCGGTTTGGTAATCGACTGTCGCCGTATTAACGATCGGCGTACCCGGCGCCGTTTGCGATCGCGCCGTTGTCGGTGCAGCCAACGACAGAGCGGCGATTAAACCTGCGAAAAGTACGGTCCATAAACGCGATGGGGGGGAGCGGTGCTCCCCCCCTCGCGCGTAGCCCGCAGGCATCCGGATAAGGCCGGATGAGCACGCAGCGGACCGTGGTCGGCGACGGCCGCTGCGCCATAGCGCTAAGCCGCCATCTGCATGCCCGACACCAGCCACTTCCCGCGTGCTCCCCGGACTATCCGTTAGCGAATCGTTACGTCGAACGAAACGGTTGCTTGCGTACCCGCGGCGACCGTAATACCCGGATCGATCGTCAGATCGGACGTGTCGTCGGACGGATCGGCCGGCGTAGCGGTGCCGTTGTCGACCCGACCACAGCCGTCTGCATCGGCATCACCCGCATCGACGGTGCAACTCGATGCAACGCCGTTGTTATCGATCGATACTGTCGTTGAGCCACTGATATCGAGCTCAGCTTCGATACGATCGGCGATCGCGACAGCGGACGCATCTTGCGAACCGGTGTTGTCGATTGTCACTGTGTAGCGGATAACCGCACCGGGAATATTGAAGAACGGTGCAGCGGCGCTGATCCCATCAGAGATCGTTGCCTGCGTCTTGGTGATCTCGAGCGCGGCCGCTTCGACCTCGTAACCGTCGCGAGCCGCAGCGGTCAAGTTGCGGATCAGCGTATCGGCCGGGCCGTCTTCGGTGTTCGACGCGCTGGCCGTGACCACCGTCGTCGTGCCTGGCTCGACCGTTGTCGCGGTCAGCTCGACGTTGGCGACGTCGCCATCAACCACCGCCAATGGCACATCGGCAACAACGAAGATCAACACGCTGGCATCTTCTGCCAACGAGTTGACCGACGTCGCCGTGTCGGTAGCCGGTTCGAAAACACCACTACCGTCATCGACGAAGACGCTGTATGTCGTCAAATCGATCGAGTCCGTAGGGCCTGCGTTGACCGCGGTACCCGTCGGCAAGTCTGCAGCAACAAAGGTATAGCCTTGTGCGGCGTTCGACGTGTTCGTCAAAACGAACGTCGTCACCTGGCCAGTTGCACCCGGCGTTACCAAGGTATTGGCAGTGCCGTCTTGCGTTAACGTCAGGTCGATAACACGGTCGACGGTAAAGTCGGTGACCGTACCGTTACCGGCGCCTGGCGTTGAGTTGCCCGTCGGTGACGACTCGATTGCCGTTTGACCGACGCCGTTCACCGAGTAGCTGACGGTCGCCAAGTTCTCGACCGTTTCGCCAGCGGTAACGCCTGCGGCATTGGCTGTCCCCGCTGCCAACACGACGCCCGCGACTGCGAGCCTCAGTGACAACGAAATCCACTTACTCATTAACGTTCTCCTTCAATGCCGCCGCAGCGGCTTGCCCAATCAAAATTCGAGTAGCTCTAGTTCAAACGAGCCCGAAATCGTGCGAAACCGCGCTGCCCAACGTTTAATGGGTTTTGCACTTCCCAGCGAATGTTGGTGAAATCCTCAGTGGTCGCGGCGCGCTCAACATCACCGTCAACAACGACGAGCGTCTCTGGGCTGCCAAAGGTCTGGCCGCCGTCAACCGAAAAAGTAATCGTCGTACCGGGACCGAAAGCCGACCCGTACACGTAAGTCAGTTGCGACGGAATTGGATTGCTGATGACAATGTTGTCGGTGGCTTTGTCGCTGACGTTCGTAAAGGTCACCGTGTAAATCACTTCCTCGCCTGGCACGACCGCGTCGGCGGCAACCAGCTCGACGCTTTTGCTGCCATCGGCAGCAACGACTTCGGCTTCTTTTTGCACGACGGTCTTAACTTCAAGATCGCCCGCATCGGCAGCATTGGCGGCTAAGCCGGCAAAACCGAGTGTTGCGATGGCGAATAGGGTTTGTGCTGTCTTCATCTGCTCGCTCCTCGTGTGAGTCTTCCCCGCACCGTCCGCTACTGAATCTGGACGGTGAATTGAATCGTTTGCGTACCGCTCGCCTGGGTCACATCACCCAAACGGACAACAATTGTTGGCGCCGCGCTGCTATCAAGCTCGCCAGCATCGCCGTCGACCGCGTCGGTCAACGCACCGCTGTTTAGCTGCAAGCTGTTAGCGACGTAAGTTGTGTTTGCCGGGATTGGATCGGCGATCGATGCACCGGCCGCCGTACCGGTACCCACGACATCGACAACGATCGTGTACGTGATGGTTGCGCCCGGCACCGGTTGCGTGCCGCCAAACGGATCGGCGACAACAGCGGACTTAACCGCTGTCAAGGTCACTTCGGAAACGACGTACTCACCGGTCGCCGATTGCGTAGCGCCACTGACGCCGACCACAGCGTCGACCCCGCCCGGTCCTTGCCCAGCGAACGCTGTACCGGGTGCGCCGCTGCCGGTTGTCGCTGTAGCCAGCAAGGCTGAGCGACCGATATCGCCATTGTTGAGGCCGGCTGGAATGTCATTGACGATCAAAATCGCGACCGATTCATCAGCGGCGAGCACCGGGTCGTTGACGCCGGCACTGTATGGCGTATCACCCGGACTAAAGTCGCCACTGCCATCCGTGTCGAAATAAATCGCTGGTGTCTGGGCAACCGGGTTGAAGTCGACGGCCGGATCGGCAATGAAATCGTTATCAAAATCGAGTCTGAAGCTCTCGCTGCCATTACCGGTGTTTGTCACCGTATAGAGCAGCTCAGCACCGCTTTGGCCGGCATCGACGGCGGTCTGCGCGCTCTGGACGACAACGGCGACATCGAGCGTTTCAGCGACCGTCAGCGTTACGGTGTTGGAATCTTGCGTGACGGTCGTACCGGCCACGTCGAACGTGACGACAGCGGTATTCGATATATCGGTGCCCGCTAACGTGCCGGCGGCCTGCGCGGGCCCGGCGGATGAGATGGCGCCAACAAGGGCGACCAAAACGCCAATACGACGCGGTACTGCGGTGACATCGGCCATGTCTGTATGTTCCAGCGGGCGCTGCGGGCAGCAGCCCAGTCATTACTAGGAACAGCGAAGCTATAGCCTTGGCGGTACCACGCCCACAAAAGCGCCATTTTTCTGACGATTCTGTGAACGCTCTCGCAGCCTGATTGTGAGCCCAATCACACTTTGTCGCCGAATAGCGTCAACGAACCGACACTCATGCTGACCAGCGCTGTCGGCCTTGGCGCGTCGGGCCTCGCCCGCGGCTGTCGCATGGCCGAGTCAACATAAAAAAAACGAATTTTGGGGTTGACATCGGCCCTAGGCAGCACTATTGTGCAGCGCAACATTGTTGCACCGCACCAAAGGAGCACTGCAGATGGCACTTGAAGAAATGTACTCACGCACCGCCGAACGTGCCCGCGCGCAAGCGGAAACCGTTCTGAACTCAGCCCAAACGACCGTTAAGAAAGCCAGCGGTTGGATCGAAGGCGGCCAAAAGCCGGTGCAAAAACTGGCCGACGCATCACTGAAGATGTCGTCGATCTCGCACCAAACAACGGACAAACTGGTCCGCGCTCAAGCGCGCGCCGTTGAAAACGAAGTGTTGGCACTCAGCGAGTACCTTGCCGACGTCGCTGACGCCGACAGCGTACAAGCGCTCGCTCGCCGTCAATTCGACATTCTGCCGCGCCTGACCCGTCGCGTCGTCGATAACACCCGCGAGACGGTCACCATTCTCCGTGATGCCGGCGGCGACGTCCGCGGCCTGATCGGCGACACGATTTCGGACTTACGCGAAAGCTCGCTGGCTAAAAAGACCCGCAAAGCCGCGAGCAAAGCCCGCAGCACGGTCAGCAAAGCAAAAGCGAAAGTCGAGAAAGAAGTTAAGGCCGCCTAAAACGTCTCCCGCCCCCCCGGAGACACCCCCCCCGGGCGTATTGACGAAACGCCGGCAGCGATGGCTGCCGGCGTTTCTTTTTGTCGCCG
>JBCDBO010000143.1:0-6554 GCA_039183535.1 Pseudomonadota bacterium | reverse complement strand
TTCTGCGGCCGGCGCTAAATCGGCACGCTCGATGAAAGACGAGCTGCATCGGTCGGATGAGTTTAATCCGTACAAATCCTCCGGCCCGCTTCGCAAAAAATAGTCGTCGCGCCACTGCGAGTTCGTTTCAACAGAAACAGCGAACGCTGTCTACACGGCACCGCAATGGTGCACTGATTTGTTGTGTAAGCCTCGCAACCGTTTGCCGAGTTGCGGCATCCAAGCCGTTAAGAGACGAATGACCGTGCACCCGCGACGAACAGCTGTAACGTTTTTCGTCGCCATGGATCAAACGGTCTATGAACGTGCGACGTAAGAAAGCACGCGCCGGTGCGCAGCCGGCTGGCGAATCAAACGCTCGTACGGACGACTCAGAGGATAGCGATCAGCGAGAGGCGAACACCGTGACGACACCCGCAGCAACCCGCATGACCGGCGACATGATCTTATTTGCGCAGGTGGTGCAATCCGGCACGATCACCGGCGGCAGCAAAGCGCTTGGACTCGAACGCTCGACCGTTAGTCGGCGAATTACGTCGCTTGAAGATCGCCTGGGTGTTAGCCTACTCGAACGATCTACGCGGCGGCTACGCTTGACCGACATTGGCCGCCAGTACTACCAGCATTGCCTGCGCGTTGTTGAAGCGACGGAAGACGCCGAAGCGGCCGCGCGTGGTTACCGGGTGGCACCGAGCGGCGTATTGGTGATTAGCGCGATACTGACCGAGCCCGATCCCCTGCTCACGCCACTCGTCGAGGCCTTTGTGGCGCAGCATGAGCGCATTCGGATTGACGTGCGACCATACGAGACCGGTGACAATGGCCGCGGCAAACCGGCCGAGCTTGTACTGCACAAACCGGAAACGCTATTGCCGGGTTACACAAGTGTGAAGATCGGCCAGCTCGCCGATGCGCTGTGGTGCGCGCCGAGTTTTCTCGCGGCGCACACGAAGCCATCGATTCCCGAGCAACTGCGTAACGTGCCGATTATCGATTTGCATGCCGATCAACAAGGCCAGAGCTGGCAACTCAGCCGCGAGCGCGAGCACACAACGCTGCGGGTGTTCCCGCGGTTCCACGTTGCATCGTTAGCCGCATGCCGCGATGCGTGCCGTGCCGGTGCGGGCATTGCGCGCTTACCGGAGTACTTATGCCGGTCCGATGCGGAGCGCGGCACACTGGTGCGGATACTGCCTGACTGGAAGATCAGCGGCGGCGCGCTGCACGCGGCCTACCTTGAAAATCACTTCTTAACGCGAAAAGCCAAGGCGTTTATTGAGTTTGTAGACAGCCACCTTAGCGGTTAACGGTAGAGCGGCCTCGGCACTAAGTCGTTGGCCTGCACCGGAGCTTGCGCGTGGCCCACGTCGAAAAATACTTTGTAGCGCGATAGGCCAAAGCCTCTATTGAGTTCGTCGACGGTCCTTCTAGCAGCTAGCGGTAAGCCGACCTCGATGCTACATCTGTGGCCGGTATCGGAGTGTGCACGCCGCCTACCTTAGGAATACGTGTTAGCGCGAAATGCCTAGGCGTTTAATGGGTTCGTAGAAAGCCCAGCAGTAAGCTCCCGGCGCTAAGTCGTTGACCTGCACTGGAGCTTGCGCGTGGCCCACGTCGAAAACGCTTTGTAGCGCGATAAGCCAGAGCCTCTATTGAGTTCGTAAACAGCCACATCAGCAGTTAGCGGTAGACCGGCCTCGGCACTTAGCCCGTGGTCCGCAGCGGAGCTTGCTAGAATCGACCGCGTTGTTGGTCGGTCCGAAGCAAAGGTGCGCGTGTGGAAATCACGACGATAATCATGAAAGCTGCTCAAACGGCCGTCGTTCTCGGTGCGATGTTCTTCGCGGCGCGGTTTGTCAATGCAAGACTCGACGCGACCTACGAGGGCAAAGCTCATCTCGCGTTTCGTAAGCAGTTAATCCAGATAGGCTGCTTGATTGGCGGCGTACTGGCGCTGATTTTACTGCTACCGATTGGCTCTGCATTGACCGGTCAGCTGATCGGTCTGTTCGGCATCGTCGTCTCGGCAACGATTGCCCTGTCCTCCGCCACGTTGGTCGGCAATATGATGGCTGGCATTACGCTGCGTATCGTCGATAGCTTTCGGCCGGGTGACTTTATTGCGGTTGGCGAGTACTTCGGCCGAATTTCGGAAATGGATTTGCTGCACGTTGAGATCCAAACCGAGCAGCGCGATTTAACGACGTTGCCGAACCTTTATCTCGTGCAAAACCCGGTGAAGGTCATGCGCCCGTCCGGCACGATTCTGTCGGTCGATTTGTCGTTGGGCTACGACGTGCCGCGGCGGCAAATCGAGGCCGTGTTGCTCGCGGCGGCCGAGAAAACCGGGCTCGATAAGCCGTATGTTGAGATTCGCTCGCTTGGCGATTTTTCGGTGACCTATGTTGTCTCGGGGCTGCTTACGGAGCTGAATAAATTGATTGGTAAGCGGCGGGAGCTTCGCGCGTATGTGGTTGACGGCTTGCATGATGCCGGCATTGAGATTGTCTCGCCGACGTTTATGAACACGCGTGCGTGGCCGACGGAGAAGCTCTTTATTCCACCGGTTGAGAAAAAGAAATCGACCGACGAAAGCGCCAGCAAGGCCGCCGAGCAGCCCGATGCGTTGGTGTTCGATAAAGCGGACAAAGCGGAATCGCTGGCGAAGTTGAAAGAGCAACGCAGCCACTTCGAGCAACGGCTTAAGGAATGCCAGGCGGCGCTCGCCGATGCGTCCGATGACGCTCGGAAGCGGGCGTTGACCGAGGAATGTGAGCACATCGAGCAGCGGATCGCACGCTTACAGGCGGTTATCGAAGCGCGCGAGGCACAGATATCGCAGTAGGTAGGCGCCGATTTGTCGATCTGTGAACGAAGATGGACGACGACCGTCTCGGCCCGATGATGGCGGTATTGTTGTCAGCCGCGGCTGGCTCGCGGCGGGGCCGCCGCTCCTCCACCGGAGGGTGAACGAAGTTGTAGGAGGGCCGCCCCGGCCCGATCACGGCGGTGGCAAACGAAGTTGTAGGAGGGCCGTCCCGACCCGATCACCGCGGTGGCAAACGAAGATGTAGGAGGGCCGTCTCGGCCCGATAACAACGTTGGTAAACGAAGTTGTAGCACGGCCGTCTCGGCCCGATTCTCCATACGCCAAAAAAAAGCCCCGCCGAAGCGGGGCTTTCTCACACACAACTCGGTGTGAATTAATTGCCGAACAAGAAGCGTCCGCGCAGGTACCAAGACGCACCGTTGAAGCCGAATGGGCTGGCTT
Source organism: Pseudomonadota bacterium (assembly GCA_039183535.1). Classification (GTDB taxonomy): domain Bacteria; phylum Pseudomonadota; class Gammaproteobacteria; order Steroidobacterales; family Woeseiaceae; genus JBCAXA01. The sequence continues at coordinate 3,283 of JBCDBO010000143.1, read as the reverse complement.
CTGAGTACTGTTGGCCCAGCGAACCAGCGAACGGGTTCTCATCGGGGAACGTATCGAAGATGTTGGCGATACCGGCAATCACTTCGATGTTGTCGTTGAACGTGTAGCCAACTTCAACGTCGACAAGGATTTCAGCACCGATGTCGTTTACGCCGTTGCCGGTGTCGTCCCACTCACCGAAGTACGTACCGCGAACCAAACCGCGCCAGTCGCCTTGGAGATGCGTCCAGGTGACGTTACCGCGAAGGTTCGGCAGCAGATCTTCAAGCGCTTGCACACGGCCGGCGCTGATCGGGTTGAGGGTACCGACACTGTCCACTTCCGTGTCGTTCCAGTTGAACGCGATCGTCAACTGCGAGCTACCGCCCCACGCGTCCCAACCGGTGTTACCGACGATGTCGAAACCGGTCGTGGTCGTGTCAAAGCTGTTCGAGAAGAAGCGAAACTGCGACAGATCATCGAGACCCAGGAACTGCTGGCGGTTGATGATGCCGTCGGCATCCAAACCAGCGAGAGCATCAGACACCGTCGTGTAACCGTTGACGTTGCCATCCGCGAAGTTCAGGGCGTCGAGGAAGTCAACGTTTGCACCCAGTGCAACACGATCGGTGACTTCGATGTTGTAGTAATCGATCGTCCACGAGGTCGCGCCTATGTCGAACGCAACACCGAAGGCGTAGTTGGTCGCGTCTTCCGGACCAAGTTCCGGCCGGCCGTTACCGGCGCTCGCGATGAAGTCAGCAGCGAGCTGACCGGCAGCTGACGACAGCGGCAACGTCCCTTGGTCAACCAATACACCGCCAACGTTCTGTGTGGTTACGTTGGTGATGTTCGCCTGACCAGCGGTCGGTGCGTGGAAGCCAGTCGAGAACGCAGCGCGGAGGCTAACGGTATCGGTAAGATCGAAGATACCGGCGATTTTGCCGTTCGTCGTATCACCAAACTCACTGAAGTCTTCGTAACGCACAGCTGCTTGCAGCGTCAGGCGCTCCGTTACGTCAGCTTCAACGTCGATGTAGAACGCCGTCGAATCCTGCGTCGCTGACGTATCACGCGGGAATCCGCCGAAACCGTTCGAGCTCGACGAGAAGCCTTGGTCAGCCAACGGACCGAGTGCAAACGAGGCCGGATCGCCAGCAAAGAGATCAAATTCCTCTTCGCGGTACTCCGCACCGAATGCGATGTTCAGATCCGATGCCAAACCCGAGTCAATCGCGTACGAGAAGTTCGCGTTAATGACAGTCTCAGTTTGCTCTTGACCACCCGGAACGAAGTCACGTGGCGTATTCGGACCGAGCGATGCGTTGATCGTGTTACGGATGAAGAAGTCCGTACGGTTCGACCCACGCTGCGCGCTCACGTCGTATAAGAGACCTGAGCCGACATTCACTTCACCACGAAGACCGACAGCAAATGCCGAGTCTTCGTTGTCGCCACCGAAGCGCGGTACGAAACCAGCCGGAATCGTGTTGGCAAACGAGAAGCAGTTCGGATCAGCCGCTGTCTGGTCGAGGAACGTTTGATCCGGGATAACACCGTTCAACGGAATACCGTCGATACAGGTTCCACCGACACCAACACCATCAAGATCACCGACCAAGATGGACGGGACACCGTTCGGATCGGCCAAACCGGTTAATGGATCGACAGTCGGACCACGGTAAACACCACCGCGTTGTTGACCGGTCGTCGGGCCAACGATGTTGCGGTAGAAGAAGCCACCGGTGACGGTGCGCTCGCCGTAGTTACCGAAGAAGTAGAACTCATTGTCTTCGTTAATCGGGATAGCGCCGTTAACGAAAAACTTGATGTCGTCCTCAACGTCCGGCTGACCCCAGTACTGCGGCACTTCGGATGTGTACGAGTTAATCGCCTGGAAGTCGCCCACCGGCGTGTAACCACCCGCGATCGCTGCGGCGACATCGTCACGGACAACGGAGCGTACCGTGCCCTCAACGTCGTTCAACTCACCGGTCAGGTTGATGAAACCATCGTTGGCCAGTGGGAAGCCGATATTACCGGCGATACGGTAGTTATCACCGTCGCCTTCAAACGTCGAACCGTAATTGACAATGACTTCGCCGCCTTCGGCATCGTCGCGAAGGATGAAGTTCAAGACCCCGGCAATAGCATCCGATCCGTACTGTGACGATGCACCGTCACGCAGTACTTCGATCTGCTTGATCGCCAGCGACGGTATCGCACTGATATCGACACCTTGCGCACCATCGGCAATACCACCACCGAGGAACGAGATGATCGAGCCGCGGTGACGACGCTTGCCGTTAACCAAGACCAAAATTTGGTCTGGCGACAGGCCACGAATGTTCGGCGGTCGAACAATCGTTGCCGCATCACTAATCGGCTGGGTGTTGACGTCGAACGATGGCACGGCGGCGCGGAGCATGTCCTGCACGTCGGCGGACGGCATACGCTGTAAGTCCGACGCCGAGATGACATCGACCGGTACCGGCGAATCGGAAGCGGAACGCTCCGCCCGGCGCGTACCGGTCGTCACGATTTCCTCGATCGCCCTGTCTTCCTGCGCCAGTGTCGGTGCGCTGTAGCCACCGAGTGCGGCCGCAACGGCGCCGGCGCTAAGCAGCGCTTTGGCGGTAAAAGTGCGTTTCATTAAGTTAGTCCCCTGGTAAATGCTGTTTTTGAAACAGTCGGAATAGTCATATAAGTCAGGTTTATTTCCGGCTTTTCACCGGGCCGTGGGCAATCATAGTTCGCGTGTAGCGCCGGCGCAAAAGAAAATCGCTTGTTCGTTGTATTTTTGCCACATATTAATGTCAGTCGGAATTGCTTCGGGCGGCGCTTAGTCGGTTGTACGTCGGCGAAAATTTAGTAACAGACGTAACATAAGTCGACTGGCATTAATCGTGTTAGGGTTCGAAAACAACAACAACGCGCCACCGGCTATCGCTTGAGAACGATTCGAAACCGACGCCAACCCAGACCCCACTTGTGGCAACGCTTGCGCTTGGCACTAGCGCTCACTCAACAAGCCACGCTCGTACTCGCACTCGCCGGGCTAGCCTTGGTCGGCGCTAACCCAGCCGACGCGCAGACACGAACGGCCGATCAGTACTACCCCGCTCTACATGCGTTAACTCGGACCGAGCTCGATCAAATCAACACGACCGATCCGTTGACCGATCTGCGCGTTGAGCTCGCGTATTTGCGCTCATTAATTAACAGCGATATCTCGGCCGCCACCGAGCGGCTACCGGCGCTTGAGTCGCGCATCGACGCCGAGTTTTACCCGAGTGAATCGGTC
>JBCDBO010000142.1:0-6589 GCA_039183535.1 Pseudomonadota bacterium | reverse complement strand
GGCTTGGGCATCCCAGCGGCGTTTGTTCTTTGCTTAGCGGCGCATGCCGGTTTGTTTTCCGTTCCGATCCCGCTGCTTGAGGCACCGCGCGGCTATTTTATATCCCTGGCGCCGCCGGTGGTGGCAATCGGGCTGCAGCGCAGCGCGATACTGAATGTTGGCGTGTTTGTCTCGAGACAGATCATTTTTTACACAACGTCGGTACTCGGGGCGGGAATCTATCTGTTGGCAATGGCGGCCGTCGGCTTCTGGTTGCAGTCACTGCAACTTGTTTGGGGCCCACTGCTGCAAGCGATATTTTTTATAGCAGCGCTTGCTTTACTTGTCTGGGCGCTGTTTTCGGACTCGTTACGTTCGACGGTAAAAGTCTGGGTTAGTAAGCACTTCTACGAAAACAAGTATGACTACCGTGAGGAGTGGGCACTGCTAACGCAGCGCTTGTCCAGGGGCGGCGATGAACAACCGCTTGGCGAGCGGTGTCTACACGGTCTCGCGCAAATTATCGGCGCGGAGTCAGGGGCTTTGTGGACCGTAAACCCAGAGGCAGAAGTGTTTGTTCGCGAATACGCGCATGGCAAATTGATGCGTTCTGACGAGCTGCCATTCGATCATCCACTCATCGAGTTTCTCGAACTGCGGCGCTGGGTACTCGATCTTCGAGAAGCCCGCCAGCAACCCGACCAGTACGAATCGATAGAACATACACTGGACACGTTGCCGTTCGAGCGAAACGCTGTGTTGGTGCCCTTACAGCACGAGAGTCTTTTGCTTGGGTTCGTCGAGCTGGATATTCGTTCAGAAAGCGGCCGGCTGAACTACGAAGATTATGATCTGCTGAAAACGGCGGGCCAGCAGGTCGCGAGTTACCTAGCTGAGCGCAACACATCAAGGCAGCTTGCCCAGAGCCGGCAATTCGAAGCATTCAATAAGTTCACGGCCTTCGTCATGCACGATTTAAACAATCTGATCGGTCAGCAACGACTGATTGTGCAAAATTCGGAGAAATTTCGAGATAACCCAGCTTTCGTCGATGACGCGTTTATGACGATCGACAATTCAGTCCGGCGCATGGAGGGCTTGTTGACTCAGTTGCGAGAACGCAGTGCCAGCGGAGCGAACAAACGTGTTGATGTGCTGTCGCTGATTCATAAAGCGATAGATCGATCGGCCCAGCGAGAGCCGGTTCCAACGCTCACCGCAGAGCGTGACGAGTATCCGGTTTTTGCAGACCCGGACCGACTTGAGGCGGTGCTTGGCCATCTCATCCGAAACGCTCAGGAGGCGACGGATGCGACTGGTTCAATAGATATTCGGGTCGCTGATAGTCAGCCAGAAGACCGTGTTGTCGTGACCATCGTCGATACCGGCATCGGGATGACCAGCGAGTTCATTCGAAGCCAATTGTTCAGCCCGTTTATCAGTACGAAAGGTAGCCAAGGAATGGGTATCGGTGTCTACCAGACGCGGGAGTACCTGCGAATGCTTGGCGGCGATGTCAGCGTCGAGTCTGAGCCGGGCCACGGGACGACCATGAAGCTGACCATTCCCGCCGCCGCAACGGAATAGGCGGCATTTCGCCAACTGTGACCCACGCCTAGCGACCAAACGTGCTCTCTGCACTGTCTCCAGTACGCGTGTTGCGTTATCGTTCTAGGGATCGGGGATGGCGAGGCGGCGACGGCGCCTAGTCGCACTTTCTTGACCGACGACGGTCCCAGCGAGCGGGTCAACCCATCGGCAATCCGCATCCGTGACAACGTGAAAACCATTTTTATGTTAAAAAAATCGACACTCGTTTCCCGTTTGCGGCGATGCGTCCGCCTAGCCGCGCTTACCGTCGCGTCACTGGTTGGCATCAGTGCCTGCGATTTCAGTGTCGATAACGAGGAGCGTCTGGCGCGTGGCCAGGCAGCGTTCGAGGCCGGCGATGAACGCGCTGCCGTGCTCGATGCGAAAGCTGTCCTGTCGAGCGACACTAACAACGTTGAGGCACGACTGTTGCTCGCCAATGCCTCATTACACCTGGGTGAGCTCGAACAGGCGGTATTCGAATTCAAGCGAGCGGCCGAACTCGGTGCCGAGCCATCGCGTACGGCGGTCCCGCTCGGTGAGGCACTGCTGTCGCTGGGTCGCTCGGCCGAGCTACTCGAGCAAGTCGATATCGTCGATTCGCTGTCTCCGACAGAAAAGATCCAGGTGTTGCTGATGCGCGCCGCTGCGTTGCAGCTAACCGATCAACAAACCGCGGCGCGCGACGCCTATGCCGCCGTGTTGGCGATCGATGCCGAGCAGCCGCAGGCCAGTGTCGGGCTTATATCGACCTACCAGGCAGACGGTGATAGCGCCAAGGCACGACAAATGCTGGATGCGCTGATAGAGGAGCATCCGGATTGGGTTGAGGCGCAGCTTGCGTCCGCCGAGTTGATGCGAGCGGAGCTTCGTTCTGAGGACGCGATTGCCGCGTTCGAGACGATTCTGGAAGACCCTGCGCTTACCATCGACGTACAGTCTCGTGCGCTCGCCGGATTGGTATCGACCGTGCTTGACGCGGGCAATGTCGGGGCTGCGGATGAGGCACTAATCGAGCTTGAGCGACTGCTACCGAACAGTTTTGTCACGCTTTACTTGCGCGCGTCCGTCGAACTTGCCGCCGGTAACGCCGACGACGCGCTGGCCGTCGTCCAACCGCTAATGGAAGCGTACCCCAAGGACACAAAACTCGCGTTGCTAGCCGCGCGGGCGCACTTGGTCGGCGGCCAGTTAGGCCAAGCCGAGAGGCAGTTGGAGCGCGTGCGCGTCGCAGCGCCGGAAAATGCGATGACGCGCCGACTGTTAGCGGAGGTTCGCTTGCGCCAAGGACGGGTCCGAGACGCTGAGGCTTTGCTTGAGCCGCTGCTGGAGCGGGGCGACGCGGACCCGGCACTGCTGCAGTTAGCGCTACGGACCTCGGTTGCCAGCGGTCGACCGGAGGCTGGTGTTGCGCGGTATCGGAACGCGCTCGCTGCCGATCCAGATAACGCTGAACTCCGTTTCGGCTTGGCTTTGTCGCAAATTTCGCAAGGCGAGCTGTCCGCCGCTGAGGCGACGCTTGCTGATTTTGATGCTGCGTCTGGCGAACGTTGGGAAAAAGACGTCTTGGTGGCTTTGGCGAAACTACGGCGCGGCGATTCTGTCACCGCGGTCGAGGAAGTTGATGCCGTTGCCACGCAATGGCCCGACAACGTTTCCGCGCTGCGTGCAGCCGGAGTCGTCGCAGAAGCGGCCAATCAACCTGATAAAGCGGTTGCGTATTTTCAGCGAGCAAAAGAGCTGCAGCCAGACCAAGGTACGTTCTATCTGGATATCGCTCGCGTCCATACGAGCGCTGGCGACAGCGATCGCGCGCGCGCGGAGATTGAGCGAGCCATTGACGCCGACCCCGACTCGGTTCCGGTGATGCTGGCGATGGCGAGGCTTGCTGCCGAGTCCGAGGCCGGTACAGACGAGGCGGTCATTTGGCTTAAACGCGCTGCGGAAGCCAGTGCTGCTGCATTCGTTCCGCGCTTGGCGCTTGCGGAGCACTATCGTGCGACAGGTGATCTTCAGGCGGCGCTAACGTATGCCAACGAGGCGGCTGCGCTCGCGCCGGGTGACCCTGGCGCTGCATACAGCCTTGGGCTGACTCAGCTTGGCCTTGGAGACTTCGAGGCGGCGATTCGGGTGATGACCGACGCCGTCGCCAATTGGCCGGACAGTGGCGAAATGCGCCATGGGTTGGCCCGCGCCCAACTCGCGTCCGGTCAAGCGAATCAAGCGCTTCGCACCCTTACTGTTGTCGAAGGGGCCGGTTTCGGGACTCGCTTGCTGACCGGTTTCGCGCAGCTCGCGGCCGGCGATCCGGCTGCTGCCAAGGCGACGGCACGGCGTTTGGTCGCCGATTTCCCAGACGAGGCAGGACCGGTCGATTTGGACGGGCAGGCGTCACTCGCGATGGGTGAATACGCCGCCGCGGCGAGTGCATTGACCCGTGCCTATGAGATGTCTCCGACGGACGCAGCACTCGAAAGAGCAACCTTCGCACGAATGCGCGCAGGTCAAGACGATGCGGATGCGCTGTTGTTGGCCGCCCTGGAAGACAGTCCGAACGAGGTCTCATTGCGGCGAAATTACGCGCACATGTTGGCAGCGATGGGGCGGCCAAGCGATGCTGCGACGCACTATCGGCAAGTGTTAGCGACCGATCCGGATGATGTCGCAGCACTTAACAACCTCGCTTGGATCTTGTCGGTTGAGGGCACGATGGGCGAAGCCGAAACGCTGGCGCGGCGCGCCGTCGACCTGAGTCCAGACAATCCGCAAGCAAATGACACGCTGGGTTGGATTTTGGTGCAACAAGGGGATATTCAGGGGGCTACGGCCCGATTGCGGCACGCGCTGCAGCAAGGCGCGCAGGACCCAGAAATTCGCTACCATTTAGCCGTCGCATTAAGTACGGCGGGTGACGATCGCGCGGCAACGTCCCAATTGCGCAAGGCGTTGGAAACCGACGCGATGTTCGCTTCGCGCGGTGCCGCTACAGAATTACTGCAAAAAATCGGCGCTCGTTGAGGTCGGCCAGGGAGATAATCGCCATAATGCTTCGCACAACAGTCAGTAAGCTCGTGCTCACGATGAGCTGCATCGTTGTTCTTGCAGCGTGTCGCGGCGGCGGTATTGACGCTGCCGATATCACAGCGCAGAGCCCTTCAGATGCAACCGAGTACCAAATTGGACCGGGTGACGCGCTCGAGATCTTTGTTTGGGACCACGATGATTTGTCGACAGCAGTCCAGGTTCGACCGGACGGTAAGATCTCGACCCCGCTTGTCGAGGACCTACAAGCCGCAGGTCGAACACCGACTCAATTAGCGCGAGACATTGAAGGGGTATTGACCGAGTACGTTCGGTCGCCTGTTGTCACCGTTATCATGCAGAGCTTCGTCGGCAAGGCCGACCAGTTAATTCGAGTGGTTGGGCAGGCGGTAGCGCCACAGTCCTTGCAATACGCGCAAGGCATGACCGTTCTCGACGTCATGATCCAAGTGGGCGGATTGTCGGAGTTCGCAGCCGGGAACCGCTCAAAACTAATTCGAAACGTGAACGGTCAACGGACGGAGATTCGGGTTCGCCTCGACGACTTACTGAACAATGGCGATATCGAGCAGAATGTGCGGATGTTGCCAGGCGACGTCATTATTATTCCGGAATCGTTTTTCTAACGCGTCATCGCCGTCGAAGACGCTACCGACTGATTAATTAAGAACTGGTACTGTGAACGTTCAAGAACTAATTGCCGAAGCGCTTGAGTACGCTCGCGGGATGTGGCGTTACCGTTGGCCAGCCCTTGGGCTAGCGTGGCTAGTCTCGTTGGGCGGTTGGTATTTCGTTTACACCATGCCAAACGAATACGCGGCGTCCTCCAAGGTTTATCTCGAAACAGAAAGCTTACTCGATCCTATTTTTAGTGGCTTGACGATACGCGACAACCTACAAGCCGAGGTTGAAGCGGCCAGTCGTGCGTTGCTAACACGACCACATTTGGAAACGGTGGCGCGCGAGACTGACTTGGCGCTGCGGGCTGGAACACCAGGCGAGTTCGAACGGCTGATTACGCGTCTGCAGACCCAGATCAAGGTTAAAGGAAATCGCGACCGCAACGTGTTCGATGTTAGCTACACCGATACGGATCGTGAAAAGGCCCGGGCTGTTGTCGCGTCGATCGTCAATACGTTTGTCGAGGGTTCGTTAAAAGGCCAGGGCGATGACACCGAGATAACCGAGCAAGCACTCGGTGCAGAGATCGACGATCACGAGGGCAGATTGCTGGACGCAGAGGAAGCTCTCGCTGAGTTTAAGAAAAACAACCTTGGGTATATGCCCGATAATCGCGGCGACTACTACACGCGTTTGCAGAACGGTGTCGCCTCGATTGAGCAGACTCAGTCGGACATTCGACTTCTTACAGAAAAACGCGACGAACTCCGTCGTCAACTGGCTGGCGAATCACCCATCGTTACTAATAATGGTGGTCCGTTGATTTTGCCGTGCTCCCAGCAAAGCCAACTTACGGCATTGCGTACAGAACTTTCCGCGCTGCAACTTCAGTTCACCGACAAGCACCCAAGAATCTTATCGTTGCAGGACACGTTGTCGCAGCTAGAGGCCCAGTGCAAACAAGAGCTCGCAACTGCGGGTGGCGGTGTTATCGATAGCGATAGCGGTGCTGAGCCGAATCCGATTTATCAGAACTTAAAGCTATTGCTTAGCAACACAGAGGTTGAACTAGCTAGCCTTCGCGTTCAGCTTCGTCAGCAACAAGACGCAGTCGGTAGTTTGCGCCAAGACGTCGATAAGATTGCGGATGTCGAGAAAAACCTAAAGCAACTGAACCGGGACTACGAGGTCGTACAGACGCGTTATCAAGAACTACTTCGTCGTCGTGAGACATTACGCTCTCGTCAGCGACTGGACCCTGTCACCGACAACTTGTCGTTTAGGATACTTGAACCGCCTTTTGCCTCGACAAGTCCTGTTGGTCCGAACAGAACGGTATTCTTACTGGCGACCTTTG
>JBCDBO010000141.1:0-6592 GCA_039183535.1 Pseudomonadota bacterium | reverse complement strand
TTAAAGACATGCGTCCCGCCTCAATCACTCACGGGTTGACGACTTCACTGGAGTTGACCGCCCTCCAGAGGACACTGGTGCACATTCCACCGGGCGTGGGACATGGCTTCTTCGATTGCCTACGCACGCCAGCAAGCTCTGCACCCGGAACAATTGCAGCTTGATGAATTTTTGCTCGATAACGAAGCGCTAATTCGCAACACGTTGGGCGAGAGCATTGAACTCACACTCGATCTCGCACCCGCTCGGGTCGAGATCGATCGCGCCTCACTGACGACGGCGCTATTAAATGTCTTATTCAACGCCCGCGACGCGATCTCAAAAGACGGCCGCGTCGACATACGTTTGCGTACAGACGATGCGCCCGATGGCCGTCAGTTTTTCCGCTTGTCGATCAGCGACAACGGTTGCGGCATGGATGACAACACCGCACAACGAGCGATGGAACCGTTTTTCTCAACACGGCGCAGTCATACGGGTAAGTCATCCGGACTCGGTCTAGGCTTGAGCACGGTGTACGGCTTTATGCGCCAAAGCGAGGGCAACGTGGAAATCGAGTCGGTGCTCAATACTGGCTCAACGGTGCATCTTTTGTTCCCGGCGATTACGGCGAATCAACGCGACAGCGACGGCGCACCTGTCATGCAAACGTCGCGCTTCTCGACCGTCTCACCAACCGTTTTGCTGGTCGAAGATCAAGACAAGATCCGCCGGCTAACGCGACGCGCGTTGGAAGCGTCTGGGTATCAGGTACGCGATTGCGCCAGCGGCTCGGAAGCGATCGAAGCCTTGAACGGCCAAACCGACTTCGACATGCTGATCTCCGATATCGTCATGCCTGGCCCATTCAATGGCATCGATGTCGCGCGAACGGCACGTAAGCTGAATCCAGCCATCCAAATTTTGCTGACGTCGGGCCATACGGAAGTGGTACCGCGTGAATTTGAGTTCATGGCGAAGCCATACTCGGTAGCGACGCTGTTACGACGCTTAAAAGGCCTCGCAGAACCGACAGACCACTTACGCGAATCGAATACCTAAGCACCTAAAGATTTGCGCCGGCCCGCCGATACCGACCACGCGCTAGCGTGTAATAGGTATCGGCCTTAATGACGACCCAGCCTCCCAGGCACCAGGCATGTGACCTGGCGGTGCTCAATGAGCTTAGCGAGCAAATTCTTGAGGCACTCACCGACTGTCTCGCAATCATCATCGTCGATAGCGAGCAGCACACCGTGATGGTGGCGCCCGCCGAGTTTACTGACCGAACGTGGGCGCAGCAGCCCGAGTCGCTCGCAACACCGACAATAACGGCGATCACGACCGGCAGCGGTAAAGTCCAAGCAGCGGTTGCTGTCCCGTTATTCGCTGAAGACACCGATACGGCTGTCGCGACGGTGCATCTGCGTTTCGCGCATCACGAGACCGACGCGATACGCGCCGATCTGACCGGTGTTGAGCGCCTATTTCGCTGTATCGGGAACTACCTTCGTATCTCTAGCGCCAACCAGCGGCGCACAGAGATTACCGTCGCCCCGACGAACCACGTCGATTTTCTTGCCAAGCTCGATCAATTGATTGCCGCGCAGCCTGACTTCGGCGTGATCCCAACCGTTTTAACGCAGACGCGCCAACGCACATCGGCCATGCTCGTTACGCTGCTGTGCCCGGCGCTCAATCAACTGGTCACGTCACCCGGCTCACGCTCGATCGAACCCGACGCGAAAGCGCGCTGGATGCGTGAGCTTGGCCGGCTGCATCGCGAAGGCCAGGAGACTCGGCGCGTTCAGGTGTCGGAGGAACCACGCGTACTCGATGTCTTCCGAGTCGATCAGCAACGCGGTTGTATGGTCGTCTCGGTGCCGGTGCTGTCGCGTGATTCGGAAAACGGCGCATCGCTGACACTAATCAGTCCGGCACCGTTGTCCCGCGCCGACTTGCAATTGCTGCGCGCTGTTTGCGTCAAAATCAGTAGCCTGCTGCAATGCGCCAAGCCGCTTCGTAAGTGCGGCAAACGCAGCCAATATATCGAGTCGATCGATGCGCACGTCGCGCAGCACGCCAGCAGCGGGTTATTGATGTTCGATATCGACCGAATGCATGTCGTTAACGACAGCATCGGCCATCAACGTGGCGATGAGTTAATTGCCACCGTCGAGCAAATGGTCGAACGGCTCGCTATCGATGTCGGCGGCGAGCTGTTGATGACCGGCGACAGCGGTCATGTTTTTGTTCCTGGGTTTGATCTGGATTCCACCCACGAATTTGCGGAGCGGATGCGATCCAAACTCACGCGTATCGCTTGGGGCCGAGAATACACCGGCGAACTGACACTCAGTATCGGTATTGCGATGCTGCCCGATCACGCCGACTCCGGCGCGCTCGCGATGAGCGTTGCAGAACTCGCCTCACGCTCGGCGAAAGCACGCGGTGGCAATCAAGTCGTCGTTTATCAGAATCTCGATAACAGCATCGTTCAACGGCGCAACGATCTTTCCGAGATCAGTAATTTGCAATCGGCGCTACTCAACAATCGCTTTGTGCTGTACGCCCAAAACATCCGTCCGGTCGGCGAGTCGGTAAACAATGAGCGCTACGAGATACTGACCCGCATGGTGAACGACGACCGTAGCTTGATCGCACCCAGCAAATTTCTTTCTGCGGCCGAGCGCTACCAGATGATGCCCGCCGTCGATCGATGGGTCATTAGCCAAACGCTCGCGCAGCTCGGCAGCGCCGACAACGTGCTCGAGATCAATTTTTCGACGTATGCGATCAATATCGCCGCACAGACCCTGGCCGACCAAGAATTCATCGACTTTTTGCTGCAAGCCATCGGTGAGAGCGGCTTGTCGCCGGATTCGCTTTGTTTCGAGATAACCGAGTCGACGGCGATTCGCTCGTTGGAGCACGCGCGACGCTTTATACACGCCGTACAACAGGCGGGTTGTAGCGTCGCGCTCGATGACTTCGGCGCTGGCTACAGCTCGTTCGGTCACCTCGAGTCGTTACCGTTCGATGTCATAAAGATCGACGGCCGATTCATTCGCAACCTCGCCGTTAATGCCCTAAACCAAGCGATCGTGCGGGCCGTTATCGACATCGCGCGGGTCATCAATGCCTCCACCGTTGCCGAGTACGTCGAAGATGAGATCACACTCAATATCTTGACCGAGATGGGTATCGACTACGTGCAAGGATTTGGGGTCGGCGAACCGGAACCGTTGCAAGCGATTATCGACCGTATGGACACGCCAGTGTCGCTCGGCTTAACCGGCACCGTTACGATTAACACGCACCAACAAAGCCTTCGCGTCTAAGGCGACGCCGGTAGCGAGGCGCGGTGGTCGCCCGTTAGTTCGAACGCCGCCCAATGGTAGGGGTGTTGCAGGTATTGATCGTCGCTCGTCTCCATACTTAGCAACTGCAGCTGCGCCGCGCGTAACGCACTGGCGCGGTCGACACCACGACGGAGCTCGCGATGAAACGCCACCATTAATTTACGCGTCGAGCGATCCGAGACGTTCCACAGCGATGCCAGCACCGAGCGCGCACCAGCGTAAAGAAACGCTCGCTGCAGCCCGGCGAGCCCCTCGCCCGAGCCATCGCGCCCAACGCCAGAACGACAGGCCGATAACACCACTAAGGAAGCCTGCAAGCGTAACCGATCGAAAACCTCCCAGACGTGCAACAAGCCGTCTGCTGATGCGGTGCCGGTTGAATCAATGTTTAAAACGAGCGCGCTGTCGAGCGGGTGTTGCTCATCGACAATGGCGTGGGCGGCCACGTGGACAATGTCGGCATCGGCGGCGGCGGCAATAAACGCGGCCTCGCTCGTGCCGCGCTCATCGGCGAACGCCTCGACGCCACGATAAACTGCCGCAATGTCGCGAACCTCCTCGCGGCTGTACGGCAATGGCTCCAATTCACTGACCGTCGCCAATACGGCCGATACGTAACTGTTGCCGTCTAGCGTTGGCGGTTGACCGGTTGGCGCCGCGAACGCGGCCACCGCGTAGCGCGGCTGCGCCGACTGTAGCCGTTGCCTGCGAAGCTCATCGTACAACGTCAGTGACAACGTCTTGTGCACGGGCAGTGTTTCAATCAAGTAACGTGGCCGTGCGGCACCCCGCTCAGCCGGCAACACCAACGCCGCGAACGGCACGCGGCGCAGTGGACCATCAGCGGCGATCAACAGCCGCTCATACCCGGCAAGATCCCCCGCCGGCTCGATGAGCCAAGCAAACAGTTGTCGACCGACATTCGCTAATTCAGATCCGGCTGGCCCCCCGCGGCGACCAAGGTCGATCAACGTACGAAACCTGGCCGCGGCGGCGGCGAGTTCGCGAACCGGTGCAGCGACCTCAACAACATCGAAACGATCGCGGGCAACGATAAACAGCGTGATACTCGTCTCGCTGACGTAATAGGTCAGCGCCAACGTGCCGGGATCAAGCGCTTGCTGTGCAGCGGCTAAACCGAGCGGCTCCGGGTAGCGCAATTGCGTGAAGCCTTCCGCCACCGCGCGTAAGCGCTGAGTCAGCGCGTTTCGCGCGACCTCCGCCTCGGTAACGGCGCGTTGCGCTGCGTCCAGCGCCGTCGCATCCGCGCCACTCGCCAACAGATACTCAAGCTCACCCCGGGCCTCCGCGTAATGGCGCTCAAGACGGCGCCGATCATCGGCGAGCTCAGTGGGTAGTGCGTAACTCATCGTCGATTCGCGTTCGGCGAGCATCGCCAATAACAGCCGTGCCCGATAACGCTCGACCGCGCCAAACGCATCAGCGTTACGGTTTTCACGGAGCAAGAGGCGAACATACGAATCGGTAAGTTCCGCGAATTTGCCAGCGAAACGCAGCCGCGAATCGTCCGCACCACCGAGACGTTCCGTTTGCCGCTCGGCCGCCGTCAGCGCCGCTTCGAAATACGTAACCGCAGCGTGGACATCTTGGCGTCGGTCGGCGAGCTTGGCCAACGCGAACTGCGTTGCGGCGTATTCCATACTGTCCGGCGATAGCCGTTCGAGAATGCGCGCCGCTGCCGCGACGTCTTGCTGGGCTCGGTCATACGCACCAAGTGCCGTTCGCGCTTGCGACACGTACATTAGCGCTTCGGCATGCTCAAGACTGCCCGGAATACCGTCGCGGCGTGTCGCCAACGCCGCCTCGAAATACTCGAGCGCTGCGCCGGCATCGCCTTCGGCCAACGCGATGTCGCCTAAACCGATACGAACGCCAGCCGTATCGAGCGACCCAGGCGCGGTTGCCTCGTAGGTCTTAAGGCTCCACCTGTAGTGCTCACGCGCTTGTTGCCATTGGCCGAGCTCGAACTCGGCATTAGCGAGCAGCATGGTTATCTGCGCCGCATCGGAGCCATCCGGCGCTTGCTGCAGAATCGTCTCGCGCGCTGTGGCGAACAACTGGGCCGCCGTTTCTGGATCTTGGCGCGCAATGGCGAGATCGCCGAGGTTCGCGAGGTTGTAGCTGTAACTCAACCACGCACCGAAGGCTTTGTTGAGCGTCATGGCCTGTTGGTAGTAGTGCTCGGCGCGACCCATATCACCACGGCGGACGTACAAGATACCGATGTTATTCAGCAACCGTGCTTCGGAACGTTGATCTTGCAACGACCGAATTAGGTGCAACGCTTCGATCGAGTACCGTTCGGCAGCCGCAAAATCACCCTGAATCGTCGTTACGATGCCGAGACCACGAAGCGCATGAAATCGCGACGCCGCCGTGCGACCCGCTAGACGATCGAGTAGGGCCAAGGCAGCGTAAAAATACTGTCGGGCTGCATCGAGATCACCGCTCGACCGCGCGATGCTACCGCGCAGCGCTTCAATATCCGCCATCAACGGTGATGACAGCGACACAGACGCTAGTAATTTATCAAGTCGAGCGACGTGCTCAAGCGCCTGCTCTAACTCGCCGCGACGGGCGAAGTACGTCGCGAGTTGATGCTCGGCTTGCCAACGAACCGCGGTATCAATATCCGCGCGCTCTAGATCGGCCATCGCCAACGTTAGTAGCTGCGGCAACGCGTCGCCGTTGGTCGCATCCGCTAAGTTCTCGATTGAGCGCGTTGTCGCCGCCAAGCGCGCCGTCGGCGCCGCCACCGTTCGCAACGAATCGATCTCACGATTGACCGTACCCCAATCATCAATGGCGGCGGCCCTCGCTATCGCTTCGCTGAGGCGCCAGGCGATTATGTCGGCCAATCGCTCGGCGTTGTCGGTCGGTGCGAATACGGGCTCGGTCGTCAACAGCCAATCGCCGCCGCGTAAGTACCACGTTGTGGCCGTACTTTGTCGTTGACCGCGAAGTTCAACGACGCAGCCCTCGCCACAAGCGCTTTGCAACGCGTCAAGATCAAACGGCGTGAATAGGCGTTGCCAGTCGTCGTTGCCGCGTACGCGTGCGCTAGCGACGAGATCGCCGGTTCGAAGCGATGCGAACGCCGCTTCGGACCCGGTCGCGACATTGGTCACGATCAGCCCAGCGCCGTGTCCGACCGTTGCCAGCAGCATTGCGGCCAGTGCCGTAGCTAGCCGGTGTTGTAGGCGACGGCGCCTACCGGTGCAGTCAGTCAC
>JBCDBO010000140.1:0-6632 GCA_039183535.1 Pseudomonadota bacterium | reverse complement strand
CGAAAGGGCAGCGTCCTCCGGTGCCCAACGAGAACATGTTTCCTGCCGACTATTGCCCGCAGGGTGGAAATCACGAGCGCATCATGTTCTTGCATGAGTGCAGCGTCGGTCTTTTTAGTTCACCGTGTCGCTGGACTGTCGGCGAAGTGCGATCACACCGAAGCGTTTTGCGGAATCACTCGCTTCGACTTCCAGTACCCGGCTAGCATCAATTTCCGATAGCGGCGCATGTACATCACGCTCCAACCGACCGTCCGCCACGAGCGAGAGATAACGCGAACAACAAACTCTAAGAAACGATGTGAAATTGCCGAGGTCATGTTCAGCATCGATCGCCTCAAGATACAGACGCGTGATGAGCTGAGCGACGGAAAGATCATCACGATCGGCGACTTCTTCCAGCGTCATCCAAAAGAAGGTTTCCAAACGAATCGACGTGACAACGCCATCGATGCGGATCGAGCGTGTTGATGACCGCCACAATTCGGGCTCAGCTTGAATGAAGAGCTTGCACATTCGAAGTTACCTGTTATTTGAAACCATCGGTGGGCCAACGGCGGCTGCTGTAATGATCAATCAGCACAATGACCTAGCAGCTCTGGCCGCCATGTATACGAATAAGGCATCCAAAGTGCGCCATCCGCTTAACTCAGAAGTGCATGAAACTCACGAAGCATTGCCGGATGTGCTGGCCACGCCGGCGCTGTGACAAGATTTCCGTCGGTAATTGCCTCTGTCATTTCAAGCGAAACGTACTCCGCGCCAGCGGCGCGCACTTCTGGTTCGCATGCCGGATACGCCGACACCTTTCGGCCTTCAATGAGGCCGGCGCCTGTAAAGACCTGCGCGCCATGACAGATTGACGCAACCGGTTTGTTGGCCGAAAAGAAATGGCTGACAATCTCGATTACGCGCGCATTCAGACGCAAGAACTCAGGGGCCCGGCCACCCGGCACATAACAAGCGTCGTAGCTCTCTGGTTCAACGTCGTCAAATGTCGCATTGAGCTCGAAATTGTGGCCGCGTTTCTCGCTGTAGGTTTGCTCGCCTTCAAAGTCATGGATCGACGTTGCAATAAGGTCACCCGCTTTCTTTCCAGGACTGACGGCGTCGACCTGGTGCCCCATAGCCAGTAGTGCTTGGAAGGGCACCATATTCTCGTAGTCTTCGACGAAGTCCCCGGTGATCATCAGTATTCTGGACATTTCAACACTCCCACTAGTGATGCCTACAATCGGGCCGGCCTCGTAGCCGAAACCAGCGCTCAGTGTTGAGAGAACAGCATGATGGTCGACGGTGCGGGTAACAACATGTTGCTACGTTGGCGAAAAAGCTGGGTTTTGTACCGCAAGTACATGCGCCGTGCGGTGCACCTAACCGATAAAGTCCGCAAACTTGACGGGTAGGGCGAAGACGACGGACATAATTACGAGCATCGTGCGCTCAGGCAGCGAGAACCATACCCCCGGTAATGTTCAGCACTGTGCCCGTCATATAGCCCGCAAACGGTTCGCACAAAAAGACGATCGGCCCTGCCACTTCATCGGCCGTGCCGTAGCGGCGCAGTGGAATTTTCTGCAAGTCGGGCTTATCGAAGCCGGCCGTCATGTCGGTGTCGATAATGCCGGGGGCGACAGCATTGACGCGAATACCGAGCGGTCCACCGTTGCGGGCGAGATGGCGTGTCATTCCGATGAGCGCCGCTTTAGAGGCCGCGTACTCGGTGCCGACGATCAACCCGCCTTGGTAAAAGGCCGCCGACGAGACCAGCACGATTGAGCCGCGCTGTTGCGCTTCCATGATAGGCCAGGCCGGTGCGATGCAGTTTTGCGAGCCTTCGAGGTTTATCCGCATTACCGAGTCCCACTGGGATTGGCTACCGACGGGTTTACCGGGCGGGCATACGCCGGCGTTGCACACCAAGGTATCCACGGAGCCGGCAGTGTCACAGACACTTCGTAGATACGTAGTGCAGGCATCGCGGTCGCTGACGTCTAGGATTGCAGCTGTGGCTAACCCACCCCCGTCACGAATGGCTGCGGCAACCGGCTCGGCATCCAGAACATCGCTAAGAAAGACATGGGCGCCGCGCTGTGCCAGCAGCGTTGCTGTCGCGGCGCCGATCCCACGTGCGCCACCGGTAACCACCGCCACCTGTCCCGCCAGAGTCGCTTTATCGTTCATGGCTGTACCGCCTGAATGCTGGAATTGGTATGTTCTCACTCTCCGCGGCCCGCGCCAAAGTCGGTCCGCGTTCACCCCACAGCCGTGCCACGGAGCCGCTCTACATGCCCGAGAATTCCCTCGCTGATCAACTCGCCGAGATTCGCCGTAAACGCGGTTACCTGTTGCCCCATCACGGACTTATGAAGGTCGCCATGCCGGAAGTTCTTGAGTCCTACGATGCGCTCTACAGCCGTTTGACGCTGAGCCAGCGCACGCTGAGCAAACACGAACATGAATTTGTCTGGATGGCCGTGTTGATTGCCATGCACGAGGCCTTGGGCACGCACCATATTCCGCGTTATCTCGACAACGGCGGCACGATCGAAGAACTGGATCGAATTCTGGCGATCACAGCACTCGCGAAAGGGTCCGACTGCCATGAGTTTGTCGCTGCGCATTGGCAGGAGCATCTACCAGACTACAACGGTGAGCGCAGCTACATCGGCGCGTTCGATGCCGCTGCCGCGCCGGTGTCGTTAGCGCTCGCGCACACGGCCGGAGCTGCGGTGCACCTTTGCACGGGCCGCTGGGAGTCATTCGCCTGGCATATTCGCGCGGCGTACGCCAACAACGCGAATGAAGACGGGCTGGCCGAGGCATTGTCGCTCGCCATGTTCCCCGGCAGTGTGCCGAATTTTGTCGAGGCCGCCGAGGTTTGGCGCGAGCAGATTACTGCCGGTGCTGTTAATGCCTCCGAGGCTTACACGACCTGGGCGACACTGACCGGGCAGGGCGGCTTCAATGAGGCGTCCGGTAAGACCGGCCACACCGACTGATCGATGGCGTCGTTAGCAGAGCATCGGCTCATTATCAGCGGTGCCGACTCCGGCATTGGCCGGGCCGTGCTGGAACAGGCACTGGGCGATGGCGCTAACTGCGTTGCGTTAGTTCGCGATGACGCCGCGTCCGATGCGTTGCGCGGTTTACTGCCCACCGAAAAACGCCACATTGTCGACTTGCAGATTTCCGAACGAGTCGGCGCCGCGGTCGATTCCGCATTGGCTGTTCTGGGCGATGCACCGACAGGCATCGTTGGCTGTGCCGGTCGATTTTTACACGCGCGTGTCGAGGAAACGCCTCTGGAGGACTTCGATGCGGTGCTACGTCTCAACTTGGCGGCAAACTTTCTTTTGGCCAAACATTCTGTACCGCAAATGCGTGGTGGATCGGTCGTGTTCGTCTCAAGTCAAATCGGCATGGTGGGTCATGCACAGGCTGCCGCGTACGCGGCCTCCAAAGCCGGGCTCAATGGTTTGGCACGTTCGTTGGCCGTCGAATTGGCGCCACGTGGTATTCGGGTCAACGCCGTTGCCCCGGGGCCGATTGAAACACCGATGACGGCAGCGGCACGCAGTGACGATGCCCGGCGAAATGCGTTGTTAGCAGCAATCCCGCAAGGTCGTTTCGGCACACCCAACGAAGTGGCGGCTGTGATTGCGTTCCTGTTGTCGGACGCTGCCTCGTTCATGACAGGGGAGGTCGTCACTGTCGATGGTGGTGTAACCGCCGTCTAATGTGGCGCCATGTCGCCAGCCAACATCAGCGACCTCTCCAAATCGCCGGCCCAATGCCATAGGGCAAGAACCCTAAGGCCACGTGAAATTGGATGGCTTCTCCACGCGTATCGTTAATGACGCCCAAAATACTTATTAATTTAGCGACAATCATACGACGTACCAGTTGTCAGCCCGATTAGGATCTATCGAAGCACTACGGAGGTAGAGCATCCGCGAGATGCGTTTATTGACGTCCTTTATTGCAGAAATGACGCAGCGTTCTGCCTTTAGTCTCTAAGCGACGTTCTGGGATTTAGATGCCACAACAGTCTGTGAAACAAGTCTGAGCCAACTCGAGCATGACGGTTTTACACAGAGTCAGGCGGACAGCGTCAGGCGGACAGCTATACACATGTTAACGCAGCGGTTTCTCATCTAAGCTTATGCCATGTCGACAGATCCAACCCGACCACCCTACGAAGTCGTCAAGAGTCGAGAGGAGTTCGAAAGATGGTATTGGCCTGTGGAGATACTTCATCAGTTTTGCGATCGACTCGGGGTTTCGAACGTCGGTCGTAAACATGAACTGCGCGAGCGGGTCGCCTGCGTATTGGCGGGTACGGAGCCACCTCGATGCCAAAGGCGTGCGGCCGCAAGTGAACGCTGGGGTAAGAAAGTGCTTTCGCTAGACACGGTGATTACGCCGGGAATTTCATTCGGCCCAAATGTACGCGGTTTTTTCGAGTCTCAGATTGGCAGCGACTTTGTTTGCCATTCAGACTTTATGGATTGGGTGCGAGAGAATGAAGGTGCAACACTCGCAGATGCGATTAATGCATGGCATTTACTCGGGGCGCGGAACGACGATCCGTCGTTCAGGCGTGAGATCGCCGCGTGCAACAACTTCCTCCGATATATTCGTGACATTAGAGACAAGAACCCGCAATTAACGCTAGACCAGGCTAAGGCGTGCTGGGATTGCAAAAAGGTTAGGCCAGCGCTAGGTGGCTACGTTATCTACGAGAATGCGGACTTGAGGTATCTAGAATGCAAGATGCATTCTGTGCACGACGAATGACTCGCCAGGAGCGCCGAACGATGAGGGTCCGCTGCTACTGCCTGCCTTCTGCGGCAAGTCCCAAGATCGCGTCACGGTAGCCGTTAGACAGATCGCTATCCGGAAACAACTCGATAGGGCGCTCCGGTGGGATACCAGTTGCCTCGAATAGGCGTCCCTGAGCATCGCGCACGGACTGGTAAGAAATTGTCACGCGAAAGTCCCGCGGCAAGGGCTTCGGCAGAAGCGCTGATAACGCACCCCGGGTTGATCCTCCCACATGCTCCACATTCGGCAGCGTTCTCATTATTAGAACGAATGCCTCTGCCGCGCTAACGGTGATTTCGCTCGTCAACAGCAGAACGTCTTGTTGGTGAAACACTCTGGTCGGGGAGAGCGACACGACTTTGGTAGTTGCATGCGGTGCGCTGTACTGGAGGACGTCTCTACGCGTGTCCATGAATAGCGCAGCTGCGGTCATCGCGGCGGCATCATTACCACCGCCGTTATGAGCCACGTCCACGATCAGCCTGTCCGTGGCCTTTAACTCGTTGGCCGCATCAGATAGCGTCGCTCGAAGGCCTTCGAGCTGCTCCTGCCGCGATTTTGGCTCTGCCGAGAATCCGTAGAAACGATTGATGCGAAGGTATCCTGTGCCGCCAATGGTGCCCCATTCGAATGCGCCATTTGCGCCACTTGTATAGCTTCCAGAATCGAGCTCATCGACGATCGACGCCTGAACTTTCTGCGCCCAATAGCCGACAAAAGCGCCGTCGCTGAGTGAACGGTCGCTTTCTTCCCAGGCCCGTTGAAGTTTCGCGCGGAGACGTGGCTTGCCCGCATTGAAGCTACGCTCCCGCCAGACCAGATTGACGTGACTGTCGTTTAAGTGACCAAGCATGTCGACCAGTACGTCGAAGATCTCGCTCTCGCTCCGGGCCTCAACGGCGAGAGGGCGATACTGCGCTCTCAGTGCCGACCAGTCGACGCCTCGTTCATCAAAAAACGCATAGTGAGCATTGAATAGATGCCACGCGTCATCGAATACGTCTATAAGGTTCCACTCAGGAACGGCGAGGCACGCTCTTGGCAGACTGTCGAGTCGTGAATACTCAAGCGGGTTCTGGAGGAGATCGGAAACTTTGCGATAGTCGTAGTAAAAAAGCTCTAACCGATCTGGGTCTGTCTCACGGGCGATCGTAAACGATGGCACGACACCGGTATCCGGGATGCAAAAGTCACCGAGTTGGTGATAGACCTGTACGCCATTGTTACCAAAGACGGCGATGTGGCCCAATGTTTGATTTCGCCAGATACCGGACAAGCGCTGAAAAGAGTCCGCGGTCGTGAGCGTATGCCATTCGTATCGCTGAAATGGGTCGGGAACCGTACGACAAGCAACGAAAATGTATGAAGATAATGCGAGCACGCTTACCAAGCGGAACGGCCTGAGGTTAAAGGTCATCAATATCCAACTGTGTCAGTTTTGTAACCGAGTTGATGAGGATGATAGGCACAGACCTGTAACTCCGACAGTCGAAGACAGGCAACTGTCGGAAGGATAGTGTACGGCCAGCACAAAATAGGGACGCGACAGGCCTATTTGAGCGATTTCACGGGCCAGGCAAAGCGCTATTGATTGTAGTGACAGCAGATTGTCGGTACTCGCGGCGCGCGCTAAACCATTGATCACGCGTGACCGGTAACGGCCAAGTACCGAGATTTAGCTGGGACCTCTACAGCCAACAATCGGGACTTCTCCCTACTTCCAGCCAAAAGCAGGGACTCACTGCGATATACAGCGGCCACAGCGTGGCGTGCGCCACGGGTTGAAGCCGCTATCTACTGATAGT
>JBCDBO010000139.1:0-6792 GCA_039183535.1 Pseudomonadota bacterium | reverse complement strand
GTTTCTCCGCCATGCACTTCGTCAGCGCTGCCGTCAACGTCGTCTTGCCGTGGTCAACGTGGCCTATCGTTCCTACGTTAACGTGCGGCTTGGTACGCTCAAACTTCTCTTTTGCCATGCCTATCTACCTTCTCTAAACCCGCGTTTCGGGCTCACAAATCAAAACTGTCAGCGGCGGAGGCCATCAGCAACATTGCCGGGGACTTCCGCATACTTTTGAAACTCCATCGAGTAGGTCGCCCGACCTTGCGTCATCGAACGCAAATCGGTCGCATACCCAAACATCTCAGCCAAGGGCACCTCGGCCCGCAGCACTTTGCCAGACGGCGACTCATCCATACCTTGTGGCAAGCCGCGGCGGCGATTGAGGTCGCCCATGACGTCACCCATGTAATCGTCAGGGGTCACAACCTCGACTTTCATGATGGGCTCGAGCAAGACCGGTTTCGCGGCCAGCGCACCCTCACGAAATGCCATCGAGCCGGCGATTTTAAACGCCATTTCGCTGGAATCAACATCGTGATACGACCCATCGAACAGCGTGACCCGACAATCGACGACCGGATAGCCCGCCAAAATGCCGCTTTCCATCTGTTCTTGGACCCCTTTATCGACCGCCGGGATGTACTCGCGGGGTACGGCGCCGCCGACAATTTCGTTGCTAAATTCGTAGCCGGCGCCCGCTTCCAGCGGCTCTATGCGCAAATGCACATCGCCATATTGGCCTTTGCCGCCGGATTGGCGAACGAATTTTCCTTGCTGCTCAACCGCTTTACGGATCGTCTCGCGGTACGCCACCTGCGGTTTGCCGACGTTCGCTTCGACCTTAAATTCGCGTTTTAGTCGGTCAACAATGATCTCGAGGTGTAACTCGCCCATCCCCGAAATAATGGTCTGGCCGGTCTCCTCATCGGTATGGACGCGGAACGAAGGGTCCTCTTTGGCGAGCTTCGATAGCGCCAGGCCCATTTTTTCCTGATCGACTTTCGTCTTCGGCTCGACCGCCACAGCAATGACCGGGTCCGGGAACTCCATCCGCTCCAGCGTTATGACACGCGCCGGATCGCACAGTGTGTCGCCGGTTGTCACATCTTTTAAGCCGACGGCCGCAGCGATATCGCCCGCCCGAACCTCTTTGATCTCTTGGCGATCGTTGGAGTGCATTTGCAGCAGCCGGCCGATCCGCTCCTTGCGGCTCTTCACCGGGTTAAAGACCGTATCGCCAGACTTCAGTACGCCGGAGTACACCCGCATGAACGTCAGTGAGCCGACGAACGGATCGGTCGCAATTTTGAACGCCAACGCCGCAAACGGTGCATCGTCGTCCGCCGGCCGCTCATCATCCGATTCGTCTTGCAATAAACCGCGGATCGCCGGGACATCGGTTGGCGATGGCATAAAGTCAATCACGGCATCAAGCATCGTCTGGACGCCTTTGTTTTTGAACGCCGTACCGCAGAGCGCCGGAACGATTTCGTTTGCCAGTGTGCGCTGGCGCAGCCCGCTGACGATCTCGGCCTCGCTGAGCTCACCGTTCTCAAGGAAGGCGTTCAATAAGTCCTCGTTTGCTTCCGCGGCCGCCTCAACCATGCGCTCGCGCATCGCAGTGGCGGCATCGAGCAGCTCGTCCGGTACATCACGCTCGTCGTAGTTAACGCCCATGTTGGCGTCTTCCCAATAGACCGCCTGCATGCGAATCAAGTCGATCACGCCGGCAAAATGCTCCTCGGCGCCGATCGGCAATTGCACAGGCACCGGCTCCGCACCCAGGCGCTCTTTCACTTGTTCGACGACGCGGACGAAGTCGGCCCCGACACGGTCCATTTTGTTGACGAAGATCATCCGCGGCACACCGTACTTGTCGGCTTGGCGCCAGACCGTTTCGGTTTGCGGCTCAACGCCGTCAACCGAACTTAGCAGCGTGACCGCACCGTCGAGGACGCGCAGCGAGCGCTCGACCTCGATCGTGAAATCGACGTGTCCCGGTGTATCGATGATGTTGATGCGGTGCTCATCGAACTGCTGACGCATGCCTTGCCAGAAACAGGTCGTCGCGGCCGATGTTATCGTGATGCCGCGCTCTTGCTCCTGCTCCATCCAGTCCATCGTTGCTGTACCGTCATGAACCTCGCCGATTTTGTGCGAGACGCCGGTGTAGAACAGGATGCGTTCGGTGGTCGTCGTTTTACCGGCATCGATGTGGGCCATGATGCCGATGTTTCGGTAACGTTCGATTGGCGTTGTGCGTGGCACAGCAAAGACCCTCGGACGACCGACAATGTGGCTGGCGCTGAGCGCCGACTTACCAGCGGTAGTGCGAGAAGGCCTTGTTGGCCTCTGCCATACGGTGGGTGTCTTCTTTCTTCTTGATGGCGGAGCCGCGGTTCTCTGCCGCATCCATCAACTCATGCGCAAGGCGGTGCGCCATCGACTTTTCGCTGCGCTTGCGGGCAGCATCGATGACCCAACGCATCGCCAAGGTCTGACGACGCTGCGGACGAACTTCGACCGGCACTTGGTACGTCGCACCACCGACCCGGCGTGAGCGAACCTCGACGACCGGCTTGACGTTTTCCAATGCCGTTTCAAGCGTTTCAAGCGACTGCTCGTCGCTCGCACCCGCACGTTCCGAGATACGATCCAACGCGCCGTAAATGATGCGCTCAGCGACCGACTTCTTACCGTCGTTCATGATCATGTTCATGAACTTCGCAAGTAATTCGCTATGGTACTTCGGGTCCGGAAGGATCTCGCGCTTCGGCGCCTGACTACGTCTCGACATGGTTGTGCGTCTCTAGAATTAGGATTTTGGCCGCTTCGTGCCGTACTTCGAACGGCTTTGCTTGCGGTCATTGACACCAGCGCAGTCGAGCGTGCCGCGCACTGTGTGGTAACGAACACCGGGCAGGTCTTTAACGCGACCGCCACGGATTAGGACCACCGAGTGCTCCTGCAAGTTGTGGCCTTCACCGCCGATATACGACGTGACCTCAAAACCGTTGGTCAGGCGCACACGAGCCACCTTACGCATCGCCGAGTTCGGTTTTTTCGGTGTAGTCGTGTAAACACGTGTGCAAACGCCACGCTTTTGCGGGCTCGCCGCCAGCGCTGGCACGTTGCTTTTGTCGGGTTTTACGGCGCGCCCCTTACGGACGAGCTGGTTAATCGTTGCCATGCAAACTACCGTTTCCTTACCGTTCGTCGCTCGGCGAACGGGATTTCAAAAATGCAAACGCGACCGTGAGCCCTGTTGGGCCCGCGATCACCGGCGAAAGCGACATACGCCAATGCCCGTAGCGCTCGCTACGGCGGGCCATCTTCCGACGCCCCAGCGCACAAGACCGCGAATTTTAGGGACGCGGCCGCTTTGCTGTCAAGCGGCGACCGGCCGGCGATTACTCGCCAGCCGGGGCCTCTTCTGTCTCACTACCCGGCGCTGCCTCATCGCCGCCCGCTACGAGGGCCGCGATTTCCGCATCAACCGGGTCTTCTCCACCTTTCTCGAGCTCGCGCAGCTGCTCGGCAAGATCCTGCTCGCGCGTCTGGCGCCGCTCGGCGTGGTGCGCGAAGCCAGTACCGGCCGGGATCAGGCGACCAACGATAACGTTCTCTTTGAGGCCACGTAGATTGTCACGAAGACCGCGAACAGCAGCTTCGGTCAAGACGCGCGTCGTTTCCTGGAACGACGCTGCCGAGATGAACGATTCGGTGGCGAGTGATGCTTTGGTAATACCCAGCAACATCGACTCGAATGTCAGGGGCTCTTTGCCCTGCGCCTCGAGCTGCTCGATGACCTCGAGCGCACGCGCCCGATCGAGTTGCTCACCGCGAAGATAGCTCGACTCACCAGCGCTAACGACGAGCACCTTACGCAGCATTTGGCGGATGATGACCTCGATGTGCTTGTCGTTAATCTTCACACCTTGCAGGCGATAGACGTCTTGAATCTCGCGCACCAAGTACTCGGCCAACGGCTGTACGCCTTGCAGACGCAAGATGTCGTGCGGATTCGGTTCACCATCCGCAATGACCTCACCGCGCGTTACCTGCTCGCCCTCAAAGACGTTCAAATGACGCCACTTCGGAATCAGCTCCTCGTGGCTCTCGCCGGTCTCGTCAGTAATGACCAAGCGTTGCTTGCCTTTGGTTTCTTTACCGAAGCTCACGGTACCGGTGTACTCCGCAAGGATCGCCGCGTCTTTCGGCTTGCGCGCTTCGAACAAGTCGGCGACCCGTGGCAAACCACCGGTGATATCACGTGTTTTTGACGATTCCTGCGGAATACGTGCGATGACGTCGCCGACGCTGACCGTACCGCCGTCTTCCATCGTGATGATGGCGCCGGCCGGCAACGCGTAGACAGCTGGGATTTCGGTATTTGCGAAGCAAACCGGCTCGCCTGCGTCGTCGACCAAACGTGCGACCGGGCGCAAGTCTTTGCCGCTCGAGCCGCGTGCTTTCGGATCGGCGATGACGATACTGGTCAAACCGGTGATCTCATCGACTTGCTCGTTGACGGTTACGCCATCGACAAAGTCGTCGAACTTCAAGAAACCACCCACTTCGGTGATAACCGGGTGGGTGTGTGGGTCCCAGTTGGCCAGTACCTGACCAGGCTCGACGCCTTCGCCATCTTTGACGTTAATCGTTGCGCCATACGGTACTTTGTAGCGCTCCCGCTCACGACCGTGTTCGTTTACGACCGACAGCTCACCAGAGCGCGACACCGCGACGAGGTAACCGTCGTTGTGCTCAACCGTCTTGATGTTGGTGATCCGAACGACACCTTTCGACTTCGTCTCGATGCTGTTGATCGCGGCGGAACGCGACGCCGCACCACCGACGTGGAAGGTACGCATCGTTAGCTGTGTACCCGGCTCACCAATCGACTGCGCAGCGATAACGCCGACAGCCTCACCGATGTTAATCCGGTGGCCCCGCGCCAGATCGCGGCCGTAGCACAACGCGCAAACACCGTAGCGCGTCTCACAAGTGATCGGCGAACGGACGATGACTTGGTCGATCGACAGCTCATCGAGCTGTTCGACCGATTGCTCATCGAGCATCGTACCGGCATCGAGGGCAACCTTGTCGGTACCCGGGACGAGCACCGGCTGTGCGAGGACTCGACCGAGCACACGCTCGCGCAGCGGTTCGACCACGTCGCGACCTTCAACGATCGGCGACATCGTTAGACCGTTGCGCGTCCCGCAATCAGGTTCGGTAACAACCAGATCCTGGGCGACATCGACGAGGCGCCGCGTCAGGTAACCGGAGTTCGCCGTCTTCAACGCGGTATCAGCCAGACCTTTACGGGCACCATGGGTCGAGATGAAGTACTGCAGGACGTCAAGCCCTTCGCGGAAGTTCGCCGTAATCGGCGTCTCGATGATCGAGCCATCCGGCTTGGCCATCAGGCCACGCATACCGGCGAGCTGGCGTATCTGCGCTGCAGAACCACGCGCCCCCGAATCGGCCATCATGTAGATCGAGTTGAACGAGTCTTGGGTCACATCTTCGCCATCGGCATCGACGACCGACTCGGTACCGAGCTTGTCCATCATCGCTTTCGCAACTTGGTCGTTGGTCCGTGACCAGATATCGACGACCTTATTGTAGCGCTCACCGTCAGTAACGAGACCGGACGAGTACTGCTCCTGAATCTCTTTTACTTCATTTTCAGCGACCGACAGGATGTCAGCTTTCGAGTCCGGCACGACCATGTCGTTAACACCGATCGAAACACCCGCACGGGTTGCGTAGCTAAAACCGGTGTACATCAACCGGTCTGCAAAGACGACGGTCTCTTTCAAACCGACGTTGCGGTAGCAGTTGTTGATGACGCTCGAGATCGCTTTCTTGGTCATGTCGCGGTTGACGAGCTCGAACGGCAGACCAACCGGCAGGATTTCCGACAGCAAGGCCCGGCCAACCGTCGTATCGACAACGGTGTAAGTACCCGGCTCGGCATCGGCATCAACCAAGCGTGCATCGAGACGTACTTTGACGTTGGCTTGCAGGTCAACGACGTTTGATTCGTACGCGCGATGCACCTCTTTGACGTCGGCAAACATCATGCCCTCGCCCGGCGCGTTGATACGCGAGCGCGTCATAAAGTACAAGCCGAGAACAACGTCCTGCGACGGTACGATGATCGGCTCACCGTTCGCCGGTGACAGAATGTTGTTCGACGACATCATCAGGGCGCGCGCTTCGAGCTGCGCCTCAATCGACAGCGGCACGTGGACTGCCATTTGGTCGCCGTCGAAGTCCGCGTTGAACGCTGTGCAGACCAACGGGTGCAGGTTGATGGCTTTACCTTCGACCAGCACCGGTTCAAACGCCTGAATTCCGAGTCGGTGCAGCGTCGGCGCCCGGTTCAGCATGACCGGGTGCTCGCGAATCACCTCTTCGAGGATGTCCCAGACCTCCGGCCCTTCGCGCTCAACGAGGCGCTTGGCCGCCTTGATCGTCGCCGCCTCACCGCGGAGCTGCAGTTTCGAGAAAATGAACGGCTTAAAGAGCTCAAGCGCCATTTTCTTCGGCAGACCGCACTGGTGCAGCTTCAGCGTCGGGCCAACAACGATGACCGAACGACCCGAGTAATCGACCCGCTTACCGAGCAGGTTCTGCCGGAAGCGGCCTTGCTTACCTTTAATCATGTCGGCCAGCGACTTCAGCGGCCGTTTGTTCGTACCGGTAATCGCACGACCGCGACGACCGTTGTCGAGCAACGCGTCAACCGATTCCTGCAGCATCCGCTTCTCGTTCCGAACGATGATGTCCGGCGCG
>JBCDBO010000138.1:0-6826 GCA_039183535.1 Pseudomonadota bacterium | reverse complement strand
GACACTGACCGGAATGAACACGGTGTTGTACAAGCGCGTGCGCAGTATCGAATCGACGACATAGTTGAACAAGCCGTAACGCGGTGGCAGCAGTTTGCCGGTGCGAGACCGTGTTCCTTCGAGCGCCCAGAGTAGCGAGAAGCGTTTTTCGATCAGATAGTCGATGTAGCGCCGAAATGTTGCTTTGTAGATCGCGTTATCTTGAAACGACCGGCGCAAGAAAATAATTCCGGCGCGTCGCGCCAAAGCGCCGAAGCCTGGTGTTTTGAGGTTAATGCCACCGAACGTCAGTGGGAGTGGCAAGTCCGCGTCGTACAGTACGAGCGACAGACAAGCCGTATCGAGCATCGACTTGTGACTGATTAAAAAGGCGACTGGTCGCTGCCGGATGTGCTCGGCGACCCGTTCGAGTTGGTCGGTACGAACATCGATGTTCGGGTCGTGGTTCGCCGCAGTGACCTGCCGGTACAAGGCCGTTACAAAGTCTAGCGTCACCGGCGATTGCAATGCCCCCATCTCTTCGAGATAGCGCTTCGCTTCGCCTTGAATCGTCGTTATCGCCGTGTCGCGCTGCTGAGCAATATCGGCGAGTTGCCGTTGAAAGGCGCTTTGCCCGAGGATATCGCCCTCCAACAAACGCGCGATCTTGTACCGGGCGCCGCGGGCGAGTCGTTCGGCCCGCTCCAACGCGACCACCGCTTGGCGGACGATAAAGTCGGCGAGCGGAATCAGGCTGTTCTCTTCGTGGCGCTCGGCGTGGGTTTGCTTCAATTCGCTGAGCAAAGCGCCATCACCAACGAGTTTACGAACGCGGTCGGGGTGATTGGCGGCAATGCGGCGGCGGCGCCACGGTGTCGGTTGTGTCGCGAGCGAGCCAAAGATTGCCGCCATCATGCCGCGCTCGCGTTGGCGCCGGGCCGCCAGCCACGCGATTCGCAGCGGTTGCAACCAGACTTTTTCCGGGTCGGAAACCGCCGTCAGATAGTTCGCGACGGCCGTTGCACTGGCTGCCACAACCGCATGATCAGGGGCATCGTCTGGCTGCGTGGACGTGATCCAGCGTTGCAACAGTTCACGGTCGAGGCTCGTAGGCGCATCCAGCAAGAATAAGACTGCCGTGCCGGATGGCGCCTTGAGCCATGGCGTATCACTTGCTTGCGCCGTCATTCGTCGTCTGCGTCGTCGGCGTGAACGAGTACGGAAAAACCGTCGCCGTCGTGTTCGTCGACCCCGTCGACGCGTCGCTCTGGTTGCCGCCCGTCGCGAATCTCGCCGAGCAGTCGCGCTGCGCGGCCGAGTACCATGACATCGCGCACCGGTTCATTGTGACCGGGCAAGATTAACGTAACGTCTTCGCTGAGGGCGGCGAGCCGCTCGAGACTGCGCTGATAGGTGGCGAGACCGGCCCCTTCTAAGTGGGCGTAAAGCGGCGCTGGGTAAAACGTATCACCGGTAAAGAGCACACCGTTGGCGCGATCGAGCAAGCAGATCGAGTCATCGGTGTGGCCGGGTGTCAGTACGACCTCAATCGAGATGCCGCCAAGGCTGAAACGTTCGCCATCGGCCACGTCGATGGGCGTTTGGTAGGGGCGAATTCGGTAACTGTCGCGGCTCATGCCACTTGGCAGTGGACGAGCCAGCCACGCATCACTGACGAACTCACCGACCTCGGCGTTCGCGGTACCGGTAGCGCGGCCGGTGGCGAACGGTGTCGCGTGCGCGTGAATCGTATCGAACGCGTGGTTGCCGCCGACGTGATCGTAGTGCGCGTGCGTATTGACCACGGTTACCGGTCGATTCGTCAATCGATAAACCAATTGGTCGATCGCGTCGATTCCGAGACCGGTATCGATCAACAGCGCGCGTTCGTCCCCGACGACCAGATACGAAATGACCTCTTCGAACTGGCCCGGTTCGTAAATGGCGAACGTGCGCGGGTTGATTCGGTAGACGTCGAACCAGTCGCCGGTGGCAGCGATACGTGTAAACGGCTGCCAACCCGCTCGCGGCTGCTCATCCCACCAATTCGACGTCGAGCTGCCGCGTTCTGTTGAGACCCCAGCGGCTGCCGAGGGCGGTGTCGTCTGGCAACCGGCAACGATTGCAGCAACAATGCCTATCCACAGCGCAGCTAAAGCTCGTGTTACCAGCGTCGATTGCGTCACGGCGTCAGTGTAGCGCATGCACTACCTTTACAGCATCCCGATATAGGAGCGTACCGATGGTCAGACTATGGCGAGCAATGGCGTTATTGGTCGGCGTCGCGAGCGTTTGCGGCTGCGCCGCCGCTGGATCGACGGTGGCCGAACAACGCGCTGCGACCGTTTCGATGCGCACGGAGGTGCTTACCGAGCTGTACGCACAGAAAGCATCGGCGCGCAGCGAGATTGCAGCGGCACCCGGCTACGCGGTGTTCTCGAATGCCAATATTAACGTCGTTCT
This sequence comes from Pseudomonadota bacterium, assembly GCA_039183535.1. Classification (GTDB taxonomy): domain Bacteria; phylum Pseudomonadota; class Gammaproteobacteria; order Steroidobacterales; family Woeseiaceae; genus JBCAXA01. The sequence continues at coordinate 4,384 of JBCDBO010000138.1, read as the reverse complement.
AGCGAGTGTTGGCGGTGGCTATGGCATCGTTCGCGATAACGGCAGTGGTGTCGATACCTACATGCGAATGGGTGAAGTGGGTGTTGGTCTCGGCGCCGGTGTGAAAGACACGCGACTGGTTTTTGTTTTCCATGATCGCGACGCACTGACCGACTTTGTTGAGAATGGCTGGTCGGTTGGCGCCAACGCCGATGCCGCGGCCAAAGCGAGCGACAAAGGCGGCGCGGTCGGCGCTGAAGCGTTGGTGGATCGCGTGACGATTTATCAGCTGACGAAATCGGGTCTGGCCTTACAGGCCACGGTTAAGGGCACCCGCTATTGGCGAGACGATCGGCTAAACTAAACCCTGGAAACGGGTTGAGCCGCTGGTGAATCTGTGACGGGACGAGTGACGCGGCGAGCGGTGTTGTGGTCGGTTTTTGCAATCGCCTGTGCCGCTCTAGCGGCGAGCGATTTCGCGGATCGCGCGGCAGAGCGCTATGGTAGTGAAGCATTTCAACGCACCCTCGTCACGTTTGCGGTGGCGCGTGCGCTTAACGGTGTCATCTCGGTCGCTCAGGGTACCGAGGTGGCCGTCGAGCCCGGTGGAGTCGGCGTAAATTTCGGTGTCGGCCAGATACTCGATCCCGTCAACGATCTCGTCGAGCGATTCAGTGGCATCATGTTGCTTGCCTCCTCTTCGGCCGGGCTACAGAACTTTCTGCTACCCATCGTTGGCTCGAATTACGCGAATATCGCGCTGGGGGTCGTGACGCTCGTGTTTATCACCACGTTGTGGTTGCCATCGCAACGTTTTGCATCGATGCAGCTCTGGTGCCGGAAGGCCTTTCTGTTGTTGGTCTTTGTTCGCTTTGCAGTACCGTTGCTGATCGTCGGCTCCAACGTCTTGTTCGATACGTTCCTGGCGAAGGAGCAGGCCGCTGCTGTGGCTGCCTTGCAGGCGACCAGCGACGAAATCGAGGCATTGAACGACGACGAGTCAGAAGAACCGGAGGAGCCAGCCGATACGTCGTTACTCGGACGTATTGGCGCCGCTTTCGACGAAACGCTTGCGACCGTCAACGTCGCTGAGCGCATGCAACGTTTTCGGGATGCCTTGTCCAACGCTAGCGAACACATCATCAATTTGATCGTAATTTTTGTTTTGCAGACGGTCGTGTTTCCGTTGGTCTTCGTTTGGTTGTTGGCTGAGGGCTTGAAGCTGTTGGCCGGTCGGGTCGTCAGTCACGATGCGTAAGCTGTCAAGTTCCTGACAGCGCAACCCAAAAAAAAGCGCCCTGCGATGCAGGGCGCCCAAGCGATGGTGGATCCTTGCCATGCGGCATACGGGTATGGGGGAGGTCCTCAGGAAAAACCCACCACGACTGAGCGGGACTCTCGATGGGGACGCTGAGTGCCGCTCACGGTCGTGGTATCGGCAGGTTCCGATAGAGCTTTAGGGTTTTCGAAACTTAAACGTAAATCGATCGGTTTGGCCGGTAACGGCTGCGTCGCCGACTTCCAGCGTTAGCGTGTCCTGCGGCCGGTAATGCAAATCGGAGACGGCCACCAGCTCGAAACCGATAGCGGTTAGTTCGGCGATGACCTTGACCGGATCGATGCGGCGGCGGTTGTCTGTATTGATCGGCTCGTTGTGACGGGCGGTATGGTCAACGACGCCGTAGATGCCGCCGGATTTCAGCGCGTCGAATACGGCCTTGTTCATGTAGTCGCGGGTTTTCTTATCAAAATTGTGCAGGTTACGGAACGTCAGCACCATATCGAGATCGGCGACATCGAAGGCAAACGGCTCGGTGGCGCTGTTGAGTCGAAAGGGCCCGTCACGGTTAAAACGGATCTCGGGATCCAGCACGGTGACTTTGTCGAATCCCGGCTCGCCGAGCAGGCGCTCCGCAACACGGCCCGTTCCGATCGCCACAAACAGCTCCCCGCTGTCACGCAGGGCCGGCGCGAGTAGGCGTGTGTACCAGCCACCGCCGGGAATAATCTCAAGAACACGCATGTCGTCTTCAAGGCCGAAGAACGTCAGCGTTTCGACCGGCAGTCGATTGGCGTCGCGGGCGGCGTCACCGGCGGGACGTGATTCGGCGGCCATGGCCGCTTCAATGTTGGCGGCGATTGGCGCCGCGTGTACCGCTGCGCTCGTGATGCAAATCACGGCGGTTAACAGACGTAGCTTCATGACATTCCTTATAGGTCGATGAGGGGAAATGCTTTGCCCGCGTTACGATACGCGTCGATTGATACACTCGCCAGATGCAGCGTCCGTTACCGGTTCCCATTCGTCTTGTTGCCGCGGCGTTGGCGACCGTCTGGGTCGCGGTGTATGTCTCGTTCTACCCCGTACTGAATTTGTTGTGGACCTGCAACGTCGGCCTGCTCGCGGTGGCGATTGGGATGGCTAGCAGCGATTCGCGCTGGCTGTCGATTGGCTTACTGGTTTCATTTGTCCCCGATGTTTTGTGGATTGTCGATGTCTTGAGCCGCCTGATCGGAGGGACGCATTGGTTGGGTGGCACCGAGTACATGTTCGATCCTGCTATTCCGTTGGGCATCCGGGCGCTGTCCATGGAGCACGCCGTGCTGCCGTTTGTCGCGGTCGCGTCGGTATCGATCGTCGGTTACGAGCGGCGTGTCTGGCCGCTCGTATTGCCGCTTACGGTGCTGATTTACTACCTCAGCTACGCCTTTACCGATCCATTCTGGCAGGTGAATTGGGTCTGGGGCGTGTTTGCCCGCGAGCAAACCTGGATGCCGCCAATCGTCTACCCATTGGTCGCGGCGAGCGTGTTCTGGCTGCTTCTAACCGGTATCGTTCACGCGGCTGCTGTGCGGCTGTTTCCCGCTACGCGGCCTACGCCGCCGCACGCCGCATAGCATCGATACTGCGCTCAACGTCGGCATCGGTCGTCGACCAATTGCACACGCTGATACGCATCGCGGTTCGTCCTTGCCAACGCGTTATACCGCACCAGCATGTGCCGTCTTGTTGCAAGGCTGCAATCGTTCGTTCGGTTTGTTCGGTAGAGCCGAACGCGACGAGTACTTGATTCATCGTGACCGGCGCCAGTATCTCGAAGCCAGCATCGGCCAAGCCGGTCGCGAATCGCTGCGCTTGATTGCAGTGTCGATCGATAAGTTCGGCGACGCCATCACGACCGAGTGACTTTAGCGCCGCCCAGACATCAACGCCGCGCGCGCGTCGCGACAGCTCCGGCGTGTAATCAGCAGGGTTGCGTTCCTCGCTGTGCACTGGCAGGTACGCCGCTGAGATCGACATCGCAGCGCGCAGTGCATCGGCATCGCGGACAAAGGCGATACCCGAGTCGTACGGGACATTGAGCCACTTGTGTGCATCGGTTGCCCATGAGTCCGCTTGTTCGAGACCGGCGACCAGGTGCCGACGACTTGGCGATGCTTTGAGCCACAAACCAAACGCGCCGTCGACGTGGACCCAGGCGTTGGTGCCGGCTGTTCGCTGGCATATCGCCGCAATCGGGTCCGATGCGCCCGTATTGACGTTACCGACTTGCGTGCAGATGATCGTCGGCCCATCGATCGGCGGCAGTTGGTCGATTCGCAAGGCGCCGGTGCTGTCGGTAGGTACAGCGCTAACGCGGCTGCGACCGAGGCCAAGCATTCCCAACGATTTGGTGACCGACGGGTGTGTTTCTGCACTGGTAATAACGCTGATCGGCGGTGCGCCGAACAACCCGTCTGCCTCGACATCCCAGCCGGCGTTTTTCAATACGGCATGACGCGCCGCGGCGAGAGCGGTGAAATTCGCGACGGTCGCACCGGTAACAAAACTACCCCCGCAGTTGGCAGGTAAGTCGAAAAGGTCGAGTAACCAGTTGAGCGCGACCTGCTCGATTGTCGACATGACCGGTGTCGTTATCGTGCCAACGTTCTGATCCCACGCCGTCGACAACCAGTTGGTCGCAACGGTAATCGGCAAAGCGCCACCGATCACAAAGCCGAAAAAGCGCGGTCCGGCCATCGCGACCGAGCCGGGCGAACCGATGCGATCGAGTTGTTCAAGAATCGCCGCATCGTCGCTGCCGTGTTGCGGCAGTGCTTCGAGAAACTCGGCCACCGCCGCAACGGCATCTGGGTCTGGGCGGACCACGCGCTCCGCGAGTCCGTCAAGATAGGCGCTGGCTTTACGTGCCGCCGCTTCGAGCAACGATTGATGCATGAGCGTATTCCGCTTCCGGAAACGGCTAGTCTGCCGTTCCCGCGTAGTCGACGCTAGCGCTATTCCAGCGTCTCTACTCGAGTCGGGCAAGGGCGTAATCGCCAATACCGTTGCGTCGCAGTTCATCGATGACGAGCACCAAGGCGGCCGTCGTCGACTGGGCGTCCGCACGGATAACAACGGTCG
>JBCDBO010000137.1:0-7060 GCA_039183535.1 Pseudomonadota bacterium | reverse complement strand
TTATCTTCCGGCGTTGTCGCACAGCGGCGATCAGCTCGCGTTTATCTCCAAGCGCACCGGCGAGAGTCAGCTGTGGATCAAAAACTATTCGTCCGGCGAGCTGGTCGGTATCGAGCTACCGGATCAGGGTCGACGCTTTCATGATCTGGTTTGGTCCGCTGACGACCAGCACTTGTTAGCCAGCACAAACACCGGCTTGTTGGTCTATTCGTTGCCGGATGGCGAATTCACTCACCGCATTTCATTGCCATTGCCCGCGTACGCGACCAGCTGGGTTGATGCGACGACGGTAGCATTTAGCCACTATGAGGACGGTCGGTGGCGGGCGTACCACTACGCCTTGGCATCGGGCGCGACCGTCGCGCTCGATGAGCGCTGGGCCGCTACGGTGACCAGTACCGACCAACAGCTTTTTATCGACCAGTCGCTTACCGTGCACCGCGATGGTGAGACGCTCAACGAGTTGGCGAGTTGTGCGCCGCTCATCTGGCGGTATCAGCTGCGGCTGCGCATTGATCGTGATCGGCTCGTTTGCCACGCGGGCGATGCTGCGAACGACTTACTGGTCTTTGGGGCGGATATGACGGCGACCCGACTGCCCGACGTTGTGAGCCGCTATGAGTTCTTTAGCGTCCGCGACGATGCGTTAGCAACGACGCTGGTCGCAAGCGCCTACAGCGATATCATGCGCACGCAGCGGGCTCACTGAGCACGACGCAAAAAACGCGGCGCCGCTCAGCAACGCCGCGTTTTGGATCGCCGCCGCGACTACTGCCGATTTGTGACTCGGCCCCAGGTGACATTGGTGATACGCCAACCGTCGGCGAGCTTATACAGCACAATGTTTTTCACGTAAGTATTTTGCGGCGCTTCGGGTTGGTAGCGGTGCAGCGATGTAACAACTGCCATGTCATTGTAGATATCGATGTCGAGCAGGTTGTGGATAACGGCGTCGGCGCCCTTACCGGTCTCGTTATCGAGCGGTGGTGTGCCATACGAGTGTTGTCCGTCTTGGTCGATACGGTGGTACAGCACGGTCGGTGCGATGCACTGCGATGAGTGCTCGGCACCGCCGTGCAGGTCCCATTGGTAAAAGCACTCCATCGCTGCCTTAATTTGTTCGCGATCAGTAAGGGTGTTGGATTGTGCGAACGCAGTTGGGGTGAGCAGTAAGCAGGCGAGGGCAATGGTTACCTGTCGTTTCATTGTTTGACTCCGTTAGTCGGTAAGGAATTTTCTGAGGGTTGGTCGTTGGCGGTCAGCATCGTGACCAAGGTTTGCGCCAGCGGTCCGGCCGACGCTGGGTTTTGGCCGGTTAGCAAGTGACCGTCTTGAACGACCCATGGTTCGTACGGTGCTGCTGCGCTAAAGCGCGCGTTGACCGCCATCAGCTTGTCTTCCAATAAGAACGGGTAATTGGCTCTGGCCCAGTCGCCTTCTTCTGCGTTCGATTTGGCCGTGAGTCGTTTGTTGCGAACCATGAGCTCACCGTTGCTAAGCCGTACGGCGGCGAAGGCCACCGGGCCGTGGCAGTCCGCTGCGACCGGTTTACCGTCTTCGTACAGCGTTGCCGTGATGCGATTGACGTGCGGGTGATCGAACAGATCGAACATTGGCCCAGCCCCACCGGGCACGTACAAGGCATCGAAGTCCGCTGGATCGATATCGGCGAGGCGATTGGGCGCCGCGAGCGTCGCGGTGAGGCTCGCCAGCGTTTCGCGCTCGTCGTTGCTCATCCAATCGTCGCCGGCCGGTACGCCAGGGCGGCCACCGGGCGTTGCGAATACCACGTCGATCCCGGCATCGGTCAGGATTTTGTATGGCGTTAGGACTTCGGGCAGCCAGTAGCCGTGTTCGTGGGCCGACACGATGAATAGAACCGTTGGCTGCGCGTCGTCCGCCTGCGCGGCAGTTGGCAGCGCTAAGGTCGCGCTGCCAAGCAGTGCGGCGCCGAGTAAGGCGATTCGATGCATTGCATGCTCCTTGATCAGATCGGGAGCGCCAGCATCGAACCAGACGTCGATGACGTCGTTGGAATTCGGTGATTATTCGTGATGCATTGTGATGATCGGCCGAGACAGCGCTGCTTTAGGGCCGGATTCGGTTGGTAGACAGGCCGAGACGTCGACCGTCAGCCGCTAGTGCGCCGATTCGTAGCGTTGCGCCCGAACGGCGGCTCCGAGCAGCGATGTCGATACACCGATCATCCAGAGGACATAAACGCCGCCGACCAAGCGCTCGTAGCCGCCGAGCCAAGCCGGGGTCACCAGCAAGTTAAGTGGGATTAGCAATAACCAGATACCGAGGCAGACAACGCCGAACAGCCCGACGCCGAGAGAGAGGCGCGACAAACCCGGCTGCATCATACCCATCGCTAGGCCGGTCAAACTCGCGACGACCCACAGCGGGTCGTTGCTAATCGTGTTCGGTTGGGCGAGGCTCGCCGCTGAGGCAAAGTCAGCAGCGACGTAAAAGTGACCGATGCCGCTCAGCAGCAGGCAGACGCGCGCGATGGGCCATAAACGGCCGTCGCGCAGGCCACCAATCGCAATGGCCAGCGCGATATGGGCGAGCCCGAACAGCATCAGCGCGACATGCTGCAGCTCGGCCCACCGACCGATACTGAGGCGCCGTATCGGCGTCGCAATTGGGTCGAGACCGTTCCCCAGTAGCACGACGACATGCAGAATCAGCGTCGTGATGGCGCTGAACAGTGCGAAGCGGAGCAGCGGTGCCCGTAGTTTTCGCATAGCCGCCTACCTCATCGACGCTAACGGTTTCGCGCTCATTCGTCGGCGCACTGCGTTTTGTTGAAATCGATTTGGTTTTCCCCGCTCGCGAATGCGATGTCGGCAATGAGTTGATCGTCCGCGCGGCGGTAGCGAATCCGTTGCGGAAAGTCGTGCGCCTCATTCTGGAACACGACACTGGATTCGTCTTGATCTACGGCCGGGAACGACCCACCGGGTTGATTCGACGGGTAGGCCGTAAAAATCAGCCGACCGTCGTCGTCAAGCCGAAGGCTCATCATTTCGTAAAACGACACCCGACCGTCGGTAACGATGCTCGAGAAACCGATCAACGTGTCGTCGCTGTCTTGCGACCATGCCTCAAGCGATGTGCCATCGGCCGAGACCCAACAACCGACCAGCCAGGTTGGCAGTGTGTGCGTTGATTCGGTCGGCGACGCTGTGGACGTTATGCAGAGCAAGGTTAAAGCGGCGGCTAGCGTCGACCGAGTGAAATGACTGTTGGTTTTGCGATTCAACATCGGTTTTGTTGTTGTTTCCGTGTCACCGTATTGCTCATCGTCGCCGAGTTGGACGCGTAGTCAAGCCCTGAACGGGGCGCTCCGTTCCGTTTGTTCGGCGCCAACGCTTCTGTACGCCGCGAAAGCGCCCGTAAACAAGGCGCTTGCAATCGCTCAAATAAATACGCAACATATTGCGCAATAAATAGCGAAAATCGTATCCGAACCCGATGAACCCGCAATTTCTCGACACCAAGGCCGCTTTCGCCCTCCGTGTTACCCAGCTGTCTGAGCGCCTGTACGCCGATATGGCCGATGCGATGGCGACGCGCGGGCTACGCATCGTGACCAAGGTCATGGGTATCGTTCAGTTGCTGTATTCCGAGGGGCCGCGCTCGCAGGCTGACATCGCGCAACGCTTGCGCTACTCCCACCAACTAACGGCCCAGCGACTGCGCTGGTTGTATCAACACGATTACGCGATGGCTCAGCCCGACCCAAGCGATGGCCGGCGCAGTTTGATCGACCTGACCGACGCCGGCCGTGCCGAGGGCGAAAAACTGCAACGGTTTTTGCCGTTGCTGATCGAGTCCTACCAGCACCTGTTCGCCGAGTTATCGCTCGATATGGACGCGCTCGTGCAGCAAGCGGATCGCGCGCTGGCTGCGACACCGCTATCCGAACGTATGCCGAGCGATGCCCATGGCGAATGAACCCGGGTGCGGCGTTTGCGGGTCGGCGCCGTGCTAACCATCGACAACGTTAGCAAGACCTACGCGAACGGTGTCGTTGCGCTGGATGACGTCAGCTTGACGATAAGCCCGGGAATTTTCGGGCTGCTTGGGCCGAACGGCGCTGGTAAATCGACGCTAATGCGCACCCTGGCAACGCTGCAGCAGCCAAGTTGTGGTGGTATTCGTTTTGCCGACATCGACGTGCTGGCACACCCCAGCGCGCTGCGTGAATCGCTGGGTTACCTACCACAGGATTTCGGCGTGTACCCGCGCGTTTCTGCGTACAACTTGCTGGAGCACCTTGCGATCCTGAAGGGCATGCGCGACAAAACGGCTCGCACGGGCGAAGTGCAGGCCTTGCTCGAGCGAACTAACCTTTACGCCGATCGCCATCGCTCGGTGAGTACGTTCTCAGGCGGAATGCGGCAACGTTTCGGTATTGCACAAGCATTGCTTGGCGATCCGCAGTTGCTAATCGTCGATGAGCCGACGGCGGGGCTCGATCCGGCCGAGCGCAATCGGTTTCATCGCTTATTGGCGGAGCTGTCACGCGATAAAGTGATTCTGCTCTCTACCCATATCGTCGACGATGTCGAGGAGTTATGCGCCGATCTTGCAATACTCGTTAGCGGCCGCGTTGTCCGCAGCGGTGCACCGTCGGTGTTGATCGAAAATCTGCACGAGTGCCTTTGGTGCAAGCGAATCTCGCATCAGGAACTCGACGTGGCGAGTCAAGATCCGCGGTACATCTCGACGCGCTTACAGGCGGGCGAGCCGGTCGTCCGGTACGTCGCCGATCGCTCGCCGGGCGAAGGGTTCGAGGCCGTCGTACCGGACCTCGAAGATGTTTACTTCCATACGTTAACGACGGCGCAATGCGGCAACTGATCGCGTTGTTCTGGTTCGAGCTGCGCTATCAAAGTCGGCAACCCGCGTTTGTCGTTACCGCCTTGTTGCTGCTCGGCGCTGGCGTTATCGCGACCGCATCGACGAACGTGCAACGTGCCCGTGGCATCACGACACTCGTCAACGGGCCTTATGCGATTGTCGTCACCCACTTGGTGCTCAGCATTATTGCGATGTTCTTAGTCGGTCATTTCGTCGGTCGGGCGGCGACGCGCGATCGCACGCACCGGATGGATGGCTTGGTGCTCGCCACACCGGTAGCGGGTAATGCGCGTCGCTGGGGCGCTTTGCTCGGGGCAATGGCGATTGCCAGCCTGGCGTTTTTGTTTGTGTCAGTGGGCACGCTACTCGGTCCGTACTGGCCAGACGTCTCGCCTGCGCTGCGGGGGCCACTCGCGCTGACGCCGTACGCCTGGGCCTATTTGGTGTTCGTACTACCGAATTTGTTCTTTTGCGCGGTCCTGTTGTTTGCGCTGGCGCACACCGTGCGCTCGATGATGGGTATGTACCTCGGTTTGGTGGCTTTTTTTGTTCTTTACGAAGTGGCTAGCACACTGCTCGATGACCCAAGTACACGCTCGCTCGCGGCGTTGCTCGATCCGTTTGGTCTTAGCGCCTTCGCCGAATCGACACGCTATTGGTCGGCGACCGAGAAAAATACGCTGTTGGTGCCGTTCGACGGATTGTTGCGGTTGAATCGCTTCATCTGGCTGGGTGTCACCGTCGCGGTGGCGGTGTTGTTTTCGCGCTTTCATGACGAGCGCAAAGAGACCCGACCCGGCCGGGTCAAAGCCAAGCATGGACGTCGCCGCTTGCGAGCGTTGATCCAACGACGCCGACGCTCGCCGACGCTGACTTTGCCGTTGGTGCTGCAGCAATTACTCGCGCGAACCAAGCTGGAAACGCTGCAACTGATCGGTAACCCCGCGTTCGTCATCCTGAGTTTGCTGACCGCGTTCATGCTAATCGCTGCGCTTGTGTCGGGCGATGGCTACTACGGGACGCGCAGCTGGCCGCTGACACGCATGTTGTCCGAGACGATCCAGGGCGCGTTGTCTCTGCTCATCCTAATCGTCGTGGCGTACTACACCGCCGAATCGGTTTGGCGGGAGCGGCAAACCGGTGTCGCGTTACTGATCGACGCATCGCCCATCCGCAATGCGCTCTTATATCTGCCCAAGCTGTTTGCGTTGTGGGCCGTCATTGCCGGCTTGCTCGGTGTTGGCGTGCTCATCGCCGTCATCTATCAAACGGCGTCGGGCTATACCGACTACGAGTGGTCGGTCTACGCGCAGACCTTGTCCCTGCAGTATCTACTGCCAGCGATGCTGGTGGCGGTATTGTCGTTACTGATCCAAGTCCTGAGCCCCGGCAAGTACATCGGTATGCTCGTTTTCGCCGCCTACGTTGTCGCGAGTTTGGTCTTGCCGCAGCTCGGGCTCGAGCATCATCTATGGCGATACTCCGAGGGGCCCGAGGCCATTTACTCGGACATGAACGGTCTTGGCCACTATCTGCCGGCACTGGTCTCGTATCACCTGTACTGGACGCTACTCGCCGTTTTGTTGGTACTGGTGGGCTACCAACTGTGGCCGCGAGGCGCCGAGTACGGTCTCCGAGCGCGCCTTCGAGCCGTACGAAGCGCCGCAACGCGGCGCACTGTCGTTACACCGGTTGCATTGCTGAGCGCATTTGCAGCGCTCGGCGGTTTCATTTTCTACAACACCAACATCGTTAATACGTATACGTCCGCGGACGGAGCCGCAGACTGGCGCGCCGATTACGAGCGTGAACTGCAGGTCTTCGACGCGATGCGGCCACCGGCAATTCGTGCAGTTACCTTGACCGTTGATATCGATCCGCTGTCGCGGCGTATGGTTGTCGATGGCGAGTACCGCCTTGGCAACATTTCGGATCAGCCGATTACCGAGTTCATGCTGAGCTGGGCGCAGGGTAATAGCGTGACCTACACGTTGGCGGGCAGTCGGCAACAGCGGCTCCGTCAATGTGACATGAACGGCATTCAACGCTGCGTAGCGACGCTGCTCCCGACTGCCCGCCAACGTGTAGGTCACGCTATTACCCTGCGCCCAGCTCAGCATGAACTCGGTAATCGGCTGATCCGAAATGTTGCCAAGGCGGTACTCGCCATCGACAACCATACGCCGCG
>JBCDBO010000136.1:0-7076 GCA_039183535.1 Pseudomonadota bacterium | reverse complement strand
CAGCAGGCCAGGGTTGCTTCGGTGTGTCGTAACGCTCAAGGCGGAGTTCGCCGTCTAAGAACCCACGCCAGTCGGCTGAACTGCCGCGCACACCAATGACGCCGGATGTTGGCACGTTATCGGTGAGACGCGGGACCAAGCGATTCGCAAAGTCCGTCATACCCGGGTTATGGCCGCAGAGTAGGAGACACTGAAAACGGTCGTCTTGTTCGGCGACAAATCGACACAACGTGTCGCAGTCGGCGAGGTATAGGATGCGTTCGCGGTGCAAGAATTCGCGCGGATAGCTCAACGCGTCGGCGATCAGTTTCGCCGTCTCTGTCGTGCGGCGCGCCGAACTCGTAGCGATCAAAGACGGGCGGAAGCCAGCTGCCTTCAATCGCAGTGCCACCGCTGGTACGTCGCGCTCGCCGCGAGCATTGAGCGGCCGGTCGTGGTCGGTGATCGTCGGGTCATCCCACGATGACTTGCCGTGCCGCATGAGGTAAAGCCGCTTGTCTTGTTTTGCCGGCATGCTTACAACATGCCGAGTTGCAGCCGAGCCTCCTCGGTCATCATCATTTGATTCCAGGGCGGGTCGAAAACCATTTCGACACTGACGCTTGCGACGGTCGGCACAATAGCGATTTTGTCACGTACGTCTTGCACTAAGATGTCGCCCATACCGCAACCCGGCGCGGTTAGCGTCATGTCGATATCGACATCGCGCTCGCCATCTGGGCGAGCGCGTATTTCGCAACGGTATATTAAGCCCAGGTCGGCGATATTGACGGGAATTTCGGGATCGAAACAGGTCCGCAGCTGCGCCCAAACCACGTCCTCAATATCGGCATCGGTGGCGTTTTCGGGCACGCTCGGAGGCGGCACTGGTTCTTTACCCAACGCATCGGCGTGTACGCCGGCGATCCGAAACAGACTGCCTTCGACGTAAACTGTGAAACTGCCGCCCAGCGACTGCGTGATGTAGCCACTGGTGCCCTCGCGCAAGTTGATCATTTGCCCGGCAGGGATAATGACGGCGTCGACGTCACGGGCGAGCGTGAAGGGTTCGCTTTCGTTGCCAAACATATCGATGTCCTAACTGGCAGTGAGCATATTGACACTAACCGTCAATGCGTCCGCCAATCGATCGAGGTCAGCTTTGGTGTTGTAAATGCCGAGCGATGCACGTGCAGTGCCCGGGATGTCGTAACGCTGCATGACGGGCATCGCGCAGTGGTGCCCTGTGCGAATAGCGACGCCTTGTTGGTCAAGCAGGGTACCGACATCGGTGGGGTGTGTTCCATCCACAATAAACGACATGACCGCCGCCTTGGACGGTGCGGTTCCGATTAACCGTAGGCCGCTGATACTAGCCAACAACTCGGTTCCGTAGGCCAGAAGTTCCTTTTCATACTGGGCAATTTGCTGCGGGCCGATCGCCTGCAAGTAATCGACTGCGGCTGCAAGACCGACTGCGCCGACAATGTTCGGCGTACCGGCTTCGAACCGATACGGCGGTTCGTTATACGTCGTGCCGTCGAAAGAGACCTCGCGGATCATATCGCCGCCGCCTTGCCAAGGTGGCATATCGGCCAGTCGATCGGCACGACCATACAAGCAGCCGATACCGGTGGGCCCGTACATCTTATGCCCTGAGAATGCGAAGAAATCGCAGCCCAGTGTGCTGACATCGACACTGCCGTGTGGAACAGCTTGCGCACCGTCAATTAACACGGGGACATTACGACTGTGGGCTATCTGAGTTAGCTCCTTCGCGGGTAATACGGTTCCCAGTGCATTTGACGTGTGCGCAAACGCTGCCATCTTGGTGCGCTCGCTGAGCAAGGCGGCGAATGCGGCCGGCGATACGCTACCGTCGTCGTTGATTGGGGCGACAACGAGCTTGGCGCCGGTGCGCTCGCACAGTAACTGCCACGGGACGATATTGGCGTGGTGTTCGAGCTGCGTGACGAGAATTTCATCGCCCGCCCGTAACCGCGGTTCAACAAAGCTCGAAGCGACCAGATTTATCGCCTCGGTTGTTCCGCGGGTAAACACGATTTCCTCGGTAGATTGCGCCCCGACAAACGTCGCGATTCGTGCCCGCGCCCCTTCATACGCATCGGTGGCGCGTTGGCTGAGCGAGTGGATGCCACGATGAACGTTGGCATGGTTGTTCTCTTGGTAATGCCGCATGGCGTCTATAACGGCATGCGGGAGCTGTGCCGACGCGGCGCTATCGAGATACACCAGCGGCTTGCCATTGATCTCCTGTGACAGAACGGGAAAGTCGTTGCGAACGTCGACTAGTGTTTCTGCGACGCGCGTTTCACGAATAGCTGAGTTCATGCCAACACTCCCGCTTGCAGTTGGGCAAGTTTGTCAGCGAGACGTTGCTTGACGGCAGGTTCGAGAGGCGTATCGTTGATCGGCGTCAGCGATGCAGCCACAAACGCGTCGACCAACATGCGTTTTGCTTGGTTTGGGTCGATGCCCCGCGCCAACAGATAGAACATCGCGTCCGGGTCGATCTGCCCGGTAGTGGCCCCGTGGGCGCACTCAACCTCGTCTGCGTAAATCTCGAGTTCCGGTTTTGTGAAAATTTTAGCGGTATTGTCCATCAGAAGATTGCGGTTACGCTGCTTGGCCACTGTTCCGTCAGCACCCTCATCCACCCGAACTTTGCCGTGAAAAATCGCCCGGCTCGAACCACCCGCGATGCCAGCATACTCCTGGCTACTCGATGCATTCGGATGGGCATGCCGTATCGCGAGCCGATTGTCGACAACTTGCTGGTCACTGCAGACATATACCCCCGAAAGATCGGCGCGAGCTTGGTCGCCATGTAACGCAATCTGCAGGTGGTTTCTCGCTAATGCTGCGCCGGTATCGAGCGAAAACCACTCAAGTTTGGCGTCGCGTTCAAGTCTTGCATGGGTCTCGTAGATTGACAGGGTGTCGCCGCCGAGCCGCTGTAGCCGATGCCACCGTAAGCTGGCGCCCGCTTGCAGCGTTATGCTGAGTGCTGCGTTGATGACCGTCGGCGCACTCGCATCCAGTTGCACCAAGTGTTCAACAACGCTCGCCGCCACATTGGTCGGTACCGTGATCTGTAACCGCGGTGAGGCGAGTGTCGGCTGAGTCGCACTAGCGATGTGGACAATATTCAGCGGTTCGCTGTCGTCACTGACGTGCAACGCCAGCGTTTGGTCGTTACACGCAGTATTGAGGGCGCCGAGCGCCGACGTATCGTTGTGCCCCGTGACCCTATTGCTGTCGATCGACCAACCGTTCGCGGTCGTGTCGTGATCCGTTAAACGACCGTTGATAAGCACGAGCGTATTCGCTCGGTCGAGTGCAATGTCAGGCAGGGCAGTAGCGAGCGCCGCAGTAATATCGAGTGCGATCGAGCGGCGGGTTGCGCCGGCCGGATCGGTTAGCAATGCGGTCAATGCAATCGCGACCTCGTCAGTCGGTGCATAGCGCCACGCCTCGTCGCGCTGTGTTGGCAGGCCTAAGTCTAGGTAGCGTTGAAAAGCAACTTGTTGCTCAGCACCCGCCGGCCAATCGGGGTTGGCTGAGTGCGACGTTCCGCCTGCGCTCATGCAGCGCTCTCACGGCGGACCCAGTCGTAACCCTCAGCTTCCAGTTTCAGCGCCAACTCTTTGCCGCCCGACATTTGAATTACACCGTCCGCCAGGACGTGCACGACGTCGGGTTCGACATAGCTCAGTAAGCGTTGATAGTGCGTGACTAACAACATGGCGCGGTCCGGTGAGCGCAACGCGTTGATGCCTTCTGCAACGATCTTCAGTGCATCAATATCCAATCCGCTGTCCGTTTCGTCGAGCAAGCAAAGGCGCGGCTCCAGCACGGCCATTTGCAAAACTTCATTGCGCTTCTTTTCACCGCCGGAGAAGCCTTCATTGACCGATCGAGTTAAGAACTGCTGATCCATTTCCATCAACGCGCATTTGTCGCGGACCAATTTCATGAAACCAACCGCATCGATTTCATCTTCGCCGCGCGCGGTACGGGCGGCGTTTAAGGCGGCCCGCAACAAATACGCATTGTTAACGCCGGGTATTTCTACCGGGTATTGAAACGCGAGGAACACGCCGGCGCGGGCGCGCTCGTCGGGCTCCAATTCAAGAAGGTCTTGGCCATCGTAGGTCACCGAGCCGCTGTCTACGGTGTAGCCCGGCTTGCCGGCCAATACGTGCGATAGCGTACTTTTGCCGGAACCGTTCGGCCCCATAATGGCGTGGACTTCGCCGCTATCGAGCTCAAGCGACAGCCCTTTCAGAATAGGCGTCGAGCCGACCGAGACGTGCAGATCTTCAATCGATATTAATGGCATGGGTTACCCTACAGCGCCTTCGAGGCTCACGTTTAAGAGCGCTTGCGCTTCAACCGCAAATTCCATTGGCAGCTCACGAAACACGTCTTTGCAAAACCCGTTGACGATCAGGTTGACGGCATCCTCTTCGCTGATTCCGCGTTGCTGACAATAGAATAGCTGCTCATCGCTAATCTTCGACGTTGTCGCTTCGTGTTCGACGACAGCACTGGGGTGCTCGATTTCCATGTAAGGAAACGTATGCGCACCGCAGTCTTTACCGATGAGTAACGAATCGCACTGGGTGTAGTTCCGGGCACCAGCAGCTTTGGGGTGAATCTTGACCAAGCCGCGATACGCATTTTGCGCACGACCGGCCGAGATACCTTTCGAAACAATCGTGCTGCGTGTGTTCGGCCCGAGGTGAATCATTTTCGTGCCGGTGTCGGCTTGCTGGAAGTTGTTTGCAACGGCGACCGAGTAAAACTCACCGACAGAATTTGCGCCACGCAAAATACAACTTGGGTATTTCCAGGTAATCGCGGACCCGGTCTCAACTTGCGTCCACGAAATCTTCGAGTTGTCACCACGGCAGTCGCCCCGCTTGGTGACGAAGTTGTAGATGCCGCCGCGGCCGTTCTCGTCGCCTGGGTACCAATTCTGTACCGTCGAGTATTTGATTTCGGCACCGCGTAATGCCACCAATTCGACCACCGCCGCATGCAATTGGTTTTCATCGCGCATCGGTGCCGTACACCCCTCGAGGTAGCTGACATGGCTATCCTCGTCAGCGATGATCAAGGTACGTTCGAACTGACCGGTGTTTGCCGCGTTGATTCGAAAGTACGTCGATAGCTCCATTGGACAACGAACCCCTTTGGGGATGTAGACAAAAGAGCCATCGCTGAAGACAGCCGAGTTCAGTGCCGCGAAATAGTTATCGCGTCGCGGCACGACCGAGCCAAGATATTTCTTGACGAGGTCAGGGTGCTCCTGGACCGCCTCGGAAAACGAGCAGAAGATGACGCCCGCAGCGGCCAATTTGTCTTTAAACGTTGTCGTGACGGAGACGCTGTCGAACACAGCGTCAACCGCAACACCAGCCAAGCGCGCGCGTTCGTGCAGCGGAATACCCAGTTTGTCGTAGGTCTCTAGGAGTTTAGGGTCCACTTCGTCGAGACTCTTCGGCCGATCGGCGTCCGATTTCGGCGCTGAAAAGTACGAAATGGCTTGATAATCAATCGGTGGGTAGTCAACGTGGGCCCAGGTTGGTTCTGCTAACGAACACCAATGTTTGTATGCCGCGAGCCGCCACTCGAGCATAAAGTCAGGCTCGTTCTTGCGCGCTGAAATTTCCCGTACGACCGCCTCCGATAACCCAGGCGGAACGGTGTCGGATTCGATATCGGTGAAAAAGCCGTGCCGGTATCGCTGACCGACAAAATCTTCGACATCGTTGGTCGTCTTACTCATGAATTACTTCTCAAGTTAGCCGCATTGATTTCTGACAAGGGTCGCAGCCGATGCTCGAACGTCTCTGGACGGTCCGGGCCCGCAGCCAAATCGCGCAATGTCACGGAATCCAGCGCCGTGCGAATTTGTTGATTAATCATTTGCCAGGTCGTACCGACCGTGCAGGTCGACTCGAGCCGGCAATCGTGGTCGTCGGCACTGCAAGCGGTCAGCAACACCGGCCCTTCAAGGGCCGTCAGTATGTCGGTAGCACTTATCGTTGCCGCCGGTCGGCTAAGCTCGTAACCGCCCGCCGCACCGCGTTCCGAACGCACCAGTCCGCTGCGTGCCAGCCGCTTGAGCACCTTCCGTACCGTGGGCAATGGCAAGGCGGTTTGATCGCTCAGCGCGAGCGCTGTACGGGTTCCAGACTCGGTTGCCAGCTCGGCCAAGACAACCGTTCCGTAGTCGGTCAGTTTGCTCATCCGCAGCATCGCGCCGCCTCATCCCCAGCAATGGAGACCATTTTAGTCCTATTTAGCCGCGAACGCGACTCCGCGGGCGCGGTCAGACATCTACAAGTCCGGATCAACGGGGCTTGTTTGTTGTTTTTTAGCTACGAATTTTTAGCACGATCAGTCTAGCGTCGCCTGACCGGCGTCGGTATCGTTTGCGCCTTCGGGCGCCGCGATTGGAGAAACGGTGAGATCGAGTACGGAAAACATTGTCGAAATGCATGGCGTGTCGTTTCGGCGCGGCCAGCGGATGATTTTCGACGAGCTCTCGTTGGTCATCCCCCGCGGTAAAGTCACGGCCATTATGGGGCCAAGCGGTGCCGGTAAGACAACGTTGCTAAAGTTAATCACTCGGCAGCTGCTGCCTGATCGGGGGACCATAACCGTTGCGGGTCAAGAACTCGCGCAGCTCGCGCGGCCAGATCTGTATGCGCTTCGAAAACGTATCGGGATCTTGTTTCAGAATGGCGCGTTGCTCACCGACCTGTCCGTTTTCGAGAATGTTGCGTTTCCGCTACGTGAACACACGCGCCTGCCAGCCAGTATCGTCCGGCATATTGTACTGACCAAACTCCACGCGGTCGGTTTGCGCGGCGCCGCGCAAATGATGCCCGGTGAGCTCTCCGGGGGTATGGCGCGCCGCGTCGCCTTGGCGCGCGCCATGACGTCCGCCACCAAGGCCACGCGGCACCAAAACCGTCTGTGGCTTCCACTGGGCGACGGAGGCGCGTCGGACTGCCGGAGCTGCGGCCGTCGCCGGAGGCGGACGACGCGGCGCTCGTCGAGGT
>JBCDBO010000135.1:0-7084 GCA_039183535.1 Pseudomonadota bacterium | reverse complement strand
GAGTTAAGCGCTGCTGCAACCGCTGATCCCAACGAAGCAGTCGGCGTGGCCACGATAAGTCCGCCTCGTACGCCGCACGTAGTTCGGATTGCTTACCCATTTGTGACACGGCTGCCGCAAACGCACTTTCTTCATCTAGACCCTTGTCGTGGTATTGCTCGACCAGGCAATGCAAATGGTCTTTTAATTCCGCGACATTGACAGAAGCCGCGCAATAGCCTGCGACCTCGCGAGCGTAGGCGTCAATGGCATGGTTAAGGTTAAACATCATCGCTCTCCTGATCAGGCGCTCGCGGCATCGGCGCTAAGTGTTCGAATAAGTCCGTACAAGCGATCCCATAACTGTTGTTGGCTCTTAAGCTCTTGCTGCCCATCTGCTCGGAGGCGGTAATACTTACGTTTGCGACCGTTCGGCGCATGGCCGGCATACGACTCGACAAGGTCGCGTTTTTCCAAGCGGTGCAAAATGGGGTAGAGCATCCCGTCTTCCCACTGCAACGCGCCATCGGACATCGCCGCGACATCGCGAATAATTGCGTACCCGTAGCTATCGCCTTTCGCGAGAATCGACAAGATCAGTGGCGTCGCAGAGGCGGCGATCAAGTCCTTAGGAATGTTCAACGGACTGTCCATGGCTAAGGAGTCGCTAGTTACGTAGAAGTTCTAAGTATTATACATAGAATTATTATGTATGCAATCTCGTACTGGCCAGATCCCTGGTAGTACCGACACTCATCTTTATGCTCTCTAACTATCTGAACAGCTCACCCTTTTTGGGTTTGCTCCTGTAGCTACACCAAAACTCGGACAACGTGTCGCCAACACTTTTTGGGCTGAAACGTTGCATGAAAAATCCTATATGTGCACTATAAGCACACATGAGTGAAATCACGTCAAATGTTGCGCGCAACGCGTGCCGACACTTATTGCGGCCAATCGTCCGAATGCTGTTGCGGCTTGGACTTGGTTGGAACGAGTTTGCGGAGATTTCGAAAGTCGTGTTCGTCGACATCGCGCGGACCGACTACGGCCTGCACGGTCGTCCAACCAATGCCTCACGCGTCGCCATGATGACGGGCTTAAGTCGGCGTGAAGTCGGTGAAATCAAAAAACGCCTTGCTGAAGAAGACCCGGCCGATACGGCGCCAAGAGCTCGCTTGTCACGTGTACTAACTGGCTGGCATACCGATCCGGATTTTTCGGACAACGACGCACCTCGTTCGCTGACCGCACATGAGTTTCACGTGCTAACGCATCGTTACGCCGGCGACATCCCGGACCGGGCCATTGTCAAAGAGATGGTCGCGCTTGGACTGATGCGCGCGACAGACGATCGATTCATTGCGCTGAAACGCGATTACGTCCGAGATCCGGCGGATACCGATATCGTTCGACAAATGGGCCAGTCGTTGCACGACCACGGCGTGTCGCTTGCTCACAACCTGAGCCCAGACGATCAACCGCGTTGGTTTGAAGGGCAGGCGTCGAACACGAACATGCCCCGCGGCAGCGTCGAAAAACTCAATCGGATACTACAAACCGACGCACAACAATTTCTAGAACACGTTGACGCCTGGCTTTCGCGAAACGAAGCCCAGGCAGAGTCGGGCGGCGAACGCTGCCGCGTCGGCGTCGGTGTTTACCTGTACGAACACGATGAGTGTCTCTCTTAACCCCTTTAGTGCCCCTGCTTACCGGACTCTAAAACCATGCAAACGATTCCCAAAACCCTCTGCCGCGTGACGCCGCTGCTATGTTCGATGACGCTTGTGGCGTGCGGGGGTGGCACCAGCGATCCACCGCCTCCTGTCGACAATGGACCTGTCCAAGGTATTGATCGAACGGGCTTACGTTCCTTCGGCACCGTTAATCGATTTTCCAGCGTTGTCGTTGATGGCACTGTGTTTGAGACGTCGAACGCGACGATAACCGTCGATGAAATCGCAGCCACAGAAGCGGATTTGCAAGTTGGCGACGTCGTCGTGGTCATTGGCGAGATCGATACTGATGGCAACGCAAGCGCCCTCTCGATCGAGAGCGATGACCTGCTGCGGGGCCCAATTAGCGCGATAGATATCGTGGCCGAGACGATTACCGTGCTTGAGCAAACCGTTGAAGTTTCTGTGGATACGGCGCTCGACGACGACCTCGGCGTCGCAAGCATTGAACAATTAGTCATGGGTTCGAACGTCGCAATCAGTGGATTCATCAAATCGGACGGCATCGTACTAGCGACGCGTATCGATTCGGATAATGGTAATGACCTGCAAGCCGTTGGTCGGGTCAGTAGCGCCGACCAAGCGACCATGGTGTTTTCGATCGGCCCACTGGTTGTTGACTTCAGCGCAGCGACGTTGATCGATTTTGACGGCGAAATGCCAACGGCCGACGACATCGTCGAAGTCGAAGGCGATTCGCGTGATGGCAACGGCGTTTTACGCGCGACGGAAGTCACGCGGGCGCCCGAAAGAATCGGCGGTGATGACGGCGATAGCATCGAGATCGAAGGTATTGTTACTGCCGCGCCGAGTAATGGGTCGTTTTCTACCAACGGTATTACCGTTCGATTCGATAACGAAACTACCTTTGTAGGTGGTACTAGCGCCGAACTCATTGTTGGTAGCGACGTCGACATCGATGCGGTCGTCGGCGCCGACGAGTTGCCCCTCGCGACAACAATCGCCTTTCAGCAAGCAGGCGAGGTTCGATTAGAAGGCGATGCTGACGCCGTCGACCTCACGGCCAGCACCGTCTCTGTACTGGGCGTCACCGTTTCTATTTCTGGCGAGACGGTCGTCGAGGACGACAGCGACCTCGACGATCGCGACTTTTCGATCGCCGGCATTAGCGTCGGTGATTTTTTGGAAATCGGTGCCCGTGAAACCGGTACATCCAGCGCGTCTGCGGAGCTCATTAAACGGGATGATGACGATAGCGATGGCGAAGCGTTAGTCCGCGCCCGTATCGACAGCACGAGTCGCCCTGATCTGGTCGCACTCGGTATCACGATACGAACCGACGCAAACACGGAATTCGAAGCGGACGATGAGGACGAACTCGATGCCACCGCCTTCTTTGCGGCTGCGACGAACGGCCGACTTATTAGCGTCGAGGGAATCTGGGATGGCAACGTCTTGATCGCCGAATCGGTTGAACTGGAGGACGAGTGATGAACGCGGTTCTATCCAACCGACTGCCGCAGATGATGAGCGAAAACGTATCGGCCGACTCGGCGCCTTCGTCCATGACGATCGATTCGAATCGATTGGCGGCGGCAGCACGGGCGTTTACGACGCGACGCGTTAGCTTTAGCCGAGTTACGACGCTGCTCTTGGATGTGTTACCCGTACCTGGCCAAGTCGTGTTAGCAAGAGTGCGCAGGCTGGGCCACCACACACGCTTGCAAGATCGCCATGGTCGACGCGTGACGCTGTTCCCGGGCGATGAGATCATCGTTTGTTACGGCGAGCGATACGCACCGCAACAATTTGAAGGACGGTTGCCGGCGGCGTTGGGACCATGCCATTTAGTGGCCTCCGGCGGCGTCGCGGCGCAAGCTGTCAGCTGGCACCGCCGAATATCGCGCGGGCCCACGGAGATCGACGTCTTAGGTGTCTTAGGTGATACCGATGGGAGAGCGTTAACGATCGATCGCTTCCGTTTGGCGGCACCGGCGATCCGGCGGCGCCCCAACACCGTTATCGCGGTTGCCGGAACGTCGATGGACTCCGGTAAGACCACGACCGCCGCCTATTTTGTGCGCGGATTGACGAAAGCAGGCTTACGGGTCGGCGCCGCGAAGATTACCGGTACCGGTGCTTGCAATGATTACTACCTCATGCGTGACGCCGGCGCGGTCCGCGTTGTCGACTTCACGGATGCCGGTTTCGTTTCGACGTTCGGTCTCGATCTTGTCGATATAGACAGCATTTATGCGTCGTTATTGAATGAGTTGTGTGTCGCCGACGTTGACGTCGCTGTAATCGAAATAGCTGATGGGCTGCAGCAAAGCGAGACAGCTAGACTTTTGTCAGACGATGAATTCCGACAATCGCTCGATGGCGTCATCTTTTGCGCACAAGATGCGATGGGTGCCAGTGCCGGTGTCGACTGGTTGACGGCACGGTCACACAACGTACTGGCCGTCTCGGGCGTACTTAGTGCCGCACCGCTTGCCATTCGCGAGACATGCGAACTTGTTGCTGCTCCGGTGCTCGGAACCGACGGCCTCAGTGAACGCAGTATTGCACTCGGTCTAATTGATAGCGCCAAATCCGCGAAGGGTCATCCACGGTAATGGGGGAAGCGCCGAGTGTAGACATCGGTATCGGCGCCGTCGCGAGAACGGCGCCTACACGGTTCGGTGCGTTGATCGGTAACGCGTTGCTGCAAGCAGCGACTGCGTGGGTTTTGGTCATACAGCTTGGACACGTTGTTACCGATGGCGTAGCAACGGTATCGACGCTCGTGTTAGTTATTTTTCTCGTTGCGGTCAGCGCAACGCTGCGCGGACGCGAGCGCGTCGACGCGGAAGCGCTCGGGCAAACGTACATACATTCACTGCGCAGGGCGATGTTTGCCCATGTGCTGCGTATTCGACCGCGGGAGTTAAAACGTCAGCCGCGCGGTGCCTACGTCGTGCGGTTTGTTGGCGATCTCAATTCAATCCGGCATTGGGTTACGCAGGGCTTATCGACACTCTGCAGCAGCGCCGTCGTGCTTGTAGCGTCTGCCGTCATTCTCTTCGGTATCGAGCCGCTGTTCAGTCTTAGCGTTGTGTTGCTGGGACTGGGGGTTAGCGTTGCCGCGTGGATTCTCGCGGACCCGTTGGCGAGTACGAATCGCCAATTAAGACGCCGTCGGGGACAGCTCGCACGCTTTGTCAGTGAATTACTCCATGCGACCAGTGCGGTCCAGATCCACGGCCAACAAAAACGCGAGACGCGCCGCCTCGGGCTGCGTGGTGAGCGCGTCATTGTAGCCTCAATGAACCGTGCCATCGTCGTTGGCGTTTTACGCTCTGTGACGGAAATACTCGGCTACGGTCTTGTTATCGGCTTCGTTGTTTACGGCGGAGTGACCGACTCGATGGCGGCGGTTGTTCCGGCGCTCGTGATCGCCGCCTGGTTGTTAGCACCGACGCGCGCCTTAGGGCGCGTCTTCGAGTATTGGCAGTCGGCCCGCGTAGGGCAGCAGCGTATCAATGCGTTCTTGCAACGGCCGACACGAGCAGAACCGACGTCGCCGCTGAATCCTCGATGGCGGAAAACGGCTGTTGAGTATCAACAGGTTCAAGCCATCGGCGGGGCTGACACGATCGATGCGCGAATCCCGACAGGCTCGGTCGCGGCCATAACAGGACCGAATGGCAGTGGCAAAAGCAGCTTGCTAGAGGCGACTGCCGGCCTGATTGAACCCTTAAACGGGCAGATCATTATTGGTGGCCGCGCCGTTAACCAAATCGCGCGACGACGTCTTAGTCAGTCGGTCGTCTTAGCAACGCCCGATGTACCGTTCCTACGCGGGTCATTGCGGCGCAATCTTAGCTATGGCGGTCCACGCATGAGCGAGAGCGAGTTCGCCCATCAATTGAAACGACTGCGCCTCGATCATTTACTGGTAAACCGCGTCGATTCTCCGCGGTTCCTTCAGGAGGCGGGCGCCAACTTGTCGAGCGGCGAGCG
Source organism: Pseudomonadota bacterium (assembly GCA_039183535.1). Classification (GTDB taxonomy): domain Bacteria; phylum Pseudomonadota; class Gammaproteobacteria; order Steroidobacterales; family Woeseiaceae; genus JBCAXA01. The sequence goes on along the minus strand of JBCDBO010000135.1, from coordinate 1,400 downwards.
ACAACGACTCGCATTAGGCCGCGCGCTCTGGTGTCAGCCGTCCGTTCTACTCCTTGACGAAATCGATGCGTTTCTCGATCCGGTCAGCAAAAGCGTTCTTATGGAGTCGATACGATCGTTCGAAGGTACGGTGTTGATCGCGACCCATGATGAGGAACTAATCGCACTCGCCGATCGATCCGTGGCCTTAGGAGAGCCCGTCGTTGGGCCAGAAAAACGAAGCGCATGAAAAACAACAGCGCCAAATGGGAGCAACATCCCGACGTACGTATCGTCACGCAACAGTTGCCGCAAGACCTGGCGACTCGCTACCTCAAATACACACCAAAGAGCGGGCGATCCGACCGGCCGGCATTGGTCCTCGTTCACGGCATAGCACGTCGTGCACGAGATCATCTAAGGGAGTATTTACCGTGGGCAATAGAAACGGGCACAACGTTACTCGCTCCGATTTTTGATTCCACCCGTTTTCGCGGTTACCAACGACTAGGCGCATCGAACGCGTCGCTTAGTGCAGCTGACGCATTGTCCGCGCTACTCGACCATGAAACGGCCAGCGGTCGAGCATGGCTGTTTGGTTTTTCCGGTGGCGCCCAGTTCGCTCATCGCTATTGCTTGATAGAACCTCAGCGCATAGATGCGGCAGCGATAGTCGCGGCGGGTTGGTACACGATGCCAACGTCGGCGCTAGGATTTCCATACGGCTTAGGCCGCGGCCAGCTGCCAAGCCGGCACCGTGTGCAGCTCGGAGACTTTCTTCAGATACCGAAGGTGGTACTAGTCGGCAGTCTCGATACCGACCACGACGAGAGTCTGCGCTCGAATCAGCGTATTGATACGTGGCAGGGCAATAACCGCCTAGCACGCGCTACGGCGTGGGTCGCCGCCTTGGATCGTGCATCTAAGCGGTGTGGAGCGGCCAGTAACACAGCACTAACAGTCCTGCCGAACATAAATCACAACTGGCGCCGCTGCTATCGAGAAGGGAGGCTTGCTGAACGAGTCACTGGTTTCTTCGATCAAACCGCTCACTCGCGCGACAGCGTCTCCGCGATATCGACAGCAGTCTCTTCACCATCAATCACTGCCGTGGAGATGGCCCGATGAGTCGTTTTTATTATCTGGCTACAAAGCGGGTAGGGGCCGCCATCATTGTACTATTGCTGCTCGCCCAGACGGCGATGGCCGACACCAGACTCCGTTACAAGAACGGTATTCGTCTTGATAACCGCGATCAGGAATGGCGACTGCAGTTGAACGGCCGTCTGCACGTAGATACAGCCAATTACGACGATAGCGGAACGGCGTTGCGAAACGGCTCCGAAGTGCGCCGAGCCCGCTTATCGTTATCGTCCCGTTACAAAGACGACTTTCGCTTTCGCGGTGACTACGAGTTTTCT
>JBCDBO010000134.1:0-7421 GCA_039183535.1 Pseudomonadota bacterium | reverse complement strand
GCGTGCTCGGCTGCGAGTCATCGCGGCTCTGCACCGAACGCAATTGGTTGAGCCGCTGCGGGACACACTGGCCCTCGTCGGTGACCTGGAGCGCATTCTGTCGCGCGTCGCACTTCGCTCGGCGAGGCCGCGCGACTTGGCGCAACTCGGCAGCGGACTGGCTGCACTGCCGGACCTGACGACACCGTTAGCGTCGAGCGGCGCGGCAGAGCTCGCGACCTTCGCCGATGAACTCGGCGCACACCCAGAGACCGCCGACTTGCTGACGCGGGCCTTGGTCGAGACACCGCCAATGCTGATTCGCGACGGCGGCGTCATCGCCAGCGGCTTCGACACTGAGCTTGACGAGCTGCGCGCGTTGTCGACGGGCGCTGACGATGAACTGCAGGCGTTCGAGGAACGTGAACGCGAGCGCACCGGCATTCGCACACTGAAGGTCGGCTACAACCGCGTCCACGGGTACTACATTGAGATCAGCAAAGGCCAAGCCGATGCGGCACCCGTTGAGTACACGCGCCGGCAGACGTTAAAAGGGGCCGAACGCTACATCACACCCGAGCTAAAGGCGTTCGAGGATCGCGTTTTAGGCGCACGGGAACGCGCGTTGACGCGCGAGAAACGCTTGTACGAGTCGTTACTCGATACGCTTAACGAGACGCTCGCCGCGATGACAGCGAGTGCCGCAGCAATTGCTCGGCTCGACGTCCTAACAACGCTCGCCGAACGCGCAACGACGCTCGGTTACGCTGCACCGGAACTGGTCGATACGCCGTGCGTCGAGATCGACGCCGGCCGGCATCCCGTTGTTGAGCAGTTCATCACCGAGCCGTTCACACCGAATGACGTGCGGCTGAGCGATGAGCGCCGCTTGCTGGTGATTACCGGACCCAACATGGGCGGCAAGTCGACCTACATGCGGCAAACGGCACTGATAGCGTTGCTCGCCCACATTGGCAGCTACGTACCGGCCACCGCCTGTCGACTCGGACCGATCGATCAGATTTTCACGCGTATCGGCGCGTCCGATGACCTTGCCGGTGGCCGCTCAACGTTTATGGTCGAGATGACCGAAACGGCGACGATCTTAAACCAAGCGACGCCGAACAGTCTCGTGCTGATGGACGAAATCGGCCGCGGCACATCGACGTTCGACGGCTTGTCGCTCGCCTGGGCCGTGGCTCACCACATCGGTACGACGATTCGTTCGTTCACGTTATTCGCAACGCATTACTTTGAGCTGACCGGCCTCGCCGATGAGCTGGCGCCGGCCGCGAACGTTCATCTCGATGCCGTATCAATGCGCGGCAAATTAACGTTCAGCCACACCGTACTCGACGGACCAGCCAATCAAAGCTATGGCCTCGACGTCGCCGCCTTGGCCGGCGTCCCGCGCACCGTTATCGGCCGCGCCCGGCGTTATCTAACGGCACTGGAAGCCGGCCAAGCCGATGCCGTACCGAGTCCACAACAAGCGCTCGACTTCGGCCCGGTCGAGGAACCGATACCGGATCTTCTGCGCGAGGCGCTCGATGACGTCGATGCCGATGAACTAACACCGCGGGCGGCGCTGGAGCTGGTTTACAAACTGAAACAGCTGGGGGACAGCTAACCGTCGGGCTCGGTGTTTGCAAGCGGCGGTTGTGTTGCCGGACGAACAACGTCGAGATGCCGGTCGAAAAAGGCCAACAACGGCGTGTAGAACTTTTCGATTTGCCCTACCGTTCTGAACCCATGACCGACGTCAGCGTAATCATGCATCTCGACATCGGCACCGGTCATTTTCAGTAAGCGCTGCAGGCGCCAGCTGTGCTCGATGTCGACGCGCGAATCATCCGTCCCGTGCGCCAAGAAGACCGGTTTTGTGATCTTGCGGTAATTGTAAACGGGCGAGTATTCACGTAACTCCGCCACATCTAAATTCGGATCGCCGACCATCTTGATCAATTGATCGCGTAAAGCCTCATCGCGCCGGTAGACGCTGCGGCTAAAGAGCAACGGTAGATCGGTAACGCCGGCGAACGAGGCAGCGCAGCGGTACCGCTCCGGACTACGGACAAGGCTTTGCAATGCCGAATAACCGCCGTAACTCGCGCCGTAAATACAGACCCGATCGCCGCTTAAACGCTCATGCCCTGCAAGAGCTGCGTCGGTTGCCGCCTCTATGTCGTCCTCAATACCGCGACCCCATTGGCGCATACCGGCACTGAGAAATGTCTTGCCGTAACCGCTCGAACCTCGATAGTTAACCCGCAACACGGCGTATCCGTTACGGGCGAGCCATTGCACATCCGCGTTATAGCGGCGATCGTCATTGACGCCGATTGGGCCACCGTGAGGCATGACAATGAGCGGAATCGACGCATCATCCGTATCGCTGATCGGCATCGTCAAATAGGCAAACACCGAGAAACCATCCGACGATGGGACCTCGATTGTTTCGGTAGGTGCAAGACCATGCCCCGTTAGATTCGGCCGAGCCTTGCCGATCTCGGCGCATTGCGCCGACGCCAATAAACAGAAATGGTAAGTGCCAGCATCGCTGTCGGAACTGACGTAGACGACAGCGGACGAGTCGTTAGCAGCAAGCTCCGTGACGGTAACCGACGCATCGGCGAACTGCTCTTGCAGCGTTTCGAGCCGCTGCTCGAGCTCGGCGTCAAAAAAGACGTAGTCAAACAAGCCATCCCGATTGACGACCACCGCCGCTGGTCGGCCGGTGCGTTCGGACATGAGCAAGTTGTGTACATCGGTGACGGGATCTTCATACAAGATTCGGCTGACCTGACCCGCCGCCACATCAAATTCGGCGGCCACCAATCGATCGGTCGTCGTATTAGTCAGGACGAACAGTGTGTTCTCGTCACGACTCAACTGGATCGGAATGAATTGGTCGTCGGCGTTACCGCTCCAGATACGCGACCACTTTGTACCCCCAGCGCTGCGTTGGAATAAACGGATCTGCTCACCCCACGTATCCAAACCCAGCAGCAGCTTTTTGTCCCGATCCAACACAAACCAGCTGGCCTGGTCGAAGCGTTTATTCAGACGGTCACCCTCACCGAGTTGGGTTCGCGATTCTTTGAACGGCTCCAAACGGTAGACGCTAGCGAACGCGTTGCCATCTTTAACATCGCTTTTCCAGAACAACACGTGTTCGGGCTCATTCGGCAATGCATCGAGAATAAGACCGGGTGTTTGATGGGCTATCACGTCTTTGGCAGTAAGTTCGCCATCTTCGATAGCGACGTTAAAGGCGATGAACCGTGTGACGAGCTGCGATGAAACGAGTTTCGCCATCAGGCCCGATGGACCGACCCACTCTAGCTGCGACACCCCTCTGCGGCTGTCGAAACTGACCAGCGGCTTAAATCCCTCAGACGGCGAGCCGACGTAAATCGTCTGTTGTTGATCGGTGTAAGCAAGCCGCGTCCCATCGGGCGATATGCGCACGTAGTTAACGGCGCTCGCACGGAAATAGTCATGCAAGGTCGGCTCACGCGGCTCAGCCGTGGACGCTGACTCTGCCACAGGTTCGTCCGAAGATGCGTCAGCGGCTATCTCTTGCGCCGCGAGCCTGGTGCTGCTCGCGAACGTGCAGGCGAACAGTATGGACAAAAGCCAACGATTCACGGCGCCGCCTCCGCGGCGAGACGCCGCTCCTCAATGAAGAACTGCAGGTATCCATCATCCGGCACGGCACCGTTAAAGACCGGAAATTTCTCCAGTAGGTCCGGGTAGCGATTCTCAACCAACCGCATAACGATCGACGAGCGATCTTTCAACTCCGCACTGGCCCGGACGGCACTCCCGGAAAACAAAAACACGCCGGTGAAATTTAATTTGCCAGGCTCGATGCGAAATGCCAGATCGTCCTCGCGAAGGTCAAAGTAATACACTTGGCTGTCCGCCCAGAGATTGCGGGTAAATACACGCATCGAGCGCACGGTCGTCCACTGATAGTCCCCGGCGGGCAGTTTAATGACGCGAAAATACTGACCCTGCGGAAGATCTTTCCAAAGACGACCGCCGCCCATCGATCCGCGCCGGTCCAATGTCAGGCGCATAATCGGCCCGTCGATGTACATGGCCATAACGGCGAGCCCTTCGTCGGGCCCCACGGTTTCGATCGCTATGCGATCCTCAAGCGCGTCGAGCGCTCTGGCCTGAAAGACCTCGTACTCATCGACCGTCTCGTCAAAAAACTCAGCCGTCGATTTTCCAATTTCACATTTCTTGGCCGACTCATCGCTGGCCTTCTCGCGCACATGCGCCTTCTGTTTGCGCGAGTTGCCGAGCCACTTTTCGAAATTGTACGGCGTGAGAACGTCTGTAAACGCCTCTTCCACCCGTTCGCGCTCCGCAGGATCGGTAACCGTCGCTAGATGTGCAGCGATCATCTTGTTGCGGCGTTCGGAAAATCGCGTATCGGCGGCGGCGATCTGTTTATCGAACTTGGTGATTTGCCGGGTCGCGGTTCGCTCGCAGCGCGTTTGCGCGTTCGCCACGGTGCTCAAAACGCACACGCCAAATGAAACGCACGCCAGTAACAGCACGGTGGCAGGCCGCAAATGGTCGTCCATCGAATCGCCCTCCGAACAGCAGTCCTTGTTCGTTCGGCGTTAGCGTAACGATTTAGGTCACGGCAAAAAAGCGACTAGGTCGCCACCTGCAAGTATTCGCATGCATTTACCAGCTCGCGAATCGCGTCTTTGTTCGTCCACGACCAAAACCGTTCGATCGCACGGTCAGCCGATAGCCACGCGTACTCACTGTGCTCACGCGGATCAAGTGCGATGGGGCAACGATCTTGCAGCTCCAATCGAAACTCCCACTCGGTGTTCTCGGTAACACCGGGCGCGTAGCGATCGCGCCAACGAGGGTCGATAACAAAGACGCGTTTTGTTCCCGTCGCAATCAATTGCTCACCGGCATCGATGCCGGTTTCCTCGAACAGTTCCCGCGTCGCTGTTTCGGCAGGCGTTTCTCCAGCTTCGAGTGCACCGGTGACCGATTGCCAGAAATCGAACGGTCGGCAACGGCGCAGCGCCAAGACGTCGCCGGCCCGCGTGTAGACAACAACGAGTACCGACTCGGGGCGGCGATACGCCACAGCGTCACTCGGCGGACTTGTCACCGGCCGGCTTGCGCAGACGAATTCCCGTCTCTTTGAGTTGCTGCGCGGACACTTCGCCTGGCGCATTGGTCAGCGGGCAGCTGGCGCTTTGCGTTTTTGGAAACGCGATCACGTCACGAATCGTCTCGGCCCCGGCCATCAACATGACGAGCCGGTCGACGCCGAACGCGATTCCACCGTGCGGCGGACAACCGTACTGCAACGCGCGCAGCAAGAAACCGAATTTCTCTTCCGCTTCGTCCTCGCTGATCGACAGCAACTCAAACACCGCCGCTTGCATCGCCGTATCGTGAATACGCACCGAGCCACCACCGATCTCGTTGCCGTTCAAGACCATGTCATAGGCGCGCGACAGCGTGTTGCCGGGGTCGTTGGCAAGCTCCTCGGGCGAATCGACACTCGGCGCTGTGAACGGATGGTGCAGCGACGTCCACCGCTTACCATCGCCGTCCCATTCAAACATCGGGAAGTCGACCACCCAGAGCGGTGCCCAACCATCGGTAACCAAGCCGCGGTCTTGACCGACTTGCACACGTAACGCGCCGAGTGCGTCGTTTACGACGCGGGCCTTATCGGCGCCAAAGAAAATAAGATCGCCGCTGTTCGCGCCGGTACGCTCGATAATGCCGTCGACGGCGTTGTCGGGCAAAAACTTCAGTATTGGTGACTGCAGTCCATCGCGGCCGGCGCTGGCGTCGTTCACCTTAATGTACGCCAGGCCTTTCGCACCGTAGCGACCAACAAACGCGGTGTAGTCATCGATCTCTTTGCGACTAAGCGCCGATCCGCCCGGCACACACAGCGCCGCAACGCGACCTTCTGGATCGGCGGCCGGGCCGGCAAAGACCTTGAATTCGACCTCGGCCATCAGATCGGCCACTTCGATCAACTCGAGATCAATCCGCAGGTCCGGTTTGTCCGAGCCAAAGCGCTGCATCGCTTCGCTGTACGGCATTCGTGGAAACGCTGGCAAGTCAACGTCGAGGACGTCCTTAAAGAGGCTGCGTATCAGCGCCTCCATCGTCGCCATTACCGCTTCCTCGTCGACAAAACTCATCTCGACATCGAGCTGAGTAAACTCCGGCTGGCGATCAGCGCGCAGGTCCTCATCACGAAAACAGCGCACGATTTGGTAGTAACGATCAAGCCCCGACATCATGAGCAGTTGCTTGAAGATCTGCGGCGACTGCGGCAACGCGAAGAACTTACCCGGATGGGTCCGGCTCGGCACGATGTAATCGCGCGCGCCCTCTGGTGTCGCGCGCGTCAACATTGGCGTTTCGGTGTCGACGAAACCGTCACCATCCAAGAACCGACGTAAGGCTTGTGTCACGCGGTGGCGCAGCAACAGGTTGCCGAGCATCTCAGGCTTTCTGAGATCGAGATAACGGTAGCGAAGGCGCAGCTCCTCGTTGACGTCGTCGTCGTGGTGAAACGGTGGCGTCTCAGAACGGTTCAGCACCGTCAATTTCTGCGCCAACACCTCGACCTCACCGGTCGGTAAATCGGGATTGACCGTACCCTCAGGACGCGCCCGAACGCGGCCCTCAACGGCGAGCACGTACTCGCTGCGCAACCGCTCCGCCGCCGCGAACATCGCGGCATCGTCCGGGTCGAAAACGACCTGCAGCAGACCCTCGCGGTCGCGCAGATCGACAAAAATCACGCCGCCATGATCACGCCGGCGATGAATCCAGCCGGTCACCGAAACGGTTTTGTCGATCAAACTGGCGTCGACGGCGCCGCAGTAATGAGTGCGCATAACGAATCTTGTGGTCGGGAAAAGCCGCTGGCGCAGCCGAAAAGACGCGAGATGTTACGGGGTCGACTGGGGCGGCGCAAGCGAGGCCGGTGCCGGCGAGCCCTGCCAAGGCGGCACGACCACGCCAAGCGAAATGATCATTTTCAGCGCCTGATCGACCTCCATATCGAGCTCGATCACGTCTTCGCGCGGCACCATAATGATGAAGCCGGAGGTCGGGTTCGGCGTGGTGGGCACAAAGACGCACACCACCTCCTTCGGGGTTCGCGCCTGGATTTCCTGCAGGTCGCTAGACGTCTGAAACGCCAGCGACCAGACGCCCTTACGCGGATATTCCACCAGCATGACCTTCTTGAACGCCTGCCCACTGTCCGCGAAGAACGTCTCCGCAACCTGCTTGGCGCCAGAGTAGACCGAGCGAATCAGCGGAATGCGCGCAAGCAGCGACTCCCAGGCGCCTAGCAGCCGCCGGCCAAAGAAGTTGGCCGCGAGAATGCCGGTGACCAGCAGCACCACGAACGTGAG
>JBCDBO010000133.1:0-7558 GCA_039183535.1 Pseudomonadota bacterium | reverse complement strand
TTTTGCCCGTACAGCGGTTTGCGCGTTGACTCGGTAACGACCCAGTCGTCAATGATCCGGTTAAACTTACGTAAATACATCGGTGTTTTGCGCGGTACCAAGAGATCAGCCAGATGCGTCATGACATCGGCGCTACCACGATCCGCCATGCTGATGTCGATAATCAGCGACCGACTCGATGCTAACGCTGTCAGCGCGAGCTCAATGGCATCTTTCCACTCTGTCGGCGATGCCGTATCGGTGCGGGCGATATACAAGTACCCAAGGTTGTCACCCATACGCCCATAAACGAGATTGCCGTCGAAGCGCGACTCCGCGTCGCCGTTAAGCAACCGTGTTGGAATTTGTTGCTGGATCGCGCTGTACCAGCGCTTCTCGTAGTCCGCAAAAACACCGATAACCTCTTGGCGCTGAAACGCTACCTGCAACATCTCGGTTTGCCGACTACCACTGCCCTCGCCCTGCCAACTAAAGCCTGGGCCAGTAATTTTTAGGTTGGGGTCACCGAGGTCTTGCGTCGCAGATGTTATCAATGCGAGCAATTCGTCATCGTTCGGTATGTCTTTCACGTCGCGACGCAAATCAGCAACGGTACGCGTCCACAAAACTTGGCGGCGGTCGAAGTGCGGGTAGTGCTGGCGCATAAGGTCGCCGAATACATCGAATGTAGTCAGTCGATCCACGGGCGTCTGACAACTGGTCGGTAAGCCAGCCGACGGCTGAAAAAGCCACTCTCCGGCGCGCCGATCGCGGCGAAACCGGACGGACGACTTATCCGACATCAAGCTGTACTCGGTCAAACCGGTACGGTAATCGGCGTTCAGCGCTGCCACTTGCTCCGGCCAACAATAGCGACTTATTCGGTTGTAGATCGTCAGGTTCTCGCCGGCGAATTCGAGCATCAAACCAAACTTCTCGTTCGACCAAACGCCGTCCAACGACGGCTCGCGCTCTGGGTCCAGTGGGAACGTCTCTTTAAACCCGAGTTGCTTCGGTCGAGGCGGTGAGCTGCTGCCGCTGGCGCAAGCGAGTAGCGATGCGACCGTAACTACAAAGCAAATACGAATAAAAACGTACATCGAAAACCCTAACAACCGTCCATTTCAGCCAGTCTGCTCGGCCAACCACGTTTTGACAACATCGATGTTGTGGCGGCCTCTTTGTTTGAGTCCTGCCAGCAAAGTAGGTTCGATCAGCGCTGGCTGCGGCTCCCGAATGAGCGCCTCCGCGCGGTCAAAACCGCTACGCTCGCCCAGCGTGTCCCAAGCAACAGATTGCGCCACCAAGTCTAACTCGGTAAGCACGCCTGCCACTTTTTGCGTATTGCTGCCGGCCACCAAAAATGGCGTACCGAGGCAGGCCGCGGCAATGGTGTGATGAAAGCGCCCGCTCACCAGTAATTTAGCAGCCGCGATCGCATCCAGCCAAGCCTGCTCCGTCGCCGCATACAGCAGCTGGCAAGCAGCACCGGAGCGTCGAACAACCTCACTCGCAAGCCAGTGATCATCCGCTGCTGGAACACCGGCGGCGCCATAGAGGTAGGCCGATTGGTAGCCGCTCGCTGTCGCGTTGGCAACAAACTCGGCGAGCCGCTCGGCAATTGCGTCAGAAGCTGCCGCCGTACCCGCGATAAGAATCGTATTTGCTGACGCGACGTGACGCGGCGGTACGGCCAGCGGCAAGCAATCAAACGTTAGTCGAGCGTCGATACCGAGCTCGACGAGCGCTGCTTGACTGAAGCGTTCACGGACGGCGACATCGACGGCGCGCGTGTACACGCGTCGGTACAAATCACGAACCAGTGTGCTCGCCGCATCGTTGCCCGTTGGCGGGTACGCCGAGTGATTAACGATCGCATACGGCCGCTGGAATAGCGCATCTGCCGCTGCAAGCACGGCCAACAGTGTCAGCGCTTGATCACCGGACCCATGCAACGTCCCTTCGCCGTTAACGAGCAACAGATCGCTGCCGGTCAATAAGTCCCGGAGGCCCGGCTGACGTTCGAGCCATTCGGTGAGTCCCTCGTCCGTCAGTAGCGAGGGCTGACGCTGCAGCGCGCTGAGCGTCAACGGTTCGATGATGCTCGCTAATGGTAACGATCGTCGTTGAACACCTTCATCACCCAGCAACCCGAACAGCCCATTGCACGTTAATGTACAGCCCCAGTGGTAATTCGCCGCTGTGTCATTGACGAGCAACACCGTAGCTTGCCGGGTCGCCGACGCACGTAGGGCCGGCTGTGCCGCAGATTGTGGTACCCCAGCGAGATCGCTCGCGCCAAGATCGGCGAGCACACTGGGCAATGCTTGTAGTACGGAATCCCAATCACCCGGTCGAGCAGGATCCTGGCGAAGCAAGCGCAACGATCGATACCATGGAGTGTCGGCGCGATCGCTCAGCCAACGCCCTTCCGCCGCGACCGGCAATAACACCGCAGCCGGCGCGCCGAGCGCGCCTGCCAAATGGGCCAATGTGTTATCTACGGTAACAACCGCGTCCAAAACACTAAGCAGCGCGGCGGTACTGTCGATGTCATCCCACAAATCCAGCTCATCGACCGCAATGACGCGATCAGCGAACGCCGGTGGCAGCATTGTCGCGAGATCCGTGGCCGACGCATCGTATTGCAACGACACAAGCACCGTCTGCTCGTTGGCTAAACATTTCACCAACGCGTCAACCGGAATCGATCGCGCTTGGCGTGCCGCCGGGTCAGCACCGCCAGCCCAAGCGATACCAACAACACGACGCCCGCGGAAGCGATCGCGCCAACGCTGCCATCGCTCACGCTGCCCACAGTCAACGACGAGAAACCCATCGCCGCATCCAAACGCGTCAGCGTCGCGCCGGAACAGATTCGGCAGGCTGCCGGCGGAGAGGCGGTATTCGATGTCGTCGGTCTGGACTGGCGCGTCCCGCGCAACTACCGTCACGTCTGGGAACGAGCGCTGTAGCAGTGTGACCAACTTTTCCGAGCAAGCCAACGTGACGGCCGTTGCCTGATTCGCAAGATCCCGCAAGCAAGTCGCAAACATCAGCTCATCGCCGATCCCCTGCTCACCGAAAACACAGACCCGACCGGCGCCCGTGCCGTTAATCCAACGCGGACGATGCAGCGCCGGAATGGCATTCGTTGCAAGATAATCGGCGGCGAGAAAGCGCCATTCGTAGTCATCCCAAGCGGCCGCAAATTGTCCGCGACGCAACAACAACTGCGCGCGTTTTAGCCGAATATCGGCATTGCACGGATACAGCGCTATTGATCGGTCAAAGTAGCGCTGCGCTTCATCGTCGAATCCAAGGTTAAACGCCAGCGTCCCGGCATTGGCGAGACTGAGTTCGGAATCTGGTGTGAGCTCTAGCGCTTCGCGCGACCGATCTAGCGCCGTACGCTGCTCGCCGAGGTCACGCAACACAACCGCTAGATTTTCCAGAGCCACTCGGTAGCCGGGTCGTAATGTCAGCGCCAACTCGTAGCACTGCCGCGCAATATCCAGACTCTCCAATTGCTGCGCAGCGAGTCCCAAATGAAAATGAATGCGCGCATCCGCGGGCTGTACATCGGCCGCGACCGTCAAGATTTCGAGCGCGGTTGCCGGTTGGCCTGCCTGCAATGCGAGTGTGCCACTGAGACGCAAGGCATCGGCGTGGCGCGGCTGATGCTGCAATATCGCACTGTACAGCTCAGCCGCCTGGTCTAGCTGACCATCTTGATGGTAAGCGATCGCGCGCTTTAGCGCTGTCTGCGGATCGGTCACTGGCGTAGTTGCGCGCCATCGATATTGGCAGCGTCGTCGCTACCGAGACCGCTCAATGCAACGACGGACAGCAGCGTGTACAACAGGAGACCGATCGCGATACGTTGCTCAAAACCCATTAAAAACATGGCCGCCAAAAGCAGCAGTGGATTAAGCCCGATAAGACGCCACAACTCGTTACGAACCGAGTTAGCTTGGTACTCCATTAGCCGGCATTGCGAGACCAACAACGCCCACAGCGCAATCGAAGGCAGCAATACAATCGGCCAGTTCACCAAACCGGCACCGATCGAAACGACGCCTGTCAGTGCAACGGCAACGAGAAACTGAGCGAGCACATACCTGCGGCGCTGGCGCGGTAGTGGCGTTTGGAATCGCTTAAAATCCTCGAGTATCGAATCATCCAATGTGAGCGGACCGCCCTCATCGGCTGGACGCCAATTCGGCCGCCGAAACCAAACCATCAGTTTCTCGACCGGTGACGTCAGCCGACTCGCCAAGCGCCAGGTCTCGCGGTATATCTGCAGATTGGCGACAATAGGGTCCCAGCGTTGCAGCGGCTTGCGGACTCCGAAAACGCAGGGCTCGGCAGCATCTTCCGCTTCGAATGTCCCGAACAATCGATCCCACAGAATCAAAATACCGCCGTAGTTCTTGTCAAGATAGCGTTCGTTTTGCGCGTGATGGACACGATGATTGCTCGGCGAAACGAACACACGATCGTACCAACCCAATGAACCGATGTGCTGCGTGTGGACCCAAAACTGGTAGATAAGATCGATCGCTGACGCGGCCGCTACGACCTGTACAGGAACGCCAATCAGAACCAAGGGCAGGTAAAACAGCCACCCGAACAAGAAGCCTGTCGATGTCTGCCGTAAGGCCGTCGACAGGTTGTAGTCTTCGCTTTGGTGATGAACGACATGTGCCGCCCAGAAGAGATTGACGGTATGCCCGAAGCGATGATGCCAATAGTAAAGAAAGTCCCACGCTAAGAGGACCAGCAAGAACCGACCAATTCCGGCCCAACTCAGATCGAACAAAGCCGGATCAATTCGAAACAGTGCGACATGATCGATCAAGGCCGCGTAAATGACGAGCTCCAACACCTTGGTAAACAGACCGGTCGTGGTCGACAAGGCGCCCGTGCTAAGACTCGCTACAGCGTCGCTAAAGCGAAAAAAACCGGTACCGCGCTGTCGATCGAAGGCCATCTCTGCGACCAACGCAAGCAGAAAGAACGGGATGGCGTCGGCAATTAAATTCACGACAGCATTATGCGTTGCGGAGGTTCATAACCGATGCAGCCAACGACTCATCTCAATACCGATATAGACAGCCGCAAGGCTAACTAGAAGCGTCGTGGCGACGTACACGAGGCTTTTACCCACCTGCCCACCTTCGAGTGCGTTCAGTAAATCGAGGCTAAACGCCGACATCGTCGTGAAGCCTCCGCAGAAGCCGACGATTAGCAAGGCATACGCGATACCGTGACCGCTGACAATCGGCAATAGTAGGCCGGCGCAAAAACAACCAACGACGTTGACGGCCAGGGTACCGATGGGAAACGACAAACTGACACTGTGTAAGCTGCTGGCGACGACAAATCGCAAGCAAGCACCCACCGCCCCACCAGCGGCAACGGCGAGCAGCGTGCCCAACGATAACGGCGCTACGTTAGACATTGCCACCAACGACTAACCGGCCAGTCGATTGCGGGCGTCGTTAAACTCCGCTTCTAGTTCATCGACCAAGTCAGCAACGTTCGGTACCGAATCGATGCCGCCGACGCCTTGTCCGGCGCTCCAGATGTCGACCCAGGCTTTGGCGTCGGTGTTTCCACCACTGCCAAAGTTCATTTTTGTTTTGTCCGCCTCCGGCAGCGCGTCCGGATCCATGCCGATGTTGCGTACGCTGCCTTTCAGGTAATTGCCGTGGACACCGCTAAAAAGCGACGTGTAAACCACGTCTTTGGCCGCGCTGTCGACGATCATCTGTTTATAACCGTCGACCGCATTGGCTTCCTCGGTCGCAATAAAGCGCGTCCCCATGTACGCAAGGTCCGCCCCCATTGCGCGAGCCGCTGCTACATCGGCGCCCGATGTTATTGCCCCGGCCAAAATGACCATGCCGTCGAATCGGGCACGGATTTCCTTACACAAAGCAAACGGACTTAAGCGACCGGCATGTCCGCCTGCGCCTGTGCAGACGGCAATGACGCCGTCGACGCCAGCATCGATCGCCTTATCGGCATGGCGAACATTGATGACATCGTGAAATACCAGACCGCCATAGCTGTGCACGGCATCGACGACCTGCCGATTGAGTTGCAAGCTTGTTATCACCAAGGGCACTTCGAACTCGACACACAATTCCATGTCGGCCATGAGTCGGTCGTTCGACGCATGACAAATCTGGTTGACCGCATACGGTGCCGGCTGCCCGCCCGCTTGCCGATCAGCTGCTAATGCATCCCGTATCTCAGTCAGCCAATCGCGCAGCGCCGGCTGTGGCCGCGCATTGAGGGCCGGAAAAGAACCAACCACCCCGGCGCGGCACTGCGCGATGACCAATGCTGGCGTCGATACAATAAACATCGGGGAGCCGATTAACGGCAGCCGTAATTGGTCAATAAACTCGTTTGCTTTGCTCATAGAATTCCGCAGCGGTAGATTAGTTATCACGCCCAACCGAATACACCAGGTCAAGCGACTGTTCAGTTCCGGTTCGCGACTCGAAGCGCAAACGCTTGTTTACTTGATAGCGGACCATCACGCTGCCCAGTTTATCGAAAATACCGACGGCGTACTGAAGGTACAGCCGCTCGCCGATCCACTTGCCGGCCATTAGCTGACCATCGTCACCGCCGTCACTCGCAACACTTAAGGTATCGAGTCCCAGTTGATCGCGAAGTTGTCCGGTGACCGACCCCAGTCGGGTCAAGCCTAAAGCAATAGCGGCATCGGATAAGGCCGACTCTTGAGCGGTATCGGTAGCGCTCACGCCGCGTCCGGTAATCAGCCATGCTAGCGTTTCGGCTTGCGGCAGAGCCGGCGACGACGTCAATGTCGACACCGGCTCACGAACAGTGCCGGCGATTTGCACGCCAACGAGGCCCGGCTGAACTGCGCGTGTCGCCACAAGATTCAACCCTGGGTTGGTCAAATCACCACCGAACAACAACTCACCTTGGTCGATCGTCAATGATTGTCCGTACGCCGCGAAGCGACCATCTATGAGCGTGACGTTACCGAATCCGCGCACCTGGTCCGGCAATCGCCCTTGCAAACGAACGGCACCTCGCACAGCACTCGACAAGCCGTAACCGTCTAAGCGAACGTCATCGCCGAGAACCACACGAATATCGACCTGCTGACGCACACCGCGTTCCGCGGCGTCATCGCCAGCGCCGCCAACGATGACAACATCACCACTGGGCTCTATCGCGCCCTCAGGCGACTCAATGGGTTTGATTCGCGCGTACGGGACTGCGATGTCGCCGCTAACGGCTAGAACATCGGCGCTTCGACGCACCGTTAGTGCCGGCGTCAGCGTCACGGCAAGCTCCGGCAACTCAGCGATCGCAAGATTTTCGCCGCCAAGCGTCAATTGGCCAGTCCAGCCACTCGGCGCTGGCCAAACGACAGCGCCATCGAGCGTGAGCGTACCGTCACCGACCCTACTGCTCGCCGCGACTTGCCAATCGCTGTTCCGCGTTCTGTTAACTGCCATGCGGGTCGCACCAATGCGCGTGCCGGTGGCGGCGATTCGAGCCGTCGAATCCTTAAGCTCAATCACAG
>JBCDBO010000132.1:0-7702 GCA_039183535.1 Pseudomonadota bacterium | reverse complement strand
TGTTAAGCGCGTGCTTGCGCGCTATCACGCCATTGACGGCTGGCCCGGCAAAACGGCAACACTGCAACGGCTGTGGGCAGCGGCGGAAACGCACACACCTGGCGCCGAGCACATTTCTGCGTACACGCAGGCGATTATGGATCTTGGCGCGACGCTTTGTACGCGCAGCAAACCGCTGTGCCCCGTTTGCCCACAAGAGTCGGAGTGCAATGCCAATGCCGAGGGTCGCGTGCTCGATTACCCTGGCAAGAAACCGAAAAAGGCGAAACCGCAGCGCTCAACTACCATGCTATTGGCCGAGCACGACGGTGCCGTGTTACTGGCGCGTCGCGAGAGCACGGGTTTATGGGGCGGGTTGTGGTCGTTGCCAGAAGTGGATGATGAGAATGCGGTATCGACGTGGGCAGCAGCCAATGGCGTCACGGCCAAATCCACCGAGTCATGGGCGCCGCTGAAACACGCCTTCAGCCATTACGATTTGACCATTCAGCCTTTACGGGTGCGGATAACCCAGCGCCCGCTCCGCATCGCAGAGCACGACGCGACGCTTTGGTATAAGCTCGACGCGCCCGCAGACGTGGGCATTGCGGCGCCGGTCGCGCGGCTAATCGACGAACTTAGAACCCGGATGCACGGACCATGAGCCGAACAGTCACCTGTGTCATTTTGAAAACCGAAGCGGAAGGCCTCGACCGTGCCCCGTACCCGGGTGAGCTTGGCCAGCGCATCTACGAAAACGTCTCGAAGCAGGCATGGCAGCAGTGGTTGTCGCATCAGACCATGCTTATTAATGAGAATCGTCTAACCCCTTTTGAACCCGCTGCGCGGAAGTTTCTTGAAGGGGAGATGGAGAAGTATTTCTTCAAAGGTGGCGCGGCGAAGCCACAAGGGTATGTGCCGGAGTAGGTGAGGTTGCCGTTGGTTCGGTGATTTAGGTTTGGGTCGTGGTGAATTCATCGCGCTAAGCCGACCCTCCCACACGTCCGTTCGCCGCAGCGGCAAACCCCGATGTAGGAGCGGCGTCCCGCCGCGATAAACCGCGGATCGCAAAGACGACGTATTCATCAGGCCGAGACGGTCCACCCACACCCCCGTTCGCTGCAGCGGCCAACCCCCCCAAAAAAGAAAAAGCCCGGCACGATGGCCGGGCTTCAGGCAATGGTGAGGCTTAGCGTACAGGTCGCGCTCTCACCAGCGTCGCGACCCTAGGGGGATCATCGTGCATACCCGCCCAAGCCAGGCGGTGCTGTCGCCGCTTTTGGCCGCGACAAGTACTACGTGCCTCCACGCACCGAAATATCCCGATGGCAGAGGGAAGAAAAGCCCGGCTGATAAGCAACCGGGCCTTTCGGTATCGCTTCGTCGTCCTATCGATGGCGGGTGAGGCTAAGCCTGCCCGTCATTGGTGTTTAAGACGCGACTAGTGCGCAAAAGTTCAAAGAAAATGTCGGTTTCGGTCGGCAAAAGAAACATCGATTTCGTTCGGCGAAGGGAAACACGTGGGCTCGCGACCAGATGGCCAATAATTGGCGTGTGAGTCTCCTCGAAAAGCCAAAGGCGTGGTGAGATCCCCGAACAAGTCCGGTAAAAGCTCTGCAAGCAAGCGCGGTGAAAGCAGCGAGTAAGCAGCGAATAAGCCGCAAGTAGGCCGCAAGTAGGCCGCAAGTAAACCGCAAATAGGCCGCAAGTAAGCGCGCAAAAGCCCAAGAAACCCCCAAGACTCAGCCCCAGAACTTCCACCACGGCTTGCCAACGGCACTATCGAGCTCAAGCTCCTCCGGGTCGTACAAAACATCGAAATCAGTAACCAGCGCAGCGACCTCGCCGTCCGCCGCGAAACCAAAGTATGACGCATAAAAACCATCGCCCCAGCCGCTCGAGAACATCACGACGTTCGCATCGACATCGACGCGGTGATCGGCCCAGCCCCAAGTCCGGATATACGTCTTCTCCAGCTCAGCAAGAATGACCTCGTAATACTCGTCATCCGCGCCATAGCGTTGCTCCAATGAGCGCATCGCCTCAACATCGGCAAAGCAACCGGTACCCGCATCGACGCCATAGCCAAACAACTCGCCTGGTTTTAGCTGGGCCGGGTTTTGGTCGCCGACGGTCGCCATCTCCCAGCGGGCAATCGTCGCTTCATTGAAAGCGACTTTGGCATAGGCGACCCGCCGGTCTTGCTTGATGTTGGCGACAGCTACCCGCACAGGAAACTCGCCGGCTGGCACTTTTTGTGCGAATGGAGCGGTGCCCGGCGCCGTTAACGGATCGCAGGCAACGATGTGGCCGGACGTGATCCGAACCGAGCAGAGCTCGTGCACCTCGAACGACATCGCGATATCGGAAGGCTCTGTAACGGTGCCTTCAGCAAACGCGAGCTTCACATGTTCCGCTTTCATGTTTGCTAGACCAAATTCGCAGGGCGCCTTAGCTACACGGCAATACAGAACTGCACGCTAAAGAGATTTTCGGCGTCGACCCAAACATTCGCGACCTCAAAACCGGCTCGCGCGACCATCTCGCCAAACTCTTCCACGGCATACTTATGCGAGCACTCCGATAAGATGTACTCGCCCTCTTGAAAGTCGAACCGGTGGTCCGTGCCAAAGTACACCGTCTGCGCCTGGCGGCTGACCAAGTGCATCTCGATACGACCGAGCGTTTCATTGTAAATGGCGCGATGCTCGAACGCCTCGACATCAAAGTCCGCTTCGAACTCGCGATTGAGCCGCAGCAACAAATTCAAATTAAAGTCGGCGGTAACACCGGCAGCATCGTTATACGCCGCCTCCAAACGTGCTTTGTCTTTCTTAAGGTCCACTCCAATCAACAAGGCGCCACCGGCTTTAGCCGCAGCCCGCATCACCCGCAACAACGCCATAGCAGCATCGGGCATAAAGTTACCGATGGTAGAGCCAGGGAAGTAAACAACGTTCTTTGCCGGCATCTTAGTTGGCGACGGCAGCTCGAACTCACGCGTGAAGTCGGCAACAACCGGCAAAATCTCGAGCTTCGGAAAGTCTTTGGCCAGTCCATCTGCGATAGCCAGCAAAAAATCCTCGCTAATATCGACCGGTACGTAACAGGCAAGGTCCGGTAATTGCTCAAGTAAGAACCGTGTTTTGTAGCTTGAACCAGAGCCAAACTCGATGAGCGATGCCTCGGCGCCCATTGCCGTGCGGATCTCGGCAATATTCGCTTGCATGATGCCGAGCTCAGTTTGGGTTGGGTAATACTCAGGCTGCTCGGTAATGGCGTCGAAGAGCTCGGAGCCGCGTTGGTCGTAGAAAAACTTCGGTGAGACAAATTTCTGCGGCCGCGACAAGCCATCCAAAATTTCAGCAAGATCGCTATCGAGTTCCGCGCCTTGACGCGTAACAGAGCTAGGTTCCATGGTGTGTTTCCGTTTAGGCGGAGCGGGCGAGCCGTAGGCCGAGATGCTGCCAACGAGAGCCGGGGTAAAAAAAGCTGCGGTAGGTGGCGCGAAGGTGATCAGCTGAGCTCACGCAAGAGCCGCCACGAACGACCTGCTGGCTGCACATGAATTTGCCGTTGTACTCACCGAGTGAGCCGGCCAGTGGCTTAAAGCCGGGATAGGCCGAGTAACTCGTGGACGTCCATTCCCACACGTCCCCATACAGTTGCCCGATATCGGTTGATTCTTTCGCCGGTACCGGCTCTAAGAACCCATCGTCAACGAAATTACCAGCAACGTCGCGCTTCGCAGCGACGGTTTCCCACTCGGCCTCAGTGGGTAAGCGTGCCTCGGCCCAGCGCGCAAACGCGTCCGCCTCGAAGTACGACAGGTGCGTTACTGGTGCGCCGGCTTCGATCTCGCGCCGCCCGGCCAGTGTGAACTCTGTCTCCAGTGCCTCGTCCCATAAAGCGGCCGAGTTATCGAGCCATTGAGGACGTTGGCCCAGCCATCGGATAGCCACAAGGCACAGTTCTCGTAGCCACCGTCGAGCATGAACTCGCGGTACTCGCCGTTTGTTACGAGCCGATTGGCCAACGCGAATGGCTCCAGCAACACGCGGTGGCGTGGCGTTTCATTATCGAAACTGAAGCCGTCGTCCGGTGCGGCGCCAATAGCACCGATGCCGCCTGGGAAGGCCCGAAACTCGAGCGCCAGTACTTCGCACTGACTCGGTCGCGGTAAGTCGCGGTACACCGGCTGCAGCGGGTTTTGTGCCAGCACGTGCTTGATGTCGGTGAGTAGCAGCTCTTGGTGTTGTTGCTCGTGTTGCAAGCCAAGCTCAATAAAAAACGCAAGCTCAGTCGCATCGTTTTGTCCTATGAGCGCAACAACGGCCTCATCGACGGCACGCCGGTACGCATATACCTCGACGAGCGTTGGGCGCGAGAGCAATCCACGCCGAGGCCGTGCGTGCATCGTGCCGGCCGTGTGGTAGTAGCTATTAAATAAGTGGTCGAACGTCTCGTTGTGCAGCCGATAGCCAGGCTTGTGCGGGCAAAGCACAAAGCGCTCGAAAAACCACGTTACATGGGCAAGGTGCCACTTCGTCGGGCTGACGTCTGGCATGCTTTGCACAACGGTGTCTTCGGGCGCGAGCGGCGCGGCGAGTTCTTCCGTGAACTGACGGACGGACTTATAGCGACTCGCTAACTCGCTGCCCTTGCTGCGCGGGCCCGTCGCCTCCGGATGGGGATGCATAATGAGGGCTTCGTTTTGCTTCCGAGCACCCTACGAAACGCCCTTGGCCTTGTCAAAAACAAAAGCGACTAAGCGATACCGTAATGGTGTCCACGAATCGTTATAAGCGCCACCGTTTGCTTTAATCGACACGCCGCAGCGTACTTGTCGCACTCTTGTGCGGCGCGGCAGTTGGTCGCGCACGTAACAACGTCGTACTACGCAGTAGTTACCACCAGAAAATCTGCAACCACCCGCGACCAGTTTTCCGGTTGCTCATCGACAATATCGTGGGTACCACCATCCAAGCTAACGAACTGCATGTCTGGCCGCTCGGCATGGGCGCGCTTTGAAGCGGCGTATAAATCCTCGCCCGTGTTCGTCAGGATCAGCGTTGGGCAGGCAATTGCTGCAAGATCGCCAGCCATGTCGTGAGCAAACACAGCGCGGAACGCATCGCCATAGCGATCGCCCGTCGCCAGCATATCGACGACGTGTTTGTGCATCGCGGCGAGGTTCGTCCAACCCGGTGAGGCGGCCAGCCGCTGGTTCCAGACATCAATAAGGTGTGAGCCATCCGCCGCCGGCACCCGTGGTCCAAACTCGAGCGACTCGAAAAATGCGCGCTCGTCGGCCGATAGCAGCGGTACGCCGTTCAATACAAGACGCTTCACAGACGCGCTGTGCCGGACAGCGATATTGGCCGCAACGGCAGCACCGGTGTGGTGGCCGAGTAGGTGCACGCTGGCGGAGAAGAGCGTATCGATGGCCTCAGCGATTGCATCCGCAAACTCGGCTAATCCCAACGGCGATTCAGGCACGTCCGACATGCCGTACCCGGGTGAGTCGATCGCCACCACACGCAAGCCGCGCTCGGCGAGTAGCGGCATAGCCGGTGCGAACATCGCGCCCGACAGCGGCGACTGGTGCAACAAAACGAGCGGTTCGCCGGCACCGCACTCACGGTAGTGGATCTGGCCGGTGGGGCCGTCTATGTAGCCTTTGCGAAAGCGGCGGTCGTTCAGCATTGGTCTTCTCGCTAAGAGACGACCGCCATCGTGTCATGCCAACGCAGTGCGGTGCCAGAGGTTCTCTGGCACCGCGGAAAAGGCAAGGCACGTCCTTGTGCCTTGCGGAGCAGCGATTAGTTTTTCGCGTCGATCAATTGCGTGGCCAGAAGATCCCCGAACCCCGTCGCCGATGCTTCGGGGTCGAAGAAGTTGAACTCGATCGGGTACTCATCGCCATCGATAATGGCGGCGGCTTCGAACCCAGCCGTGAACACCGTGAAGCTGACGCCTTCGACGGTCGGGATCTGGGCTACACCATCGGCGATCTCTTGCTTAACGGTATCGAGCACTTCGCGGACCGGCAGCGCATCGAATATGTCTTGGGTGCGAATACGGATCGAGTCGGTTTCACCAATGCGGTAGATGTTGTCCGCGGCGCAGACCAATCGATTCGCCGTTTCCACCGACATCGCGGCAAAAATCCAAAGACGCGTATTCATCGTTATCACCGTTCGGAGGCCGGGTTTTAGTGGCCTTTAGGGAGTAACGCGACAAACCGCGGCGAATCGTTCGGAGATTTCTCAAAGTCGGTCAAAAAGCGGCGAAAACCAACCAACTTTCAGTAATTTGGCCCGAGCATTGGCTTTTGCGACCGGTTTTGCTTAAATGGCGCGCTCGCGAGTGAGACCCTCCAAGGCCAGCCCGCGACCCCCGGCTTCCGGAGGCTTCGTTCCCGAAGCTCCCCCTTATACATATATAAGGTGTGGCCAGACGTCAGTCAGCGGGGCCAGGTAGCTCAGTTGGTAGAGCAGCGGACTGAAAATCCGCGTGTCGGTGGTTCGATTCCGCCCCTGGCCACCATTTTTTGGTATTTCCAGAGCACTCAGTAACTTAGATTCTTCGGTGTCCAGTTGGTCCACCAAACTGGTACACAAAAAGGCATGAATCTAAGTGAAAAAGAAACTTGCTAGACCGGCTTATCTGCTTAAGAAGCCCTCTTCCTGGTACCTCCGGTACCGACTTCCAAATGAGATTCAGTCGCTGTCCGGCAAGTGCGAGTTGCAGCTATCGTTAAAGACGAACGACCATAGGTTCGCACGGTACCAAGTTGGTTTGGTATCGCCTGACCTTGCTCGCTTTAGATTGATCAACAGGCTGCTAGTAATGCGTCAACTGGACCGCACAAAAGCGACAGAGCTACTAGAGAAACTGCACGCCGCAATGGTGCAGCGCCTGCATTCACTCCAGGGGCAGCATATTGCTGACGGCGTTACTTTCTCCGACAACCTATTGGAGATTGAGCATGCTGAGCACGCGGGCTTCATCGAGCAGTATCGCGCTGCACTTCGTAACAACGAGTTCAGTTCGGTTGCCGGTGAGGTCGAAGCGGCGATTGTTGAACAAGGCCTAGAATTCGATCGCGACACGACAGCATTTCGGCTGATGTGTGTTGAGCTTCTCAAGCAAAAAATCACTTACCACAAGATTCTCCAAGCGAGATGCAGTGGTGACTACGAGGAGGAAGATGAATTGCTCGGAGTTGGGCCGAGTGACGGCGGTTCTCAGCCGGTCAGTCGCTACGCAGCCAAACTGAAGGCGCCGCCGCTATCAGAAGCCTGGGCGGAGTTCTACCGAGAGCGTACCTCAGGGCTTCCGACGCCAGACTGGAACGAGAACACTGCGAGAGATCGTCAGGCGACGTTCGAGGACTTCATTTACGTCGTCGGTGATATCCCAGTGTCAGCGGTGACGCGGGACGTCGTGCTCAACTACCGAGACAAGGCGGCGAGGCTGCCGAAGAACCGGAGGAAGCTCTTTGGTAACTCAAGCGTGGAAGAACTACTGGAGCTTGAATTACCGGCGGAGAAACTGCCGTCTGCTCGAACGATCAAGGAGAAGCTAGTCGTTGTTGGTGCGTTCCTCAATTGGTGTCGCGTAGTCAAACAGTATCTTGAGTCAGATCCGACGGAAGCAATCTCGGTTAAGTCGGCGAGTAAGAGCTATGCGAAGTTCACTGATCAAGACCTACGCGCAT
>JBCDBO010000131.1:0-7795 GCA_039183535.1 Pseudomonadota bacterium | reverse complement strand
CTCGCGCATAAAAGTCATGTCGAAACTCGACATCGCCGAGAAGCGCTTACCGCAAGACGGTCGAATCTCGCTAAAGATTGCCGGCCGCGCCGTGGATGTCCGTGTCTCGACGATGCCGTCTGGTCACGGTGAGCGGGTGGTGTTGCGCCTGTTGGACAAACAAGCCGGTCGGCTTGATCTTGCGCAGCTCGGTATGGCGCAGCAAACGCTGGCGACGATGGATGAGCTAATCCACAAACCGCACGGCATCATCTTGGTAACCGGACCCACCGGTTCTGGTAAAACAACGACGTTGTACGCCGCGCTCGAGACGATTAACGACAACAGCCGCAACATCATGACCGTCGAGGACCCGATCGAGTACTACATCGATGGCATCGGTCAAACGCAGGTCAATACGAAAGTCGAAATGACGTTTGCGCGCGGACTGAGAGCCATTCTTCGCCAGGACCCTGATGTGGTTATGGTCGGCGAGATCCGCGACCTTGAAACGGCAGAAATCGCCGTACAAGCGAGCCTTACGGGTCACCTCGTGTTATCCACGTTGCACACGAACTCGGCGGTTGGCGCTGTCACACGCCTACGTGACATGGGCGTCGAGCCCTTCTTACTGTCATCGAGCTTAATCGGTGTTCTGGCGCAGCGCCTGGTCCGGGTCCTCGACGATGACACCAAAGAAGCCTACGACGCGCGCGACTACGAGGCGCGCGCGCTGAATCTCAGCGATGGCGAATCAGCGACCTTGTACCGGCCTGGCGAAGAGGCCGGCAGCGGTACCGGCTTTAAGGGCCGCACCGGTATCTACGAGTTGGTTCCGGTCGACGATACACTGCGGACGATGATCCACGACGGCGCTGGCGAACATGACCTTGAACGCCACGCGCGGACGTTAAGCCCGAGTATTCGCGACGACGGCCGTGAGAAAGCGCTCGCTGGTGTGACTACTCTCGAAGAAGTCCTACGGGTCACTCGCGAAGACTAAGAACACGCAATCGCGTGCATTGACAACCGAGCAGCTAGACACTGATGGGTGCATTTGAATACGTCGCACTAGACGGCGCCGGCAAAGAAAAACGCGGCATTCTCGAAGGCGATACGCCGCGCCATGTTCGCCAATTACTGCGCGAGCGCTCATTGTTGCCGCTTAAAGTCACTGAGTCGGCCGAGAAAGAGTCACGGCGCCAGGCATCGCTTGGCCTGCGCCGAGGAATCGGTGCCAGTGATCTTGCATTGTTGACACGCCAGTTGGCGACATTGGTGCAAGCCGGACTGCCACTTGAGGAAGCACTACTGGCAGTCGGCCAGCAGAGTGAAAAACAGCGCGTCCAGAGTATCGTACTGGGCGTACGCAGCAAGGTTATGGAAGGGCATTCTCTCGCCGACGGGCTTGGCGACTTCCCGCAGGCGTTTCCCAGTTTGTATCGCGCGACGGCCGCGGCCGGAGAGCAATCTGGACACCTTGACGCCGTACTAGAACGGCTCGCCGATTATACCGAGTCGCAACAGGCGATCCGTCAGCAGATGCGCAATGCGATGATCTACCCGATCGTGATGCTGCTGTTCGTTATTGCAATCGTCATTGGCATGCTGGCCTACGTCGTGCCGACGGTCGTCGAGGTGTTTACCAACAGCGGTGGCGAATTGCCGGCGCTAACGGTCGCCGTTATTGCCGCCAGCGACTTTATCCGCGATTGGTGGTGGGCCATTATCCTCGGCACCATTGCCGTTGTTGTCGCGCTCCGCTGGCTGCTCGCGCAGGACGGTCCGAAGCGCAGTTGGCATAGGGCCAAATTACGCCTCCCGGTGTTCGGCAAGATTTCGCGCGGCTTTAACACCGCTCAGTTTACCCGCACGCTCGGGATACTCGCCGGGAGCGGTGTGCCGGTGCTCGAGGCTTTACGCATTAGCGGTGAAGTCATCGACAACCTGCCGATGCGCGAAGCCGTTGCCGAGGCTACATCACGAATCCGCGAGGGGGCCGGTATTGCCCGCTCACTGGGCGCCAGCAAGCTGTTTCCGCCAATGACGATCCACTTGCTCGCGAGTGGCGAGGCGAGCGGCGAGCTCGAGGCGATGCTCGACAAAGCATCGGGCAATCAGGAGCGAGAGATACAAGGCCTTATCGCAGCAATGCTCGGCCTACTCCAACCGCTGATCGTTGTCGTGATGGGGCTCATGGTCCTACTGATTGTCCTCGCGATCCTGCTGCCTATTTTCGAACTCAATACCCTCGTTCAATAGTCTCAGGAACTGGGTCACACACCGGTAATCGTTTATTGCGCGCCCTCGAAAAACGGGCTATACATTCGACCATCGCAACACAGAGCGCATCACTTCAGGGATTCGTAGCGATGGTTGAAAGAAACGACGCCAATAATGACGCGATAGACGACGACGAGATTGACGAGGAAGGTCTTACCGATACGCAGATTCTGACGAGCAGTAATCTGTCGGATGACTCGGTTGAAATCAATGTCGAGCAGTTAGTGAGCGACATCGAAACCGTGCAATCGGGCGGCAATGACGCGGCCGGTGCGCGTCAGCGCTTGGAGTCGCTCATGGAAGAGAAGCGCTTGCTGCAAGCAATGCGTGACCTCGACGAATTCGACTTCGACGACTAGCTCGATCGCAGTGCCCGGTACTGTACGACGACATCGTGCAACTCGGGGCGTAGGGTCTGCATTTCTTCCGGCGGCAGCGCATCGAGCTCGTGCGGGAACACGAGCCACGCCGCCGTCTCATAAACGAAGAAATCGGGTACCAAACTCGTCTGATTGCGCGACGGTTTGAACCATGGCACAGCGACGCGCATCTCGCGCGGCGTATTACCCCGCGCTTGTCCGCGGATCTCGTCAAGTACGGCGGCAATCGTGTGGCCCGTATCAAAGACATCGTCAACGATCAGCACGCGATCATCGGGCGAGACTTTGTCGATGATGTAATCGAGGCCCATAACCCGGACCTTACTGCGCCGTTGATCGACGCCGGTGTACGACGACGTTCGAATCGCAATATGGTCGGTGTTGATACCGCAATACCGAACCAGCTCCTGCACGGCCATACCGACTGGAGTACCGCCGCGCCAGATCGCGATAATCATCGTCGGTTCGAAACCGGCAGCGAGCACACGGCCGGCCAATCGGTACGAGTCATCGAGCAATTGCTGTGCGCTTAAAACGATTTTTTCCATCGCGGAATGGTCCGGGTGAGCGGTATACTGCGGCGCTTAGCATGCTACACCGCAGCGTCAGCCAGCGCACCGTCCCGAATGCAGAAAACGTTTATCGACGCCGATACCCTCCTCCTGGACTCATTCCGCCTCGCGGCGAAAATCTACGAAGATGGTTTTCGGCCGGACTTGTTGGTCGGCATCTGGCGCGGCGGCAGCGCCGTCGGTATCGCCGTGCAAGAGGCGCTTGAGTATTTCGGTATCGACATGGACCACTTCGCGATTCGGACATCGTACGAAGGTCCGCGCTCGTACAGCGATCGCCTGGAAGGCAAGCGCCGTACGCGGGTCCATGGGCTCGATTACGTGCTCCGCGTCGTCGAGCAGCACCACTCTATGCTCATTGTCGATGACGTTTATAGCACCGGTAATAGCGTCGATGCAGTTCGTAAAAAATTAGCGCGCAAGGGTCGCTATAACTGTCCGCACGACATTCGCGTGGCGACACTGTGGTATCGACCAAGTCCGAAAACCAAGCGTACGCCAGACTACTGTCTGCATGAAACCGAGGACTGGCTGGTATTGCCGTACGAGCTGGACGGCTTAACGGACGATGAGCTACGCCTGCACAAACCGGTCGCCGCTGACGTAGTCGATGAGTATCGCCGCACTGCAAGCCCGGCTCGGCCTTCGAAGCGATAAACCTATTTTCTGATTCGTTCTGTAGAGTTCTGGTAATGCCCCATTCTCATCAGTTGCTGGGTATCAGCAACGCCATTGTCGATATCTTGGCCCACGTCGATCCCGACTTTATCGCCAGCCTTGGTGCGCCGGCCGGTTCGATGACGTTAATTGACGCTGACGAGGCACGTGCGTTGTACGCCAAACTCGGCCCGACCACTGAAATGTCAGGCGGTTCGGTTGGCAACAGCGTCGCCTTGTTCGCCCAACTCGGTGGATCCGCCGCCTACATCGGTCGCGTTGCCGACGATCAGTTCGGCGACGTGTTTACGCACGATATGCGCTCGATCGGTGTAGATACTCGCTTGCCGCCAGAAACGCGCCATGCGCCAACGGCACGCTCGCATGTCCTCATCACACC
This sequence comes from Pseudomonadota bacterium, assembly GCA_039183535.1. Taxonomy (GTDB): domain Bacteria; phylum Pseudomonadota; class Gammaproteobacteria; order Steroidobacterales; family Woeseiaceae; genus JBCAXA01. The sequence continues at coordinate 3,524 of JBCDBO010000131.1, read as the reverse complement.
GGACGGCCAACGGACGATGCAAACCTACCTCGGCGCCTGTACCGAGCTCGAACCGGACGATATCGACGGCGAGACGATTGGAAGCCCAGCCGTCGTGTTGATTGAGGGTTATCTGTTCGATACGCCGCATGGTCCAGCTGCTATCGATAAGCTCATTAGCGAGTTACCGAAGACTAGCCGCGTTGCGCTGTCTTTGTCGGACTCGTTTTGTGTCGAGCGACACCTGCAGACATTTCAGCAACTCATTGGCAGCAGCATCACGATCGCGATCGGCAACGAGACGGAGTTCAACGCGCTATTCGGAACGCAAACCCACGATGCAACGCTAGCCGCCGCGGCGAGCGTAGGCGCGCTGTGCGTCATTACACGCTCGGCCGATGGCGCCAGCGTCGTCGACGGCGATCAGACGATATCGTCACCCGCGGAAGTGGTTGCCAATGTCGTTGACACGACGGGCGCGGGAGATGCGTTTGCGGGTGGTTTTTTGTACGAATGGACGCGCTCACATGACGCGCGCACCGCGTTGTCGCTAGCGATGCGCTGCGGTGCGGCCGCGATACAGCAAATCGGCGCCCGCCTACCGAACGACAAGCTACCGAAGGACTAGCTCGCGATCGGGTGCCACGTCGTCTTGGTCTCTTGCGTTTCGCGAATCAAATAGGGGTCGGCTGACGAGCGCCAATCCAACGCCGAACGATCAACGAGCCGTTTGATGTTATTTGCCGTACCCGTGGCCGGCCCTTCTGGCGGTAACACGTCGTCGTCGCAGCACACCAGAGCATTGACGTCCATGTGCGATGCGAAATGCTCGGCGAGTTCTGCGCGGTAACCGGTGAGTACGTTTACAACACCCGCCGGTACATCGCCGGCCTGTAGCACCTCCGCGAAACTTATTGCCGATAACGGCCGCGATTCGGACGCGAGCGCAACCACGGTATTACCGCCGATAATGGCCGCCGCGATATTGGTCACCAAGCCCAGTAACGCGCTGCGCTCCGGCGCCATTACGGCGACAACGCCCATCGGCTCTAGCAACGAAAAACAAAAATGCGATGACGCTACCGGATTTACACTGGAAAAAACCTGTTGATACTTATCCGCCCAGCCGGCGAAGTAGACCAGTCGATCGATACTGGCCTGCACTTCCGCTCGCGATCGCGCCTGGGATCGCCCTTGTTCGCGTAACTCCGCCGCAAATTGCGATGAGCGGTCCTCAAGCATCTCGGCGATGCGATAAACGATTTGCCCACGCAAATACGCTGAACTCGCGGCCCACGCGCTTTGTGCTGCACGCGCCGCTACAACGGCATCTCGAAAGTCTTTGCGACTCGCTCGGCTGACGTTGGCCGTGAGCTTACCGCCACTTCCCGCCAGCGCGAAGTACCGGCCCGACTCACTGCGCGGGAAGCGACCGCCGATAAACAGCTTATAAGTCTTCGCGACCCGTAACCGCGGTGACTCTTTGTCGCGACTCATCGGCGTGCTCCGCGGCGCCCCAGCTCGACGTAAGCGTCGAGACCGTGCAAACCGCCCTCTCGTCCAACACCCGATTCCTTATAGCCGCCAAAAGGCGCGGTCGGATCGAACTTGTTAAATGTATTTGCCCAGATCACGCCAGCGCGTAACTGACTCGACATTTTAAAAATCTTCGACCCTTTGTCAGTCCAGACCCCGCCGGATAAGCCGTACGGTGTGTTGTTGGCCTTCGTTAACCCTTCGTCGAATGTCCGAAAGGTCTGAACGGTTAACACCGGACCGAAAATCTCCTCCTGGACAACCCGATGCGACTGGCTAACGCCCGTAAACAAGCTCGGCGCACAGTAGTAGCCGCGCTCGGGAATTGGGCTGTCGGTCTGATACAGCGAAGCACCCTCGTCGACACCGAGCTCCAGGTAGCGTTGGATTCGTTGCCACTGCTCGCGTGAATTGATCGCACCGATATCGGTGTTTTTATCCAATGGATCACCGACGACCAACGTCGCCATCCGCGATTTGAGTTTGGCGAGTAACTCATCGGCAACGGACTCCTGCACCAACAGACGCGAGCCGGCACAACAGACATGCCCCTGATTGAAGAAAATGGCGTTGACGATACCCTCGACGGCCTCGTCAATCGCCGCATCAGCGAACACGATATTGGCCGCCTTGCCACCGAGCTCCAATGTGTAGCGCGTCGTCGTCCCCGCCAATCGTTGCTGAATCTCACGACCGACAGCCGTTGAGCCGGTAAAAGCCAGTTTGTCTATTCCACCATTAGCCACCAGCGCCGCCCCCGCCGTGCCGTCGCCCGTGACAACATTGACAACACCTGCTGGCAAGTCGGCTTCCTGCACCAGCTCGGCCAACTTAAGCGCCGTGAGCGGTGTCGTCTCGGCCGGCTTCAGCACCACCGTATTGCCAGTCGCGAGCGCCGGCGCAATTTTCCATGCCGCCATTAACAACGGAAAATTCCACGGAATTATTTGTCCGGCCACACCGAGTGGCTGCGGATCGGTACCGGGGAACGCATACGTCAATTTGTCCGCCCAGCCGGCGTAGTAGAAAAAATGTGCGGCGGCCAGCGGCACGTCTACATCGCGAGACTCGCGAATGGGCTTGCCGCCGTCCATCGATTCAATGACAGCGAATTCGCGGGCGCGCTCCTGGATCATCCGAGCGATACGAAACAGATATTTACCGCGCTCGGCTGGCTTCATCTTGCCCCAGGTCGAGCGCTGCGCCTTTCGGGCCGCTTTGACGGCAGTATCAATATCGTCGCTATCGGCTGCTGCCCACTGCGCTAACGAATCCTCGGTTGCTGGATTGACCGTCTCGCGGTAATCGTGTTTGCGCGGCGCGACGAAACGACCGCCAATAAACAGCTCGTAGCGTTCATCCAACAAAATGTGGTCTGTCGCCTCTGGCGCGGCAGCGTATTGCCAGGTTTCGCTGGTCGGATCGTTATCGCTCATCGTTAGTCCTTCGAGAAATAGTCCGCTGACTGATACGCACCGGTCGTCTGCTTACGCAACTGCATCAATACGTCGTTGGCCAATGAACTGGCGCCGAATCGAAACCGCTTGGGCGTCAGCCAAGCATCTCCCAATGTTTCCTTGACCATGACGAGATAGCGGATCGCGAGTTTGGATGTCGATATTCCACCGGCCGGTTTCATCCCAACAATGCGTCCGGTGTGATCCACATAATCACGAATTGCCTGCAGCATAACGAGTGTCACCGGCAGTGTGGCCGCCGGTTGAATCTTACCGGTCGAGGTTTTAATGAAATCCGCCCCCGCGTACATGGCCAACATACTTGCGGCTCGAACGACCTCCAGCGTGCCAAGCTCACCCGTTTCTAAGATAACTTTGAGATGCGCCTCCCCGGCAGCTGCTTTGACGGCCTGAATTTCGTCGAACACCGTGCCGTATTGACCGGCCAGCAGGGCGCCTCGCGAAATAACCATATCTATTTCGTCCGCGCCCCGCTCTACCGCCGCCCGCGTGTCGGCAAGCTTGACGTCTAGCGGCGCCATGCCCGACGGG
>JBCDBO010000130.1:0-7979 GCA_039183535.1 Pseudomonadota bacterium | reverse complement strand
TCGGCCACAGAATGGCCGCGATCGACGACCTGACGTACCGCTTCCTCTTTGAATTCCGGCGTGTATCGGGGGCTACTCATCTGACGATCTCCTATGCTCACGGAACAGCGTGGAGGTCTCAGTTGGTCGGGGTCAAGTCCAACTCTCATTCAGCATACTCTGGCTTAAAGGGGTAACGTCAGGGGGTCTAGACAGCGGGCTGACATCACAATCGCAAAAGCTAAGCCGATTGATAGTGCCTGGCTCAAACTAAATCGACCTTAAGAGTTATCGAGCCTTCCATTAGGCGCGTAAAAAAGGGCTTGTGGCCCGAAGCGGCCGTTCACTATCCGGAGAAGCGGGCAAGAAATATCCAGGCAATATTGACGACGCAAAACCATAGTGCATAGAACCGATCGAACATGGCCTTTCGCAAGTAGATACCCAGACCGGCTAACAAGAAAAAGTGAATCATCATAGGCGCGTAATACCAAGGCGCCAATTGACCATCGCGCACGTAGATGACTACCGGTTCCACAACGCAGTAGAGAGCCATCACGGCGAAGAACTTACCTCTAATCTTCGCAAAAGCAGGTAGCTTCGAAGCCCGCAACGGGCTGAGAATCACCGCTTTGACGTAAAACAAAGATACGTAGAAACACAGTAGTAGAAACTCGATGACCGTCCACGTTTCGAATGATTGCCAGCGAAATGTTGACCACCAAACCGTGATGAGAAGCACGGTAACTCCGGCTGAGAATGCGACGTGAGCAATATCAATCCTTCCGTTAGGTTCTCGTGGTGGACGGGTCATGCCCGCAAGAAGCTGGGCCAACGCGAGACCAGCGATAATGGAAATCAGGACGAAGATGAATTCAAACTGAGACAAGATTGATTTTTTTGTCGTTATTCAGAGCTGGTCGGAATGAGTCAGCAGCTGCAGTATATCGAATGAAAGGAGTCCGTTAGCTATCGGCAAGAAGCGGTTGCTTACTGGGCAACCAAATAAGCTACCGGTATTTGCCTAACGCCAGGACTTATCGGTCAAGACAACTTTTCACGTGAGCCGCAAACTCTTTGTCAAAGCTCGTATCTTGGAGATCTAGAAAAACCTCCCGCAGTCCCGTGCTTTCTCGCAAAGACGTACACCATCCCGAGTCATAGACTGACCACACTTCCCCGGACGTGCCACCTCTGCGATACATTATGAATGTCGCTTCCCAGAGATCGAGAGAGTTGAACGCCCAGTTCCGATAACGGAATCGCTCAATATCATCCAGATTTTCCAAGCCAGCGTCAGCGCGTAAACGAATATCGGCGAATTTTTCGCTTTCGACTACAGACGTCCGGAGCTCCCGAACTTGGTCGACAATTGCAAGATGATTCGTCACCTCCGTATTCGCAGAGTTTCGTGATACCTCGATGCCTAAATAAACTATGGAGACGATAATACCGAGACCACCTAACACTTCGGCAACTAGAGCCCAATTTTTTTTTAGATTCATAATTTGAGAACCTACACTTCGACACTCTTACATGGCTGCTTTGGGTCAGTAGCAGGCAGTATACTTAACGAACGAAGCCGATCAGACTTCGGCTAACAGCTGACGCTGGAGAACTATCACCCTGCGCCGAAGTGCGAGATCTTCAAAGTTGATCTGCGAGATCACCGCTGCAGGTAGTCAGTCATTTCTTTGGCCGCGGTGCTGAGACGCTCCTGGTTCTCGATAGCCGCTTGCATTAGATTTTTAAACCAACGGAGGTTGGAGCGTAGTTCACGTCGTTCGTCTGCGGTCCAAATTTCATCGGCACCAAGACGCGCGGCGGATGGATTGAATACCAGGCTCTGGAAAGTGACAGCGTTTCCGGTAAATCTAGACTTTTCGTCCAGCAACCCGCTCCATGTTGACAAGCGTAGCCGCAGATCCCGATCCGCGATGGCGCCAATATTGCCGCTTCGCACCAATGCTGCTGCGCTACCCCTCATGGGATCGAATCCCGCCCAATCCAGATCACCAGAAGCCCAGGTGGCAAGCGCCGATTCGGGGAGCGCTAGTAACTCATCGTCTGAGAGATCGGCGAAGCGATTCAATCGGGCGATAACGGAATAGTTCTGCTTTAGATCAGCTTCCAGAATGGTTAAGTTGGTCTGGAACTCCTCGACCATATCCTCGCGCAGCTCTTTTTCGAAGGTGCGATCTTCGCGCTCCGACCACCATGCTTCCGCAATCAGTGCGACAAGTACACCTGTCACGATGACGGTAAATTCAATGACAAGTCGGCGTAACTGAATAAAGCTGTGTTTTTTGGGTTCAGTCACGCTGACTCATTCTTGTGGTTATCGTATAGATAAAAAATTGGTGTCTGCATGGATCACTAATACGCAGCGTATCGAATGAATGGTCCGGGCCTACCCTTAGCCATTGGTGGGCGTCAACAATTCGATTGCTGTAGGCAAGCGTCAAGCTGAGCAATAAGTTGATCCAAGGTATCAGCAAATACGGTTGCCTCGGCCCGCGCAGCCTGAGCCAGGACCAACAGAATGAGAATCTGACTCTCCACTGCATGATCTTCATACAAGGAATCGGGTCTGAAATCGAACGGAGAGCTGCCTAGCCTAAAAGTCTGATCCTGCACGATCTCGCTCGTACCCCTGATTGTCGGTGATCGAAGCTTTTCGGCGTACACCGCTGCCATTGGCATTCGATCGGTTAATCGGTCTAATAGAGCAAACATGATCCGAAAACCCTGATCTTGCTCTTCTTTTAAGTCTTCAATAGCAGTTGGCCAACTTGCCAGGCTAGTCGCGAGCTCACTATTGGTCATTCTGGGTATAGCCCCCGCCAACATTGCGGTTTCCAATGCGCCGAAGGGCGCGTTTATTTGATAGAAGCTGACCAAGCGGCGTAGCGCGATAAGTACCTCGTCCTCGGGTTTGTCAGCGCCCTTCGACGCTATGAAATTCAGAACTTCCTCGCCAGCGTCGATCGTCTCCTGGTGTGCCGCAATAGACTCGTCAAGCAACTCGCGTTGTCTACGGAGTTCGTTCGCCACAGCCGTCAAGTGCGATGTGTCCGATGTGTTTTCTTGTCGATTCTCCCACCACGCATCAATTGCGAATGCGAGCAGGATGCTAGCAACAATTGCAACAGCTTCAACACCGATACGTTTCCACGGAACTATCTGGTTATTTGCCATACGATCTACGCCAAAGAAAAGGGCGGGAGCTTTGGGTCAGTAGCAGAGTGTGTCGAATGACGGGAACTAGTCCGATATCGGCCAGAAGCGGACCCGATGCGTTTAAGACTTAACAGTAAGTCTAGAGTGAACGAACGCTACCGCGACCCAGGTTACGGCAACCAGGACAATTCCCGCGAATGCCGTCAAAAAACCTCGTTCACCTCGCGCCGCCAAGTCAAGGATGAGTATTGACTGGGAGCCCGCAACAACAAATGCCGCCGAGTATGAGTTGTTGGTGCGTTGTGCAGCCCAATCCATTAGCCAGATCGACAAGCCTGCATACACAGCCATTGCTAACGGTGCTGGCCATTCTCCAACTGAGTTATCAGCTTCGGAAATTGGCCGGAAAAATAGGATCACTCCGCCAATGGTCAGAATAGCCATTGTCAGAAACGAGGCGATCAGTTGCTTGGCTTTAGCAATCACAGGAGATTTGTAGACGTCTGCTATGGGTTGTGATTTCAGTTCAAAACTCTAATAAGCGCGACCAACATCGACTTCTGAGCAATTAAATGGAGCATTGCTGTGCAAAGCCCCGCGGTCTCTCGCCGTCGTTTCAAAACTCTATTCTTCGAGGCGGACTGGTTCTTAAATCGCTATCAGTTTGTTCAAAATTTTATTGGTCGCAACCAACCACGATGCTCGTTGATTGCATCTACTCGACCGTAACAGACTTCGCAAGATTACGCGGCTGATCGACGTCAGTACCTTTTAATACGGCTACGTGGTAGCTGAGTAACTGCAGCGGGATCGTATAAACGATCGGCGCAATCAGTCGATCGACGCGTGGCATTGGAATGACCTTAATGCCTTCTTCATCCTCGAGACCTGTTTCGCGGTCGGCGAAGACGTAGAGTTGGCCGCCGCGGGCGCGCACGACCTGGACGTTCGATTTTAGTTTGTCGATTAGGTCGTTCTTTGGTGCAACGACAACGACTGGCATTTCTTCGTCGATGAGTGCGAGCGGTCCGTGCTTCAGCTCGCCGGCCGCGTACGCTTCGGCGTGAATGTACGAGATCTCTTTGAGCTTTAATGCACCCTCCATCGCGATTGGCCACATGGGGCCACGGCCGAGGAAAAGCGTGTGGTTCTTTTCGGCAAAATCCTCGGCGAGGTGTTTGAGATCGTCGTTCATGGCCAGTGCTTCTTCGACTGCGGCGGCGCTGTGGACAACGTGCTTCGTAAACTCGACTTCGCGCTCGTCGGTTAACCCGCGATGGCGAGCGAGCATGAGCGTTACCAGCAGCATCGACAGCAATTGTGTTGTGAACGCTTTGGTACTGGCAACGCCGATCTCGGGGCCGGCCTGCGTCATCATGCAAAGGTCTGACTCACGCACCATCGATGAGTGGGCGCTGTTGCAAATCGTTAGCGAGCCAACGTAGCCGGATTCCTTGGCGATTCGTAGCGCTTCAAGTGTGTCGGCTGTTTCTCCGGACTGGGAGAGCGTTACGAACAGCGTTTTTGGCGGGACAACGACGTGGCGGTAGCGGTACTCGGAGGCGATCTCGACCTGGGTAGGTACGCCGGCGATCGATTCGAGCCAGTACTTACCAACACAACCGGCGTGATAGCTCGTGCCGCAGGCGATGATATGAATGTTCTCGATATCGCTGAGCAGCTCAGTCGCTTGTGGACCGAGTGAGTCTGGTACAACGCGGCCGCTCTCAACACGGCCGTACATCGTGTTGGCGAGCGCCGATGGTTGCTCGAAGATCTCTTTCAGCATGAAATGCCGATACGGCCCTTTCTCGGCCGAGTCGGTACTCCATTGGGTCTCGTGAACCTCGCGCTCGACCGTATTACCGGCCGTGTCGTAAATCGTCACGCTGTCGCGGCGGACCTCGGCGATATCGCCTTGCTCTAGGTAAATGAACCGTTGCGTTACCGGCAGTAAGGCCGGTACACCACTGGCAACAAAGTTCTCGCCAATGCCTAAGCCGATAACCAGAGGGCTTGCGACTCGGCTTACAACGATGCGATTAGGGTCGTTAGCATCGAAGACGAGCAACGCGAACGCACCCTCGAAGCGCGTAACCGCTGCCGTAACAGCCTCGAGCAGATCCATGCCTTGACTGACGTAATCGTGAACAAGATGGGCGGCCGCTTCGGTGTCGGTCTCGGACTTGAACTCGTAGCCTTTGACCGTGAGCTCATCTTTAATGACTTGGAAGTTTTCGATGATGCCGTTGTGGATCACGGCGATCCGGTCGCCCGAGAGGTGCGGATGCGCGTTTGCCTCCGTTACGCCGCCGTGTGTCGCCCAGCGCGTGTGTGCGACACCGAGTTTGCCGTTGAGCGGGTTGGCATCGAGTTTTTCTTCGAGCTGCGCAACCTTACCGACCGTTCGGCTGAGGCCAATCGCATGCTCGCTGTCTAGCACCGCTACACCAGCGGAATCATAGCCGCGGTATTCCAAACGGCGTAGGCCCTCAACGAGGATCGGGACGATATTGCGCTCGGCAATGGCGCCAACGATTCCGCACATAGTCTTGCTCTCCTGGGGTGTTGGCCGCTCTTCCGGCCGCTCCGAACACTAAGTGTCCAGGTTTCTTATGTTAATGAAAGGACCGATTTCTCAGTCTGAGTTGTGGCGCAATCTAGCGCTTCTTTTTGACGGGACGCTGCCAGCCTGTAATCGTTTTTTGCGGGGCCCGATTGAGCGTTAACTCGCCATCGGGCGCGTCGCGGCTGATCGTAGAGCCGGCGCCAACCGTGGCACCGGCGCCCACCGTAATCGGTGCAACCAAATTGACACCGGAGCCTATAAACGCCTCATCACCAATCGTCGTGTGGTGCTTATTGGCACCGTCGTAATTACACGTGATCGTGCCAGCACCTACGTTGACATCCCGGCCAACGGTCGCATCGCCGATGTAAGTCAGATGATTAACCTTACTGCCCTCGCCGATGTGCGATTTTTTCACCTCAACGAAGTTGCCTGCCTTAGAGCCCGCGGCGAACTCTGCACCCGGGCGAAGCCGCGCGAACGGTCCGATCTGGCAACGCGCACCGATCGCCGAGTCTTCCATGACGCAATGTGGGTGAATCACGGTGTCGTCGCCGATCGTTGTGTTCTTGATAACCGCGCCGGGGCCGATGTGTACACGCTCGCCGAGAACGACGTCGCCTTCGAAGACACAATTCACATCGATGAACGTGTCTTGCCCTGAACGCAATGAACCGCGAATATCGATGCGCGCTGGGTCTGCTAACGAAACACCGCTGTCCATTAGCTCGTTCGCCAATCGGTGCTGATAAATGCATTCGGCGGCGGCCAATTGGCGACGGTCGTTAATGCCCATCACCTCATCGGGATCATCGGCTTTTACGGCATGTACCGTCGTTCCATCGTTCGCGGCTGCACTGATGACATCGGTAAGGTAATACTCGCCTTGTGCATTGTCGGTACTCAGCGCGTCGAGCCATTGGCGAAGCTTCGCCGATGGCGCACAAATGACGCCGGAATTAATTTCCCGCACGGTTAACTCATCGGGCGACGCATCTTTCTGCTCAACGATGGCCTGAACGAAGCCCGATGTATCGCGAACGATGCGGCCGTAGCCGGTCGGGTCATCGATGTCGACGGTGAGCACGCCGACGTCGCCGTTAGCGCAGGTACTCAGCAGTGCCTGCAGTGTTGCTGGTCGAAGCAGCGGTACGTCACCGCATAAGACGAGGACCAGTCGACCATCGTCAATGTGTGGCATGGCCATTTTGACGGCATGACCAGTACCTAACTGCTCTGCTTGTTCGGCCCATTTAAGCGTTTCCGCGGGAAACGCCGCTTGGACGGCTTTGCCGCCATGTCCGTAGACCACGACTGTATCGCTGCAGTCAATCGCCGCCACCAAATCGAGAACATGGCCAAGCAGCGGCTTGCCAGCCAGTGGCTGCAATACTTTCGGCAGCGCCGAGCGCATTCGCGTGCCTTGGCCGGCAGCAAGAATGACGGTCGTCAGATCCATCTGGGTATCCCCTGCAATCAAGCCCGGTATTTTACCCGAGTCGGGATGGCACGAGTGCTACGCGGGTCACGCTGTGACGGCGTTCAGGCGCGGTTTGGGCGAGAGCCGGTATGCTTAGGCCATCATGTGGCGTCATGTTGTAACACTCCTCGCTCTGGCGGTTGGCCTCGGTGCCTGTGACCGGCGGATCTACGTGGTCGACGGGGTCACCGATGGCGACACGTTCTACCTCGCCGAATACGCCTATTTTGACGATGACCCGGCGTTGCAGGCGTGGATGGCGTACTCGTTGGACCTGGCGGCATGTCAATTGTTGATTGGCGGCCCGAATCCAGCGCGAAACTCGAGTTTTGCGTGCGAGTTGAGTGCCCGTGAGAGTCTGGTCGATGAATGGCGGGATCAAGTGGCGAACGATGGCACCGCCGAGGATCCGTACCTTGATGCGTTGCTTGATGTTGAAGAGGCGGATTGGCTTCCCGAGTACGTGGCGGTTGAGCTTGGCCGGCGTGGTTGGGTTGTTCCGGAGGATTTGAAGATCGATGGTTATCGGGATTGGCGGGAAGGGAATCTCACGGGGCATCGCGTGGAGCGGCGGTTGATTGGTAGTTGGAATTTTCGGGATGAAGTTACGGCTAGTGTTGAGTAGGTTTCTTATCGCGGCGGGACGCCGCTTCTACATCGGGGGTTGGGGCTAGCGGCGAACGAAGATGTTGCTGGGTCGTCTCGTCCCGATCGTGACGGCACATTTCATTGACGGGTTGATCGCGGCGGGACGCCGCTCCTACATCGGGG
>JBCDBO010000129.1:0-8041 GCA_039183535.1 Pseudomonadota bacterium | reverse complement strand
TTGGCGGAGAGAGAGGGATTCGAACCCTCGATACGCTATTAACGTATACTCCCTTAGCAGGGGAGCGCTTTCGACCACTCAGCCATCTCTCCGCACGCCACCAGCGCCATCATTGCGCTGTTGGACGGGATAGTATATCGACGAGTCCGGTTACGTTAAAGCGTACTAAGCGCCGTCCTCGGGTTTCTCAACGGCTGCTGCTGCATCGGCTTTCTCACGTTGAATGCGCTCGAAAATTTCTTGCCGATGTACACCAACGTCGCGCGGCGCGCGAATCCCTAAGCGAACCTGGTTGCCCTTCACGCCGAGGACGGTGACCGTAATATCGTCGTCAATAACAACGGATTCGCCGATACGACGAGTCAGAATTAACATAGATTTCTCCACCGTCAGTGCCGGCCGAACACCGAGAGATTATGTTCGCAACTTAGCGGCTCTAAGTTGGCCACGGCGGGTGCGGATTTATTAGAGCCGCGAGTGTAGGCGAGCCTTACGTGCACGAACAGTGCACAGTCCATATTGTCGCCGTACGGCAACGTTGGATTAGACAGTCGTGGTTATGACTGGTTCGCTAAGCGTGCTTCGAGCCAGGGCTGAACGGTCGCGAGCGCCTCAGGTAAGGCCTCCGTGTTGCTACCGCCCGCTTGAGCAAAGTCCGGCCGACCACCGCCGCGGCCATCGACACGCTCGGCGACCGCCTTTATTAAGTCACCTGCCCGAATGGTCTTGGTCAGATCTTTTGTCACACCGGCCGCGAGTCGGACCTTGCCGTCCTCGACACCCCCAACCACAACGACGCCGCGGCCGAGCCTGTCTTTGAACTTATCGACGGTATCGCGAAGCGTTCCTGGATCGGTGTCGTCCATCCGCAGCGCTAAGACCCGAACATCGCCGATTGCAACAGCGGCTTCCAGCGGATCTTGGCCACCACCACCTTCGGCGATACGCCGCTTGGCGGCTGCCAGATCTTTCTCGAGACCGCGAACACGCGCCAGCAATTGATCAACTTTTGTCGCGACATCTGAGCGGGTAGCTTTGACGAGACCAGCAACGGTGCTAAGCCGCGCCTCACCGTCACGGACATAGGCTAGCGCGGCGTTACCGGCGACGGCCTCGACGCGACGAATGCCCGACGCGATGCCAGTCTCAGCGATAATCTTTACGAGCCCGATATCGCCGGTACGCATCACGTGCGTACCACCGCACAGTTCAACCGAAAACTCGCCGAGCGTTAGTACGCGCACTTCGCTGTCGTATTTCTCGCCGAACAACGCCATCGCGCCCGACTCAACGGCCGCATCGAAGTCCATCAACTCCGTCACCGCTTCGTGATTCGCTAAAACCTCATCGTTGACGCGTTGCTCAATCGTCGCGAGCTGTTCCGGCGTAACCGGTTCATAGTGTGAAAAGTCGAAGCGGAACTTGTCAGGCCCAACCAACGAGCCTTTCTGCGTAACGTGCGTACCCAATACTTCACGTAGCGCTGCATGCAATAAATGCGTTGCGGTGTGGTGACGGCGGATCGCGTTACGCCGCTCAACGTCAATATGTGCTTTCAGAACAGTACCTGTATCGACCTGCCCCTCCTCGACGATCCCGATATGCAGCACCGCATCGCCATGCTTCTGTGTATCGTCGACGCGAAAGCGTATGCCCGGTGCCGCGAGGTAACCGCAGTCACCGACTTGGCCGCCGCTCTCGCCATAGAACGGTGTCTTATTAAGCACGATGCTGCCGGACTCACCCGTAGTCAGCGTGTCGACAGTGGCATCACCGCGAATAAGCGCGGTCACTTTGCCGCTGGCGGCATCGCTGGTGTAACCAAGAAACTCCGACGCCGCGTCGAGGCTAAGATTCGAGCGCGCTTCTTTGCCGAAGCTGCTAGCCGCCTGCGCCTTTTTGCGCTGCTCGTTCATCGCCGCCGTGAATCCAGCCTCATCGACGGTCAGCTCGCGTTCACGCGCGATATCAGCCGTCAAATCAACCGGAAAGCCGTACGTGTCGTACAGGCGAAACGCGACGTCGCCGGGGATAACACTACCTTCTAACTCTGCAATCGCCTCCTCGAGCAGCGTCAGCCCCTGCGACAGCGTTTCGGCAAAGCGGCGTTCCTCTTTTTCGAGAACTCGCTCGACGTGCGCTTGCGCAGCGGTCAACTCCGGATAGGCCTCCCCCATAACAGCAACGAGCGGTGCGACCAGCTGGGCGAAAAACACATCGGTAGCACCCAGTTTGCGCCCGTGCCTGACCGCACGCCGAATAATTCGCCTGAGGACATATCCGCGGCATTCGTTGCCCGGGAGAACACCGTCCACAATCAAGAACGAGCAGGCCCGGATGTGATCGGCAATAACCCGCAACGACGCATGCCCATCGTTAACCACGCCAAGGGTCGCCGCGGTGGTTTCGATTAGGCGGGCGAACAAATCGATCTCATAGTTCGAATGCACGCCTTGCATTACTGCGGCGACGCGTTCGAGTCCCATGCCGGTATCGACCGATGGCTTCGGCAGCGGCGTCATTGTGCCGTCCGCGGCACGGTCGAACTGCATGAAAACCAGATTCCAAATCTCGATGTAACGATCGCCGTCTTCATCCGGCGACCCGGGCGGCCCACCCGGTACATCGGGCCCATGATCAAAGAAAATTTCCGAGCACGGTCCGCACGGCCCGGTATCCCCCATCGACCAGAAATTGTCTTTCTCGCCAAGCCGCGAAAACCGCTCGGCTGGCACTCCGATGTCGTTTAACCAAATCGCTGCCGCTTCGTCGTCGTCTTGGTAAACGGTAACCCACAGGCGTTCCGCCGGAATGCCGAGAACCTCCGTCACAAATTCCCACGCGAAACGAATCGCATCGGCTTTGAAGTAATCGCCGAAGCTAAAGTTGCCGAGCATCTCGAAAAACGTGTGATGGCGAGCTGTGTAGCCGACGTTCTCGAGATCATTGTGCTTACCGCCCGCACGGACGCAGCGCTGCGACGTCGTCGCGCGCACGTAGTCGCGTTGCTCGTCGCCAAGAAACACGTCTTTAAACTGCACCATGCCGGCATTGGTAAACAGCAGCGTCGGGTCGTTGCCCGGGACCAACGGCGACGATCGAACGATGCGATGCTCCCGAGCAGCGAAGTACTCGAGGAACGCCTGGCGCAGCTCGGTTGTCGTCAAGCTTTTCATGTCGGGAAGTTTACGGGCAAAGCCTGGTTGATGGGAGTGCCGCGTTAACGCCTGGGGCGCTCACACAGTACTTTGCCAAGCCGATTTTTGGACAGCACACCACGGCCAACGCCTACTGGCGCCCGCTACGGTATCTCGTCGGACTGGACCCGTGGCGAGTACGGCAGCCGAGACGGGACAGCGAGCACGGCGTTGTTACGCTACGTGTCAACGGCGTGACGGATGTGCTCGCTATCGAAGCCGCGGTAATTCAAAAAGCGCATCTGCCGGGCTTTTTCAGTGAAGTCCGCCGGTTTCACGGTGCCGAATTTACCGCGGCGAACGTCGGCCGCCAGTTCGAACCAGTCGACGTCGGCGCCCGCTAACGCCGCCGCGATGATGCCGTCCGGCACGTCGCGCTCGGCCAAGTCCGCGGCGATGCGGCGCGGGCCCTTGCCGCGGCGTGCGGCGCTCGCCACCATCGCCTCGGCGAAGCGCTCATCGTCCTGCAGACCCTCCGCCTTCAATGCCTCGACCGTCGAACGCGCGGTGTCGGCGTCGAAGCCGCGCGTCTCTAGCCGACGCACCAATTCATCGAAGCCGTACTCGCGCCGCGCTAAGGCATCCATAGCCGAACGACGGGCGCCGCGCGGATCGCGCGCTGCGTCATCGTCCAGTGGGTCCAGCAGCAAAGGACGTTAAGCCTCTTTCAGCTCGACATCTTCGTCTTCGTCGAGAACAACGGTATCGGGCAACAGGATCGCTCGCAGCCGCTGGTTGATATCCTCGGCCATTTCCGGGTGCTCAATCAGGAACTGCCTGACGTTTTCTTTGCCCTGGCCGATTCGATCATCGCCATACGAATACCACGACCCGGATTTTTCGACGATGTTGTTGGCGACACCCAAATCGATGAGCTCGCCTTCGCGAGAAATTCCCTCGCCGTACAGAATCTCGAACTCAGCGGTGCGGAACGGCGGTGAAACTTTATTCTTCACAACTTTAACGCGCGTCTGGTTGCCGACGACCTCGTCGCCTTTCTTGATCGCACCAATGCGGCGAATATCGAGCCGAACCGACGAATAGAACTTCAGCGCGTTGCCGCCAGTCGTTGTTTCAGGGCTGCCGAACATGACCCCGATCTTCATACGAATCTGGTTGATGAAAATCACCATCGCGTTCGAGCGCTTGATATTACCGGTGAGTTTTCGCAGCGCTTGCGACATCAACCGCGCTTGCAAACCGACATGCGAATCGCCCATTTCGCCCTCGATCTCGGCCTTCGGCGTTAGCGCCGCCACCGAATCGACGATGATGACATCGACCGCACCGGAGCGGACCAACATATCGGTAATCTCGAGGGCTTGTTCGCCGGTGTCCGGTTGCGAGACCAGCAAATCATCGACGCTAACGCCGAGTTTTTCGGCGTAGACCGGGTCGAGCGCGTGCTCTGCATCGACGAACGCCGCCGTGCCACCGGCTTTTTGCGCCTCAGCAACGACCTGCAGCGTCAACGTCGTCTTACCCGACGATTCTGGCCCGTAGATCTCAACGACCCGACCTTTCGGCAGCCCGCCAATACCCAGCGCCACATCGAGCCCAAGCGAGCCCGTCGAGACAACATCGATGTCTTTGTGCGCATTGGCATCGCCTAGGCGCATGACCGATCCCTTACCGAATTGTTTTTCGATTTGCCCGAGAGCGGCAGCTAAGGCTTTCTTGCGGTTGTCATCCATCGGCTGAGCAATACCTGTGTTTGTATCCAGTAGTTGGGCGTAGTATCACACATTGTGACGCGATCGTGCAGCCTGTAAATGCAACGAATTCGCACGGAACTGGGTCGATCGCCGACTAATTCTCCGCGAACAGCGGCAAATCAAAGACGTGCCAAGATTCCTTCGAGTGCGGCCTCACAACTCGCTTTGCGCACAGCGGCCCGATCCCCCGAGAAATGGTGCTCTGCCGCGCTAACCCGGCCGTTGGCGTCGACCCAGGCGAACCAAACAAGGCCAACCGGCTTGCCGGGCGAGCCACCGCCCGGCCCAGCAATACCGCTGACCGCGACAGCGAGGTTGGCGCCGCTGCGCTCGCGGGCACCCGCTGCCATGGCGCGAACAACCGGCTCGGAGACGGCGCCATGCATCCGCAATACATCCTCGGGAACACCGAGCTCAGCCTGTTTGGCGCGGTCCGCATAGGTTACCCAGCCAAATTCGAACACGGCCGAGCTTCCGGCCACGTCGGTGATCGCGCTCGCCACGCCGCCGCCCGTGCATGATTCGGCGCTCGTTACTGTGAGTCCTGCCGCCGCCAAGCGCGCAACGACGGTTTCAGCCAATGCCATTGTGTTCTCGCTCCTCGGCCTGCTCGGCCATCACCGCTGCATACAGTGCTTCGTGCCGAGCGGCATGCTCGGCAACGGAAAAAGCCTGCTCAATCCGCCGGCGCGCCGCGACACCCAAGGCCTCGCCGCGACGCCGGTCGGTCAGCAGTGCGGCGATGGCCGCGCCAAGGCCGGCCGAATCGCCGACCGGCACCAACAGTCCGGTTTCACCATCGACGACCACCTCGCTAACCCCACCGGCCGCAAATGCGACCACCGGCACCGCCGCCGCGGCCGCCTCAAGCAACGCAACCCCCATACCCTCCGCCGTCGCCGGATGCACGACGAGATCGAGACAAGGGAGAATGCGCGCCATGTCGCGGCGAAAGCCACCGAAAACAACCTGCTCGGCTAACCCGTACTCGTGTGCGAGCGCGCGCAATTCGGCCTCCAACGGGCCGCGTCCAAATAGCAGTAAGCGCGCCGCAGGCAGCCGTTCGAGCACAGCCGGCATGGCATCGAACACATACCGGTGACCTTTGCGGGGGATAAATTGCGCAATGACGCCAATCAGCGGCACGCCCTTCGGCACACCGAACGTTTGCACGAACCAATCGCGCTCGGGCGATAACACGAGCGGCGC
The DNA here is from genome assembly GCA_039183535.1 of Pseudomonadota bacterium. Lineage (GTDB taxonomy): Bacteria > Pseudomonadota > Gammaproteobacteria > Steroidobacterales > Woeseiaceae > JBCAXA01. Next base: position 1,920 of record JBCDBO010000129.1, on the reverse strand, counting down.
GACGTCGAGCGCATCGCGAATCACAACGATCCGTTCAGCCGCGACACCGGCCGACGTCAATACGTCGCGGACCGCCTCAGAAATCGCGATGACACGCCGATAGGGACGCAGTCGCCACCGCGCCCCAAACACGGACAGTGGGTTATCGACACGGCGGGTCAAGACGCTCGGCAGGCCAGCCAACCGCGCGGCGGGGCCACCGTACAGATCGCCCCCCCGGCGTGAGTGGACGTGAACGACGTCCGGTGCAAGCCGGGCGAAGCGCCGCGCCAAGCGCGGCACCAGACTGACATCGGCGTCACCGATGGTCGCGATCGCCTCGATGCTGTGCCCCGCGAGTCGCGCGTGAGCGAGGACTTCGCTGTCAGTCGCACCGATCAAGGTATTGTCGTGCCCGGATTCCGCTAGGCGATTCATGAGCTGCAACACTTGTTGCGGCCCGCCATAGCGGTGCCGGCCGGTTTCCAAGTGAACGATTTTCATGACTGGCTGTGACGCCCCCGCATGGCACTACGCTACCACATGCCATGGTCGTGCAAGCGCAGGTCCGCTACAGGCATACTGGCGGTTTACGCACGCCACCCCGATCCGCATGGCCGCTCGCCCAAACCCACAACACACACCGATGATGCGCCAATACCTCGGCATCAAAGCCGAGTACCCGGACACGTTGCTGTTCTATCGGATGGGCGACTTTTACGAGCTTTTCTACGATGACGCCAAACGCGCAGCAAAGCTGATCAACATTACGTTGACCGCCCGCGGCAAATCGGCTGGCGAACCAATCCCGATGGCCGGCGTGCCCTACCATGCGGTCGAGCAATACCTCGTAAAACTGATTCGCCGCGGTGAGTCGGTGGCGATTTGCGAGCAGATCGGCGACCCGGCCACGACGAAAGGACCGGTAGAACGCGCAGTCGTACGCGTTGTAACCCCAGGGACGCTGACAGAAGAGGCCTTGCTAAGCGATCGGGAAGACAACGTAGCGGCGGCCGTGACCGGCGACGGTGAGCGGTTCGCTATCGCTTGGCTCGATTTGTCTGCTGGCCGGTTCCGGGTCAGCTCACTCGACTCAGCGCGCGAGCTCGATGCCGAGTTAGAGCGATTGCGTCCGGCTGAGCTGATCGCGCCCGAGTCACTGCGACTCGCCGCGACAATAACCGAGCATTGGGCGGTACGTCGACGCGGTGACTGGTTGTTCGATGCCGTCAGCGCCGAGCGCCAGCTCTGCGAGCAGTTCGGTACACGAGATCTCGACGGTTTCGGTCTCGCCGACGAGCCGCTCGCGACTGCTGCCACCGGCGGCCTGCTTGACTATGTCGCCGACACACAAAAAAGCGCGTTGCCGCATCTGACCGGGCTACGTTTCGAGCGCAGCGACGATGCGCTTCGAATCGACGCGACCACGCGCCGCAACCTGGAACTCACCCGTAGCCTCGCCGACGACGATCGGCGCACCGTCGCCGGCGTACTCGATACGTGCCGAACGACGATGGGCGCGCGCGAACTTAGGCGCTGGCTGGCCAGGCCGCTCCGCGATCACGACGCACTGCGTGCTCGGCTGCGAGTCATCGCGGCTCTGCACCGAACGCAGTTGGTTGAGCCGCTGCGGGACACACTGACCCTCGTCGGTGACCTGGAGCGTATTCTGTCGCGCGTCGCACTTCGCTCGGCGAGGCCGCGAGACTTGGGGCAACTCGGCAGCGGTCTGGCAGCACTGCCGGACCTTACGACACCGTTAGCGTCGAGCGGCGCGGCGGAGCTCGCGACCTTCGCCGACGAACTCGGTGCACACCCAGAAACCGCCGACTTGCTGATGCGGGCCTTGGTCGAGACACCGCCAATGCTGATTCGCGACGGCGGCGTCATTGCCAGCGGCTTCGACACCGAGCTCGACGAGCTGCGTGCGTTGTCGACGGG
>JBCDBO010000128.1:0-8158 GCA_039183535.1 Pseudomonadota bacterium | reverse complement strand
GCGCGGGGCACATGGGCAAGCTCCGGGTACGCGTGTAACAGGCCGTTTTGCAAGGTCGATCCGCGGTGACCGGCCCCGGGGTGCACGACCCGCCCGGCAGGCTTGTCAATAATCAATAAGTCGTCATCGGCGTAGACGATATCGAGCGCCATCGGCTCCGCCTCGACAATATCGTCCGCGGCCAGTTCGGCATTGACGACCAACCGCTCGCCGCCCAAGACGCGATCGCGCGGCTTGCGCGACGCGCCGTCGAGCGTCGCCGTGCCGTCTAGGATCCAGCCCTTGATGCGACTGCGCGAGTATTCGGGGAACAGGCTGGCCGCGGCCTGGTCAAAACGCATACCGGCGCAGGCTGCGGGCACGATCGTATCGCGCTCAACCCGTTCCATGCCGTGATTGTACGATATCGACGAGAAACCGAAGCCGTTATACTGTCCGGATGCGTGCCCTACTTACATTAGCCATCGTGGTGCTCCTTGCCGGTTGCAAAGCCGGACCCGACGACGGTGTTGTCCCTGGCTCGGTGGCCGATGTTTACCAGCAGGCGGAGCGATCCATGGAGTCGGGCAATTACCCGCGCGCCATCTTTATCCTGCAGCAAATTCAGAACCGGTTCCCCTTCAGTAATCTCGGACGGCAAGCGTCGGTCGATTTGATCTACTGCTACTACAAATCGGGTCGCACCGAAGAAGCCATCGATGCCGCTGATCAGTTCATGCGGGAGAACCCGACGAGCCCACTGCTCGACTACGCCCTCTACATTAAAGGGCTCACCTACTTCGACGAGGAACCGGGACGTTTCACGAAGATGATGGGTGTCGACCGCGCTGCCCGTCCGCCCGCTGAGAATCGCCAAGCGTTGGCGACGTTCCTGCGCTTGCTCGATCGCTACCCGTCGAGTGAGTACGCCGACGATGCTCGCCAGCGGGTTCTGTTCCTGAAAGAACGCTTAGCGCGCTACGAGAACTACGTCGCTGATTTCTACCTTCGCCGTGGTGCGTATGTCGCGGCACTGAATCGCGCGAAACAAGCACTCGAGCAATTCGACGGCGCACAAGCCAATCTCGATTCACTGCGGATTATGGCGGTGGCCTACGATGAGCTGAACCTGCCTGAGCTTGCGGCCGACACCCGCAAAGTGCTGGCTGAGAACGAGCGCGCCCGCGAGTTGGCGGAGCGCGAAGAAACGACGTTTAGTCAGGTGGAAACCGATATCCCGAAGTAATCGGATAGCGCCAGTCGCGCCCAAACGCCCGCTCCGAAATCCGAATGCCCGGCGGCGCCTGGCGCCGCTTGTACTCATTGCGCCGCACCATCGTCAGCACCCGCACGACCGTGTCGAAGTCGAAACCGCGCGCAACGATTTCCTGTACGGACAGGTCCTCCTCGATAAACGCGGCGAGAATCGGGTCGAGCACGTCGTATGGCGGTAATGAATCTGTGTCTTTTTGGTCGGGCCTGAGTTCGGCCGACGGCGGCCGCGTTATGACCCGTTCCGGGATCGCCGCTGACACGGTATTCCGATAACGGGCCAACGCGAATACGAGCGATTTGGAACAGTCTTTGATGGGCGCAAAGCCACCGGCCATATCGCCGTACAGCGTCGCGTAACCGACCGCCATCTCACTCTTGTTACCAGTGGTGAGCAGCATATCGCCGGTTTTATTCGATAACGCCATCAGTAGCATGCAGCGCGCACGGCTCTGCACATTCTCCTCGGTCGTGTCCTCGCCGTAGCCAGAAAATACGTCGGCAAGCTGCCCGAGGGCTGCCGTGACAATCGGTTCGATCGATATCACGTCGTAGCGTACGCCGAGCAGATCAGCTTGTGCGGCTGCATCGTGTTTGGACATATCGGACGTGTAGCGGTACGGCATCATAACGGCGCGCACCCGATCGGCCCCCAACGCATCAACGGCGATCGCGACGGTTAAACCCGAGTCGATACCCCCCGACAATCCGAGCACGACACCCGAGAAACCGTGCTTACGCACGTAGTCGCGCGTTCCGGTAACGAGCGCATCGTAGACGCTCGCTTCCGTTGCTTGCAGTGCCTCTACGGTGCTGCGAATCGGTTTTGTCACTGTATCGTGTTCGATCGCAACGACGGCGAGCTGTGGATCGAACGCTGGCGCTCGAAACGTGATCTCGCCAGTCGCGTCCATAACGAAAGAACCACCGTCGAAGACGAGTTCGTCCTGACCGCCGACCATGTTGACGTAGACCATCGGTAGGCCGCATTCATGGACGCGCGCGCGAGCAACGTCTTCGCGCCGCGCTTGTGCGCCGACTTGGTAGGGAGAGCCATTGATCGCGACAATCAGATCGGCACCCGCCGCTTTAGCTGCCGCAGCCGGTTCGGGCTGCCAAATGTCCTCGCAGACCGTTAGACCAATATTGATGCCGCCGATGTCAACGACCTTGGCCGTATCACCTTGCTGGAAATAACGTTTCTCGTCGAAGACGCGGTAATTCGGTAACAACCACTTACGATATTTGGCGATGATCTCGCCATCGCGGAAAACGATAGCGGCGTTGTAGATCTTGTCGCCGTCATACTCGGGAACGCCGATTAGGACAGTGATATCGCGTACCGCACCAACAAGCTCAACAACGGCTGACTCGATGCGACTTTGGAAGCCGCCATGAAACAGCAAGTCTTCCGGCGGGTAGCCGCAAACGAACATCTCGGGGAAAACGATTAAGTCCGCACCAAGTCCTTGCTGCGCCTCGTGGCAGGCATCGATGGCTTGCTGGGTATTGCCAGCGATATCGCCAACAAACGGGTTCAATTGGGCAAGCGCCAGTTTGAGCGCGGCCATGGGCGAGACTCAGCCGTTAAGACGTTTGGCCAGTGCGCTACCAAGCTCCGCGGGCGAGCGAACGGTCGTTACGTTGGCCTTTTCGAGCGCCGCAAACTTAGCTTCCGCCGTACCTTTGCCACCGGCAACGATCGCCCCGGCGTGGCCCATCCGTTTGCCGGGCGGCGCGGTCACACCGGCGATGTAAGCAACCACCGGCTTCGTCACATTGTCGGCGATGAACTCGGCGGCGGCTTCTTCATCGCTACCGCCGATCTCGCCAACCATGATGATGCCATCGGTGTCCGAGTCGTCCTGAAACAGAGCGAGGCAATCGATGAAATTAAGGCCTCGAATCGGATCGCCGCCGATGCCGATACATGTACTCTGGCCGAGATCGTTCAGCGTTGTTTGGTAAACGGCCTCATACGTTAGCGTACCGGAGCGCGACACGATGCCGACACGCCCGGGCTTGTGAATGAACCCTGGCATGATGCCGATCTTCGCCTCGCCGGGCGTAATAATGCCGGGACAATTGGGGCCGATCAGTCGTGTCGGGTAGTCGGCAAGTGCGTCTTTGACCTTCAGCATGTCGAGGACCGGGATACCCTCGGTAATGCAAACGATGAGTCCTACGCCGGCATCGGCCGCCTCGAGTATCGCATCGGCAGCAAACGGCGCTGGCACGTAGATCATGCTGACGTCCGCACCGGTCTCGGCAACCGCATCGCGAACGGTGTTGTAGACCGGCACGCCAAGATGCTGTTCGCCACCGCGCCCTGGTGTCACCCCGGCAACGATGTTCGTGCCGTAGTCGATGCATTGTTCGGCGTGAAACGAGCCCTGCCGCCCGGTTAGGCCCTGGACGACGATTTTTGATTGTTTTCCGACAAGTACGCTCATGCTTCTACCCAGCCGCTTTGACGGCTTTCTGTGCAGCGTCGGTCAGATCGCTCGCCGCAATAATCGCCAGCCCTGAATCGGCCAGTTTTTGCCGACCGGCATCGACGTTCGTGCCTTCGAGCCGGACAACCACTGGCACTTCAACGCCGACATCCTTGACCGCCGCAATAATGCCGTCCGCGATGAGATCGCAACGAACGATACCGCCAAAAATGTTGACAAGAATCGCTTTGACGTTGTCGTTCGACAGAATCAGCTTAAACGCAGCGGCAACGCGCTCGCGCGTCGCACCACCACCGACATCCAAGAAGTTGGCCGGTTCGCCGCCGTAAAGCTGAATGACATCCATCGTCGCCATCGCCAGTCCAGCGCCGTTGACCATGCAGGCAATGTCGCCATCGAGCGAGACGTAGTTGAGCTCGTGCTCGGACGCTTCGCGCTCTTTTTCGTCCTCTTGCGTGATATCGCGCAGCTTCTCGATCTCGCCCTGACGGAACAGCGCGTTATCTTCAATGTTTATTTTCGCATCGAGCGCGACCACGTCACCGCCTTTGGTCACGATCAGCGGATTGACTTCAACCAAACTGGCGTCGACTTCGATAAACAGCCGGTAAAGCGCCTGCAAAATCTTCCCGAATTGGCCGACTTGTTTTTTGTCGAGACCAAGCCCGAAACCGAGCTCACGGGCCTGATACGGCTGCAGGCCGGCTGATGGCGAGATCACCGACGTCAAAATCTTCTCAGGCGTCTCCTCGGCGACCGCCTCAATATCCATGCCGCCAGCCGCCGACGCGATGATCGACACCCGTCGCACTTCGCGGTTGACGAGCATACTTAAATAAAGCTCCCGCTCGATGTCCGAACCAGACTCGACGTAGACCGTATTGATCGGCATGCCGTCGGGACCGGATTGGTGCGTGACGAGACGGGTACCCAGCATCGCTTCGGCCGCCGCACGAACCTCATCGACGGAGCGGCATAACTTAACGCCCCCGGCCTTACCGCGGCCGCCCGCGTGTACTTGGGCTTTGACCACCCACAGGTCCCCGCCGAGCGTATCGACGGCGGCGGCCGCATCGGCGGCAGATTGCACAGGAACACCGGCTGGCACCGGGATCGAATAATCGGCGAACAATCGCTTCGATTGGTACTCGTGAAGATTCATCGGGACGTCGCTACAAGGGAAGATAGATACCGCCGACGTGGCTGTCGCGACGGCCGCCGTATTGTGGAACAATCGTGCCGGTTTCGCAAAAGCCACGCGAGCATTCAGCGATCGCCGACCCCATCGATACCAACCTGAGCGCGACAGCGATTCTGCGGGCAGAACTGCGCCAGGCAGACGGCGTCGACACGCGCGATCGCGACCTGGCATGGCGCGTCATACGCTCGACCGCTGTTGTTCGTATCCTTGTGAGCGCCTTGCTGCTGGGTATTTTTGTCGCCTTTGACGAACCTCGTATCGTTGGCAAGGATCTACCGCGGCTGTATTTGTCCGTCGCCGCTGCGTATTTCATGATCGCATTGGCCAGTGCGCTGAACGCGCGGCAGGAAATACTGACGTTCCAAACTACCGTGTTTCTCGAGATCTCACTCGATATCATCGCGATCGTCGTGTTGATGCACGCGAGCGGCGGCATAACGAGCGGTATAGGCGGCTTGTTGGTCGTTTTTCTCGCGGCAAGCTTAATCGCTAACCGCAGCGCGACGCCGTATTTCGGACCGGCGATTGCGACGATTGCGCTGCTCGTTGAACAGGCCGTCTCGCAACTGGCCGGTATGACGGAGCCGTCGCAATTTACCGCGACCGGCATCCTCGGTGCGATCTTGTTCGCCATTCCGCTGCTAACAGCGCCGCTCGCGAAACGACTCGTCGACAGTGAGGCGCTGCTGCGCCAACGCGGTCTCGACCTCGCCAACATGGCGCGGCTGAATCAGTACGTCGTCCAACACCTGCGCGAGAGTATTGTCGCACTCGATTCGGACGACACGGTCCGCCTACTAAACCCATCAGCGTCCGAACTGCTAGGGGCGCCGCCAAACGCCGCAGGCCGGCCATTGGCTGACATCGCACCGGATCTCGCTCGGCGCATCCGTGCTTGGCGTGACAGTACGAATCCGCAGCAATCGACACAACTATCGATGATGGGCGCCGACGGCAGCGGTTTAATCGAGGTCAACATTGCCCCGTTCGCCCGTACGGACGATGGCCCGTCCCCGTTGCTGCTCTTCATTGAGGACACGTCGGTCCTCGCCGAGCGCGTGCAGCAGTCGAAACTGGCATCCTTAGGCCGACTGTCCGCCAGCATCGCACACGAGATTCGCAACCCGGTGGGCGCAATGAGTCACGCCGGCCAATTGCTGGCCGAGTCGTCGGGACTCGATAAGACGCAGCAGCGACTGAGCGATATTATTTGCAACAACGCCTCACGGGTCAGTGAGATCGTCGAGAACGTTCTGCAATTGTCACGCCGCGATACGGGTCAGCGTGAACAAGTTGAGCTAACGCCATGGCTCGTGCAATTCGTCGACGAATTCTGCATGACGGTAGGCGTCGCCCCGGCGTCGATTCGGGTCGAGGATAACTTGCCAGCGATTACCGTACTGGTCGATCCAAGCCATTTGCGACAGGTGTTGTGGAATCTTTGCGACAACGCGGTTAAATACGCGGGCGTCGAGAACGGAATTAGCGTGACGCTAGCGACGGGCCGGGTTGAACCGACCGGGCGACCCTACCTCGACGTCAGCGATCGCGGCGACGGTATCGACGACGCACTGATCGACAGTATTTTCGAGCCGTTTTTTACAGCGCAACAAGGAGGAACCGGCTTGGGCTTATACATCGCACGAGAACTCTGCGAGCTAAACGGGGCAGCCCTTTCCTATCGGCGCGGCGAACGCGGCGGCAGCGTTTTTCGGATCGTGTTCGCCGACCCGGCGCGTTGGCGTCGGTCTGCAGAGTCAGACGCATGAGTCGGTCGACGCGAGCCCTGGTGATCGACGATGAGCCAGACATTTGCGAGTTGCTCAGTATGACGCTCGAAGCGATGCAGATCGAAACCACCAGCGCGACGACGTTGGCCGATGCACGCAAGGCACTGGCCAATCAATCGTTCGACGTGTGTCTTACCGATATGCGGTTGCCAGACGGCGATGGCTTGGAACTGCTGGAGTGGATCCGCCAAAACAAACCGGCATTGCCCGTTGCGATGATTACGGCGCATGGCAGCGTCGAGACAGCGGTCCACGCGCTCAAACTCGGCGCGTTCGACTTTCTCGCCAAGCCAATCGACGTGACTAACTTGCGGCAGATCGTTGCGGCCGCTGTGCGTATGCCCAATAGCGACGAAACCGGTCAGTTCGCCCGCGACCGTCTGGTCGGTATGTCGACCACGATGCTCAACGTCAGGGATGTGATCCAACGCGTGGCACGCAGCCAGGCGCCCGTGCACATCTGCGGCGAGTCGGGTACCGGTAAAGAGTTGGTAGCCCGCATGATTCACGAATCGGGCCCACGTGCTGGGGAGGCGTTTGTTCCGGTCAACTGCGGCGCCATTCCGAGCGAGCTGATGGAAAGCGAGTTATTCGGTCATCGCAAAGGCAGCTTCACCGGTGCGGTGGCCGACAAACTAGGCCTGATCGCGAGCGCCAATGGCGGCACGTTGTTTCTCGACGAGATCGCCGACTTACCGTTATCGATGCAAGTGAAGCTATTGCGCGTCATTCAAGAAAAGAGCCTACGACCGGTCGGCGCCGAGCAAGAACGCTCGGTAGACGTGCGGATTTTGAGCGCGACCCACCAACGCCTGGCGGATCGAGTTCGGGATAACGCCTTCCGGGAAGATCTCTACTACCGTATCAACGTCATTGAAGTGACCGTGCCGCCGCTTCGAGACCGCGGCCAAGATGTGTTGGAACTTGCCAGCATGTTCCTACGGCGCCTGTCACGCCAACATGGCGGTGCGCGGCGCTTTGAGCTAGCCACCGATGCGGAAAAGGCCCTGCTTGAGTATCCGTTCCCCGGCAACGTTCGTGAGCTTGAGAATATTCTGGAGCGGGCGGTAACACTTTCGGCGAACGAGGAAATCACGGCGGCAGATCTCAATTTGCGCTCTGCAGCACCCACGGAGGACGACCCGACGACCGCCGGGGAGTTACCGGATCAACTGAAAGACGTCGAACGCCAAGCGATCATCGATGCACTGGAACAAACCCGCTATAACAAGACCCAGGCCGCAAAGCTGCTCGGCTTGTCATTTCGCCAATTGCGTTACCGGATCAAGAAGCTCGGCATCGACAGCTGAGTCGGCATGGGCCGACAGCTGTGTCAAAAACTGACCAGAATTGTCACTTTCTGACAGGTGTTGTCGACATGCCGCAACGCAGACACAGTAGCGTAGCGCCGACAAAATACTGCCTTTGGCATTTAAATCAATTACTTATCTATTTCGCCT
>JBCDBO010000127.1:0-8168 GCA_039183535.1 Pseudomonadota bacterium | reverse complement strand
TTTCTTAATGAAAGTGGGATTAGGCTTTACCCTAAAACCCGAAGCCTTGTCTGTTCTGCTCATGTCATTACCACTCAATACTGCAGAGATGTTACACCCTCGAAGTCGCGGTTTGCAACTCTTAAGGAACTGACGTTTAGGGTTTACTCTAAAACCCGAAGCCTTGTCTGCTTTGCTCATGTCCTTACCACTCAAATCTGTTGGACCGCGCGCGCCAACGCACGCCGTCGATGCTCAATTGGAGTGTCCAGGCCAAAGCGGGATCGATGAGCAACACGCCGGCAACGTTCGGGTGGTACATGGCGGGGCTAACGTTTGCTTGGCTCAAAGACCAAGGTGGCGTCGAGGCGATCGAGGCCACCAATGCGCGCAAGTCGCAACGTTTGTATTCGTTGATCGACGCTAGTGATTTCTATGCCAACCCTGTGCAGCCAGAGTTTCGCTCGCGCATGAATGTGCCGTTCACGCTCGCCGATCCGAGTCTCGACAAGGTGTTTCTGGACGAGTCAGCGGCGGCCGGGCTGGTTGCGCTGAAAGGGCACCGTTCCGTCGGCGGTATGCGGGCGAGTATTTACAACGCGGTTGGCGAGGATGCCGTAGTCGCGTTGGCTGATTTTATGCAGGATTTTGAGCGACGCTACGGCTGAGCGTCTATCTCGCGGACAAACTTTATGTACAAAATTCTCACGCTCAACAACATCGCACTGGCGGGTTTGCAAAAGCTGCCGCGCGCGAGCTACGAAGTGACAACAGAATGCTCGGCACCCGACGCTATCGTGTTGCGTTCCTACAAAATGCACGACATGGAAATTCCGACGTCGGTTGAGATTATTGGCCGGGCCGGCGCTGGTGTTAACAACATTCCTGTCAGCGCGATGTCCGAGCTCGGTGTGCCGGTACTCAATGCGCCAGGTGCGAACGCCAATGCCGTCAAAGAATTGGTCATCGCCGGTATGTTAATGGCCGCTCGTAATATCCCACCGGCCCTGGCATTTGCCGCCGGCCTTGAGGGCGACGATGCGGAAATTTCGAAACAAGTCGAAGCCGGAAAAAAGCACTTCGTCGGTTCGGAGTTGCCCGGTAAGACGCTTGGCGTCATCGGCCTCGGTGCGATCGGCGTGCAGGTCGCCAACGCCGCCAGCAGCCTCGGCATGAAGGTCATCGGTTTTGATCCAAAAATGACGGTCGAACGCGCCTGGGAATTGTCATCCGGCGTATTCAAAGCCAGCGGCATCGATCAGCTGTGCCGCGAGTCAGATTTTATTTCTGTGCATGTCCCGTTGATGGATGCAACGCAGAACATCGTTAGTGCCGAGAGAATCGCGTCGCTGCCGAAGCATGGCATCGTCATCAATCTCGCGCGCGGCGGTATCGTGGATGAGGACGCGATTGTCGCGGCGCTCGATGATGGCCAGTTGGCAGGCTACGTGGCGGACTTTCCGACAAAACGACTCATCGCGCATCCGCGCGTTATCGCCTTACCCCATCTTGGTGCGTCAACGGCGGAGGCGGAGGAGAACTGCGCCGTTCGTGTTTGCGAAAACGTTCGCGACTTTCTCGAGAATGGCAATATCCGTCATTCGGTGAACTTCCCGGATGTGCATATGCCACGCATCGATGCATGGCGCGTGGCGGTTTCGAACCGTAACGTACCGAATATGGTTGGCCAGATTTCGACGGTGCTGGCCGATGCCGATTTGAATATTGCCGACTTCTTAAACAAATCGCGTGATGATGTCGCGTACTCGCTGATCGATTTGAACAGCGAACCATCAGCGGCGACGCTCGATGCATTGGCATCGATCGAGGGCGTGTTGCGCGTCCGCTCGCTCGGCCGGCCTGGGGATGACGGCTAACGCAGCCCTATGAGCGACGACGCTACGAAAGACGAACTCGCAAAGATTCGGGAACGAATCGACGCCGTCGACCGCGCGATTCAGTCGAACATCGCCGAGCGGGCCCAGTTGGCGCGCCGTGTCGGCGAAATCAAAGGGGCGGCTAATCTGCAGACGGTCGACTATTTCCGGCCGGAGCGCGAAGCTGAAGTCTTGCGCCAAGTCATCGCCCGCAATGCCGACGGCCCGTTGCACGATCAAGAAATGGTGCGGCTGTTTCGCGAGATCATGTCCGCCTGCTTGGCGCAGCAAGAACCGCTTAAGATCGGTTATCTCGGTCCGGAAGGAACGTTCACGCAAACGGCTGTGCAACGCCATTTCGGCCATTCTGTCCGCGACTTGCCACTGGCGACCATCGACGAGGTGTTCCAGGAGGTCGAGTCCGGTAACGCCGATTTCGGTGTCGTACCGATCGAAAATTCGACCGAGGGGTCGGTTAACAACACGCTCGATATGCTGATTTCGTCGCCGTTGAAAATCGGCGGCGAAATCGAGTTACGGATCGAGCAGCATTTGATGGCTAAGCCAGGGATGCGTTTAGAGACAATTGAGCGCATCTGCGGCCATCAGCAGTCGCTTGCGCAATGTCGCGCCTGGTTGCGCGAGTATTTGCAGAACGTCGAATTGGTGCCGGTCGGTAGTAATGCGACCGGTGCGCGGCGCGCGCGCGATGAAGTGGGTACGGCGGCCATCGCCGGTGAGGCGGCCGCTCAGGTATACGGACTCGATGTCTTGGTGGCCAATATCGAGGACCGCTCTGACAACACGACGCGTTTTTTGGTGCTCGGGCGCAAATTGCTAAGCCCCAGCGGCGATGACAAGACGACGCTGTTATTGTCCGCGGAAGACACTGGCGGTGCCGGCGCCCTGCATACCTTGCTGCATCCGTTCGCCAAACACTCGGTGAACCTCAACCGCATCGAGTCACGGCCATCGCGACGGGGCAAGTGGCAATACGTCTTTTTCCTCGATATTGACGGCCACGCTGACGATGCCAATGTCGCTGCGGCGCTCACCGACATCCGCGAGCTAACACCGTTGTGCCGTGTTTTAGGGTCGTATCCACGTGCCCTGGTTTAGCGAGATAGTTTGCTAAGCCCTTGATTCTTTTTACATCGCTGGTACGCTCTGTCGCCCGTTTTTGAGGACGACACATGCAGTGGCAGATTCCCGGCGGCGCAGCGCTTCACGGCTCACTGCACGTCCCGGGCGATAAATCGATCTCGCATCGCGCATTGATGTTGAATGCGTTGGCCGATGGTCAAGCGCAGATCGACGGTTTGTTGGAGGGTGACGATTGCCTCGCGACGGCCGAGGCGCTGCGCTCCATGGGCGTGCCGATCACACGCCACGGCCCGGGCCAGTACCACGTGCAAGGTGTCGGCCGGCATGGGCTCACTGCGCCAGACGACCCGCTAAGTCTTGGTAATTCCGGAACATCCATGCGGCTTTTTTGCGGCCTGCTAGCGCCGCAACGCTTTGCAACCACGCTGTTGGGGGACCGCTCGCTGAGCCGCCGTCCGATGGCGCGAGTCATTCGACCGCTAAACGCGATGGGCGCGCGTATCGAGGGCAAAGCCAATCGGCCACCATTGACGATTACGCCGACCGATCGGTTAGTGCCGGTCCGCTACGGGTTGCCAGTTGCCAGCGCACAGGTCAAATCGGCAATACTTCTGGCTGCCTTGTACGCCGACGGCGAAACACAGGTCTCCGAGCCCGCGCCGACGCGCGATCATACCGAGCGTATGTTAAGCGCCATGGGTGTACCGATCGAGGTCAACGCCGAACGACATCTCATTTCGATAACAGGCCCAGCCGAGCTCAAATCGCTCAGTGTTAGCGTGCCTGGCGACCCATCGTCGGCAATGTTCTTCGTGGTCGCAGCAACATTGGCTGCCGCGTCGAGCGTCACCGTTCGGCGCGTGGGAATCAATCCGACTCGTATCGGAGCGCTCGATATTTTGCGCCAAATGGGTGCGCGCATTGCACTCGACAATCGGCGTGACGTCGGCGGCGAACCGGTGGCGGATATCGTCGTTGAGAAAGCCGCGCTGACCGGGATAGACGTTCCCCCCGAACTAGTGCCGTTGGCGATCGATGAGTTCCCGGTTTTGTTCGTCGCGGCCGCGAATGCCCGCGGCACAACCCGATTCAGTGGCATTGGGGAGCTGCGTCACAAAGAGAGCGACCGTATTGCCGTCATGATTCGTGGTCTGCGGGCGATGGGTGTCACCTGCGAAGAAAGCGAGGACGGAGCGGTAGTGACCGGCGGTGCCTACAACGGGGCCGCCATCGATGCGGAGGATGACCATCGCATCGCGATGGCATTTGCAGTGGCCGGGCTTACGGCTCACTCGCCCCTGATGTTGGCCGGTACAGAGACAGTCGCGACGTCGTTTCCCGGTTTTGTCGACGCCTGTACGTCGCTCGGCTGGACGATAGAGGAGGTCCAACATTGATTCCTGTACTGACGATCGACGGGCCCAGTGGGTCCGGTAAAGGCACGGTCTCGCGCGAAGTTGCCGAGCGTCTCGGCTGGCATCTACTGGACAGCGGCGCGCTGTACCGGTTGGTGGGTTTGTCGGCAGAAAAAGCCAGTGTTTCATTCAAAGATGGTGCTGCTCTTGCAGAGATCGCCCGCAACCTGTCGGCCCGATTCGGCAGCACCGCCAGCGGCGATGAACGGATTTGGCTGGCCGGCGAGGTCGTGACGGACCAGGTGCGCACGGAACGCTGCGGCGAGCTCGCGTCGCTGGTGGCGGCCCACGCAGCGGTGCGCGAGGCGCTGGTCGAGCTGCAGCGAGGCTATCGCGCCCCGCCAGGACTCGTAGCCGATGGACGCGATATGGGGACCGTTATATTCCCGGATGCCAAGGTGAAGGTGTTCTTGACCGCCAGCGCTGAGGAGCGCGCCGAAAGGCGCCATAAGCAGTTGAAAGAAAAGGGGATTGGTGTTAGCCTCTCGGCGCTTTCGCGGGAGATCGCAGAACGTGACTCGCGCGACGCCAATCGCTCCGTCGCGCCGCTTCGTGCGGCCGACGACGCGATCGAAGTAGATAGCACCAATCTCAGCGTCGAAGACGTTGTCGCACGAGTTCTGGAACTGGCTGGCAAAAACAGCTCGCCAACGCCTGATTTGGAACTCGGCAAACCGTAGAACATTGAGGTAGAACCTGGCGTTAAGGATGTAACGCCTTTTTTTTGATAACCGCAGCAACACGGATGTGACTGCGCCAACGTTAACTAACAGGCGCCCCTTACCGAGGGGCTTTTTTAACCATCATGACTGAAAGTTTTGCAGAACTCTTTGAAGAGAGCCTTGCCAGCCAGCAGATCAAGCCTGGCTCAATCCTGAACGGTAAGGTCGTCTCCGTAAATTCAGACGTTGTCATCGTCAACGCAGGCCTCAAAAGCGAGGCTGTTATCCCTGTTGAGCAGTTTCATAACGACAAGGGTGAGTTGGAAGTCGCGGTCGGCGACGACGTCGAGGTCGCACTGGATGCCGTCGAAGACGGTTTCGGTGAGACTCGCCTGTCACGTGAAAAGGCGAAACGCGCCCGCACGTGGACCCGCCTTGAAGAGGCATTTGAGAAAGGCGAAATCGTTAGCGGCATTATCAACGGCCGCGTAAAAGGTGGCTTCACCGTTGAGATCGACAACGTCCGCGCGTTCTTGCCGGGATCGTTGGTCGATGTCCGACCGGTTCGCGATCCGGCCTACCTTGAAGGTAAGGATCTCGAGTTCAAGGTGATTAAGCTCGATCAGAAACGTAACAATGTTGTCGTCTCGCGCCGTGCGGTCGTCGAGGACGACTACAGCGCTGAGCGTGAACAGCTCCTCGAGACGCTGCAGGAAGGTAAGACCGTTAAAGGAATCGTTAAGAACCTTACCGATTACGGTGCGTTCGTCGACCTCGGTGGCATCGATGGTCTGCTGCACATTACCGATATGGCCTGGAAGCGGGTTAAGCACCCGTCTGAGGTCGTCAATGTCGGCGAGGAAATTGAAGTTCGTATTTTGAAGTTCGACCGCGAACGCCAACGCGTCTCGTTGGGCATCAAACAACTTGGCGCGGATCCTTGGCAGAACATTAGCCGCCGCTACCCGACATCGACACGGTTGTTCGGCAAAGTGACCAATATCGCTGATTACGGCTGCTTCGTTGAAATCGAGGAGGGCGTCGAAGGTCTGGTCCACGTCTCCGAAATGGACTGGACCAACAAAAACGTCAACCCGTCCCGTGTCGTGCAGATCGGGGATGAAGTTGAAGTTATGGTGCTTGAGATTGACGAAGATCGGCGTCGCATCTCACTGGGTATCAAACAATGTAAGTCGAACCCGTGGGCGGAGTTCGCAGCAACCTTCAATCGCAACGATCGCGTCAAGGGCCAAATCAAGTCGATTACCGATTTCGGCATCTTTATTGGCCTAGATGGCGGTATTGATGGCCTTGTGCATCTGTCCGACATTACCTGGGAAAGCGACGGTGAAGATGCTGTTCGTAATTACCAGAAAGGCCAGGAACTGGAGGCGGTGGTCCTATCGATCGATCCAGAGCGCGAGCGCATCTCGCTTGGTATCAAACAGCTCGACGGCGATCCGTTCTCAGCCTGGCTTGCCTCGCATCCGAAAGGCAGCATCGTCAAAGGCGTTGTCACGGAAGTCGAGTCGCGTGGCGCGATGGTCGATCTGGGCGACGGTATTGTCGGCAACTTGCGTGCGTCTGAACTGCAGCGTACGCGCGTCGAAGATGCTCGCACGGTGCTTAAAGTCGGCGACGAGGTCGAGGCCAAGTTTATGGCCGTCGATCGTAAGTCGCGTTCGATCGCGCTGTCGATTAAGGCACGCGAAGCGCACGAGGAAGCGGAAGTTGTTGAGAACTACAAGTCTGAGAGTTCAACAAGTTCATCGGGTACGACGCTCGGCGAGTTGCTGAAAGATCAGATCAACAGCGCTGACTAAAATGTAGGTGCATCATCGGGGCGACGAGCCGTCGTTGCCCCGATTGATGTTGCCGGCAATGCTAGGCCGAACTAACAAGCGATACGCATCATGACCAAATCGGAATTGATCGAGCTGATAGCTCGCAAGCAAAAGCATCTGGCTGCCAAAGACGTTGAGTTGGCGGTGAAACATTTGCTAGAGATCATGAGTAACTCACTGGCGAACGGTGAGCGTATTGAGATCCGCGGATTCGGCAGCTTCTCGTTGCACTTTCGCCCGGCTCGGCAAGGCCGTAACCCCAAAACGGGTGAGCCTGTCTCACTCTCGGGCAAGTACGTACCGCATTTCAAGCCTGGCAAAAGCCTACGTGAGCGCGTCAACCAAAACCGCCACCTACCGATCAAAAACTAATCCCCCCGGACGCGTTGGCACGGTATAGTCAACGCATGTTTCGTCGACTGGTTACCTTTGCCGTTGTGCTGCTCGTCGCGGCATCGGTTGTCGTTTTCTGGGGTTTGAACCCGGGTCGAGTGTCCCTCGATTTCGGTTTTTCGCAGATTGAAACAGCATTGCCCGCCGCGTTTGTTGCAGCGTTGGTCGCCGGTTGGCTGTTTGGTCTGTTGAGCTGCACGCTGTATTTGCTGCGTCTTGTTAACGAGCGGCGCAGACTTCGTAAGCAGCTGCGCCTCGCCGAGGCCGAAGTGTCTAGCCTGCGCAGTCTTCCACTGCAGGAGGTCGGAGACTGAACGTGCTCCGGCGAGCGTTGGCGATAGGCCGGACGGTGCGGCATCTGGACGTTCGCGGTAATGCCTAGCGAGCAGGCGTTTCTTCTTGCCGGTTTTTTCCTGCTGCTGACTGCAGCAGGATGGTCCATCCGTTATTTATGGGAACGCGACCGACCACAAGAAAACCATCAATACCTCAACGTTGAGTACCTAAAGGGGCTCAATTTCCTGCTGAACGAACAAACCGACCAAGCCGTCGATTTGTTTCTCCGTATGGTGCGAGTCGATGACGAAACCATTGAAACGCACTTTGCCCTTGGCAGTTTGTTCCGGCGTCGCGGCGAGGTAGATCGCGCTATACGTATTCACCAGAACATTATTGCTCGGCCTGGATTGCCGGAGGAGCAGCGCCAGCAAGCACTCTACTCACTGGCACGCGACTACATGACCGCTGGCTTGCTCGATCGAGCAGAGTCGTTGTTCTTGTCACTGGTCGAGAGCAACGATTACCGAGACGGGGCTCTTTAGCACCATACCCGCAGTTACGTTGAGGAGCGCGGCGGGGGTAAGGGAATAGGGGGTGGGCGCCACCGCGAAGCAC
>JBCDBO010000126.1:0-8431 GCA_039183535.1 Pseudomonadota bacterium | reverse complement strand
TCGCCGCAGCGGTTCCTACTGATGTAGGAGCGGCGTCCCGCCGCGATAAGCCGCGGCTGGCATCGGCGATGGGTGTATCGCGCCGGGACGGCGCTCCTACAGCTTCGTTTTCTGCAGCGGTTCTGCGGGTGTGCGAGCGGGTCTCGCCGCGATCAGCCCCGACGCCAGGCGTCGTCAGCCGACAATCATCGATTGCATTTTCACCGTCTGCAGCTCGAGCTCGCGCAGGCGGGCATGAACAACATCGCCGATTGTCACGATGCCGAGGAGATGGCCATCTTTCATCACTGGCATGTGCCGAAAGCGCCCCTCCGTCATCGCTTTTAAGACGTTCAATAGCGGGTCGTCCGGCGAGCACGACGTAACTTTCGTCGTCATCAGCGCTTGGACGGTCTGCTTCAAAACGTGCCCGGGGATTTCAGCGAGCTTACGGACGATATCGCGCTCCGACAGAATGCCTTCGAGTTCGCCGCTGCTGGTTAGCACCAACAACGCACCAATCCGGTGCTCGCGGAGCAGGTTGACGGCGGTTTGCATCGTGTCGGTGGCCGCTACCGAGACGATCTTGTTGCCTTTTGTATCGAGGACGGTCTGAATCGTCGCAGGCCCAGCCGGCAAGGCAGACAGCTCGGTCTGACTCATCTCGGCGTCATCGGACTTTGTGCTCGCACGCGGTCCGGCATAGTTGGTAGGTGCACGCACGAATCTTCCCCCCTTGGTCGATCGATGCTCGCTAAAATGTACCGCATGGCCGGTCGAACTGGAACGCCAGCATGGGATTAGCTGACATAACACTGCCGTCGTCGGCGTCATTAGCGCTGTTTGTTATCGCCGTGATCGCTGGACACCAGTATCGGCGCGTTTGGAAGGAAAACGGCAGCCGGCGTCAGGCCTGGGTTTTCGGGCTCATCGCGGCGACCGGCCTGATCGCCGCCGCGCTAATACCCATGCGCGTCTAAGACGCGCCGTTATCCGTTGCTTTTGCTCGCGGGCAGTCCAGACGCGAGCGAAGCGGGTTGTCAGGATCGATCGGCCGGTTGCAGACCAGGCACTGATCGGCGTCGCCGACCGCATTCAGCCCGCCGCAACTGCCTTTGATCGTGCGGCCATTGAGCAACACACCAATCGCCATACCGACGGTAATCAGCAGCAAAACGCCAAATGCCAGCAAAAATGTCGTCATCGGGACTCGCCATGGGGCTCCGGTTGGCCCCAGTTTTCAAACGCCGGCGTAGCATACCGCGCGTAGCGATTTTCGCCATTACTACCGTCTCGTTCTAGGAACATGGCCGCAATGCCGTTCTGGGCAGCAACCGATAAGCCGCGGTGACGGCCGAGCACCAACAGCGCGGTCGCCCAGGCATCGGCACTGATGGCGTGTTCGGCAATGACGCTGACCGAGGCTGTCCGATGGGTTATCGGCCGGCCGGTCGATGGGTCGATGACGTGCGCAAAGCGCTGGCCATCGGCTTCGAAATAGTTGCGGTAGTCACCCGATGTGGCCATCGCTGCGTCGCGAAGGACGAGCGCCTCCTGCACGATGCCAAACGCCGCTGCTGGCTTTTCGACACCGATTCGCCAGCCATTGCCGCGTGGGCCATCGCCAACGACCCGCAGATCGCCGCCAATCTCCACCAAGTAGTTATCGAGACCGAGCGCCGCTAGGCGTGTCGCAATCGCGTCTACCCCGGCCCCTTTGGCGATTGCTGCCACGTAGATTCGGGCCGCAGGGTCAACCTTGGCCAGCGCGGTGCCGCGTTCACGACGATTGAGCACTCTTTGCTGTCCAACGGTCGCCAAGGCGTCTAAAATTTCGCTTTCGGAAGGAACAGTGGTGGTGGGCCCGGGTTGGCCAAAACCCCACAGTTCGATTAACGGGGCGACGGTGATATCAAAGGCACCGTCGGTGGTGACGTGAACAGAATCTGCGACGTCGAGGAGCGCATTGAAAGCGTCCGACATGGCCATGGGCGCCGTGTTCGTGCGCCGATTGAAGCGCGACACCTCCGAGTCAGCGTCCCAATTGGAGAAAGTGGCATTAACGGCCGACAACACGTCTGCGATGGCGGCTTCGATCGACTGGGCGCTAAGACCGTCGGGCACATCGATCACCGTGACAGTAAACGTGCTGCCCATCGTTTCGCCGCGGATGGTAATGCGTTCAGGTTCCGGGGTGCAGGCGTGGCCGGTAAGCAGCCACACGCCGAGCAGTGCCCAGCGGGCTATCGACATGCGTGGCTCGTGTCGGAGCGCGACAGTGTGGATTAACAGGGATTGAAAGAGTACCACTTACACAAAGGCTTAGACCTCCCGGTTGCGGGTCAGCCCGTGCAGGAGATCGACAGCGGTCCGCACGTTCGGACCGTCGGTCTGTTGGGTCGAGACTACCTGGGACTGAAGCCACGCGTGTTCGTTCAGCCGGGTGACGCTGTCGGCGCAGGCACCGCATTGTTCGCTCACAAGGACAGTCTTACTGCGCCGATAACGAGCCCGCTGACCGGCCGCGTTGTCGCCGTCAATCGTGGTTATCGACGGCGCTTAGTGAGCGTCGTCATTGAGGCCGATACCGCCGCTGCCGAGCCCGTCGATTTCGGACGTTGCTCACCGAACGACACCGCCACCGTTGCTGAGAAAATCGCCGCGGCCGGCTTGTGGGGCGCCTTTCGCACTCGCCCGTACTCGAAGGTGCCGGCACCGGGATCGGTTCCTGCGGCTCTGTTCGTAACCGCGACGGACAGCGAACCGCTCGCTGCCGATCCGGCGCCGATCATTGCCGAGGCCGGCGATGCCTTCGTAACGGGCTTGGAAGCTGTCGCGGCGCTGTTCGACGGGCCGACCTACCTATGCTGCAAAGGTGGTGATGACATCCCTGGGCGCGATGTCGCCGGCGTTACGGCAGCAACGTTCAGCGGGCCGCACCCGGCCGGTCTCGCCGGCACGCACATGCATTTCCTCCACCCGCCAACCGCCGAATCGGTGGTCTGGTCGATCGGTTACCAGGACATCATCGCAATCGGTCGCCTGCTGCAGACCGGCTTCGTCGACGCCGAGCGGGTTGTCTCGGTGGCGGGTCCTCTGGTTAAGACGCCGCGTCTTGTCCGCACGGTAGCAGGCACTTCGCTGCGCGATTTGATGAAAGGTCAGTACGACGAGCACGTCGCGTCGCGGGTAATCTCTGGCTCGATCCTCAGTGGTTACTCCAGTTCAGACGAAGGGGAGAACTTTCTCGGGCGTTACGCCCGTCAAGTGACGGTTATCGAGGAGGACCGGCAGCAGAATTTTCTCGGCTGGCTACGGCCGATGGCGCATAAGTACGCCGTGCAGCCGGTGCTCGGCTCCGCACTGAAGCGGCGGCCGTTCGCGCTAACGTCAAACCTTAATGGCGGGCGACGCGCCATGGTGCCACTTGGAACGTTCGAGCAACTGATGCCACAAGACTATCTGCCGACACAATTGGTGCGAGCGCTGCTCGTTATGGATACCGACGTTGCACAGGCGCTCGGGGCGTTGGAGCTCGACGAGGAAGATCTCGCCCTGCTCGGATTCGCGTGCCCGGCAAAGTATGAGTACGGCATTGCGCTCCGCGATTGCCTGACGAAGATCGAGAAGGACGGTTAGCCGTGAGTATGCGCGAGTATTTCGATCGTATTGAGCCGCTGTTCCTGGAAGGTGGCAAGTACGAAAAGTACTTCCCAGTCTACGAGATGATCGAGAGCGGATTGTTCTCGCCCAAGACCGTAACGACGGTTGCACCGCATGCGCGCTCGCACATCGACATGAAGCGCATCATGATCTATGTCGTTATTGCGACAACGCCGGCGATTCTATTTGGGTTGTACAACGTCGGCTTGCAAACCAATTCGGCCATCGCGCTTTACGGCGAATCCGGTTGGCGCGCGTCGCTGCTGAGTGCGCTCGGCATCGGTCTCGATGCGAGCAACCCATTCGCGAACTTTATGCACGGCTTGCTGTATTTCCTACCGATCTATTTGATGACGCTGCTCATCGGTGGGATCTGCGAGATTGTGTTTGCCGTCGTACGAGGGCATGAAGTCAACGAAGGCTTCCTGGTGACGTCGATGCTCTACGCATTGACGATGCCGCCGGACGTGCCGCTGTGGCAGGTCGCCCTTGGCATCGCGTTCGGCGTCGTTATCGGTAAAGAGGTGTTCGGTGGGACAGGCAAGAATTTCTTGAACCCAGCGCTTACCGGTCGCGCCTTTTTGTATTTTGCCTACCCGGCCAATATGTCGGGCAATACCATTTGGACACCGGTCGATGGTTTCTCGGGTGCGACCGCACTGTCGGTCTCGGCATCGGACCGTTTTGAGACGTTAGCCGACGTCGGTATCTCGTGGACGGACGCGTTCGTTGGCACGATCCAAGGCTGTATTGGCGAGACCTCGACACTCGCGTGTTTGCTCGGCCTGGCCTTTTTGCTCGCCACACGAATTGCAAACTATCGCATGGTGCTTGGTTGCCTTATCGGCATGATTGGCTTCTCAAGCTTGCTGAATTTTATCGGCTCGGACGCCAACCCGATGTTTGCGATGCCGTGGTACTGGCACCTCGTTATCGGCGGTTACGCCTTCGGCACCGTCTATATGGTGACCGAACCCGTATCAGGTGCACACACGAACACCGGCCGCTGGATTTACGGCGGACTGATCGGCGTCATGGTCGTCCTAATCCGGGTTATCAACCCAGCCTTTCCGGAGGGCATGATGCTGGCCATTTTGTTCGGCAATGTCTTCGCGCCGCTAATTGATCACTTCGTCGTTAAGGCCAATATCAAACGAAGGATGCGCCGTCATGCCTGACGAACCAGCGAACAACACGCCATCGAAGCCGGGTTGGTTGCGTCGTTTCGCCGCGTTGTCGCCCGATTCGACGCCCAAAACGTTGTTTGTTGCCATTACGCTATGCCTAGTCGCGTCGATGGCGGTCTCATCGGTGGCCGTCGCGCTGCGCCCACTGCAAGCGGTTAACAAGTTACGGGATAAGCAGATCAACATTCTGCAGGTCGCCGGTGTCTATGACGAGAACGTCGATGTTGCTGCGGCCTTTGCCGCTTTCGAACCGCGCGTGCTCGAGATCGCGAGCGGTGCGTTCACCGATCGGTTCGATCCGGCGACATTCGATGACCGCGCTGCGGCGAGCGATCCAGATATCTCGGTTGAGTTGACCGACGATCCCGCATCGATCGGTCGGCAATCGCGGTATCGCACGATTTACTTGCTGCGCGATACGGCCGGCAACGTCGATAAGGTCATTCTGCCGATCCGGGGTTACGGACTCTGGTCAACGTTGTACGGTTTTATCGCCGTCGAGGAGAACGGCAACGACGTTTTCGGCTTGCAGTTTTATGAGCATGGCGAGACGCCAGGGCTTGGCGCCGAGGTCGATAACCCGCGCTGGAAGGCGCAGTGGCGCGGCAAAAAACTCACCGACGATAGCGGTTCGATCGCGATCACGGTCGCCAAGACAGCACCGGCGGCAGGACCCGACTACCACGTCGATGCATTGTCTGGCGCTACGCTAACGTCGGTTGGCGTCGATAACCTAGTCAAATTCTGGATGGGCGAGGGCGGCTACGCACCGTTCCTCGCGCGTCTCAAGGCCGGAGAGCTGTAATGGCCCAGGTAAAGCGAGACTTATTGATTGACCCGATGGTCGATAACAACCCGATTACACTGCAAGTGCTCGGCATTTGCTCTGCGCTTGCCGTAACGTCGTCGCTAAAGGTGGCTGTCGTTATGGCGCTGGCGGTAACGGCGGTCTGTGGCTGTTCGTCGATGGTCATTTCAACCATTCGTAACCAAATTCCCGGCTCGATCCGCATTATCGTGCAAATGGTCGTTATCGCGTCAATGGTGATCATGGTCGACCAAGCCCTCAAGGCTTTCGCCTTTGAGATTTCGAAAACGTTGTCCGTATTCGTGGGCTTAATCATTACCAACTGCATCGTGATGGGACGCGCCGAAGCGTTCGCCATGAAAAACCCGCCGTTCGCCTCGTTTTTAGACGGTGTCGGAAACGGCCTCGGCTACGGTGCGATCCTGATGACGGTCGGTTTTTTCCGTGAGTTGTTCGGTTCCGGTACGCTCTTTGGTCTGACCGTCTTGCCTACAGTGAACAACGGCGGTTGGTACGTGCCAAACGGGTTGTTGTTGCTACCCCCGTCAGCGTTCTTCGTCATTGGCATGTTGATTTGGGCGATTCGGTCATGGAAGCCGGAGCAGGTTGAGGCCCGCGAGTACAAGATTCAGGTCATGGATTCGCATTGATGGATAACCTCTTTGCGCTAGCCATTAAGGCGATCTTCATTGAGAACCTGGCGCTGTCGTTTTTTCTCGGTATGTGTACGTTTATCGCCGTCTCCAAGAAAATCGAAACGGCGCTGGGTCTCGGTATTGCCGTGATGATCGTCCAGGCGATTACCGTGCCCGCCAACAACCTGATTCTGAATTACCTGTTGAAGCCGGGCGCATTGGCATGGGCTGGATTCGCCGACGTTGATTTAACGTTCTTAGGGCTCATCTCTTACATAGGTGTTATCGCGGCGCTCGTGCAGATTCTCGAAATGGTGCTCGATAAGTACTTTCCACCACTTTACAACGCGCTCGGTGTATTTCTGCCACTGATTACCGTTAACTGCGCGATTTTGGGTGGCTCGTTGTTCATGGTCGAGCGCGATTACGATCTCGCCGAATCGCTGGTCTATGGGGCCTCGTCCGGGTTTGGTTGGGCGCTCGCCATCGTAGCAATGGCCGGTGTGCGGGAGAAACTCAAGTACTCGGATATTCCGGAGGGTCTGCAGGGTTTAGGGATTACCTTTATTACGGCTGGCCTCATGTCATTAGCGTTCATGTCGTTCGGCGGCATTAAGCTGTAGGAAATTACGATGACTACGTTTGGCCTCGGTGTTGCGCTGTTTACGTTGATCGTCTCCGCGTTAGTCGGTTTGATCTTGGTGGCACGCTCGCAATTGGTATCGACCGGCAACGTCAGCATTACGATCAACGGTGAGAAAACGCTGTCGGTTGCGGCCGGCGGCAAGCTCTTGCATACGCTGGCCGAGCAAAAGTTGTTCGTTCCGTCCGCCTGCGGTGGCGGCGGCACCTGTGCGCAGTGCCGGGTCAGGATTCACGCGGGCGGCGGTTCAATTCTGCCGACCGAAGAAAGCCACATCTCGAAGCGGGAGGCATCACAGGGTGATCGCTTGTCGTGCCAGGTCGCCGTCAAACAAGACATGCAGATCGAGGTGCCAGAGGAGGTCTTTGGCGTCCGCAAATGGGAGTGCGAGGTTGTCTCGAACGATAACGTCGCGACCTTTATTAAAGCGTTGGTCTTGAAGTTACCGGAGGGCGAGGACGTTAACTTCCGAGCCGGCGGCTACATCCAGATTGCGGCGCCCGCGCATACCGTACATTACAAAGACTTCGCTGTCGGCGACGAATACCGCGAGGACTGGGATAAGTTTAATCTGTGGGAATACTCATCGACCGTCGACGAGCCTATTGAGCGTGCTTACTCGATGGCGAACTATCCGGATGAGAAGGGCATGATCATGCTTAACGTACGGATCGCGACGCCGCCGCCGGGCAGCGATGGCATTCCACCGGGGCAAATGTCGTCCTACATTTACAGCCTTAAACCGGGTGACAAAGTCACGATCTCTGGTCCGTTCGGCGAGTTTTTCGCGCGCGATACCAGTAAGGAAATGGTGTTCATTGGCGGCGGTGCCGGTATGGCGCCGATGCGCAGTCATATTTTCGACCAGCTGAAGCGATTGGACGCGACGCGCAAGATTAGTTTCTGGTATGGCGCACGGTCGAAGCGCGAGATGTTTTTCGTTGAAGACTTCGATTCTTTACAGGCGGCAAACGACAATTTCGAGTGGCACGTCGCGTTGTCTGATCCGATGCCAGGCGATGACTGGGATGGCTACACTGGGTTCATTCATTTGGTGTTGCTGGAGAATTATCTGAGGAACCATCCGGCGCCCGAGGATTGCGAGTACTACATGTGTGGTCCACCGATCATGAACAAATCGGTGATCAATATGTTGCTCGAGCTCGGTGTCGACCGGGAGGACATCATGTTGGACGACTTCGGCGGTTGATTCAGTGCCGAGCGTCGACGCGGTAATCAGGTCGTTACTCGCTCGGACCGGTGGTCCCGCATCTCGTTTTACCGTCGCCGGGCGTCGTTGTTTGAGGTGCGGTTTCGTTTGAATCGCGCCGAGACGGCGCTCCTACATCTTCGTTCCACGAGCCGCCAAACCCAAATGTAGGAGCGGCGTCCCGCCGCGATCCCCATACCCAGATTCGTTCCACGAGCCCCAAACCCCGATGTAGGAGCGGCGTCCCGCCGCGATCCCCATACCCAGATTCGTTCCACGAGCCCCAAACCCCGATGTAGGAGCGGC
>JBCDBO010000125.1:0-8630 GCA_039183535.1 Pseudomonadota bacterium | reverse complement strand
CGTAAAGCTGCGGAAACGTCGGCCAATTCGAGTATGTTTTCAAGCCCTCGCGGATCTCCGGGTCCTCGAAGATATTCACGTACGAGAACGGTTTACCGCAGGCCTTAAGCGCGGCAACGGCCTGTGACGAGAAACCGCATTGCGGGAAATCTGGCGTCCCTTTCATGTACAGAAGAACTGCGTTCTCATCGAGTTGCTGCTTGATTCGTTCGTTTACATCCATCGTCGTGTCCACTCAGCGGTTCGAAGCCGCTCCCATTCACCGAATATTATTGACTACTTGACGCACGCCCGCGACGCTGCCAGCGATGCGTCCCGCTTGGTCCCGAACCGCCTCGCTTGAGGCACGGCCCGAAAGCGTAACAACACCATTGCGAACAGAGACCGAGAGTGACTCACGCTCTGGCAACCGTGCGTCTGCTAGCGCTTGCCACACGTCACGCCCAAGGGCGATATCGCTCGTCGTTGTCGTCTTAGACGTCGGCGCTGATCGTGTGCCATCACCCAGAAGCATCGCGGTGCAACCACCAACGCCTAGCGCTATCGCCAAAACGATGGTGACGAACCGGCGTTTTTCAAGCGTCGCTGCGCTCATCACGCAGATCCGTCGGCGCTCGCCAGCCATGGCGCCGGATCGGCCTCGGCCAAACGCGCCATAATCCGCTGCCGTTCGGCCGTGCTAAGACGTGACCACGACGTAATTTCGTCGAGGGTTCGGCCGCAGCCCAAACAGATATTGTTATCATCGAGCGTACAAATACGCACGCACGGCGACAGCAACTCGCCCACAATCGTCACCACTAGTAATCACGTCAAACCTGTATTGTACACGACAGCCTGCGGCAACCCCGGCCGACCAACGATGCCCCAAACACTGCCTACCGATATCGAATCGACTG
Source organism: Pseudomonadota bacterium (assembly GCA_039183535.1). Classification (GTDB taxonomy): domain Bacteria; phylum Pseudomonadota; class Gammaproteobacteria; order Steroidobacterales; family Woeseiaceae; genus JBCAXA01. Next base: position 7,731 of record JBCDBO010000125.1, on the reverse strand, counting down.
TCCAAACCGCCATCGCCGAAGATGTCGGCAGCGGCGATGTCACTGCTGCCTTGGTGGCAGAATCAACGGTAGCTGAGGCGATCGTTGTGGTTCGCGAGGCAGCGGTGTTGTGCGGCAGGCCTTGGTTCGACGAGGTGTTTCGCCAAGTCGTCCCGGATGCGGTACTCGACTGGCATGCCGCGGATGGCGATAGCCTGAACGAAAACCAGCACGTCGTTAGCATTCGCGGGCCGGCTCGCGGCATCTTGACCGCCGAACGTACCGCGCTCAATTTCCTACAAACACTGTCTGGGACAGCCACTGTTACGGCACGGTACGCAGCATTAACGGCCGCGACCGACTGCCGCGTCCTCGATACCCGCAAGACGCTACCTGGGCTGCGCACTGCGCAAAAATACGCTGTGGCGATGGGTGGTGGCAGCAATCATCGAATGGGTCTTTTTGACGCGGTGCTCATTAAAGAGAATCACATTGTTGCCGCTGGTGATGTGCGGGCAGCAATCACCGCATCGCGCCAAGAAAACCCGGCTCTGCCCGTCGAAGTCGAGGTCGAGACCTTGGAACAATTGCGCGCCGCGTTGACGGTTGGTGTCGAACGGATCCTGCTCGACAACTTTTCACTGGACGCACTGAGTGAAGCGGTCGCGATCAATCGGAACTTCGGCGCAGCAGCTGCAGCGCTCGAGGCATCGGGCAATATGACTGAGGCCGATTTGCCCGCGGTGGCGGCAACGGGCGTCGACTTTATATCGGTGGGCGCACTGACTAAGCACGTGCGGGCGACCGACTATTCAATGCGGTTTCGGTTCGTTTAGTCGCTGTTACAGACTGCTGCCGTAGCGATTGCGGCGTGAGCCGGATAAACGCGGCGCGACGATCCCCAGAATAATCCCAAGCGCCAGTACCGCCGCACCAATGAGAAACCAATTCTGTTCCCGGCGCCGCGCTAAACGATCGTTCTCTTGCTCAAGTGTCGCGAGCGAAATATCGGCCTCTGACAGACTTTCTCGCAATCGCGTGTTCTCTGAATTGATCCGTAACGTTTCTGCCGACACCCGGCGAATTTCGGCGAGCTCTCGTTGCAACTCACCGTTCTCTGCCTCGAGGCGCTGAATCTGCTGTCGGTTGGCTGTGTCTTGCTGCTTCAGATCGTCTAATTGGCGGCCCTGATCGCCACTCTGGCCGCGCAACGACTCAACGCGCGCACGCAGTGTTGCTAACTGCTCGCGTGCGGCCGGTTCGCTCATCAGAAAGCGCGTCAGGACATAGCCCTCGGTCCCGCCGCTCGTGCGGACCCGGCTGTAGCCAGTCTCCTCGTCGCGCTCCAATTCCTCCACAGCCGTTCCGGAGGTAAGAACGCGGGTTATCGCATTTTGCAAGGTCGGACCGCGCCGCATCATCACCTCGAAATCGTCGGTGACGTATCTGGTCTCAGCCAGTGTGGCGGCGGATATGAGAAACACACACAGTCCCGCTATCGCGGGCAGCCATCGAAACCCAAACATCGACGGTTCCATCCTCAAACACGGCGCCAGTATACGTCTCTGCGCTCGCGGCGCCAGTTGTCGCAACCAGGGGACCGCGAATAGTTACGCCAACCGAAACACCAGTACGAGATTGTTGGCCGGCATCGCGAATTTCCAGGCGAGTACAAGACCAACCGCCGCTGCACGCTGGCGCACAATATCCAGATCGCGAATGCCCTGACCGGTACCACGTTCGCGCAGTGCTTGATCGAACTCGGTGTTGCCCGGACTGATATGCTCGCCCGCCACCGCAAACGGGCCGTAGACAATAAAACAGGCACCCGGCTGCAACCGAGCTGGCAGTGACGCAATCAAGTGCGAAAGCGCGCCGCTCGTCATGATGTGAAACGTATTTACCGTCAGTACAACATCGAATTTGCCGAGTTCCACTGGATCGGCGCCAGCCTCATAAGCACGGGGTGCGGCGATACGCGCGTCGCCTAGCCCTGCAAGGCGCTGCGCAAGAGCCGGCAGCCGCTCCGGCAGCTCCGTTGCAAGCCAACGCGCGAACGGCAACCGGTCATGCAGCAATGCAAGATGTCCGCCATCACCCGCGCCAATTTCGAGCACCGTGCTCGTCGGCCGAATGAATCGCTCGAGCACGATTCCAAGCGGGCGATGGTTCCTGAGAACACTGGGATGGATGTCCGACTCAATCATCGAGCGGTTCGCGCGGTGTTAGTTGTCGCCGAACAAACAGGAACGGTAGAAGCGCAGTTCGTCGATCGACTCACGGATATCGTCGAGCGCTTGGTGACGACCCTGTTTTTGAAAACTGGCCGCCTGTTCTGGACGCCACATCTGCAAAAGGATCTTGAGGCTGCTGACATCGAGGTTGCGGTAATGGAAATAGGCCTCAAGCTCTGGCATGTAGCGGACGAGAAATCGGCGGTCCTGGCCGATGCTGTTGCCGCACATGGGCGACCGGCCTGGCTCGGCCCATAGCCGCAAGAAATCGAGCGTCGCCCGCTCGCCCTGGCGAACACTTGTCGTGCTGTTGAGTACGCGTTCGGTTAGGCCCGAAGCACGGTGCGTCTCGGTATTCCATTCGTCCATGGTCGCCATTGTGCTCGCCGCTTGGCGCAGCGCAAGGACCGGACCGACCGCCAACTCGTTTAAAGCCGCATCGGTTACGATCGTTGCGATCTCGATGATGCGATCGGTGAGCGGATCAAGACCCGTCATCTCAAGGTCAATCCAAATCAATCGAGTCGCGTTGTCAGACATGCTAGCAATCGTTGTGGCGGCGAACGCACCCTGCGCCGCATACTATCGCAGATGGCTGACAACAGCGAAGACAGAAGCGTACTAGCGACAGTGACCGCCGCATACGGTCGGCGAATGGAACTCGAGCTCAATGACGGCCGCCGAGTCGCGGCGCGGACCCGCCGACGACGATTGCGTGTCGTCTGCGGCGATCGTGTCACGGCCGTATCGCAATCGGGTGATGACGATTGGATCATCGACGCAATCGAACCGCGCTGCAGCGAATTGGCCCGAACAGACTCTCGCGGCCGCCGCGAAATACTGGTTGCCAATCTGACGGCATTGATCGTTGTTGCGGCGCCGCGTCCGAAACCGGATTGGTACATGATCGACCGCATGGTGGGAACGGCCTTTCTTCTTGGTTTACGGCCAATCCTCGTGTTCAATAAGAGCGATCTTGTGGCAAGCGACGACGCTGTACTGACCGAGTACGCAGCTCTACCGATCGAACGGTTTACGACCAACGCGCTTAGCGGCGATGGTCTCGCCTCATTAGCCAGGAGACTGCGCACCGAAGTTGCCGCACTGCTCGGTCAATCCGGGGTTGGTAAGTCGTCACTGCTCAATGCCCTAGTGCCCAGCGCCAGCGAAGCGACCGGTGCGATGAACGAGTCAACGGACGAAGGTCGGCATACGACCGTAGCCGCGCGACAAATTCAGCTACCCAAGGGCGGGCGCATCATCGATGCGCCAGGCGTCCGTGACTTTGCACCGCATATTGAATCAATGGCTCGCGTTGCTGTGGCATTTCCAGAAATCCTCGCCGCTAGCGCTGCGTGCCGCTTTACCGATTGCACACACCGATCTGAGCCAGCGTGCGCCGTACGCGCCGGCGTTGACGCCGGCACCATCGCAGAACGGCGTTACGCGAGCTACCGTCGCTTATTTGTCATTACTGACCAGTTGATCAACAAACGGCAGCCGCACTAGCGCTACGCGGTGCGCTTGTCCCGCCGGACTTCGTCCAGGACGAAGCGAACCTTCTCGTTGATTTCCGGCGCCGTGAACGGTTTTTGCAAAAACCACGTGTTTGGATCGTTCACCGCTGCTGGCGCCAACTTGCCACTGATGATTATCGTCGGCAGGTCCGATCGTATTTCATGTGCGTGCTTGATCAATTGCGAGCCCGTCATTTTCGGCATCGTTTCGTCAGTGATCAGTATGTCGAACCGAGATGCGTGTTTTTCGAAATGGGCCAGCGCATCGGCGCCGCTCGAAAAACTAACCACACGATACCCCTGCGCCTCGAGGATCTTGCGGGTGACCGTCAATACCCAGACCTCATCGTCGACCAAAGCGACCGACTCCGTCCCGCGCCATTGCGCCATATCAGCGATCCGGTTATCGACCGCACCAAGACGCGTGCCCGGCAAGTAAACGGAAAACTCAGTGCCTTTGCCGGGTTCACTTTGCACGAACACTTCACCACCGTGACTCTGCACAATCCCATGGACGACCGTTAGGCCTAAGCCGGTGCTTTCTGTTGTGTCTTTCGTGGTAAAGAACGGGTCGAAGATGTGTTCCAGGGTCCGCGGTGTCATGCCAACGCCGGTATCGTGCACCCGGAGCACTACGTAATCACCAGGACGAAGCTTGGCCGGTCCATGCTCGCGCGCATCCGTTACTTGCTCATCGGTAAGTGATACCGACAGTTTGCCGCCCCGCTCGCCCATCGCTTGGGCACCGTTAGTGCCGAGGTTCATGACTATCTGATGTATGCGCGTCGGATCGGCGCGAACGGCCTGACTGGCTTCATCAACCCTAAGATCGATTTCCACTGTCGCCGGCAAGCTGCCGCGCAACAAGGCGCACGCCTCTTTGATGACCGGCCCTATATCGACCGCCTGCAAGTCGTACTCTTTTTGATTACTAAACGTGAGGATGCGCTTCACCAAATTACGCGCACGATCAGCCCCTTTGACAACCTGCTTAAGGTAGGTCGCCTTCTGATCATCCTCAGCTAAGTTATCTAGGGCGAGCGTCGTAAAGCCGTAAATCGCCTGCAGAATATTATTAAAGTCGTGCGCGATACCGCCGGCCAAAGTGCCAATAGCGTTCATTTTTTCGCGCAGCCGGATTTGCTTTTCCAACGCACGCATTCGCGTCACATCCATACCGGACAAGAACAAAGCGGGCTCTTCGCCTTGGAAATTCAAAACCGCGGTATTCCAGACAAACAAACGCTCCTGCCCATCATCGCCAATCATCGGTAGTTCGATGTCGGGTAGCTGCTCGTTCGTGTTCTGCAATAAACGAGCGCGCAACGTCTCGCTGACCACCTCGCGGCGCTCCGCCGGTACAAAATCTAGCCAAAAACGACCGGCCAGTTTGGCGACGGATAAACCAAGAATTTCGCTACCTTTATCGTTGACGCGAACGATCTGCAGAGAAGCATCGAGCGTTAGCAAAACGACTTCAGCGACGTTGAAATAGGTTTCAGCGCGACGCTTTTCTTGCTCGAGCGCGCGTTCTTTTTGCCGCCGAACGCCAACCTCGCGCGTCAGCTCGCGGTTCATACCCGCTAGATCCGCGGCGTGCCGCGCCGCGGCCTGCTCGCGTACCTTAGCCGTTTGCGCGCGGTAAACGATACTTGCGATTCCCAGCAGCGCCAGCGCATAAATGCAATACGCCAACCACGTCGCCCACGGTGCTGGCTGAACGACAAACGGTAGCGTCGCCTCAACGCGACTCCAGACGCCATAGTTATTGGCGGCTTGGGCGCGGAAGGTGTACCTACCAGGCTCAAGGTTGGTGTACGTAATCGAGCGCTTCTCGCCGACGTCGATCCAGTCTTCGTCAAGCCCGTCGAGTCGAAAGCGGTACTGATTACGCTCTGGCGCTGCGTAGTCCAAAGCGGCCACTTCGAACTCCAACAGATAGTCCCGGTGGGTTAGCTCCAGCGATTCGATGCCCGACACCAACGCGGCGAGCGACAGCGGTTGGTTCTGTTTACGTATCGCTGTAATCGCTAACTTTGGCGGGTGCGCGTTACCACGTATCTGCTCCGGGAAAAACGTATTGAATCCGGCATCACCACCGAAATAGAGCTTTCCCTCGCGCGAACGGAATGCAGCACCGAAGGTGAACTCGTTACTGAGTAGCCCATGCGACGTATCGTAGTTCTCAAACGTCTTCGCATCGGTATCTAAGCGCGTCAACCCGTTACCGGTTCCCAACCAAAAGTTATCGCGTCGATCAGCCACACCGCTATAAATCGTAGAACTCGGCAAGCCGGAACGCTCGGTGTATTTTTCGAAACGACGCGTATCGCTGGCTTGGTCCTCTGCCGACCAGCGGAACAAACCATCGGATGCCGTGCCGATCCAAAGATCGCCTCGTGAATCCTCTTGCAGAAATTGGACCAGTGTATTTGCCAACTCGGTCCCCTTGGTCACTCGCTCAACAACACCGGTCCGCGTGTTTAGTCGATCGACGCCGAATCGCCAATGCCCCAACCACAAAGACTCGTTGCGACCCGGCGCAATGACTAAGATACGATTACTGCTCGGCGAACTGTTGTCATCAGGCGAATGAACGATTCGCTCGAACGTTTCTGTCGCGGCGTCAAACCGATTTAGTCCGCTGTCGAACGCGGCAATCCACAGACGACCGTCGTCCGACTCATAAATCGCAGAAATCGCATCACCGCTAATCGAGTCTGCAGCATCCGAATGGCGAAATGCCGTCACCGTGCCATCGCGAAGCTGAACACGAAACAAGCCTGAACGGCGCGTACCAACCCAAATCTCGCCGCGTTGATCGGCGCGAATAGTCGTAACGAATTGCTCAGCTAGCAGGCGCGAGGGTACGACATCCTCAAGCAAAGAAAACGACTGTTCTTGCTCATCAAAGACGATGACACCGCGATCGCGCGTTGCCACCCAAATTCGTCCGAAACTGTCCTCGGCAAAGCCGTTAATGTTGTTGGTCGCGAGAGCCGACGAAACATCCGGCTTTGCCGTGTGCCGCTCCATCGCCGCTGTCAACATGTCCGAATAACTGGCACCGCGGAACGTACCAACCCACAAGAGCCCGGCCTCATCCTCGAAGATGCTCTGTATGTTGTTATCGCGAAGCCCGTACACCTGACCGACGGTCTTTGCGTATGACGTCACTTGTAGCGACTCGCCGTCGACGAGATCCAGACCGTTCTCGGTACCGACCCATAACGTGCCATCCGACAAACGGCGAATCGCATTGACGGTAGCATCGCTGAGTTGATTAGCGTCGTCGCTGTTACCGCTGATAACCGCGGTCGCGCCACTCGCATCGCGACGAATCACGCCGCGCTCTGCGGTTCCGATCCATAGGGTCCCGTCTCGATCGAGCCACAATGCCCGTATTGTCGGTACCTGCGTATCTGGCAGCAGCGTAATCGACTCGCTCGCGCCTGGCTCGTTCGGGTCAATGCGGAACAAGCCGCGGGTACCGCCGGCCCAGATGCCTCCATCTGGCGCGAACGCAAGCGCGTAGACGCCAGCCGATGGCGCTAGGTCGAAGCGCGTCACGCTGCCGGTCGCGCTGTCGATACGGTTCAGCCCGGATGCGTCTGTGCCAGCCCAAACAACCCCATCGGGAGCGACCCCAATAACGCGGACACGGTCGTCTGAAAGCGAATCGACTCGCTCAGGCTGATGCTGGAAGCGGACAAAGCTGTCGGTCGTCGAATCGTAACTCGCGACACCACCACCGTCCGTGCCGACCCATAACGTTCCGTCACCAGCAACGGCGAGACTGCGGATAAGGTCTGCGCCGAGCGACGAACGGTCACTGGCGTCGTGCGTGTAAACGCGGAATCGATAGCCGTCGAATCGATTGAGACCCTCTTGGGTCGCAAACCACACAACTCCCTGGCGGTCTTGTGCGATGTCGTTGACATAGGCTTGCGACAGACCGTCGTCGCGACCGACGTGTCGAAAGCGCAAGGCAACCGGGTCGG
>JBCDBO010000124.1:0-8742 GCA_039183535.1 Pseudomonadota bacterium | reverse complement strand
TTCCGAGTTCGATATGGGATCGGGTGGTTCCTACTCGCTATGGCCGCCAGGCAATTCGGTTGATCGCGGTATCGCGGCGGGACGCCGCTCCTACATCAGTAGGAACCGCTGCGGCGAACGAAGCGGTAGGCGCGCCGTCCCGGCGCGATCGACAACAGCGCTAAACCCAGTCAGCAAAATCGAGGCTCGACCGTCAGAAACACCCAACGAAAAAGGGGACCTCGCGGTCCCCTTTTTGTCGTATGGCGCGCCCGGAAGGATTCGAACCTCCGACCCTCTGGTTCGTAGCCAGATACTCTATCCAACTGAGCTACGGGCGCAGTAACGATATCGTTGTCTACGTATTGTAGAACGCCTACGTAGTTAGGTAGGCCGACAGTTGCCGGCGACGGCCAGCGAGCGGCGTAGTATACCGGCGTTTTGACGGAATACCACGCGGTCGCGACGAATTTTCGCGCGATTATGTGCGCCGGATCTTGGAAAGTCCGCCCGTCGTTCTTATAATTTCAGTAATTCCTGAAATTACAAAAGAACGATGAACGTAACGCCCTACCAGCAAGACTTTATCCTGCATTTCGGCGAAATGGGTAGCCGCTGGGGCATAAGCCGGACCGTTGGGCAAATCTATGCCCTGCTGTACGTTACAGAGGCGCCGATCAATGCCGATGACATAGTGTCGGCCCTCGGATTGTCGCGCTCCAACGTCAGCATGGGACTGAAAGAGCTGCAATCGTGGCGACTCGTTAAACCGCAACACTTGCCGGGCGACCGACGTGAGTATTTCAAAGCGCCGGATGATCTTTGGCAGATTTTCCGAACGCTTATCGAGGAACGACGCAAGCGCGAAGTGGACCCGACGCTGTCGATGCTCCGCAACGCGTTGATGAACAACCGCACCGGTACGGCCGATGCCTACGCCGAACAACGGCTGCGAGAGATGCAGGAGCTCATCGAGCTGTCGACCCAATGGCTAGATGATATGCAGCAACTTGAACAGCGCACGGCCGTCAAATTAATGAAACTTGGCGGCGGTGTGAGCAAGCTACTCGCCGGCAAGTCTGCGCGCCGTAGCTAAACATCTTCTACACGACGAATAGATACTGACACGTACCCATGGACGCCTTACTGCTCGCCCGCATTCAGTTTGCTGCCAACATCAGCTTTCACATCATCTTCCCGATGATTTCGATCTCGCTGACGTGGCTCCTGTTGTTCTTCAAACTGCGCTACAACGCGACGGGCGACAATGGCTGGATGAACGTGTACCGCCTGTTCGTCAAGGTGTTCGCGTTGTCGTTCGCCCTAGGTGTCGTCAGCGGTATCACGATGAGCTTCCAGTTCGGCACGAATTGGCCGGGTTTCATGGAGTCGGTCGGTAACATCGCCGGCCCACTGCTCGCCTACGAAGTGCTGACGGCGTTCTTCCTGGAAGCCACCTTCCTCGGCATCATGCTGTTCGGGTTCAACCGCGTCAGCAACCGCGTCCATACCTTGGCCACGTTGCTCGTGGCGGTAGGCACAACGCTGTCAGCCTTCTGGATCTTGGTACTGAACTCCTGGATGCACACGCCAGCCGGCTTCGAGATGATCGATGGACAGGCACACGCCACCGATTGGTGGGCGATCGTCTTTAACCCGTCTCTCCCGTACCGGCTCGTCCACACGCTGCTGGCATCGACACTAACCGCGGCGTTCTTGATCGCCGGATTATCGGCCTACCGGTGGCTGCGAGGCGATCGCGATGGCGCGGTCGACAAAGGCCTTCGAACCGGTGTTTGGGTCGCCGCGCTGGTTGTTCCGATTCAAATCGTGGCGGGCGACTTGCATGGTCTCAACACCCTGGAACACCAGCCGGCCAAAGTGGCTGCGATGGAGGGTCTGTGGGAGACCCGCGAAGGCGCGCCGCTGGTTCTGTTCGGCATACCCGATGCTGAGGAAAAGCGTAACCGCTACGCCATCGAGGTACCGAAACTCGCCTCGTTTATTCTGACCCACGAGCTGGACGGTGAGGTCCAAGGTATTGACGCGTTCGAGGGCAAGCACCCGCCGGTTGGCGCCGTGTTCTGGAGCTTCCGCGTGATGATCGCCGTTGGCGTTTTGATGTTACTCGTCTCGTGGGTGGCTGCGTGGCAAATGCGTCGTGGCCGCTCGCCAAGCCGCTGGGTAGCGCGCGCGATCGTCGCAATGACATTTTCGGGTTGGATCGGTGTGTTGGCCGGTTGGTACACCACCGAGATTGGCCGCCAGCCCTACCTCGTGCACGGCGTATTAACGACGGCCGAGGCCGTTGGGCCGGCGCCGGCAAGCGCTGTTGGCTTAACGCTAGCGACATGGCTCGCTATTTACGCCGCGTTGATCGTTGCCTACATCTCGGTCGTGTTCTTATTGGCGCGCAAAGCCGGCGAGAATGCGAACAGCAAGTCCGGCGTGAACGCGTACGGCCCGAAAGTGGCACCGCTCGTCGACCGAGACGCCGTACCCGGTCATGCTTGAATTGGTCCCAGACCTGGCGACGCAAGCAGGCTGGTTGCCGCTTGCCTTTATGGTCATGATGGGGGTCTCGATCCTCGCCTATGTCATCCTGGATGGCTACGACCTTGGTGTCGGTATCTTGTTACCGCTCGCCACCGACGCTGAGAAAGACTTAATGATCGCCTCGATCGGCCCGTTCTGGGATGCCAACGAGACCTGGCTCGTGCTCGGCATCGGTATTCTGCTGGTCGCGTTTCCGATGGCCCACGGTACGATTTTGACGGCGTTGTACCTGCCTGTCTCATTGATGCTGATCGGACTCACGCTGCGCGGCGTAGCGTTCGACTTTCGCGTAAAAGCGCACGACAGTCACAAAGCAGCCTGGAACCGGGCGTTTTTTACCGGCTCGTTTCTCGCCGCCATCTCGCAGGGCTACATGCTCGGGCAAGTCGTGCTGGGTTTTAAGTCCGATGCGCTCGCGCTCGCGTTCTCAATCGCGATTGGGCTGGGGCTGGTTGCTGGCTACACACTACTAGGCGGCTGCTGGCTGATCGCGAAAACCTCAGATGCGTTGCAACGTAAAGCGATCCGTTGGGCGCGCAACAGCGTTATTCTTACCGGTATCGGTGTTGCGTCGGTGTCGGTGGCGACACCGCTTCTCAGCGAAAGCATTCTCGAGAAGTGGTTCCGGGTCGACCACCTGATCGTTGTGTGGCCAATGCCGATCATTACCACCGCGTTATTCATAATTTTATGGCGTACGCTCGGGCGATTGCCGGTACGGCTTGATCAGCGCAACGAATATGGCATTTGGTCGCCGTTCTTTTGCACAGCCGGGCTGTACCTACTCGCTTTCCACGGTATCGCGTACAGCATGTTTCCGTGGTTGGTCGTTGACGAAATGACGATTTGGGACTCCGCCAGCGCGCCGGAATCGTTGCTGATCATGTTCGTCGGTGCCGTCATCGTGCTGCCCGTCATCGCGGGCTATTCCGTCTTCGCGTACCGCGTGTTCGGCGGCAAAGCACAGCCGCTCGAGTATTACTGAGCTAGCCGCGTACGGCAGTAGCAATCGCAAGCGCATCGTGAGCTAGCGTTGTAGCGGCCGCGTAATCACCCGCCGCGATCTTGTCCGCGGGGGTCAGCCAAGTGCCGCCACAAGCGACGACGGCCGGTACGGCTAAATACTCCGCCAGGTTCGCTGCCGAGACTCCACCCGTCGGCATAAATCGCAAGTCACGAAACACGCTGGACAGCGCTTTCAGCGCAGGCACACCGCCAGCAATCGCAGCCGGGAAAAACTTGACCGTATCGAGCCCTAGGTTGACGGCGCGCATCAAATCGGTCGGTGTGTATGTGCCTGGGTAGACCGGTACGCCCGCTTCATTGGCAAACCCGACGATCGCATCATCGATGCCTGGCGAAATGATGAACTCGGCGCCGGCCTCACGCGCGGCATACGCTTGGCTGGCCGTCAAAACCGTACCGGCCCCAGTGATAACGTCGTCGCATTCCATTGTGATGGCACGCAGGCAATCGAGCGCCGCATCGGTGCGTAGCACCACCTCGATAACGCTTAGACCGCCTGCCGCTAAAGCGCGAGCCGTTGCTACGGCCACGGCCGGGTCGTCCGCTTGAACTAGCGGAACAACCGGCGCCGCGGCGAAACGCGTTTCGAGCGTGTTGTGCACACCAGCTACCTTCAAAAATAACGTCGGCGACGAAACTACTGGTGTGGCTCCACGAAGGCAACCGCAGCCGCCCGAAAGATCACCGGTAGCACTTAGCTTATTGCAACGACTCGGCCTGGGTTCAGCAAGTTCTTCGGGTCGAAGCTTCGCTTCAGCTGCCGCATAAGCGCAATCTCGGCCTCGCTGCGGCTTGCCCCGAGCCAGGCAACCTTTTCGAGGCCGATACCGTGCTCGGCTGAGACAGATCCAGTCAGCGGCGCCAACGGTTCGTAGACGCAGCGATCACTCTCGGCATGAAAGTCGCCGCGCTCATTCGGTGCAACAAAAAAATGCAGGTTGCCGTCGGCCACGTGGCCGATGGCGTAAACCGCGCCTGCGTCCCACCGAGCGGCGACGTTGGCCTTCACCGTCTGGACATACGCGTCCATATCGCGAATCGGTAGGCTAACGTCGTAAAGGTAAACCGGTCGTGGCTCCAGCACCGCATCAAATTGCTCACGGATCGCCCAGACCGCCTGAACCTCTGTGGCGGACTTCGGTACGACGGCATCGACAATCACGGAGTCGTCCAACGCCGCGGTCAAGACAGCCTCGAAGCGCGCCGCATCGGCGGCCGGGTCCGTGCCCTCCGCTTGGATCGCGACGTAAAACGGATAATCTCGCGCGAGCGGCGCACGGTGGCCACCGTTGCCAGTAACAGCGGCGAAGTAGTCGCCCCACATGATCTCGAATGCGCTTAGCTGGCCGCCAAGACCTTTCTGCAAGCGCTGTAACAGCTCGGTAACGGCGGCGAAATTGGGTAAGGCCACGAGCGCATCCTGTCGGCTCGTTGGCTGAGGAAACAGCCGTAGTACCGCTTTCGTGACAACGCCGAGCGTGCCCTCCGTACCGATGAACAACTGCTTAAGATCGTAGCCGGCGTTATTCTTCAGCATACGATTCATCGACGAGACGACGGTGCCGTCGATCAACACCGCCTCGAGGCCCAGTACGAGCTCGCGCATCATGCCGTAGCGAATAACGTTCATGCCGCCGGCGTTAGTCGAAATATTGCCGCCGATTGTACAGCTCCCGCGTGCGCCCAAATCCAATGGGAACCGCAGCTCGTGCTCGGCCACGGCTTCCTGTACCGCTTGTAGCGTGGTGCCGGCCTCGACCACGACGGTCGCACCAACGGTATCGATCTCGATGATACGGTGCATTTTTTCGGTGGAAACGATAACGTCGTCGGCACCGGCATCGGCGCCGGACGCGCAACCGGTCAGCCCGCCATGGGTGACGACGGTTTGTTCGTTGGCGTGGCACCACCGCAGTATGGCTGCAACTTCAGCGGTCGACGTCGGCAAAAACATTTGCCGACCTTGCATTGGCCGTGAGTCCCAATAGCTCGTTGCCCGTTCCGCGATCGTGTGTGAGTCGATGACGGCAATATCCGCTAGGTTTGGGGTTGTGCTTGCTGCGTTACTCACGAACAAAGTCTCAATAACTCGGTGCTACTCGATCATTGTAGCGCGCTGCGGACATCTTATTTTTTGGCTTTGACCTCATCGTACTTGGCTTTAGCCTCATTGAGGGTGATGAGCTTTTGTTGGAACTCGGGGTTCTCTTGCAGAATACGCGCCATCTCCGCCAATTGTTCTTCACGGCGCTTCGCCACACGCTGTTCGTACTCGCCTTGTTTGGTGGTGGGCAAAGACGTCCTCTCGAAACTCCCCAAGCGCCGATCACGTTGGGTGAGCTCAAAAGCGATCGTATCCTCGTATTTTGATTTGCACTTACGAACGATCATATTCGTAAAGCCGTGACGCTTTTCTTTCTTGCAAACGATTTTGAAGTCGTCTTCGCTCGTTAGGTCATTAAAGAGATTATAGAAGTCGTTCTCAGCGCGGATGATCTGCCGTCGCAAGAAGGTGAGATTACCTTCGGCCGTGACGACGACCTCATCGATAGGCTCACCGTCCTTGGCCGTGGACGCATCGTCGCCAGGCTGGTCAGAGGTCGGATCGTTACTGACCGCGGTTTGCTCATCGGTAGCCGCCTCCCCGTTCGCTGACGAATTTGCCTCGGTAGTAGTCAGTTCGTCGGTGTCGTTGATTTCTTGCGGTGGCACTTCATCGGCAAGGGCCGACACCGGCCACATCAGTAAGACACTGATCGCAGCTATAAGCAGTGATTCATTTAGCGTGTTTTGGCTTGTCATCACAGCAACAGCTCAGTGGGTTAATCACGGGCATCTATGTTAGCCCATAACATCATTGCGGCACGCTTCGGCGCGTCTAGGCGACGTGATTGTACGATTGGCCGCTGGACACGAGGTACGCCGTGACGGGTCGGCCTACGGCAATTTAAGCGGTGAATTTTCTAGGTACCAAACAGGGTCAAGCCGCGCTCTATTTATAAACACAGCTTCTTCACGATAACGCGCGTAGAAATCGTGCGCTGCGACGAGATTTGTTGCCTCCCCAACGACGATAACGCCCGTCATCCCCATCACGTTGTGATACGCACAGTCGAAGATGTAAACGCCCTCCGCATCGAGCTCGACGGTGATCGATTGACCTTTCGCCGCTTGCCACGATTTTGCACCGGTAGGAACGAACACCGACTGCGGCTGGTGATCGAGATCGTCGACGACGAACGTAACCGTATCCCCGGGCGTTACACGCAAAAAATTCGGCTCAAAGAACATCAGCTCCTGGCCACGTTGCGCGACAGCGGTAACGGTGTGATCCGCAGCATGGGCCATTGTAGGTGACGACACCAGCACCAATACCAGCAAGAAAGCGCCCGACTTCCTCATTGTTGTCTCCCTCGAGAAATTAAGAAATTGATGAGAAATTGATGGACAGGCACAGGAATGAAATTAATGGAAAAAGAAATTCATGGACAGGCACTAACGAGAAATTTATGGACAGGCACAAATCAGCGCTACTTACGTCGCCTAGCGAGTCTGTGAGCACGACGTTCATCAGCAGCGACATAACGAGAATATGCCAGCTCGTCGCCCGGCTCGACCGGCGGGACGGCGGTCGGCTTACCTTGCTCATCGAGTGCCACGAAGGTCAGATACGCCGAGACGATGTGTCGCAAGTCACCGGTCAGGCTGTTTTCTGCGGTGACGCGTACACCAATTTCCATTGAGCTTCGCCACGCGCGATTGACCATCGCCTTAATAATTAGGGTTTCACCAGTCTGTGCAGCAGCCAAAAACTCCAGACTGTCCAATGTTGCAGTGACGCATGGCCGACCGCTGTGCCGCTCGGCCACTATAAGCGCAGTGCGGTCGCACAGACTCATCACAAGCCCGCCGAAAACCGTGTACTTCGAGTTCAGATCGTTTGGGAAAATTTTGTAGACATTGTGGTTAACCGCAGATTCGGCAGGAGACTTGGCAGGTAGCGTGGTTTTCATAGATGGGGCTTCGTTGGACTCCCTAGTTCTGGATTAATTTGGCCAGAGACGGTTGCGTTGGTTTAACGCAAAATCAGTACTACTTTGTGGACGCTGCTCACCGCCATTTAGGTGACTACTGATTCTCGACGCAATCCAGATGTACTGCGGACTTGGCTGCATCGCAGTCTCTATGCGTTTGACTGATTCAGTCGCCGTCTAGTGTTTTGCTCCGAGTCCGGCATACACAGAGACTGTTTCAAAACCGTCTGACATCTGCGGCCCGGTGCGCAACGATCAGCATATTTTCAAGCCAACTTTTTGGCCTATACGTCCGACCTAAAAACCGTTCTCGATCACAACATCACTTAGCGGAAGTTGACCGGCCCTAGGCCATGGGTCTTTGGTGCCTTTTCCAACTGCCACCAGCGGGCCCATGACATGATCGTCGGGTAGATTGACAAGCTGAGCGACCGCATCGATATCGAATCCGATCATCGGACAACACTGATATCCCATGGCCACCGCCGACAACATGATGTTCTGCATTGCCATGCCGATGGAGCGCTGCGCCTCATCCCGCTGCAGCCAATCGCGGCCCTCGTGGAACGGGCCCATCCAATCGACGAGCATTGTCGCAACCTCCCGTGGCGCGTTTGCCCAGTATCGCTCTGGTGACTTGCTCCATGCCTGCACATCGGCGGTCATCAGAACAAGCAATGACGCATCGGTGATTTGCGCCTGATCATTGCCGAAGTCTTTGCGAATTTTTCGCCGTAGCTCTGCGTCACGCAGAACGACAAAGCGCCAGTGCTGAATATTAAAACTGGTGGGCGCCTTGATAGCCGACTCAAGGATTCGGCGCTCTTCATCGGCGGTGAGCTGATGATTGGCGTCAAACTCCTTGACAGCACGCCGCTTTTCAATTGCATCGAACGTATTCATCGCACAAATTCCGACAGATAATCACTGATCAATCTTACCCGCTTGAGGCGCAGTGCCAATAGCTTTAGGCGATCTGCTCGCGAGCTCGCAGCAGGCCTGAATTGACTTGATGAAAACGGATCTGGAAACGGATCTGGACAGGCACAAACTAAGTCCAAATCAAGTCATTTTGCAGCCATCTGCCCCTAGCACGGTAAGGCTGTGGGACTCCATAGTGTCTCCATGCCACGACCGCGCAAGCAAC
>JBCDBO010000123.1:0-8936 GCA_039183535.1 Pseudomonadota bacterium | reverse complement strand
TGAACCCACCGGCGGCACTCGCCACAGTAGTGGTCACGAGCAAATACAGCGCAACAAGCACGGCAGACGTTTTCACGTTAGCTCTCTGACCTTACCCCACTGAGTCTGAGTACTTCGAGTGAGCGTTGGACTTGACCCCGTTCACTAGAAGTACTCAGGCTCCGCGGGGCAAGGTCACGACCCAACCAACGTCGCAGAGCCCGACGACGAACAAGCGTCGTTAAGCGCGCTGCACTGAGCCTCGCCTGTACAGCTGATGGTGCCAGTCGCGCTCCACGAGTAATTAATCGATAGCGCACCACTACTTGTGTCTAACGACCCCGAGCCACTCGCCTGGCCGCTGCTGTTTTCGGTGCACCGACACTCGATCGATGGAGCGTTCTCCTGCGGAATAAAGAACAAGAACGAATCGACTCCAGTTCCAACGACGCTCGATGAAACCTGACCATCCGGTGCAATACTAATCGCGACCGTCGCAGAGACACCGTCACTGTTAAAGCCGATACCGTAATTATTACTGCCGTCAGCTCCGACCGAAGGGGACCCGGGCGACAACGACGCACTACCTTCCACGGCTGACGAACCGAACACCGGACATGTCTCGGTACCGCTGTAGTCGACTTGCAAACTGCCCAGAGGCGGTAGATCGGCAAGCTCGGCAATCACCTCTGCGGTAGCTTCGGCGATTTGCTCACCGCTGGCCACAGAAACAACCACTGAAAACGTACCGACCTCGGTGGGGGTAAAGCGAATAACGCCGAACTCGTCTGTGTTAATCGAATCGAAACCGCCAGGAAATTCGAACGACACATCCAACCCGTCGGCGGGTCCACCCGCTGCTCCTCCTGGCAAGCTTACGGAGTAATTCAGTGTCGCCGTCTCGCCGACGTCAACGGTTTGCGATGCGGGCTCTAATGACACAGCTAATGGAACGAGCTCCGCAACAATCTCCGCCGACTTCTGATCGTTGTTTGCAGTTACCGTTATCGTAAATGTACCGGCCTCGATCGGCGCGAACTGGATAACGCCGAAGTCATCAGTATCGACTGCATTCAGTGCACCTGGAATCTGGAACGATAAGTCGACACCGTTACCAAATTCATTGGGTGTCCCATCCAAGTTCGTGATCGAGTACGAAACCGTCGCTGTCTCACCGACGAAAACCAGTTGCGAGAGCGGGGACAGCGTTAACGTAACGTCGCAATCGAAAGTTGCGTCCTCGAACATCATCGCGAGATCATCGTTGAGCCAAGGCGGTGACTGAATCAACAAGAACAAATCGCTAAGTACCGTCTGTGCTGAGGCCGATTCCGTGGCGCACAGATCCGTCGCATCCGCAAAATAGCTTGAGATCATCCCAGCGGCGATCGCTGTTATGCGATCCTCGAACGCGAAGAAGCTACCCGCGGCACCGCCAGACTCACTAAGAAAACCACTGCTGTAGAGAATAAGATCGCGCAGGTCCCGCACGGCTGCTGACAGCGGTGCTAAATCGTCGATATCGGGAAACACGGCAAGGTTGTTAGCAATTGTCCCAACGCCATCGATTGGGTTTTCGAGCCAATCCTCAAGGGCGGCAACAATTTCCGGGTCGTCAATAATCGACGGCGGATCGTCCTCGATCGGTATGGCGAAGATTTCGGCCACACGCACCGCAATCCGATGTCGGTTGCGCGCCTCAGCACCTGCACCGGCTGGCGGTGGTGGCAACGAACCCGCATCGCTGGTTTCAATCGTCGCGGCCACAGTGAAATGTGGGACATCAATCTCGATGGCGCTGTCGGTCAATGACGCGGACCGTTGGTCGGCACCACTTAGCGTTGTTAACGAAAAGTCGCTGCCATCGTCGTTCGCCAGCAGCCCGATGGCCGGCAAGCCAGTACGCAGCGATGGGGCGAGTTCAATGGTCAGCGTCGCAGCTTCTTGGAATGTAAGCCCAGATGGCGATAGGCCGACACCCGCCAGCAAGCGCGCACCCGGTGGCAGCAGCTCGGCGCTTTGCAAGCGACTTAGGGTCACCTCGGTGGCATCGGCAATAGCGTTGGGCGGTATCGATAGGGTGTAGCGGGTACCGGAGCCGTCATCGAGCGATAGCGAACCACCGTCGGCCGTAACGATAGCACTCGTCTCGATCGTCCGGTCGATAACGAACGCCGGCGCATTGGCAACTATCACAATTTGATCCGGCGCGCTGTCCAATGCACCGTCGTTCACGACAAGTTCGGCGACGTACTCGCCGGCGATGTCGGGTGTAAATGCAGGCGTGACCGTCGCTGGCGACGTCAGCATTGCGTCGCTTCCTACCGGAACGCTAACGAGCTGCCAACGGAACGTAAGCGCATCGTTGTCCGGGTCGGACGAGCCGCTGCCATCCAGGAACACTGGGGTGAAGAGCCCTGTCGTTGCATCGTCGCCGGCATCAGCGATAGGCGGTCGGTTCGCCGGTGGCGCGTTTCGCACCGCACAAAAGCGGTTGGTACACCGCTTGGCACAGATGATGAAATCGCGAAAGGTAACGCGGCCGTCGAAGTCTGCATCACGAGGATCACCTTCCGTAGCGTGACGGCGGAGCGACTTAAAGATAAGCAACAAATCACGCCGGTCGACGTCAGTGTCTAGGTCGACGTCGCAAACGTTCGCTTGAGCGGCACTGATGCCCATCAACAAGCCGATCAAAAAGATGAAAACTCGATTTAGTGGGCCGCTCGACATCGTTTCGCTCCGAATTGGCATGAATTCCAATGAGTTACCGGTAGCGCGCAAAGAGAAGACGCCACCACAGGCAGCACACCACAGCAGCGGCTGTCGAAACTTGAAGATCGGCTTAAGAAAAGCTTAATTCGGGTTAAGGGTGAGCGTTATACGATTGTGTGTATGCGCTAGACCACGAGCTGGCGTCAGACGCCGTATTCACGACAATTGCCAGCATCCGATAGAACGCGGTTACATCAGTATGTGACGTTAGCGATAATGCGAGGCTCAACAATGGATCGCGACCCACGCGAGTTAGAGTGGCCCCGCGCGACGCCACATAGTCTCCAGGAGCAGGCATCAACCCGCCCGACGACAACAACAGTCCTCAGCAACAGCGTATTACGTCTCTGTATGAAGAGTGTGCTGCGGAGCTAACCGATGGCATTCGCGCCCGCTTTGGCGACGGGCCGCCAGATCCGGGTGATGTGGTTCAAGAGGCGTTCCTGCGGATTTACGAGCACGACAACGTATCGACGATCAGGAACCTCAAAGCGTTCGTCTGGCGCACAGCGCGAAACCTGGTTCTTGATAGCAAGAAAATCGCGCACATTCGCTCGAAGTACGACTTCGAAATTGAGCGGCTTTATTTTTGCCTTAAGGGTGAAAATCTTAGCCCGGAATTCGTCATTGGGGCGAAGGAGCAGCTGCAGGCCATCAACGCGCTTTTGCTAACGATGCCGGATCGCCGACGACGGGCGTTGCTGCTGTATCGGATTGAGGGGTTAACACTGGCACAGACCGCAGACCAACTGGGTATCAGCATTACAGCGGTGCGAAAACACATCGCGCGCGCCCAAGCTCAGTTGAATGCGCTGTTCCTTAATGAAGATGGCCAAGCGCATGACTAACCGCGTCGAACAGAGCAATAACGAGCTGCTCGAGCTCGCCCACGACTGGATGTTACGGGTGGAAGACCCGGATGTCTCCGCGGCCGATCGGCTCGAATTCGAAACGTGGCTGAACGCCGATCCTCGCCACAGCGATATCTACGACCAAGCGCTGACCTTTCGCGATGCGTTTAGCTCGCTGTCGAATACCGATTTCGACTCGGCGGTGACGGCCGACCTGTACGCGAATGCCGAAGAGCCGACGCAAACCGCGGCGGTACTGCCATTTCGGCGAGCTGTCCCAGCCGTATTGGCGCTGGCGGCATCGGTGCTTTTAGCGGTCGCCATCGCACCGCGTTTATTCAATACGGCGCTCGACAGTGCCGTGGTCGAACCGGTGATTACCACGGTGCAAAGCGCGATCGGTGAAACACGCTCAGTAACGCTCGACGACGGCAGTTCGATAACGCTTGGGCCAGCAACCACGGTCACGACGCGGTTTACGGCAGAGTATCGGTACATCGAGTTGACGGGTGGCGCCGCGTATTTCGATGTGGCACCGGATCCGGACCGACCCTTTTCAGTTGAAGCCGGCCGGCTAACGGCAATGGCGCTGGGTACCGCTTTCGACGTTCGCAGCCGGGCTGGCGTTGTCCGGGTTGCCGTAGCCGAAGGCACGGTTGGCGTCAGCCACCCGTTAACGGTCGCCGGCCGGTCGATGTCGATGGACGATACGCAAGTCCTAACGGTAGGTCAGGAAATCGCCGCGACCACGGCTGACGGTCTGCGACCGATCAAGTCGGTCGATGCGGACCAGATCGGGGCATGGCGGTCGGGCCGGCTTATTTACAACGGCGCATCGGTCGCCGAGCTGCTAGCCGATGCGAATCGCTACTCGACTCGGTCCATCGAGGTCGCCGCCGGATCAGAATCGATTCTAGACCTGCAAATACGCGGCGCCTTCGTCGGGCAAAACATCGACGATTTACTGGCCGGACTGGCCGCGATTCATCCGGTGGACATCGACGCCAGCGATCCGGCCCGTATCGTCGTTCGCCGCCGACCGTAGGGCGTTTAGAAAAAAAGCAGGCGCTGGGGTGCAAATTTTGCAGCCTCATTCTTCATTGCGTAGAAATGCGACTGAGACGCAGTCGCAATAAACACTGATGGAGGATTGGCTGTGACGCCGAGCTGTAGAACTTCCTTCGCCTACGCAGGCCGAGTCATCGCCCTGCTGGCGCTGGGTCTTTTCGTGAACACGGGCGCTGTGGCGCAATCGACGACGGCCGCTCGGCCAGTGAATATCACGGGCCAAGCCCTCGGCGATGCACTGATCCAGCTATCGGATGTATACGGCGTTAGCATCCTGGCCGACGAATCACTGGTTCGCGGCCGCACCACTAATGGCGTCTCTGGAACGCTCACCAGCGCCGAGGCGCTGGACCGGCTGTTGGCCGGTACGCCGCTGACAGCTCGCCGGCAGAAGAACGGCAACTTCGTCATTGTTGAGCGCGCCCAAGGTCAGATCGGCGGGACAGTCACAGACCAGTCGACGGGCAGTCCTGTCGTCGGGGCCCGCATCCGCGTATTGAACAGAACCACGCAAGCACTCACCGACACAGCCGGACAATTTACGCTCGGTGCGTTGCCACGCGGCCCGATTACCTTGCGGGTAGAGCGCGATGGCTACGCCGCACTGATACGCCGCGTCACCGTCGGACGGGCGGCGGATCTTACCCTCGAACTGCGCCCGAGCAGCGCGGCACTGCCAGAAGAAATTGTCGTCAGCGCGAACCGTCAGGAAGAGTCGCTGCAGCAAGTACCCGCGTCAATCAGCCGGATCGACGCCGACACGATCAACGATTTACAGCTTCGCAGTCACCGCGACTTGCCGACGTTGAGCGGTAACCTGTCGGCTGCGGACTTCGGTGCTGGCGATGGCATCAATTTTTCGATTCGCGGCATTACGTCGCTGACCTTCGATCCATCGGTCGTCGTGTACATCGATGGCATCAACCAATTCGATATCTATTCCAGCATTGAGAGTCTGAACGATGTCGAGAGTATCGAGATACTAAAAGGCCCCCAAGGCACGGTCTTTGGACGTAACGCCTTGGGCGGCGTCATCAACATACGTACCCGTCAGCCGACGCGGGAATGGCGAGCCAACGTTGGCGTTACTGCAGGTAACTACAACCTCGCCCGGGTCGACGCATCAGCCAGCGGTCCGTTGATCGACGACCGACTGCTGCTGTCGGTCTCTGGTGTTTACAGCGACCAAGACGGCTTCTATACGAATGGTATCGATGGCAGCAATTTCAACGGCGAGCGCAATCAAGGCGTCAACGCCGCATTGACGTATCGCGCCGGCGAACGCTGGTCGACAACGCTCTCCGGCAAACACTACGAACGCGACGTCGATGGCTACGTGCCCTACGCCGTTAGTCCCGAGGCAGCTCGTAATGATCCGTTCCGAACGTTTCAAGATTCGGTCGGTAGCGTTGTTATCGACCTCAATCAAGTCGCGCTACAAACCCGCTTCAATGGTGAGCGCATCAACGTGTCTAATGTCTTGTCGTATCAGACCAGCGAATACGAAATAAACAACGTTGATATCGACTTTACTCCGGCCGACATCAACACCTTCACGCGGCCGATACCGGGCGCCGATAACACCGCGCGTGTGCTCACCAATGAACTGCAGATCTCAAGTCCAGCTACGGCATCGGGGATTCGTTGGCTAGCCGGCGCCTACCTCTTCCGCCAAGAACTGCCGATTAACCAGTCGATCCGTAACGGCGCTGCAGCGGCGGCGTTCGATCCAACAGCACCGAACACGCTGTTCAACTTCAATGAATCGGAAAACGAAGGGTTCGCGCTTTTCGGGCAAATCACTTGGCCGCTGAGCGACAACGTCGAACTCACCGTTGGCGCCCGCTACGATGAGGAAACCCGGCAGAATACGGGACGGCTGGAGTTCGCACCGGATGGCGCACCACCGTTCGTGATCAGCCCAGCGCAGTCGCGTGAAATCGATTTCGATGCCGTGTCGCCGCGGGTAAGCCTCAATTGGTTCGCGGGGGAAAACACCAATGTCTATGCGACCTATTCGCGGGGTAATCGCATTGGTGGTATCAACAACGCGATCGATCCGGCCTTCTTGCGCTTCGACCCAGAGACCAGCGATAACTTTGAGGTGGGAATGAAGGGCAGTGCTCGCGAAGGACGCCTGAACTACGCGCTCAGTGCGTTCTTCTCAACCCGTGACAACATCCAAACCCAGGTGTTCGAGCCGGGCGTGCCAGGGTTTAATTTCATCACGCTCAGTAATGGCGAGGGCGAGAACCTCGGCCTGGAAGTCGAGGCCGACTACCTAATCACCGATGGGCTGCAGGTTACGTACAGCCTTGGCTTACTCGATGCGACCTATACACGCTTACAGATCCCGGATTTTCTTACCGGTGTTAACCAAACGCTGGAAGACAAAGACGCGATTATTGCGCCGACGGTTACCTCCAACCTTGTCCTTGAGTACGTTCAGCCGCTCATCGGTTTATCAAGTGACGCACAGCTTGAGGCGAATCTGCAGTGGAGTTACCTAGGCGAACAGGCGTTCGACTTCAACAACGTGAATCGCCAGGCCGGCTACTCGCTGTTTGGCGCCCAAGTAGGCGTGCGCTACAAGCGTCTCGGCGTGCACCTCTGGGGACAGAACTTGGCCGACGAAGAATACATCCAGTGGTCGGCCCCAATCGGCTCCGCAGTCGCATTCCTCGGCGCACCGAGAACGTACGGCGTAAGAATTAACTACGAATTTTGATAGCGGTACGCCTTAGGGTCTGCGCAATGCGTGAGCCGAAAGTTGAGCCTGTTAATAACCAGTACCTTTAGAAGGAAAGCTAGTGAACAAACTCCATATCGACTGGTCCGCCATCGTGCGATACGGCATGGGCCTCAGCATTCTGTTTACGATCACTGTTCTCGGCTCGTTCTGGTTGGAGCCGCTCGTTTGGGCGCCCGACTTTCCAGAAGAAGTGCAGCAGCAAATCGGCGAGCTACCGGAAGGCGTTATCGCGATGAGTCTTGCTGTGATGTTCACCGTCATGGGCTTGATGTTCGTATTCGCGGTGCTGATGAACCGAACGATATTCCGGAACTTGCCAACGAAGGCATCGTTCATGAACTTCTTTATCAACGCGTTCCTGTTATTGACGTTCATGAACGCATTCGACCTTGTCGTCGTCGACTGGCTGATCTTTGGCGGACTGCAACCCGAGTTCATGATGATCGAAGGCGCCGAAACCTACATCGAGGAGACGGTGACACCCGGCTTTCACGTCGTCGCGTTCTTCAAGGGCCAAATCTATCTACTAGTCACTGCGGCAATTGCAGCGACCATCTGCATCTTCATGGCGAGGCGGTGGTTCCGAAACCGTGGCGGCGCCGAGGCGCAGGCTGCGTGAGCGTGTCTGTCGTGGACAGTGCTTGACAGTTTTCGTTTTCCGACAACACAAAGGGGCGCCCGCGGGCGCCCTTTTTAGTACGACTCACTGGCAATTCGCCTGCACAATCGGATCGACATCAATAAGCCGCATATGACCGCCGGGGTCTACTCGCCTTGGTCGTTGTGTTTGGGCCATCTCTGTCTCAGCATTCAGGCGCTGTCGCACTCGAAAGACAGTGTTGTGCACCAGCAACGTTGTTGCGCTTACGCGCGGACCCTAAAGCTCACCATGTTGCAAAGTAACCGCCTCGACAAAGTTCCCCATCGTTACGTCGTTTAGCGGCGACGGGATTTCACCAGCGAACTCAGTAACAACAACTAACGTGTCATTACGTGCCGACAGTCTTTACTGACGTCGCACGCCGAATCGCCGTACCTAGTCCGCTACGCAATTTGGCATGCCCGTTGCAAAGCATCTTTCGCTGGCCGTTGTAACAAACGGAAACAGCGCACCTAAAGAGCACACTGCAACTCAACAAGGAGACGAGACGATGAAAAAGGTAATGACGCTATTACTGTTTACTCTAGTCACGGCGACTGCGTTCGCTCAGAGCGATTCACCGCCGCCTTCATTTGCGGCACTGGACACGGATGCAGACGGCCGGATCAGTAAGGCCGAGGCAAAGGTCGATTCACGCGTTGCGAATGTATTCGCAACGCTTGATAAGAACCAGGACGGCTACCTTAGCCCGGCAGAATTCGCCGCGATGCAGTAAACACGGCGAGATACGGTGGCGGGGGGCGCGGGGGGTTCGTGATGGGGGCCCCCCGGTGGTGGTGGGGCCAACAGCGCGCACCCCCGCCCCGGGTTTAGGCGCCGCGGCCCCCCCGGGCGCCCGCCCAGAAAGCAC
>JBCDBO010000122.1:0-9038 GCA_039183535.1 Pseudomonadota bacterium | reverse complement strand
TTATGGCGCTCCAGGCGCTTCGCCCAGTCGTCCGATAAGCCGAGCTTGCGCGCCGTTGCCAGCGGCGTGTACCCGAGCTCTGCCTCGAGCGAATAGATGGCGCTACCTGATTGCACCGTCGCAACGAAATCGCGCACGACGTCGATCGGTATACCGCGATAGACCTGCGAGACGTTGTTGCCGGACTGGACGGCAAAACTTGACCACAGCGCTACTACGCGTCCGCGTGCGTCGGCGAGAACACCGTCGATTCCACCGGGCGCGTTAACGACGGTCAGTGCCTCGAGGTTGGTGTCACGAAAGCGCATCGTTCGAGTTGCCGGCAGCGCCAGGCCGTCGATTGACGCTACAACGGTCTTCTGACTCGACAGACGATGATCGCCGCCCAGTCCGGTTAGCCAAACGTCGTCGCCCGCTCGAGCGGCGCGATCTGCAAGCGTTGCGGCCCGCACCGGCGTCTCGCCAATGAGCGCCGGGTCGTACGCGACCATCGCCAAATTGTGAAGCGGATGCACGTACTCAACGCGGCCAGGAATTTCGAGTGATCCGGCGAACGTCAACGTGACATCACCGAGCGCGACCGGCACGGTATTGCGGTCGACCACGATCAAACCGCGGTCGACGTCGACGACGAGGCCCGTCCCGTAGAAATGTCGATCACCGACACCGGAAACGGCGTACGGCATATCAAAATTGACGAGGACCATCGACGCGGCGAGCGCTTGCTCGACCGGCACCTCCGAGGTCGTGAAGGCGGTGGTCGCTGGCCGCAGACCCGTTGGCTCAGGACCGGCGACCAGTGTCCGGCACGGCCACCGGCCGAGCGTATCGTCGCGCTCACAGCGCTGTGATGGAAACCAGCGGCGCTCGATGCG
Source organism: Pseudomonadota bacterium (assembly GCA_039183535.1). Classification (GTDB taxonomy): domain Bacteria; phylum Pseudomonadota; class Gammaproteobacteria; order Steroidobacterales; family Woeseiaceae; genus JBCAXA01. Next base: position 8,163 of record JBCDBO010000122.1, on the reverse strand, counting down.
CAAGATTCTAAGGCTCTCAGTCTGTGGCGACTCCAGTGTGACGAAGCGGATCGGCGCGCGACTGCCATCGGCCAGGGTCGCAAGCGTGTCCTCAAAATCGTTGAGGTTGTGAACCGGCTTACCGGCGAACTCGGTAATGACGGCGCCACGAGGAACGGCGACAGTCGAAAACAAGTACCCAGGATTGGCCACATAAACACCGGTCAACGCGCGGTTGTAATGGCGCGCTTGCTGGTACGACAGATCGTGAATTACAGCGTTGCCGAACTGCACGAACGCGTCGGGTGAGATCTGATGAAGATCGGCCACCGGTAGTGTGAATCGGTATGGCTGCCCACCGCGCTGAATGTCGACCGCCACAGACTCGCCGACGTGGCTATCCAAAATCTCAGCAAGCTCGACGAAACCGGATAACAGACGTCCGTCGATACGCACAACGACGTCGCCCGGCTCCAAGGCATCGTCTGCGGCCGAACCGGGAATCACCTGGCTAACCACCAGTAAGCCGGTGTTGTCAGGGAATCGTTCCCGTACCTCAGACTCGACGGCCTCGGTGAGGCCGAGACGACGCAACTCGTCATACGGCTCAGCGACGAAAACGGTTTGGAGAGTCCCGCGACTCACCGTCTCGCCGCGGCGGACAAGCTCAACGGCGCGAGCGATCCGTTGCAACGGCAAGAAGAAACTGCTTGCCGCCTGCGCGCTGCCACCGGCATTGAGTGCAACGACATTGCCATCGATATCGATGACCGGCGAACCCGACGAACCCCCGGACGTGCCGCTGGCTGCCTGCAAATAATACGTATTGAAGTCGTTGTACTTGCCACGACCATAGGCAGGAGCGCGTCGATCCAATCGCGCGATCGTGCCAGCCAGTATCGACAACTGCTCGCCGGCGTCGTTACCGACAACGCGAATCTCGCGTCCGATTTGTGCGCCGGTCGGATCTAGTGACAGCTCGGTGGGCTCGATAAAGCGCAGCGCCGCCGGGTCGTAACGGAACAGGCCGAAATCGTGAACCGGATCGCGATACACCGGTGTCAGTGCAACCTCCTCATTGTTGCGAAAAACGGCCTCGGCCGTTACCGGTCCAGGCGTGACTACATGCCGATTGGTCAGGATAAGGCCAGCCTCGGCGTCCACAACAAAGCCGGTGGCTTGTGACGATGAGTTCCAATCCGTGTCGAACGCCCGCGTCGAATCGACACGTAGCGATACCACGCCGCTCGAGATGCGTTGCAGCGTCTCATTCCAGCCAGAAATCGGCTCCCCGACGCTGCTGATCGGCAACAAGCTGCCAATAACAGCAACAACACTAACGACTGAGGTTCGAACCATAAAACGACCTACTTGAACTTTCAGGTCTGCACGCTGACGCGGCAGAGATTTTGGGACTATGCCAAGTATAGGCCGGAAAAACCGGAACAAGTTCGCGCTATCGCTGACGTTTTTTAGCCGGCCTTGCGGTACGTAAGGTCTAATTCGCGTGCCGCACGGACGTCATCGAGCCGCCCGAGCGGGGTCGTTTGTGGTGCTGCACGGATTCCATCGGCATCACTCGCAGCGCGCTCGGCAATCGAAATCATCGCAGCGACAAATTGGTCAAGGGTCTCTAACGACTCCGTTTCGGTCGGCTCAATTAATAAACACTCTGGCACCAACAACGGGAAATACGTTGTTGGCGCGTGCATGTTGTAGTCGAGCAGCGCTTTGGCGATATCCATCGCCGAGACGTTGTACTCGCGGGCGCTGCGCTTCATCGTGACGATGAACTCATGGCTGGCGCGCCGCTCGGGAAAGGCGAGCTCAAACCCGGCTTGGCGAAGTCGCGCTTGTAGGTAGTTAGCGTTCAATGTTGCGAACTCGGCAACCCGGCGCATGCCGTCCGCACCGAGCATGCGCATGTAGATATAAGCACGCAACAAGACGCCACTGTTGCCCATGAAGCCCGACAAGCGACCTATTGACTGCGGCCGCTCGCGTTCATCGGCATACCGGTAGATCGTCTCAGAGCCGCTAGCATCGGCAACAACAACCGGTACGGGCAGGAACGGGATTAGGCGCTCCGCGACACCGACGGCACCGGAGCCGGGGCCACCGCCGCCGTGCGGCGTTGAGAACGTCTTATGGAGGTTCATGTGGATAACATCGAAGCCCATATCGCCCGGCCGGCACTTACCGAGAATCGCGTTGAGGTTGGCACCGTCGTAATACAGCAGCCCACCGGCGCCATGGATAATCGCCGCGATTTCGCCGATGCGCCGTTCGAACACGCCTAGTGTTGACGGGTTGGTCAGCATAATGCCGGCGGTTTGCGGGCCGACCGCGGCTTTTAGCGCGTCGATATCGACGTCGCCGTGACGATCCGTCGGTACTTCCTTGACGACACAACCGCACATCGTTGCCGTTGCCGGGTTGGTGCCGTGGGCCGCATCAGGCACGATGATCTCGCGTCGCGCGTCATCACCGCGCGAGCGATGGTACGCCATGATCATTGCAACGCCAGCCAGCTCACCTTGCGCACCGGCCATCGGTGTCAGCGACACGCCTTGCATCCCGGTGACTTCTTTCAGCATCTCCTGCAGCTCGAACATCGAGGTGAGATAGCCTTGCCCTTGTGCCGCCGGCGCAAGCGGGTGCCGATCGAGAAACCCCGGCAGCATCGCCAGTGAGTTTGCGGCCCGCGGGTTGTATTTCATCGTGCACGAACCAAGTGGATAGAACTGCGTATCGATGCTGAAATTCTTTTGTGAGAGCCGCGTGTAGTGGCGAACGACATCGAGCTCGGACGCAGCGGGCAGCCCCAAAGCGCCGGTCCGACGCAGTGCAGCGGGTAAGGCGCCCTCCGGTAGCGCTCCGGCCACGGTTTGCGCGGCGGCACGGTGTCCAGACGATGAAAGGTCGAAAATCAACGCGTTCGTTTCGGTTTTACTCATGAATCTTCTCGTCGCTTCAAGCCGAGGCTAGTACCGAGTGCGTCCAAATCGAGCGACGTTTCGGCAAATTGAACATGGGTTAAGGTTTCATTTTCATCGATGACAAAGACGGACTCGGCCAGTAAGCCGCTGTGCCGCCCATCGGTAATCGCAACGCCGTAATCGCGCCCGAATTCGTCGTTACGAAATGCCGACAACGCTTCGCACTGCGCAAGGTCGACCGTCTGATCGAAACGTCGCAGTGTGAACGGCGAATCGCGTGACGCGATCAGAAACACAATCTCGGTATCACCGAGCAAGGCGCCGATTTCGACCGCGGTGGCGGAGACCCCGTCGACATCGACGCCAGGCACCGTCATCAAGACGCGGCGCTTGCCGTGGCTGTCCGCCAACGACCGCTCGCCAAACTCGGTATTGAGGAGTGCGAAATCTGGGGCGTTATCGCCAACCTCCAGCAGCGGCAAATCAACGGGCGCGATGGCACCGTCGATGTTAGCCGTGCGCATTGAGAACCTCGGTCGCCGCGTCGATATACGCATCGATGTCGGCGTCCGTTTTCGTCTCCGTTACACAGACCAGCAGTTCGTGAGGCCGCTCCGCATCAAGCTCAGCGATATCATAGCCAGCCGCGAAGCCGCGCTCAGCCATAGCCGTATTAAACGCCGCGGCTGTGACGGGCAATCGCAGTGTCGCTTCGTGAAAAAACGGCGCCGTGTAGACGCGCTCGACGCCTGGCAGCGCGGTCATACCCGCGACCAAGCGATGGGCGCCCTGAACGCTGCGTACCGCGACCTCCTCTAGTCCGGCATCGCCGAGTAAGCTCATGTGCATAGTCGCAGCCGTGACGGCGAGGCCCTGATTTGTGCAGATATTCGATGTCGCTTTCGACCGGCGTATATGTTGCTCGCGGGCCTGCAGCGTTAGCGCGAAACCAGGCCTGCCCTGCGTATCGACCGTGCGCCCGACGATACGCCCCGGCATCTGCCGGACCATCGATTTGCGCGTCGTTAGAAACCCGAAATAAGGCCCACCGGATGACATCGGAACGCCCAGCGGTTGGCCCTCACCACAAACGATATCGGCACCGCGTTCACCCCACTCGCCAGGCGGTTTTAGCAGCGCCAGTGACATCGGGTTAACAACGGCAATGACGAGCGCGCCGACCGCGTGCGCCGCATCAGTCAAGCGATCTACGTCGTCCAGCGTGCCGTGGAAACCCGGCTGTTGGATAACAACAGCGACGGGCGGTTCACCGGCGCCGATCGCCGCGGCATCGGTCAAGCCGGTGTCATCGACCGTGTCGAGCAACGGAAAATCGAGGCCTTGCGTGCCAGCAATCGCCTTGGCAACCCGCCGATAGACGTCGCTGGTGCCGGCCGCACAAAGGACGGTGCGAGACGTCGAGCGGCGTTGGCAACGCACGGCCATCAACGCCGCCTCAGCCATCGCGGATGCACCGTCGTACAGCGACGCGTTGCTAACCTCCATGCCGGTCAGCGCCGCCATCATCGACTGGTACTCATAAATGACTTGCAAGGTCCCTTGGCTGGCCTCCGCTTGGTACGGGGTATAGGCGCTGTAGTACTCGCCGCGCGTCGTTAGCTGCCAAACCGCCGCCGGTATGTGGTGCTCGTACGCACCGGCCCCGATGTAGCAGGCAAGGCCGGTGTCTGCGGCTGCCCGTTCCCGCATAAGCCGCGTGACTTGCATCTCCGATAGCCCCGGTGGGATGCCATCGAGCGCATCGATACGCAGCTCATCGGGGATCTCGTCAAACAGCGCATCGATAGAGTCGACACCGATTGTTGCCAACATGTGTTGGATGTCGCTGTCTGTGTGCGGAATAAATGGCATGGCAAAGCTACCCGTCAGCCGTCTTCGAGTTCAATTAAGTATTGGTCGTACGCGTTGGCGTCCATCAAGGAGTCAATGTCATCGCGGTTATCGGGCTGCAGGCGCGCGATCCAGCCCTCTTCGTACGGCTCACTGTTAATGAGTTCGGGCTGGTCGGCTAACGCTTCGTTCACACCAGTCACCGTTCCCGCGAACGGTGCGTAGACATCGGACGCGGCCTTGACTGACTCGACAACGGCGAGACCATCGCCCACCGCTACGGTCTGGTCAAGCTCAGGAACCTCGACGAAAACGAGGTCCCCTAACGCTTCTTGGGCGTGATCGGTGATGCCGACGACGAGGCTGCCATCGTCTTCGATGCGCACCCATTCATGGTCTTTGGTGTAACGTAAATCACCCGGAACGTTGCTCATAACGATCTCCTACTTCAGGTTTGCGCGAACGTCGCTTTGCCGGCGCGGACGAACGGTGGCTTGACGATTTGTACCGGCAATTGCTTGTTGCGAATGACAACTTCTGCCTGGGTCGAGCCCGCCGGCAGGCGAGCTAACGCAACCGAGACACGTAAGGTCGGCGAGAAACTGCCGCTCGTTATCGTGCCCTCACCGGTATTGGTCAACACGGATTGACCGCCTCGCAGTACGCCGCCGGCCGGCAGAACTAAACCGGTTAGCACACGGTCCGGCGAGTCGGCAGAGCCCAAGGCATCGCGTCCAATAAACCGGCGCTCCGCGTCACTGACGTCAACAGTCCAGGCGAGATTACTCTCATAAGGCGACGTGGTTTCGTCCATGTCCGACCCATACAGACACAATCCGGCTTCAAGGCGCAACGAGTCGCGCGCACCGAGTCCGCATGGGGCAACACCGGCCGCAGCGAGACCGCGCCACAGATCGATCGCGTCGGCGCCCGGCAAGATCACCTCAAAACCATCCTCACCGGTGTAGCCGGTTCGCGCGACAAACGCGTCGCCGAACTCGGCAAAACCGAATCGACCGATGCGCTTGAGTTCGTCGGCGTGACCAAGGACGCGCCCTACAAGCGCACGCGCGTCGGGACCTTGAACAGCGACCATTGCAAGGTCAGCGCGCTCCAGCAACGTAACGTCGTCACCGGCAGCGGCCGCTAACCAGGCGAGGTCCTTGTCGCGTGTCGCGGCATTAACAACCAAGCGATAACGATCGGTGTCGCAAAAATAGACAATTAAGTCGTCGATGATGCCACCGGATTCGTTCAGTAAGCAGCCATACAAGGCCTTACCGGGCTTGGTCAGCCGCGCGACATCGTTCGCAACGACACGCCGCAAGTAGTCCGCCGCCGCAGCGCCGCTCACGTCAACGACGGTCATGTGGCTGACATCGAACATGCCGCTAGCCATTCGCACAGCGTTGTGTTCGGCGATTTGGGAGCCGTATTGCAACGGCATGTCCCAACCACCGAAATCGACCATGCGCGCGCCGGCCGCCACGTGTTCGTCAAAAAGTGGGGTTTGATGACCCATTTCGTCCCTCATCTGGCTGCGACAGAAATCGACTACTGTAATTCCGTCGCCCCTCTGTCCGGGAACCTGAGAGATCATGACCGCTGTGCGGCCGCACACCTTCGGTGGGCACCGTAGTGCCGCTCTCCAGAGCCAATCAGCGACAACAGTCCTTTTGCCTGAGCGTTTCCGGGCGAGTTGCGCCGTCGGCGGCCCCGCCGTGTGTGGCTGGGCTCTCTCCCGCTGTCACTGTCGATTGAGCGCGTAGTTTAGCGATCTCAAGCGTCAGGCGCCAACGGCAAACTCGGCCACCGAAAACGCGACCCGCGCAGCCACGTCCGAGGCCGGATCGGCGGCCGTATCGATTCGATTGAGTCGTGGCCGGAGACCGGTCTCATTCGCGATCTGAATGTTCAGCCCGGGCCGGGCGTTCAGCTCAAGAATTAACGGACCTAGGTCGCGGTCGATCACCATATCTACGCCAAGATAGCCGAGCCCGGTCACGTCGTAACAACGTGCCGCTGACTCCAAAATAAACGACCAACTCGGCACTGCAACACCGGCGATGGGGAAGCCAGTATCGGGATGCTCATCGATCCGGGAATTGCCTTGGACCCCGCCGACGGTTCGGCCACTGGCTAGATCAATACCGGTACCAACGGCGCCCTGGTGCAGGTTTGCTTTGCCGTCCGACGCTTGCGTTGGCAGGCGCACCATGGCCATGGCGGGGTAACCACGGTAAACCAAAACTCGAATGTCTGGCACACCGCGGAAACTGATTTGCTCGAACAATGGATCGAAGCGAACACAATACTCAACAATGGCGGAATCGGGCGCACCGGTCAGACTGTATTGACCACCGACGATGTTCGAGACGTGGTGGGTTAACTCGTCGAGGGCGATGAGTCGCCCGCCAATGCTGCGGAATCGGCCTTTGCGACGGCCATCGATAACAACGATTCCGTCGCCGCCGCTGCCACAGGCCGGCTTAATGACGAACGAGTCACGCTCGCCGATGATATCGCCAAGACGCCTTGCGCCTGCTTGACTCGACACAACGCCGTAGAGTTCCGGTACGGCCATCGCGGCGTTGATTGCGAGCTCCTTGGTCGCCACTTTGTTATCCACCAGCGGGTATAGCCGCCGGGGATTACAACGCATGACGTATTGACTGTTGCGCTCATTAATACCGAGCACACCGGCCGTGTTAAGCGCTCGGAGTGTCTTTAGCATTATCGTGCGTCAGTGCTTTGAACCGCGCTACCTCCGTTAATCGAAAGCCCGTGTAGCGGCCGATCACAAGGACAATCGCCAGGACCACGAGCAACAATTCTGGGAACGTCACGACCAGGTGCTCAACGATGTCGAGCCCCATGACGAGATACGCCAGTGCCGCAACGACGAGGGTACCAACGGCGGCTTTTATCGCATCGCCCGCGCCCCGCTCTTCCCACAGGACCGACATACGTTCAATCGCCATTGCAATGATGACCATTGGGAACAAGGCGACCGACAGTCCCGACTCAATGCCTAATCGGTGTGACAACACACTGATCGCGAGCATCAAGATAACAACGATGATTAACACGGCCGTCAACCTTGGCACCAGCAGCAAGCGTAGTCGCTCGAGCATGAAACGAATCATGAGGCCCAATGAGACTAACAGTGTGAACAACAGTAGCCCCCAAACGAGCTGTGTCTCGCGAAACGCTAACGCGACGAGCACCGGCAAAAACGTCCCGAAGCTTTCAAAGCCAACGATGTTGCGCAGGAACACCATGACCAGCGCACCGATCGGAATCGTGAGCAAAATCGCGTAGACCGCCTGCGTCTTGATCGGCAATCCGAATACCGAAAATTCGAGCGCACGCGAGCGCATCAGCCGAGCCCGTT
>JBCDBO010000121.1:0-9089 GCA_039183535.1 Pseudomonadota bacterium | reverse complement strand
TGTTCGAGTGGCAAAAAGCCGATCGCCAGCATAAACGCCGTTAGCGACAACGCGAGCGCCATCAACATATAAACGACGGCCGCTGCAATCTTGCCGAGGATCAGTTCGCTGCGCTGCACCGGCAATGACAACAGCGGCTCGAGCGAGCCGCGCTCGCGCTCGCCGGCCGTCGAATCGATAGACAGCGACATGCCGCCCATCAGCATGGCAAATAGGATGAAATACGTCAGCATGCCGAGGATCAGCGCCGAGCGGCCCGTCGGTGTCGACGTATCGATCTCGTCGACTAGAACGGGTCGTAAGACCGACGGATCAACGCCGCGCGCCAGCAGGCGCAAGGCGGCGACTTGTTGGCCCCACGAGGCCACCAAGTCGTAGGCGCGATCGGCGCGCGGGCCTGCTTGCGAGTTGGACTGATCAGCGACGATCTCGATCCGTACCGGTTCGATGGTGCGCAATTGCTCGCTGAAATCGGTAGGGATAATGACGGCCAGGTCGAGCTCGCCGAGCCGCACGGCGTCGATGACGCCGTCGCGATCGGTGCCGGCGTCGCTCATTTCAACATTGTTCTGTTCGAGAAACGCGATCAAACCCGGCGCTGCGTCGGCGTTCATAATCGGCAGCTCAAGCGGCTTATCGGTTGCGTCGATGGCGCGCGATAAGGTCAGCGTCATGATGCCAACGAACATAATTGGCCCGAATAACGGACCCATCAATACCGACATCAACGTGCGCCGGTCGCGAAAGTTCTCGAACAGCTCTTTGCCAAATACGGTGCGCCATGCCGGTGTCATCGGGCCGGCTCCGCAACGCTACTGATCGCCGCAACAAACACCTCTTCGAGGTCGTCGTTCCCAAACCGCTCGCGCAGCGCATCCGGCGTACCACGCGCGGCAACCTGGCCTTGCGCGATGATGACGATGTCATCGCAAACGGCGGCGACTTCTTGCATGACGTGACTTGAGAACAACACGCACTTGCCGGTCGCTTTCAGTGCAATGATCAACTCGCGCAGCGCCCGCGTCGCCATAACGTCGAGCCCGTTCGTTGGTTCGTCGAGGATGATGTTGTCCGGTTCGTGCACGAGTGCCCGCGCGAGGCCGACTTTGGTCTTTTGCCCCTGCGAATACCCTTTGGTTTTGCGGTCGGCGAAACCGCGCATATCGAGCTGCTCGATGAGCTGCTCGGTGCGCTGTTCGAGTGCATCGCCTCGTAGGCCATGCAGTCGGCCAAAGTACCGGACGTTCTCGCGGCCGGTTAAATGCGGGTAAAGACCGGAGCCGTGCGGTAGTGCGCCGAGTCGGCCGCGGGCACCGAGCGGGTCGACAACGACGTCCAGTTCGTCGATTTTCGCCGTACCCGAATCGGGCTTCAGCACCGTGTAGAGCATCCGCAGCGTCGTCGACTTGCCAGCGCCGTTAGGGCCGAGCAAGCCGGTAATTTTGCCGTTCACGGCGTCGAAGCTAACGTCACGTACGGCGGTTACATCGCCAAAACGCTTCGCCAAACCGCTGACAGTAATCATCGTGCTGGTCCGGCGTAGTCAATAAAAAACGGCATGACGGCAAGCTTGTCGACGCAGCTAGCATCGATCGGCAACGGTTGTTCGTCGTCGAGAAACTCGGCCATCAGTTTTGGCACGCAGCCATGGCCAGCAAGCCCATGGCCGTAATCGGGACCAACGATGTGCTGCGACTGACTGAGCCCCTCGGCAGCGCGCTCGGCATAATTCGGTGGTGTGACCGGGTCATTCTCGCCCGAGAGCAGCAGCGTTGGGATATCGCTCGTCAGCGGCTCGCGGAAATCGTCATCGATAAAGCCGGCCGGCCAGACATCGCAAACCGCTTGCAGACCATCGATATTGAGCCGGCCGAGGTACGATGCGGCAATCGCGGCGTCCTCGTCGGCATCCGGTACGTAAAAGGGCATGTCTTCGGTGCAGACCACCGCGTTGTGCATGCCGAGGTTGAGCATCCCGGTCAGGTCACGTTCGATCATGGCGACTTGTGCCGCCAGCGGTTGATAGTTGCCGTCGGCTGCTTCGGCGATCAGCAGCGGCACCAGTGCGCTCGTCAGCGGCGAATACGACAGCAAACGCATGGCGGCGCCCAGCTCGTCATCGCCAAGGACAAAGGCCCTCGGCTCGCCGGTGGCCGGGTCAGCGAGGGTCAACTCAACCGGCTGATCGCGCAGCGCGCTTAACAACGTCGTGAACCGGTCGGGCAAATCGGCGTAGCGTGCTGCACAAGCCGTATCTTCGGCGCAACGGTCGAACAAGCCGGTTAAGGCGCGCTGGGCGTCGATGGCAATACCCGGCCCAAGCACCATCCCGGGGTAGGTAACGCCATCGAGAATGACGCGTCGTGTCGCGCTTGGGTAGCGCCGCATAAAGTGCTGGGCGACGCGCGTTCCATACGAGATGCCGTAGACGTTAACAACGTCGATACCGAGTGCCGTCCGAACGGCGTCGAGGTCGCGGACGGCGGCGCTGGTCGTAAAAAAGCGCGGGTCGGCGTCGAGCGTTTCGAGGCAAACGCTAGCGGCTGCCGCGATTCCCTCGATGGTCGACGGACTTAGCAATTCTTCGTTGCCCGCTTCACAAGCAAGCGGGTTCGAGCGGCCGGTGCCGCGCTGATCGACCAAAACAATTTCGCGCTCAAGACGAACGGCCGCGAACGCGCTTTGCTGGGCCAGATAAAACTCGATGGTCGATTGGCCAGGCCCACCGGCAATCAAGATAAGCGGGTCTGGAGCTGGATTGATGTTTAACGCTGGGATGACAGCAACTTCGAGTGTGAGGGTATCGCTGTCGTCGGCGACGGGGTCTTTGGGCACATCGAGCCGACCACACTGCGCGCTAACGCTGGGCACAAACGCAGCTTGGTTGAGTCGACAAGGCTCCAACCAATCGCGAGGTGTGGGGGCGGCGTGCAGTGCACTCGGCGCAGCGGCGGCCAGGGCGGCCAGCCCGAGGGTCATACGAAGACAACGAATCACGCGTAAAAGTCTGACCGGTGTAGCAAAACCTGTCAAAGCGTTTTGGCGTCTCGTGCGACGGCGACGTAAAATCGCACGATGAGCCGTTCAGCCCGACAATTTGACGTCATTGTTATCGGTGGTGGTCACGCCGGCACCGAAGCTGCGCTAGCTAGCGCTCGGAGCGGCGCCGCGACGCTACTCGTTACCGACAATATCGAGACCATAGGGCAAATGAGCTGCAACCCGGCGATCGGCGGTATCGGGAAAGGTCACCTGACCCGCGAAATCGATGCGTTGGGCGGTGCCATGGCGCAAGCGATTGATGTGGCCGGTATTCAATTCAGGACATTGAACGCCAGTAAAGGCCCGGCGGTTCGCGCGACCCGAGCGCAAGCCGATCGGTCCTTGTATCGGCAAGCGATTCGGCAGCGGGTCGAGAACCAGCCAAACCTAAAAATCTTCCAAAGTGCCGTCGACGACTTGTTGATCGAGGCCGAGCAGATCCGCGGCGTCATAACGCGGTCCGGCCTTGAGTTCTTCGCGCCGGCGGTCGTCCTAACAACCGGAACGTTCCTCGGCGGTCGTATTCATGTCGGGCTAAGCCAATCGTCGGGTGGCCGCGCTGGCGATCCGGCGTCAAATCGCTTGGCCGAGCGCTTGCGGGCGCTACCGTTTCGCGTGGGCCGGCTAAAAACCGGGACGCCGCCGCGTCTCGATGCGCGTTCGCTCGATTTCAGTAAACTCAAAGAGCAGCCGGGCGATACGCCAACGCCGTTGTTCTCGTTTCTTGGCCGCGCGGCCGATCACCCGCGCCAAATCTCGTGCTACATCACGTACACGAACGCGACGACGCACGCCTTGATTCGCGACGCGGCCGAGTCGTCGCCGATGTTTACCGGCAAGATCGAAGGCGTCGGGCCGCGCTATTGTCCGTCGGTCGAAGACAAAGTGGTGCGCTTTGCCGATCGCGATGCTCATCAAATTTTTGTAGAACCGGAAGGTCTCGGCACGCACGAGGTCTATCCGAACGGTATCTCCACGTCGTTGCCGTATGAGGTGCAAGAGGCCTTTGTGCGCAGCATCGCCGGTTTCGAAAATGCGCATCTAACGCGTGCCGGTTACGCCATCGAATACGATTACTTCGATCCGCGTGACCTGAGCCCAAGCCTCGAGACGCAAGCCGTTGCCGGTCTCTATTTCGCGGGCCAAATCAACGGGACCACCGGCTACGAAGAAGCGGCGGCGCAAGGGTTGGTTGCCGGTTTGAATGCAGCCCGCCGAACCGCGGGGCTGGAGCCATGGACGCCCGGCCGGCATGAGGCCTATATCGGGGTATTGATCGACGACTTGATTACCCGCGGTGTGTCGGAGCCATACCGGATGTTCACGTCGCGGGCGGAGCATCGCTTGCTGCTGCGCGAAGACAACGCCGACCTTCGCCTAACACCACATGGCCGCCAACTCGGCCTCGTCGATGACCTGCGTTGGCGAGACTTCGCGTCGCGTCGCGAGGCGGTTGAGCGCGAGCAGCAGCGTTTGGCGCGCACATTGGTGCGCCCCACGGCGCTCGAAGCCACCGATGTTGAGCGGCTCGGTACACCCGTTGCCCGGGAGATGCAGGCATTGACCTTGCTGCGACGTCCCGAGGTCGACTACCAAGCACTGACGGCCATTGCCGCTGTCGGACCGGACCCCGATAGCGCCGAGCTTTGCCCTGAGCAGCGCCAACTCGTCGCTCAGCAAATTGACGTGCAAGCCAAGTACCACGGTTACATCGAACGCGCCGAACGAGAAATCGCTCGCCACCGGAAAAGCGAAACACTACGGTTGCCCGCCGATATCGATTATGCCGCTGTGCACGGCCTCTCGACCGAGGCCCGGCAAAAACTCCAACGCCATCGGCCGGTCACGCTCGGCGAGGCGGGCCGAATCGACGGGGTAACGCCAGCGGCGATTTCATTGTTGCTCGTGCATCTTAAGAAACAGAGCCTGGCGCGCTCTGCCTGAGCGTGGGTTGGCGTTACTGGCCATGCCACGCCAATGTTGCGATCGTTGCGCGCAATGCCATCGGTTTCTTTGTAACGTATTGATTTTGATAATCTCCGCGCCGCTCAGACGGTACCGTCATGCTGCAGCATTGCTGCACTACGCTACATGCTGCATTACACACTAAGCCGCTTAGCGAGCGCTGTCCCAACGTTGTTCATCGTCATTGCGATGGCGTTTTTTCTGACCCGAGCCGCACCGGGGGGGCCGTTCGACGCCGAACGTCGCCTGCCACCGGAGATCGAAGCGCGTCTGGAGGCGGCGTACTACCTGGACGAACCGGTCTGGCAGCAGTTCGGCCGCTACCTGTCCGGTTTGCTGCGCGGTGATTTTGGTCCGTCGTTTCGCTACCAAGATACCGATGTTGCCGAGTTGATCGCCCAGGGCCTGCCGGTGTCGTTGACGCTGGGGCTGCTCGCGATGCTGCTGGCGCTCACGCTCGGTGCTCTGGCCGGCACGTTTGCGGCGCTGCACCGCAACGGCTGGGTCGATCGAGCGCTGATGGCGCTCGCCTTGGTCGGCTTGTCGGTTCCCAACTTCGTTATCGCGCCGGTACTGGTGTTGCTGTTCGCCGTGACACTGCGGTGGTTGCCAGCGGGCGATCTCGTCGGGCCGGCATCCTGGGTGCTACCCGTTGTGGCGCTAGCGCTGCCGCAGGTCGCCTACATCGCTCGCCTGATTCGGGCCGAGCTACTCGAAGTTCTGGCAACTCCATACGTCCGGGCCGCGCGTGCTCAAGGTCTTAGTCTGCGGACCATTATCGTCCGCCACGCGGTTTGGCCGACGGCCCTGCCGCTCGTGTCCTACCTCGGACCGGCGGCGGCGGCAATGCTTACAGGGTCGGTCGTCGTCGAGGAGATCTTTGGTTTGCCCGGCCTCGGCCGGTTCTTTGTCCAGGGGGCGATTAACCGCGACTACACCGTCGTCTTAGGCATCGTCGTGCTGTACAGCACGCTCGTTATCGGTTTGAACCTCGTCGTTGACCTGCTCTACGGTTGGCTCGACCCGCGGGTGCGTTACCGATGAATACCCGTCTGGCACGGCCGGCGGGCGGCATGCTGCGCCGCTGGGCGTTACGAGTACCGCTGGGCCTGCTCGTGCTCCTGACCGTTGCTGTCATCGTCGGGCCGTCGCTGAGCCCGCACGATCACGAGACGCTCGATACGGCCAACGCACTGCAACCGCCGAGCCTCGCCAGCGGTCATTGGTTCGGTACCGATGACTTAGGCCGCGACTTATTTACGCGGGTCATGATCGGCGGCCGAATTTCGTTGACGGTCGGCGTTATCGCGACGCTGGTCAGCATTGTGATCGGTGTGCTGTGGGGAGCAACGGCAGGCTACATCGGCGGCCGTGTCGATCATCTGATGATGCGTATCGTCGACGTGCTGTACGCCATCCCGTTTATGTTTTTCGTGATTTTGTTAATGGTCGTCTTCGGCCGCCATTTTTTACTGATTTTCGTCGCTATCGGGGCGATCAATTGGCTCGACATGGCGCGCATCGTTCGCGGCCAAACCATCAGTCTGCGGCAACGCGAATTCGTCGCAGCCGCCGAGCTGACCGGTGTTGGTACGGCGACCATCATTCGCCGTCACATTGTCCCGAACCTTGCCGGTGTCGTCGTCGTTTACGCAACGCTGACCATGCCGCAAGTCATACTGATCGAGTCGTTCTTGAGTTTTCTCGGCCTCGGTGTGCAAGAGCCGCTGACATCGTGGGGCACGCTCGTCTATCAGGGTGCTGAGGTGATGGAGCTCGCCCCTTGGGTTCTGTTACTCCCGGGCGGTTTTCTGACGGCAACGCTGTACGCCTTTAATTTTCTCGGCGACGGTCTCCGCGACGCTATCGATCAGCGCTATCAACGATGAGCCGCTTAACCGTCCAAAACCTCGATGTCACGTTTGCGACGCCCAATGGTCCGCTCATGGCCGTTCGCGATCTGCATTTCGCCGTCGGTCCCCGCGAGTCGCTCGGTATTGTTGGCGAGTCCGGCAGCGGTAAGTCACAGGCTTGTCTCGCCATGCTCGGCCTGCTCGCCGATAACGGCTCGGCACGCGGCAGCGTCCGTCTTGCTGAGACCGAGTTGCTCAATCAGCCGGCCGAGCTGCTTCGAACGATTCGTGGTCGGCGTATCGGCATGGTGTTCCAAGATCCACTGCAATCGCTCAATCCGTATTTACCGATCGGTCGCCAGCTCGATCTGGTTCTCACGCAGCATCGCGCCTTGTCTGCTGCCGAGCGGCGTCAGGAGATTGTTGCGATGCTCGACGCCGTGCGGATCGCGCAGCCGGAGCGCCGGCTCGGCGCATATCCACACGAATTCTCCGGCGGTATGCGGCAACGCATATTGCTCGCGATGGCGCTGCTATGCCGCCCTGAAATTCTAATTGCCGATGAACCGACGACGGCGTTGGACGTGACCGTTCAAGCCGACATTCTCACGCTGATCAATGAGCTGCGGGATGCTTTCGGAATGGGGCTGGTGCTGATAACGCACGACTTTGGTGTCGTGGCCCGTTCGTGCGACTCCGTGTTGGTGCTGGAAAACGGCGCTCTTGTAGAAGCCGGTGCCACGTCCGAAGTTTTTACCGCTCCGCGTCATCCCTGCACGCAGCGTTTGCTGGCAGCGGTGCCTCGCGTTGACGGTCCAGGCCCTGATACAGAGCTGCCAGCGGGTGGTTCCACGTTGCTCGACGTCGATGCACTGTCGGTCGATTTCCGCTTGCCACGGCGCGGATTTCGACGTCGTGAAACGCTCCAAGCCGTGCACGACGTTTCATTGTCGGTGCGTGTCGGCGAGAGTGTTGGGATCGTGGGCGAGTCCGGGTCCGGTAAATCGTCGCTGGTGCGCGCCATCGTCGGAATTGTCGAATCGCGCCGTGGCTCGGTACGACTCGAAGGGCCGAACGGTCAAGCGCTGTTGCCTGGACGCGATGTTCAACTGATTTTTCAAGACCCACTCGCCTCGCTAAACCCGCGACTGCCGGTCGCAACGATTGTCGGTGAGCCACTGCTCGTGCACGAGCCGTCATTAGCGCCGGGTGACCGACTCGCTCGCGTGCTGACGATGCTCGAACGGGTTGGCCTCGATCGTTTTGCACTAGAGCGTTTCCCGCACGAGTTCTCCGGCGGCCAGTGCCAACGTATCGCGATCGCCAGGGCGCTGATTACCGGGCCGCGCCTATTGCTTTGCGACGAAGCATTGAGCTCGCTCGACGTATCCGTGCAAGCGGAGATCGTCGATTTGCTGCTCGAGCTGCAACGCGAGTTGGGACTGGCGATGGTCTTTATCGCCCATGACCTCGCCGTTGTTCGACGGCTTTGCCACCGCGTGTTCGTCATGTATCGCGGGCGTGTGGTCGAAAGCGGACCGGCCGAGTCGATTTTTACAGCGCCCGAGCATCCGTACACTCAGACGTTGCTGGCCGCTGTACCGCAGCCCGACCTGGTCCGCGAGCGGGCCAGATGATGAAGCATGACTGGTATCAACCCACCGAACCGTCAGGCGTGCGATTGCCGCAGGCAGTCGATCAGTTAGTGCCGGTCAGCGCAAACGCAGCGCCATTCAGTGACAAGGCCCCATCGGCTAACTCGGCGTTCAGCACGTAGCGATCGCCGTCGCGTTTCAAGTAACTCAGCCAGAACACCGACTGCCCACTTTGCGCTATGCGGCGCAGCAATGCTGCGTCGAGTACGAGTGTTGCCGTACCGGTCGCGGCGGTTAACACCGCGAGCGTGCCGCCGGTCGCCGGTGCCAACGAGATGTCGCCAATGAGTGAGTAAGCAGCGCCATCGAGTTGACCGTCAGTATCAACGGCTACCCGGCCCGACGCCGCAGCCAACTCTTGTAGCCACCGTTCCGGGTCGATCGTTTGTTGACCGCGCCATTCGCGTAACCAACGGTTGCGCAGTTCGTTGTCCAAGCCATCGACTTTTATATCGATCGTCGCAACGGCTTGTGCCGGCTGTGCCACGACGCCACTGCCGGTAAATCGAACTGCGCAACCGTTGGTTACGCGAATGGCGCGGTCAACAAACGATCGACCCGGAACGGTGGCTAC
>JBCDBO010000120.1:0-9143 GCA_039183535.1 Pseudomonadota bacterium | reverse complement strand
CCGCGCCGCCGTCAGGTGCTGGCCGTAACGCGTCTCGTTGGCGGCTCGCCGGCCGCGCAAAAACTTAAAGTCGGGGATATGGTATTGGCGGTCGATGGCGCCATGGTAAGCACCTACCGGGACTTAGAACGGGCCACTCAGCAGGCGTCAGTCGTAGTTACAGTTTGGCGCAACAAATCTCTGCAAGAGATTGTTGTTCCTACCGTTGCATTGTCGGGTCGGGGCATCGAGCGGGTGGTTTTATGGGCTGGCGCATTGCTCCAAGACACGCACCGTGAAGTAGCGGCGCAGCGCGGCGTAGAACCGCAAGGTGTTTACGTGGCCTTTTTCAATTACGGCTCACCGGCGACCCGCTACGGCCTTTGGGGCGGCCGTCGAATCATCGAAGTCGACGGTGTCCCGACACCGGATTTAGCCACGTTCATCGCTGCGGTGGCCGGCAAGGACGATCGCGATTCTTTGCGGATAAAAACGCTCAACTTCAACGATGCTGTTGAGGTGACGACTCTGAAACTCGACGAGCGCTACTGGCCAGCGTACGAGGTTTACCGCGATGCGGATGGCTGGACCAGGCGGAGCCTCGATTCGTCGTGAATCCGATACCGATTCGTATCGTCTGCGGCGGCCAAACCGGCGCCGATCGCGGCGCCATGATGGCGGCGCTCGATCGTGGTGTTCCGCTCGCCGGCTGGTGCCCGTCCGGTCGAAAGGCTGAGGATGGCAAAATTCCCTCGTTCTACCCGGTCCGCGAATTGCCGGGTAGCGATTATCCGGAGCGAACGCTGCGGAATGTTCTTGATAGCGATGCGACGTGTATCGTTCGCTTCAGCGACGTTGACGCTGGCTCGAAGCTGGCCGCTGCGGCCTGTCGTCGCGAGGATAAACCGTATCTGTACCTCGATGCGCATGAGCTTGATAGTGACGACGCGGCCGATGTGCTCGAGACGTTTATTCGCGATAACGCCGTAGCGGTATTGAATATCTCCGGACCACGTGCGAGCGTGCATCCGGCGGCAGAGTCGTGGACACGAGCCGCGCTTCGAACGTGCCTTGCTGCGTTGCAATCGGGACGAGCGCTACCACGACAATAGGCGTTGCTGCGCTGGCGCCAGTCAGTAAACTAGCGCGATGCTGACTTACCCCGAAATCGACGAGATTGCGTTCTCTATCGACGTGCGCTGGTACGGGTTGATGTACCTCGCCGGATTCGCCTGTGCGTGGTACCTCGCAACGTTACGGGCGCGACGACCAAATGCTTTGTTGACCGTCGAGCAAGTCGGCGACTTCATCTTCTACGGTGCAATCGGGGTAATCGCCGGAGGCCGTCTGGGCTACGTGTTGTTTTACGGCCTGGATCAATGGGCTGACGATTGGTTATTCCCAATTAAGATCAACGAAGGCGGTATGTCGTTCCACGGCGGCCTGCTCGGTGTGATTACAGCGATGCTGATTTTTGCGCGGCAGAACAAAGTGGCGCCATGGCGCTTGCTGGATTTCTTGGCACCGGTTGTTCCGCCGGGGCTGTTTTTCGGGCGGATCGGTAACTTCATCAACAACGAGCTCTGGGGTAAGCAAACAACGCTCCCGTGGGGATTCAAAGTTGGCGGTGTTGTAAAACACCCGTCACAGCTTTACGAAGCGCTGCTTGAAGGGCTAGTGCTCTTTCTGATCCTGTGGTTTTACTCGTCCAAGCCGCGGCCGACACGCGCGGTGAGTGGTTTGTTTCTGATCGGCTACGGGACCTTTCGGTTGTTGATCGAGTTCGTTCGCATACCCGATGCGCATCTCGGCTATCTCGCCTTTGGCTGGCTCACGATGGGTCACTTATTGTCATTACCGATGGTTTTGTTCGGCGCGTACTTGATAGTAACGGCGTACCGTAGCGAACCGAGCGCGGGTTAAGACCTATGCAAGCGTATCTCGATTTTATGCGTCACGTGCGCAACAACGGCACGCGCAAAGCCGATCGGACCGGGACTGGGACACGATCGGTATTTGGCTATCAGATGCGGTTCGATCTTGCGGCTGGATTTCCGCTGGTGACGACCAAGAAAATTCACCTCAAGTCGGTCATTCACGAGCTGCTGTGGTTTCTGCAAGGTGACACTAACATCAAGTATCTAAAAGCAAATGGCGTCCGCATTTGGGATGAATGGGCCGATGAGAATGGGGAGCTGGGCCCTGTTTATGGTCGTCAATGGCGGTCCTGGCCGACGGCGAGCGGAGACTCGATCGACCAGCTGGCCGACGTTGTTGCGACGTTGAAGTCCGACCCTGATTCTCGGCGCATCATTGTCAGTGCTTGGAATGTCGGCGAACTCGCTGACATGGCGCTGGCACCGTGCCATGCGTTCTTCCAGTTCTACGTTGCGGACGGCCGGCTGTCGTGTCAGCTTTATCAGCGCAGCGCCGATATTTTCCTCGGCGTTCCATTTAATATTGCCTCGTACGCATTGCTAACCGAGATGATTGCCGCCCAGTGCGAATTGCAGCCTGGCGATTTCGTTTGGACCGGTGGTGATTGTCACTTGTACGTAAACCATTTAGAGCAAGCCGATCTGCAATTGACCCGCGAGCCTTTGCCGCTACCGACGCTTGACTTCACTCGCCGGCCGGCGAGTCTGTTCGACTACCGCTACGACGATATTCGTATCGTCGATTACCAGTCGCATCCTGCGATCCGCGCGCCGGTCGCGGTTTAACGATAGCCACCGAATGTCGCGTATATCGTTAGTCGTTGCGGTCGCCGACAATGGGGTGATCGGTCGCGATAACCAATTACCGTGGCACATACCGGCCGATTTGCGTCATTTCAAACGCGTCACGATGGGCAAGCCGATCGTCATGGGTAGGAAGACGTTCGAATCGATCGGCAGACCACTACCCGGCCGCCACAACATCGTGCTCACGCGCCAGAACGAGTGGACAGCCGATGGGGTGTCTGTCGTTGCGAGCCTTGACGAGGCGTTAGCGGTTGCTAACGCCGACAATACCAAGGACACCGAATGCATGATTATCGGTGGCGCTACCTTGTACGCGGCGGCGCTGCCGATCGCAACAACCCTCTACTTAACACAAGTGCACGCATCGGTAAGCGGCGACACCTACTTCCCACCATTGGCGACGGATGATTGGCAGGAGCTAGAACGCACAACCCACCGGGCCGATGACGCCGACTATTCGTTCAGTTTCGTGACGCTCGAGCGGCGTATTGCGGCTTACTAGCTAAAGCGGCGCTAAGCGCGCCTTCGCGGCGGTGATCGCGCCGTCCATATCGATATCGTCGAGTGTTTCTGCATCCGCGCACAACTCATGCAGTAGGCGGTCCTGTATCGCCCCACGCTGCTGCGCATCGGCGTAGCCGATATCGTCGCGAAACATGACCAATGCATACTGCGTAACAAACCGGTCTGGTAGTGCTTGCTCTAGCGCGAATGCCACAGCCTTACGCAAATGAAACGCTGCGTCGCGGACTGTGTCGCGCATCTCCGCGTAGTTTTCCAGGGCCATCGTGGCGATCGCGTCCGTGTGCCGACGGCGCTCGTGCTCGAACGTCGCAAACAGCTGTGCCCAGTCCGGACCTATTTTGTTCAGCAGCGCAGCGAATACGCGGCAGTCTTCTAAGGCCGCGTTCATCCCTTGGCCGTGAAACGGAACGATCGCGTGCGCGGCATCGCCGATCAACACGACATCGCCATCGATATGCCAGCGCTCGCAGCGCACAGTGCCCATGACGCCAATAGGGTTACGTGAAAACTCGTTCACTAACGCCGGTATGAGAGCACCGGCATTGGGGTAGTGGGACGCGAAAAATGCGTTGACGTCGGCGTCACTGGTTAGCGCGTTAAATCCTGGTTGCGCGTCGTTAGCGAGAAACAGCGTTGCGGTAAAGTCACCGGTTCGATTCGGCAGCGCGATCAGCATATGCGCGCTGCGTGGCCAAATGTGCAGTGCATGCGGGTCCAGTCGAAACCACCCATAGGCGGTGGCTGGGATACTAAGCTCTTTGTAACCGTGGTCTAGCAGCTCTTCCGTAGCGCCGAATGATGCGGCGAAAGCGGTGTCTCGGCGGACGATCGAGCCAGCGCCATCCGCCCCGATCAGTGGGTCGTAGTTAACGTTGACAGTGCCTGCAGGTGTTTCAACATGCACCGTTCGTTCGGCGGGCGATACACCCACACAGCGGCTATCGAACCGCAGGTCGACGCCGGCCGCCACGCATGCATCCACCAGCGTAACGGTCAGGCCATGACGTTCGATTGAATAAATAGCCGACTGACCATCGGCGCTGTAACGCTGAAACCGTTGCTCACCGCTCGGTGCGTGCAACATTCGGCCGAACATGGCGGTTGTTTGCGCCATGATCAGTGCGTCCAGCCCAGCCGCGCTCAGTGCAGCGCGACCGCGTGCGGCGAGGGCGAGGTTGATCGAGCGACCTGCCACCGATTCGCCGCGTCGTGGGTCGGGGCCGCGATCGAAAACGACGACCGGCAGTCCAAAACGTTTAAGGTGCAACGCCAGCAACAGTCCGGTGATGCCGCCGCCAACAATCACGGGTTGCGCGTCGTTCGTCATCGCGTTTGCTCGCGGCTCTGGGCGTTAACTTGCATTCCTATTTCGATGGTAGATTCACACTGGGCAGCGACACTGAATAGCCACCGGACGGGCGTTTTTCTTATCGATTTGTACGGCGGTGAGCTGGCGGCCCCAAACGCAGCCGGTATCGAGTGACAACAAATTGCGACGTTGCAGGTAACCCAAAGCGGCCCAATGCCCGAAAACGATTTTGGTCGATGCTGCTGCTCGATCCGGTACCTCGAACCACGGTACGAGCTTGCCGGGCGCGCGCTGCGGTGGCCCGCTGTAGGACAGATCGAGTGCACCGGATGGCGTTACCAGTCGCATGCGTGTAAAGGCGTTGACGATGTGTCGGTAGCGATCATAGCCCTTAAGCTTTCGGTTCCAGGCAGCCGGCTTGGAACCGAACATATTCGCGAAAAAGTCTTTACCGTCGGTACCGGTCAAAACGTCGCTGACCTCGCGTGAGCGGGCTAGCGCGTAGTCAACCGACCATGCGGGTGGAATTCCGGCGTGCACGAGGACCGCATTGTATTTTTTACTACGACGAACCAGCGGCTGACGCAATAACCAGTCGAGCATTTCGTCGCCGTCTGGCGCTTTGACGATGGCCTTTAACTCGCTGGCCCGCTGCGCCGATGTGCCGGTCATCCACAACCGCAGTAACGCCAGGTCGTGATTGCCTAGTACGAGTTTGACCGACCGGCGCATACGATAGATATGGCGTAACGTCTGCAGCGATTGCTTGCCACGATTGACAAGATCGCCAGTCAACCATAAGCGGTCGTTTTCGGGGTCAAATTGCAGCCGGTCGAGCAACTCGGCAAACGGGTCGTAGCAGCCTTGTAGGTCGCCGATTGCGTAGACAGCCACAGGTCCGCGATGCTCGAGCGCTAGTGCAGCAGGCCAGGCACCGCAAGCGTGAAGGGCGCGATGGCCGCGTCGAACCGCTCACCATCGTCGGCAATCATTTGATAACTGCCTTGCATTGAGCCGACTGGGGTATTGAGCACGGCGCCGCTTGAGTATTGAAACTCTTCACCCGGCGCAAGGTGTGGTTGTTCTCCGACGACGCCATCGCCGCGAACTTCCTGGACATTGCCGTTAGCGTCGGTAATCAGCCAGTGGCGAGTCAGGAGTTTGGCTGGGACCTTTCCGGTATTCGAGATCGTCACCGTGTACGAGAACACATAGCGGTCTCGATCCGGTTCCGATTGTCCGTCGACAAAGTCCGTATCGACGTCGACTTCGATTCGATGTGAAGATTCTTGGTCCATGGTTACGCTGTGCGCGCCAAATTCCTGCAGCGCAGTATACCCGCGATGCGATCAGCGTGGCAGGCAGAGCCGCGCGAAATCGTCGACGGATAAGGTCTCCGGTCGCGCGCCTGGGTCGATGCCAGCCGCTTCAATGGCATCCGTTGACAGCAACGTCCGGAGCGAGCGACGCAGTGTCTTGCGTCGTTGCGAAAAGGCGGTGCGGACGATGGTCTCAAATTCCGCCGCGAGGTTTTGTCCAATAAGCGGTGTGCGTGGCACTAGCTCGACGACTGCCGAATCCACTTTTGGTGGTGGGGTAAACGCACCAGGTGGTACGTTTATCCGCGCGGTGGCCAGCCAGTAGCATTGCAACATAACGCTTAGACGACCGTAGGTTTTGGAGCCGGGCTCTGCAACGATTCGATCGACGACTTCCCGTTGCAGCATAAAAATCGCCCTGCTGATGGCGGCCCGCGCGTCTGTGATCCGAAACAACAACGGCGTCGAGATGTTGTAAGGGAGGTTGCCGACAACGGTGAGCGTGTCGCCCAGTGACTCGAAGTCGACCCGCAGCGCGTCGGCCTCAAGGATGGCTACGTTGCTATGATCGCCAAACGCATCACGTAACCAGCCAACGAGGTCGCGATCGATCTCGATGGCGGTTAGTCGCGGTGCCGCAGCGGCGAGTGCGGCTGTCAATGCGCCGCCGCCCGGACCGATCTCGACCACGTGCGTCGCAGTCGCTGGATCGATCGTCGCAAGTATGCGCTTGATGATGCTCGGATCATGCAGGAAGTGCTGTCCGAAACGCTTCCGGCGCGGTTGCGGGTCAACGGGCATGCAGTACCAGCTTCGCGGCCTCGTCCATGGCGGCAAACAAACTCGCAGGATCCGCGTCGCCGGTGCCGGCAAGCGTCAACGCAGTACCATGGTCGACCGACGTTCGAATAACCGGTAAGCCAAGCGTGACATTGACCGCACTGCCGAAGCCGGCGTGTTTGATGACCGGCAGACCCTGATCGTGATACATCGCCAACACAACATCGATGTGTCCAACGGCAGGCGTAAATGCCGTATCGGCCGGGACCGGGCCGAACGCATCGATTCCGCGACTCTGCGCCGCCGCGATCGCCGGTGCAATGATGCGATCGTCCTCATGGCCCAAGTGACCGCCTTCACCGGCGTGCGGATTCAACCCACAAACGGCAATTCGCGGTCGCTCGAGCCCGTAGCGGCGACCCAAGTCGGACTGCAAAACATCGATAACGGTTGCGAGGCTTTGTTCGGTAATGGCGTCGGGTACAGCGCGCAACGGTAGATGCGTCGTCGCCAATGCGACCCGCAAACCACCGGACACCAACATCATTACCGGTCGCGTCGCAGCGTTTAACTCGGCGAGGTACTCGGTGTGGCCGCTGAACGCGATGCCGGCATCCAGTATCGCGCTTTTTTGCACCGGTGCGGTGACTAACGCATCGGCTGCGCCGCGCCGGACCAGCTCATTCGCTCTGCGAAGACCGTCGAGCAGGGTCGAGGCGTTGGCGGGATCGGGAACGCCCAGCGAATCTGGTGAGGGAAACGTTATTGGCAGAACCGCCACACCGGGCTCGGCGTCACTGGCGAAGGGCTGCTGCCAATCCAGGATACGAAAGTCTGGCGCGGGTTCACCGAGCGTCGCGGCACGCGCGGCGAGAACGGCTGGGTCGGCGACTAACGCGACCGCCGTAGCGGCTTGTCGCTTGGCGATTGCAAGGCAAATGTCGGGGCCGATACCCGCCGGTTCGCCGACGTTGACCAGCAGCCGGGGCCGAACGCTCAACATTGCGCCGACGGTTTGGCGCTAAATTCGCTTATCGACAAACGCGTCGTCGCGCAGTCGACGCAGCCACAGTTCGATCTCTTCGTCGAGACGCGCGTTGCGGATGTTCACCTCACAGCTCCGCTGGCGCATCTCGTCCGTGTTGTCATAAATGCGCCGATCGAGAACCTCGAGCATGTGCCAGCCGAAGCGCGTTTTGAACGGTTGGCTCAGCTCGCCGATCTCCGACTCATTGACGACTTTTTCGAATTCCGGAACGAACATGCCGGGCTCTGCCCAACCCATATCACCGCCTTCATTCCCAGATCCAGGGTCTTCGGACATCTCGCGTGCCAACTCGCCGAATTCTTCGCCGCCGACGATACGGTCACGCGCTTGCTGTAACTTAAGCTCCGCCGTGCGGTCGTCGACCACTTCATTGGTCGTTACCAAAATATGTCGAACGCGGTTTTGTTGGACCTCGCTTTTGAGTACAGCGCCGCGCTGATCATTAAGCTGAACAAGGTGATAGCCGCTTGGGCTACGAATGGGTTCAGACGTCTCGCCGACGTCGAGCTCGGCGACGACGGTCGAGAAAAGCGTCGGAATTTGATCGCCGCGCCGCCACCCCAACGCACCACCTTCCAGTGCGGTCTGCGCATCGGAATGGCGAACGGCCATCTCGCTGAAATTGGCGCCGCCTACGATCGTATCGCGAACGTCGTTTGCTTCTTTTTCTGCCTCGGCAAACTGCGCGGCCGTCGCTGCTGCGGGCACGCTGATCAAAATATGCGAAATGTCGTATTCCGCATTGCTATTGACTTGGCCGATCTGCTTTTCGAGGCATTGCTCGATTTCGCGTGGTGAGACCTGGATGCGGCCGGTCACCTCGATACTGCGCAACTGCCGGAGCGTTATTTCGCGGCGGACCTCGTTCCGGTAGGTCGCATAGTCGACGCCTTGTGTTGCCAGCGCGGCAGGCAGGTCGTTGATCGATAGGCCTTGTTGGGCCGCCATTTGACCGATCGTCTGGTTTAGCAGGTCGTCGGGGATGCGGATCCCCATGCGATTTGCCCGCTGGACTTGAATTTGGTTAACGATAAGGCGCTCCAGCACCTGATCGACCAGTACTTGATCGGGGGGCATCGGTACGTTGTCGGCTGTCAGCCGCTGGCGAATCATGGCGGTCTCGGCATCGAGCTCGCTTTGCAGCACGACGCCGTCGTTCACGATCGCAACGATACCGTCCAAAAAGACGCCGCTCTGGACAGGTCCGACGTCGTCTTGGGCCAGGCCAGAGCTGGCGATTAAACACAGTATGACGGCGTAACTACGCCGCTGAAAGGCTACGTGCATGTGGGTTAATCCCGTCTGTCTTTATACCCCAGTATACCGCGCTCAAGACGCCGGTCCGCCGGATCTCCGACACTGGTGAGGCCCTTGAGTTCCAGTTGTAGCGATACCGAGGTGTCTGAGCGCCCGTCACGGCGGGTGATGTAGCGCCGGGT
>JBCDBO010000119.1:0-9225 GCA_039183535.1 Pseudomonadota bacterium | reverse complement strand
GCCCAGCGCGACGACGTTTTTCTTAAACACTTCGCGGCGGATGCCCGTCGTAAATCGCAACGGGCGAGGATCGCTGATCGGTTGACCGTCTAAGTTGCTTAGCAAGATATCGATAGCTTCATCGTCGCTACTGAACTGATCACAATAAACGTGGCCATTACCGGTGCGATGCTGCAGCGGAATTCGCCATTGCCAACCGGCGACGCGCGCCGTCGACCGAGTGTAGGGATCTGGTGACGCGGTACGTTCACACGCGACCGCAACGGCGCGATTACAAGGCAGCCACTCGGACCAATCGTCATACCCGGCGTTGAGCGCTTGTTGGATCAGTAGGCCACGAAAGCCACTGCAGTCGATAAACAGCTCACCATCGACTTCGCGCCCATCGTCGAGTTGCAGCGATTCGACAAAGCCGGTTGCCGGGTTTTGTCGGACCTCGGCGACCCGACCTTCGATGCGATTAACGCCACGCTCTTCCGCGTAGCGGCGCAGGAATTTGGCGTAGAGACTTGCATCGAATTGGAAGGCGTAGGCGATAAACGCGAGTGGTGAGTTGCCATAGCTCTTATCGGCACGCATAAAGCGGCTTTCTTTCGCTGCGATCTCCTGGAGACAAAACTCTCCGAGCGGCGGGGCCGTCGCCTGTTGACACTGGTGGAGCCAAAAATGATGGAAGGCAACGCCATCCATGTCAGCGCCATAGCTGCCGAACGGGTGAAAATAGCGATGGTTAAGTCGGGTCCAGTTGCAAAACTCGATTCCCAACTTGTACGTCGCTTGGGTCGAGCGTACGAACTCGTCCTCGTCGATATCCAACAGTCGGTTGAACAACGTTATCTGCGGAATCGTTGCTTCGCCAACACCGACCGTACCTATGGCCTCGGACTCAACGAGCGTAATCGATAAACCGCTGGGACCAAGTAATCGCGCGAGCGTCGCTGCCGCCATCCAACCGGCGGTGCCGCCGCCAACGATTACAACTCGTCGTATTGCGTTCGTTGGCGTGTTCATGCAGCGGCGTATTGGTAAGCGCTGTCTTCGGTACGACAAAAGCGATTTATGTAGGCGACGTGCGGTGGCATTTTCTCGCTGGCCGCTTGATAAACAGCGGCCATCTCCGTCAATTGGTGCTGTAGCGCCGCGGGATCGAGTGATTCGACCAAAGGGTGGGTTGTATCGGGTCGAATACCCTGACCGATCATCACGGCGACCCAACTGGTCTCGGCGAATAAGTCGGCGCGGTGCGCAAACCACTGGCCGCGTTGACGAAAGCGATCGATACGACTCGCCAACGAGTCCGGTATCGCCATGTTCGCAACAGCCTGCCAGAAAGGGCTTTCGCTCCTTTGGTTGGCAACGTAATGCAGGACGATGAAGTCGCGCACATCATCGTATAGCCGGACCATTAACTCGTTGTATTCGTCCCGTAGCACGTTGTTGTCCTCGGCATTCGGGAACAACGCGAGCAGTTTGCTGATGCCCTCCTGAATGAGATGAATGCTGGTCGACTCCAGTGGCTCGACAAAACCGGACGATAAGCCAATCGCCACGCAGTTCTTCACCCATAGTTGATCG
Source organism: Pseudomonadota bacterium (assembly GCA_039183535.1). GTDB lineage: Bacteria > Pseudomonadota > Gammaproteobacteria > Steroidobacterales > Woeseiaceae > JBCAXA01. Next base: position 7,650 of record JBCDBO010000119.1, on the reverse strand, counting down.
CGCCGACCGGTGCGAAAACGTAGTGGTCGCGGGCTGTCGGTCACCTGCGTATCGATATGCGCCAACAACAGCGTCTCCGCCTCGTTGTCATCCATGAACTCGCTGCAATAGACATGACCGTTACCGGTGCGATGCTGCAATGGAATACGCCATTGCCAACCGGCCCGATGCGCGGTGGAGCGCGTGCAGGTTTCCATCCGCGTGTGCGCTTCGCTCGGAACGGCGATCGCACGATCGCACGGTAGCCAGTGCGACCAGTCGATCCATTGACTGCCGAGGCTGTCGCCGACCAGCAGTGCGCGAAAGCCAGTGCAGTCCACAAAGAAGTCGGCGCTGAGGCGCTGGCCGTCATCTAACAACAGGCTTTCGATCGTGCCATCGTGCGGATCGCGCTGTACCGATTCGATACGGCCTTCGATACGCGTCACGCCGCGCTGCTCTGCGTAGAGACGCAGAAAAGCGGCATAGCGTCCAGCATCGATGTGGTACGCATGACGCATTTGCGCAAGTGGCGACTGTGGATCGTCCAAGCGAGGGCGGATGAAGCGCGCTCGCGCCGAGGCTTGTGCGCCGATGGCGAAGGTATCTAAAGGCCAGCGTGTTTGGTCGTTTTCGAGCCACTGCCAAACCTGATGAAATCCGAGGCCGTTTACATCGAATCCAAACTGGCTGAACGGATGGAAGTAGCGCGAACCGACATCGCCCCAATCAACAAAGTCGATGCCCAGCTTATAGGTGCCACCGGTTTCTTTAAGAAACGTGTGCTCATCAATGCCGAGCATGTGGTTGAAATCCGCCAGCGGCGGAATCGTCGCCTCACCGACACCGATTGTGCCGATGCTTTCCGACTCGACCAACACCAGCTCGGTTGTCGGCGGAACGAAACGCGCCAGGGCCGCAGCACTCATCCAGCCTGCCGTTCCACCGCCGGCGATGACCAATTTGCGAATAGGACTCACGCTTGCACTTCGCGGCGTAGTTCGACCGCCCGGTGAGCGGCTGCGATGTAATCGCCAAGCGTCGGAAAAGCAGCAATAACGCGGGTAATCCGCTCTCGCAGCTCGCGCAACTCGCGGCGACGCTCGGCCATGCTCCAACGCTCGGCCAATACGTCGCCGCCACAGGGCCGGTAGCCCAGTGCAAAGAGTGTATTGATCCACGTGCAATCATCGATCAACGTCGTATCGCCGGCATGCCAGAAGCCGCGTTTCTCAAACAGCGCGACGCGGGCAGCTAACGCATCACTGAGCGGTGCTCGGCTACGCGCCCACGCCAACAATAGGTGATCGATCGATTGCAGCTCAGCGTACTCCGCCACCGTTTGCCGGTTGTACGTCGTTCGTGACGGCCGAGAGTGATGTCGATCCGGAAGGTAGTCGATTAAGCGGCGTACGCTTCGCATCAGCGCCGACGTGTGCCATGGCATTAGCGGTACATTATGTGACGCTGCGAAGCCGATCGAGACGCAGTTATCGATCCACGGCGCATCCCGAAAACCAGGCACCCATGTCGGTGTAGCTGACGCGTCAAGATCAACGCGTAGCGTCGTTAAGTTGCTTTGCTGGGGAAACGCAACGACACATGAATCGCCAGTCAGCGTACCAGTGATGCTCGGGCGAAGTGCGGCGGTAGGCGAATGGCTAACGCTCAACGTGCCAGACGGGCCGCAAGTCGACCAGGCGCTATCGGACGGTAGCAATTGCCGCGTTGGTCCACTCGCATCGATGTACAGATCGGCGTGGTGGCGCTGTCCGTTCATATCGACGACGGCCGCGAGGCCGCCCACATCGTTCCGTTCAACGTCCGCCAATGGGCGCGGTAAGAAGGTCGCCCCGTTGGTGGCAGCGATCGTTCGAAGATGATTAGTCAGACTCTTGATATCGACCAGACGGACCAGCTCATGCTGCAAACTGTCGATAGCGTTTTGTGGAACCGGTGGGGCAAAGCGCCCGTCCTGCAGTGCAACCCAAGACGGAGAGAAGGCGAAAAACGGCGGTTCGCTGGCGAGTCGCCAATGATGATGGAAACGACTGCCATGAAAGTCGATACCGGTTGGCCCAAACGGCACTGTGACGTCGTTTGCATCGATACCGAGCGCATAGCTGCCACCGTGATCGATGAGCAATTGCAGCTCGGAAACCCCAAGTTGCCCGAGCAAGTCGTCGGGTCGAAGTGGCAACGCGGTATACGCCGCATCCCAAGCGCCAGCCTCTAAGCTTGGCAATACAACAACAGGGACGCCGGCATCGGTCAGGCTTGCGGCGGCGAGACAACCCTCAAAGCCATCACCGAGAATGACGACCCGGCCGACATCGTGCGTGTTAGCGGCTTTCATCGGTGAGCCACCGGGCAGTAGCGCTCAAGATACTGGCTGTGATGTGGCATGGCATTGGCTGCCGCCGCGATCTTCTGCTGCAGCATGTGCAGTCGATCACGCAGTCGGTGACGGTCTACGTTTGCCGCACGCATGTCATAACGCTCGGGTACAATACGTTGGCCGAGAAACACCGCCAGCCAGCTCGGCGTTAAAAACAGACCACGTTGGTAGTCGTCGAAGCGACCGTCACCTCGAAAGAGATCGATGCGTGCGGCTAGTGTTTCTGGAATATCGACCGCAGCAATGTGTTGCCAAAACGCCGAATCGCGTCGCTCGGTGGCAACGTAGTGCAAAATTAGAAAGTCGCGAACGCGTTCAAACTCTTGCTGCATACAGCGATTGAAGTCCTCGCGCTCGGCGGTGTATTCGCCGGACTCACTTAGCGACATCGGGAATCGCTCAATCAGTTGCTCGATTGCGGCTTGTATCAGATAGATGCTGGTCGACTCCAACGGTTCTAGGAAGCCGCCCGATAAACCGATCGCAATGCAGTTCTTGCGCCACTGCTGACGGCGCACGCCCGGTGTGAAACGCAGATGCCGTGGCTCAGCCAGTGGGCTACCCTCGATATTGCCCAGCAGTGTTGTTGTAGCAGCGTTTTCGCTAGCGAACTCACTGCAGTAGACGTAGCCATTGCCGACGCGATGGCGAAGCGGAATCTGCCAACGCCAACCGGCATCGAGTGCGGTGGCTTTGGTATACGGCGGCAATGAAGAGCCTTTGTGCGACGTCGGCAGTGCCACAGCCCGATCGCACGGCAGCCAACGGCGCCAATCGTCGTAACCGGCCTGTAACGCCTTCTCGATGAGCACGCCGAAAAAGCCCGAGCAATCGATAAACAAATCGCCCGCAATGCACTGACCGCCTTCCAAGCGCACCGCCGAGATATCGCCGTGTGCCGTGTGTTGTACAGCGACGACCTTGCCTTCGGTCCGCGCAACGCCACGTCGTTCTGCGATGCTGCGTAAGTACGGCGCATACCGGGTAGCATCGATGTGGTAAGCGTAGCCGTAGCTGCCGTTGACGCTGGCCGCGTTGTCAGCTGGGTGTCGGAATCGCCCAGCCCGGGCAGCAACGATCGGCAGCGAGTAAGTACTGATGTCACCGGTGGCCGGCTCGTGGGCAAGACGGCGCCAGAAATGATGGAACGGCACGTCGTCGACGGCGACACCATAGGCGCCGAATGGATGGATGTAGGCATCACCGCGACGGGCCCAGTCGCGAAACTCGATACCCAACTTAAACGTCGCAGACGTCGCCGTCATGAAATCGGCCTCGTCGATGCCGAGATTTTCGTTGAAACGACGCAAATGCGGCAACGTCGCCTCGCCGACACCGACGATGCCGATCGCTTCAGATTCGACTAGGTGGACAGAGACGCGTGACGACGGCAAGGCTGACCCGATGGCCGCCGCTGTCATCCAACCTGCAGTTCCCCCGCCGACAATGACGACTTTTTGTTGAGTTTCGGTCACGGCCGTTGACTTTATTCGCCTTTCAGCTATTCTGACCCAGCAAGAAATGACAACGCAAGCCATTTTTAGGCCAGCAGATCATAAACACCAGCAGGAAAGGCGCAGTTAGCGCGTACCCTGTCGTACAACCAAGGGGGGAGAGAGTCGATGGCTGATGAGGTAATCGGACATCCACGCTTAAGTTCAGTCGCTTACCACGTGAAGCTCGCGCTGCTGGGCATCGGTGCAACCGCACTGTCCGGGCCAGCGCTGGCGCAACAATCGGGCGCTGACGAAAGCGCACAAACTACTGAGCAGATTGAAGAAATTATTGTTCGCGGCGTGCGCGGCAGCCTGATGAACGCACAGGCGATGAAGCGCGACGCCGATGTCATGGTGGACTCGGTGACGGCGACGGACATCAATGCGCTGCCGGACCGCTCCATCACCGAGGTGCTGGCCCGCATACCGGGCGTATCGATCACCCGGTTTGCCGGGGCGAACGACCCAGACCACTTCTCCGTTGAAGGCTCAGGCGCTGTCGTCCGCGGACTGACCTTCGTGCGCAGCGAATTGAATGGCCGCGACGTGTTCTCGGCCGATTCTGGCCAGGCATTGGGCTTTCAAAACGTTTCGCCAGAGCTAATGCAGGCGGTGCAGGTCTTTAAGAACCAGTCGGCCGACATGATCGAGGGCGGTCTCGGCGGAACCGTTAATCTGGTAACACGCAAGCCTTTTGACACCGAACAGCACGCGCTGGCGTTTTCGGCGGAAAGCAATTACTCCGACCTACGTGAGGACTGGTCGCCGACTTTTTCGGCGCTCTGGTCGGACCGCTGGGAGATGGGCAACGGCAGTGAATTCGGTGCGCTAATCGCGGCGGCTTACTCCGATTTGCAGTCGCGGGCTGACGGTACGACGGTTGCCGATTGGCTCGACCGCGACGGCAATGGGCAATTCACGCCGAGTGGTGGCGGTGTTCGAACGCAGATATTTGATCGCGAACGCGTTGGCGTCTCGGCGGCGTTGCAATGGGCGAACGCTGATCGAACCCTGGAGGTCACTACGCAATTTTTCCACTCCGCATACGAGAACAAGTGGAGCGAAAACGCGATTGAGCCCAGCATCGACGACAGCCCAACGATTTCGGCGCGGCCGGGTACGGCGTTTACGTTCGGAAGCAGCGGGTTGTTCGAAAGCGGCGTAATCTCCGAATCGGTCGGCTGGCGCTCGAATGACCCTGCGCTGCCGCTGAACGGCGTGCGTAATCTGGCGCTCGCACGCGAACGGATCGAAAACCCCGACACGAACGACTACAGCATGAACGTGCTGTGGTCACCACGTGATAACTTCCGGGCGCAGTTCGATGTGCAGTACATACGCTCGGAAGTCGAAGTGCAGGACTACACCGTCCACAACGCGTTCTTCACCGATACGGAGATCACGCTGGGCGGCGAAATACCGTCCGTTCAGTACATCTCGCCGACCGGTACCGCGGCGGACTACGTGACCAGCGAAGAGGCGTTTTATACGCGCTCGATCATGGATCACTTGCAGGAGAACGAAGGCGACGAACTGGCGGCGCGAGCTGATTTCGAGTTCGACTTTGAAGGCGACAGTTGGGCTAAGTCGGTGCGCTTTGGTGCCCGCTACGCCGAACGCGATCAAACGGTTCGGTACTCGACCTTTAACTGGGGCAACATGAGTGCCACGTGGAACGATCCACTGCGGCTGTCCGAAACCACGGCCCCGGCAGGGACGTTCGCACCGGTTAGCTTTGATAACTATCAACGCGGATCGGCTCCGGCGGCGTCCGGCGCATTGTTCTATGCCGGCGAGTTTTCGGCGGATGCGCTCCGTGAGTTTGCAGCCACATCATCCGTCGCGAGCTGGGTGCCGCTGCAGGATCGCGGTGGCGTGATTCCAGGCACACCGTTCTTGCCGGGCGAGATCAACATCGCGCAGCAAGATACAACGGCGGCCTATGTTCGCCTCGACTTTGGAACCGACCTTGCCAATGGAATGACGCTCGAGGGTAACGTTGGGCTTCGCTACGTCGCGACGGATCAAAACGCTGACGGCGGTATTGTGTTCCCGAACCTGCAGCAGTTCCTCGACTCCGACCCAGACCTGACAGCGCGTTGCACGCCCCAAGCCGTGGGCGACAGCGTGCCCGGCTTCTGTGCCCTTGACCCAACGACCCAGCAAGCCTATCTCAGCTGGGCAGACGGCTCGAGCCAACCGATCTCGGATTCGTACGATTACGACAACGTGTTACCAAGCCTAAATCTTAAGCTCGGACTCAACGACGACATGATCGTACGCTTCGGTTACTCGCAGGCCATTAGTCGACCGGACTTTGGGCTGTTGAAGTCGTTCTTTGCGATTAACTTCGGCTCGGATGATCCGGTCACCGGCGAATGGCTCGGGCCTGACGCATCGACGGCAGAGGTACGCCTCGATCCGATCGAAGCGGAACAATTCGACCTGTCGTTCGAATGGTATTTCGATGATGTCGGCTCGTTGACGCTCGCGTACTTTTATAAGGATCTCGATAACTACATCGTACCTGCCACATCAACGCGATCATTTACCAACAACGGCGAGACGTTCGACGTTCGGGTAACCGGTGTTGGTAACTCACCCGAATCGAGCACGATTCGCGGTTGGGAGGTGAGCTACCAACAAACCTTCGATGCGCTGCCAGGCATCTGGTCAGGGCTAGGTGTTCAGGCAAACTACACGAATATCGACACCAGTAACGTCCCGAACATCGGCGCGAACAACACCAGCGCCAATGGCACGTCGACGGCGCCTAACTTCGATGTCAGTGGGCTAGGACTACCGGGCTTGTCAGAGCACACGTTCAATCTCGTGACCTTCTACGAAAACGATGTCTTCAGCGCCCGGCTCGCCTACAACTATCGGTCGGAGTACACGTTGACGGTTAGGGATGTCATCTTCCCGTTCACGCCAATCCTGCACGAGGAGACCGGCCAGCTGGATGCCTCGGTGTTCTACCGAATCAACGACCAATTCGAGATCGGCTTCCAGGGGGTTAACCTCACTGATGAGATCACCGAAACAACGGCATTGATTAACGCGGATTTGGTGCAAGCGCCACGATCGTTCTTCCGCAACGACCGACGCTACACGTTTATTTTGCGAGGTAAGTTCTAACCGCACGTCCCCCGCGCTGCGATGTTGTGCGACTCGTCGCCGAGCGCACAACGAAAAGGCCAACCGTACGGTTGGCCTTTTTTTTAGATCGAATATCGACGTAGAACGTACGGGTATGCTGTACGTTGAAGCGATTAGCCGTACTGACGATCGTGCCAGGTACGCATGATGCCCGTGGTTAGCCGGCCAGTTACAGTGAGATCGCTGGCTGTCCAATTACCGTCGGCCGGTGTATGCGGCCTAAGTATCGAGGCACCTTCGCCTTTGCTGTGCAGCGACCAATTGCAATGTGTTAACTGGTGCTTGCGCAGGAACGCCATCCAGCGCTCGGTCTCTGCCAGGTCGGCAACACCATCACCGTTCGCCTCAATCGCGCCCCACTCGGTGACCAGCAACGGCAATCCGGTATCGATAGCGGCTCGCGCTTTGTCGCGGAGCGAATCTCGATGCGTGCCAGCGTAAAAATGCAACGTGTACGCTAGCGCAGAATCACTCGGGAGCGGCTCTTTGGCCGCCTCATCCACATCCTGGGACCAGCTGCGCGTGCCGACAACAATCAGATTGTCGGCATCGATGGCGCGGATCGTCTCCATTAAGTCAGCTGCGTAGGGACGAATGACGCGCGACCAATTCGCCGTC
>JBCDBO010000118.1:0-9269 GCA_039183535.1 Pseudomonadota bacterium | reverse complement strand
GGGTATCGCCACGGCCTTCGAACTTACCGACGATCGCTTCGGCCGCGTGGGCCAATGCGTCGAGACCGTACGAGACCACATGATGCAGGTTCAGAAGAATGGCGTTTGCCGCAAGGACGTTGGTGCCGAGGCGAGCGCCGACCGCCGTCATAAAGAACAACGTAAACATCAACGCCAGCGTGCGAATAAAGATATTGCCGTTTACGGAAAAATAGCGGCGAAAGTCGGCCTGGCGAGCGCAGTCGAGCCACGTCAACGCCGTCGGCCAATGGCGCGATTCTCGAACGACAAAGGCAGCGCCAACGAGCAATCCGAGGAACTCCGCCGACACCGTCGCAAAGGCGACACCTGCCGTCTTCATACCGAGCCCGACAACGAGCACGACGTCCAAGATAATATTGGCGATATTGACGACGAGCGTGATGATTAACGGTACGCGCGCGTTCGACAAGCCGAGGAACCAGCCGACGATCACGGCGGTGGCTAACGTCGCCGGCGCACTCCAGATTCGGATATTGAAGTACCGAGCCGTTTCGACATCAACGTTCGCAGCTGGCTGTACGACGCCCAGGGCGGAGCCGAGTATTAGCGGACGAAGCAGCAGCATAAAACCGGCGATGGCTAACGCCACCAGCGTGGCCTCGCGTAACGAGCGCACAATGGCGGCGTTATCGTTGCGCCCGAATCCTTGCGCGGCGACGCCGGTCGTCCCCATCCGGAGGAAGTTGACGCCGTTGTAGAGCGTTGAGAACACCATTGCGCCGATGGCGACGGCGGCTAGGTATTGCGGTTCGTCGAGGTGGCCAAGCACGGCTGTATCGACTAAGCCCAGCAGTGGAATCGACAGATTCGAGAGCAGCATCGGCAGCGCGATGCGCCAAATCTCTCGTTGCGTTGTGGCCGGCAGCTCAGCTGCCGTACCGCTAGACATCAATACCGAACGCCGAACTGACGGTAGATCGCCGCCAGAATCCACAGCAGGCCGATCATAAGCCATTGCAGATCGTCAACGAACGCGGCTTTGTTGCCTTCGATCGCATGGCCGACGAACTGACCGATTAACGCAGCAACGAATAAGGCCATCGACGCGTACAGCAACGAGAACGGCAGCGAGTCCATCCAAATGACGACCGCTACGATGCCGACGACGACCGGCAACATACCGAGCGCCAATGACCAAGACATCACGAAGTAGTAAACGACGGCGGCCAGCAAAAACGCCGTGCCCCAGTTCAGTGCCGGCGAGATTGCGTAAAACGCGGCCGGGACCGGAATCGACCACAGAATCCCGATCAGGCTGATTACGATCAGCGGTATGCAAACCCACTGCAGCGCTTTATTGACTGGGTTTTGGTGACGTTCGGCGTACGCGTCGAGCCATACCTGGGCCGTGCTCATAAACGACAGTCTCCCCCTTCGGCGTTACCAGTCTATCAGCATGACCGATAGTTCCGGCACCTTCGTCAACCGCTGGCGCACGAATCCGTTATGTAAATAAGCGGTTTCACGGTCCGTTCAGCTACACGGCCTATAGTCAGGGCCACCATAATTTGGGAGTATCCGCGCGGAGGCTTGACCGCCAACCGCTATGGGCAACAACAAGGTGATTTTATGAGACGTAGCAAGGTTCTCGTCGCACTTAGTGCGGCTGCAATAACCGCGTTTACCGGGGCGTGTACGACGCTCGATCCGTACACCCGCGAAGAGCAGACCAGCAAGGCCGCACGCAATGCCGCCATCGGTGCCGGTATTGGTGCGGTTATTGGGCTTATCTCAGGCGACGATGCCGTCGATCGCCGGCAAAAAGCGCTGGTGCTCGCTGGTGTCGGTGCGTTGGCTGGCGGTGCGGTAGGGTACTACCAAGATCGCCAGCAAGCCGAATTACGGGCAGAGCTCGAGGGGACCGGTGTTAGCGTCCATCGCAACGGCGATAACATCACGCTGAACATGCCCGGCAATGTCACATTCGCGACCGATAGCTCCGATCTCAGTCCGCAGTTCTTCAACGTCCTGAGCTCGGTGACCAAAGTGCTGAACAAATACGACCAAACCATCATCGAAGTGGCTGGCCATACCGACAGCACCGGTACCGACCAGTACAACCAAAGCTTATCGGAGCGTCGTGCCAGTTCCGTCGCGCAGTATCTGCGCACGCAGGGCATCATGAATCAACGCATCATGACGCTCGGACTTGGCGAGCAATACCCGGTGGCCGATAACTCAACGACCTCGGGCCGCCAGCTCAATCGTCGTGTCGAGCTGACGCTGGTGCCAGTGACCGGCTAAGACAGGTAAGTTTCGATAAACTTGAACGCGGCCGCTTGGCCGCGTTTTTTTTGAGTGTCGTATGACAAAAAAATGGCTTCGGTTGATCGCCCTAGTATTCGTTGCGGGTGGCGTTTGGCTCGCTCAACAAGCCGGTTACTCGCTGACCCCCGGCGCGCCGTTACCGATCGAGACAACCGACGATGGAGCAGAGCGTTTGGCAGATGCGTTTGATCAGCAATTGTTCGATGAATGGCTCACCGGCCGCGGCCGGGTCGTACGCCTGTTGTCGGACGATAACGAAGGCTCACGTCACCAACGGTTCGTCATCGAGACGACGACAGGCCAATCGCTATTGGTCGCACACAATATCGACTTGGCGCCACGTGTGCCGGTCGGCATGGGCGATACCGTGCAATTTAAAGGCGTCTACGAGTGGAATGAACGCGGCGGTGTGATTCATTGGACCCATCATGATCCGCAAGATCGCCAACCGGGCGGCTATATCGAGCTCGCGGGTACGCGCTACGAATAGGCAAGATGCCGTGGCACCGGTGGAGTCAAAGCGACTCGCACCAGTGCCAAGCGGTGGGGGGGAGAGGTTAGGCCGGTTCAGGCCGCCATCGCGACGCGGAGCTTCTTAATCGCAGCGGCTTCGATCTGTCGAATCCGTTCGGCCGAGACGTTGTATTCTGCGGCCAGCTCATGGAGCGTCGATTTATCGTCCGTTAGCCAGCGTCTGCCGACGATGTCGCGGCTGCGATCATCGAGCTCATCGATGGCGTCGGCCAATTGACCGGACGTGCTCGATGCCCAGTCGGCTTTTTCGACCAGCATGGCCGGGTCCGCATCGGGGCTTGGCAGATACGCTGCCGGCTCGAACGCGGCGTCGTCGCTGTCGTGCGGGTTGGCATCGAACGATGCATCGCTTGCCGACAAGCGCTGTTCCATCGCGGTGACTTCGTGCTCGGGCACACCGAGATCGTTGGCGACCGCCTTGGTCTCTTCGGCGGACAACCAGCTTAAGCGCTTTTTCGATTTCCGCAGGTTAAAGAACAGTTTGCGTTGCGCTTTGGTCGTCGCGACCTTCACGACGCGCCAGTTACGCAGCACGAATTCGTGGATCTCGGCGCGGATCCAATGCACGGCAAACGACACGAGGCGAACGCCGACATCCGGGTCAAAGCGTTTGACCGCCTTCATCAGCCCGACGTTGCCCTCTTGGACGAGATCGCCCATCGGTAAGCCATAACCGTTGTAGCCTTTTGCGATATGCACAACGAAGCGCAAGTGCGCGAGTACCAACTCGCGTGCGGCGTCGAGGTCGCCGCCGTCGCGGTAGCGCCGCGCGAGCACTTGCTCGTCCTCTTGGCTGAGGACAGCAACCGAGCCGACAGCCTGAATGTAGGCATCGAGACTGCCTACCGGCCCAGCCAGCATAAGCTCCTGATTTTTAAGCGCAATATCTGCAGTCATAGTCATCGATCCTCAACAAACGACGCTACACCCTACTGTTATCGGATGTTAGCACTCGAGCCTTTAGAGTGCTAAAAACTACCTGAGTTCCATGCCACTTGCCAAGAAAACACTTCGACATTTCAGTTATTTAGGTATTCGACACCGCTATGGAGCGGCGGTTCGCTAGCGCGGCTCGATCTGCCGCAAATGCCGCGCTGTCGCAACGAAACTGCCGAGCCACCCCAAGACGGCCCCGGCCGAGCCGACAATGGCTGTTTCGGCAAGACTCAACCCGCGAAGCGCGAATCCACCGCCATACAGGCCCGCTAGGCGTTGCACGGGTGCATCCATCAGCGTCAATGCGAGCCAAACCAGGGCGATCGCGAGCAGCCCACCGAGCAAACCGACCAGGAAACCTGAGTAGAGGAACGGCCGGCGAATAAAGCCATTGCTACCCCCGACCAGTTTCACAACGACGATTTCATCGCGGCGGTTTTCTATATCGAGCCGAATTGTGTTGCCAATAACGACAATGATCGCGATCGAGAAAAAGATCGCGAGCAGTCCAACCGCTCGCTGAGCCAGGTTGAGGAGCGCATGAAAGCGCTGCACCCAAGCCGTGTCGAGCTGCACGATATCGGCCTCCGGCAGGCTGGCGAGGTCGGCTCGCAAGGCGTCGATGACGGCGGTACTGGCACCGGCGGTCGGACGCACGACAACGGCGTGCGGTAACGGGTTCTCGCCGAGACTCTCGAGCGCGGCCGCAAAGCCAGCATCGTCACCAAAGCCCGCGGCCGCCTCAGCGGCACTGACAAAGCGCACCGCAGCAACGTCGGCGCGCTGTTCGATGATCGTGGCGAGTTGCTGAGCGGCCGCCTCATCAGTATCGGTCGTGAAGAACACGCTGAAATCGATGGCCTCTTGCCAACCGCCGGTCAATGTCAATGCGTTTTGCACCGTAAGATGGCCAAGCGCCGGCAGTGCGAGCGTGATCGCGATGACTAAGCCGGTCAGCAGCGTCGCAATCGGCGTCCGCGCCAAGCGACCAAGCGTTTCGATCGAGACTTGCGCGTGCCGCAAGAACCAGGCGCCGATCGGGTTGGAACGCCGCACCGATTCGTTCAGCGTACTCATGCGTCACCGCCGTCGGTCATCACGCTCGGGTCGAGCCGGCCCTCGGCTAATGCAATCCGGCGGTGGCCCAATTCTTCGATCAGCGCGATGTCGTGGCTCGCGATCAAAATCGTGACACCGATTTCGTTGAACCGCTCAAAGATCTGCATGATCTCTAGCGACAGCCCGGGATCGAGATTGCCGGTCGGCTCGTCGGCGATCAGTAGCCGTGGCCGCGCGACGATCGCTCGAGCGATGCCGACCCGTTGCTGTTCCCCGGTGGACAGCGTAATCGGCCGTACTTTTTCTTTGTGCAGCAAGCCGACTTGGTCGAGTGCGGCCCGCGCTCGCCGGCCGGCATCGCGAGTCGACGCGCCAGCGATGATGAGTGGCAGCGCGACGTTATCGAAGACGGAGCGGTCAAAGAGCAACTGATGGTCTTGGAAAACGATGCCGAGACGACGCCGGTATAACGCGACTCTGCCGCGAGTTATTCGCCGGGTGTTTTCCCCGTCGACGATGACCTGGCCGCGAGTTTGGCGTTCGATTAACGCGATCAGCTTCAGCAGGGTCGATTTGCCGGCGCCAGAATGGCCGGTCAAAAAGACGAACTCGCCGGGGTCGATCCGAAGCGTTAGGCCACGCAGCGCATCGTGCCCGCCGGGATAGCGTTTGCTGACATTCTCAAGCCGAATCATCGGCTCGGTTGCCGCCTTAGTCGCGCTCGTTACCATCGTTTTTTAATAGCGCCCGTACGAAATCTTGCGCGTTAAATGGCGCTAGGTCTTCGAGTTTCTCCCCAATCCCAATGTAACGGATCGGGATACCGAGTTCCGCTGCAATGGCGAAGACCACACCGCCTTTCGCCGTGCCGTCCAGTTTGGTCACAACCAGCCCGGTCACGCCGAGTGCTTTGTTGAACTCGCGTGCCTGATTCAGTGCGTTCTGGCCAAGCCCGGCGTCGAGCACGAGCAGTACTTCGTGCGGCGCGTTGGCGTCGGCTCGTCCGAGAACGCGTTTCACTTTCTCGAGCTCGGCCATAAGCCCTTCTTGACTGTGCAGCCGACCGGCTGTGTCGGCGAGCAAGATATCTGCTGAGCGTGCAGTCGCCGCCTGGTGAGCATCAAACAGCACTGCGGCTGGGTCCGAGCCCGTTTGTTGCGCGACGACCGGTACGCTGTTGCGCTCACCCCAAACTTGCAGTTGTTCGATGGCGGCTGCCCGAAACGTATCGCCGGCCGCAAGCATGACGCTGTAGCCAGCCGCCGTGTATTGCTGGGCCAACTTACCGAGCGTCGTTGTTTTACCCGCGCCATTGACGCCGACCATCAAAACGACGAACGGCCGATCAGCACTAATTTCCAGTGGTTTGGCGACCGGTGTTAGCAGATCGGTGAGTGTCTGCTCGAGGCCGCTCAACAGCGCCGCTGCATCGCTCAGTTCGTTGCGGGCGAGGCGTTTGCGCAGTTGCTCAAGAATGTGCTCGGTCGTATCGATGCCGACGTCGGCCATGATCAGCCGTGTTTCGAGCTCTTCAAGCACGGTCTCGTCGATTTTGCCGCCCGGGACCAGGTTGGCGAGATCATAGGTGAGCCATGAGTCGCCTTTGTTGAGGCGCGCCCGCATGCGCTTAAAAAAGCCGGGTTTATTGTCAGTGTCGTTCATGCCTTGGACCGGCTTTCTTGTTACCGTTGCCGGCGATGAACCGCGGGGTCCAACGCCAATGAGTCGCGCTAATCGCCCCGGAGGCGGTAGTGGTCGGATCCGTATTGTAGCGGGCGAGTGGCGGCGTCGCTTCATTCGTGTGAGCGATGGTAAGGATCTGCGGCCAACACCGGATCGTGTCCGCGAAACGCTGTTCAACTGGCTTGCGCCAGAGATCGCTGGCGCTCGGGTTCTCGATGCTTTCGCGGGCAGCGGTATTCTCGGTCTTGAGGCGTTATCGCGCGGCGCTCGCGCCGCGTTATTTTTCGAACGCGAGCCGCGTTTGGCGCGAGCGCTTAGCGACAACATCGCGACGTTCGCGGCGACAGATCGCGCAACGGTGCAGTGTGCGGACGCGTGGCGCGCATTGGCGCGGCCTGGGATGCCACACGATCTCGTGTTTCTAGATCCACCGTATCGAGAAACGGCGCATGCCGAATTGTGTACACTGCTGCAAAAAAACGGCTGGCTTGCAGCGGACGCTCGCATCTATCTCGAACAGGATGCAGATCGGCCGCCGCCACGGTTACCGACACCGCTCGGCATCCGTCGCCACGCCAAAGCCGGGCGAGTTCGTTTTATGTTGGCGAGCGCGCTCGGCCCTGACGAGGGAGCAAAATCGTGGGAATAGCGGCGATGTACCCGGGAACATTTGACCCGGTCACCAAAGGTCATACCGACCTCGTGCGCCGGGCGGCGCGCCTGTTTGATCGTGTTGTTGTGGCGGTGGCCGCGAACCCGGGTAAGACCCCGATGTTTGATCTGCAACAACGCGTCGAGATGGCCGAGCAAGTCTTGGGCGAAATCGATGGCGTTGAGGTTGTTGGCTACGACGGTCTGACCATTCAGTTTGCCGTCGACAACGACCTCGGCGTGATCGTTCGTGGCCTACGCGCCGTCTCCGATTTCGAATACGAGTTTCAGTTGGCCAACATGAACCGCCACCTCACCGACGAGGTAGAGACGGTGTTTTTAACGCCGACCGAGCGGTATACGTTCATCTCGTCGACGCTGGTCCGCGAGATTGCTTTGCTCGGTGGCAACGTCGGTGAATTCGTCGACCCACTCGTTGAGAAAGCGCTAGTCGAGCAAAGCGAAGCGGTCCGGAGCAGCAAAGACTCGTAGCGAGCAATCACGGATCGCTTTAGCGCCGTTCTTAATCGGGCCGAGACGGCCCTCCTGCATCCACATTCGCCGCCGCGATCAACCACGCTGCAACATCGGCGTCATCTTTGTCCGCTAAGATTTTAACGAGATCGATTGCAGGTCACACATCTGCCCAATCACATAACGCCCAAGTTCGGTGCTTCCCATAATCGCTCAAGGAACGATCACTCATGGTTACAGCATTCATACGCGTTACATCTGCGGTCACGCTTTCGCTGAGCCTGACCGCTGCCTATTCAGACGATTTCGACTACGAGTTTCGCATCGGCTACGATGCTACCGACTCGACGGCCGCGTTTGGCTTCGCGACAATACCGCCGGTCGGCGGAATCGCCATTACAGACTCCGATGGTGCGACATTGCGCCTAGCCGGCACCTGGTTCTATGGCGGTTTATCGGATGATAAAGGCCCACGAACTCGGGCTGAGTTTCTAGATCGCGCATCGTCGTTATCGCTTGGCCTTTCGTTTACCGAAACGGATACGTCCACCGTAGAAGCCGGCCCACCGGCGCCGTTATTACCGCCACAAATCCTGATTGAAGGCACGACCAGCGACGACGAGTACGGTTTTGCTGTGCGTCATGTTTGGCGTGATTCTGGGTATATTGTTAACGTGTCAGTGTCGCGCGGCGAGGCTGAAGGTGCGGCGACGAGTCTTTTCGGTGCGCCAGCAACGACGGTCGAGTTCGATGCTGATATCGATGAGACGACGTACACGATCGGTTTCGGGTATTACCTCAGTCAGGCGACGGCCGTCGTCCTGTCTTACGCGAGAATCGATACCGATGTCGCGTTCGGCGGCGAAGCCGATGTCGATGTCTGGTCGGCCAATCTCACCCACGTCGCTGAGCTAAACGCCGATTGGCACTATGCCATCGATGCCAGCGTCGGACGCAGCGACGCCGAGTTTAACGATTCT
Source organism: Pseudomonadota bacterium (assembly GCA_039183535.1). Classification (GTDB taxonomy): domain Bacteria; phylum Pseudomonadota; class Gammaproteobacteria; order Steroidobacterales; family Woeseiaceae; genus JBCAXA01. The sequence continues at coordinate 642 of JBCDBO010000118.1, read as the reverse complement.
GATGTGCTGACCATTAACGCATCACTGTTGCCCGGGAACGATATTGAGTTCGGGGTTGGGTTGTCGCGCGAGGAACCGGAATTCGGCGGCGATATCGATTCGCGGCGATTGTTCGGTCGGTGGTTTATTCGTAACAACATCGAATTGGAAGCAGCGTTTGTGCAGATTGAGCAACGTGGTTTTCCGGGATTTGATACCGATGTAGCTAGCGTTGGTGTTAACGCGCGGTTTTGATTTGTTATCTGGTGGGTTCCAGCGCTGACTATCGCGGCGAGACGCCGCTCCTACATCTGCGTTCACCGCATCCCGGTGTGTAGGAGCGGCGTCCCCGCCGCGATCAACCACGGCTAACGTCGACGACGCATCCGTCGGGCCGAGACGGCCCTCCTACAGCTCCGTTCGCCGTAAAGGCAAAACCCCGTGGTCGGAGCGGCGACCCCGCCGCGATCGACCGCGCCTCACATCGACGACGCATCCATCGGGCCGAGACGGCCCTCCTACATTTCCGTTCGCCGTAAAGGCAAAACCCCTTCAAACCCAACACCGACGATATGCGCGAGGCCCCGGCGCTGACCATCGTCCCCGCCCTGATCGGTGCGGGCGCGCAAGTCACAGTCGTCGACCCGGAGGGCCGCAAGGAAG
>JBCDBO010000117.1:0-9324 GCA_039183535.1 Pseudomonadota bacterium | reverse complement strand
ACGACGGTGCCGACATCGAGCTCGCATTGCGGGGTTTATCGCCCGGTGATGCCTTAGTCGCCATTGGCGCGCTCGACGACACCGATGACGATGACGACAGCAAGCCGTTACCGAAGCACGTACTGGTCTATCTCGACGAAGCGACGAATCGGCGCTACGAGCACGACTGGTTAGCGCTTCGTAATGAACTCGACAGCCTCGATACCAAACTGTTACCGGACGGCGCACTGCCCCGTCTCGCCGCGACCGTCTCGACCGGTAAAGCGATCAATCTTCTGCAGGGCGACTTCGCACCAAAACGCGCGACCGCCGATTCGTTGCGCCCGTGGCGGATGGTTGCCATCTTGGCTGGCATCGTCGTTGGCTTGAGCGTGATCGGCAAGGTGGCGGAGAATTTCTCGTTGAAACGCGAGCAGCAACGTCTGGCGGTCGAAGTCGAGCAACAATGGCAACGAACGCTACCGTGGATTTCACCGATGCCGTCGAACCCGCAACAACGGCTGAACTCGGAGCTCCGTCGTATGGGTGCGGCACCGAGCGATGGGGGCGATGCGCCATTGTTGGCGGCCTTGATGGCCCTCAGCGAAGCGGTCGGTGGCGACAAAGCCATTAAGATTGACGCCATCGGTTTCCGCGGTGGTACAACCGATGTGCAATTGACGGTACCGAATACGCAAGCGCTCGAGAAAATCCAAACGTCGATCCAAGCGAATGATGCGTTGGAAGCCAACATTCAGCGCGCCGATCCCGATGACGATGGCGGTATCAAAAGTCGCTTTCAAATACGGACGAAGCGTTCATGAAGGATTGGTTCGACGGCCTTGCCGTGCGCGAGCGTGCGATGGTCGCCTTCGGCGCGGTGTTCGTGGTCGTCGCTGTGTTTTACGCATTGGTTTGGTCGCCGTTATCGATCAGCAACGAACGGCTTGCGAGCGATATCGAATCCGACCGCAAAACGCTGGCGGAGCTGCGCCGAGTCGAAGGTCGTTTAACCCCACCGAACGGCGGCGCGCGGAGCAATCCTAGCGGTCAATCGTTGGCCATACTCATTTCGCAATCGGTGACGCGATTTCAACTTCGCGACTCGTTGGTCCGAAATAACCCATCGGCGGACGACAACACCGTCACGGTGCGGTTCGAGAATGCAGCCTTCGACAACCTCGTTGCCTGGTTGGCGGACTTAGAGCGCACCAGCGGACTCGGTGTTCGCTCATCGTCATTTAATCGCACCGAATCCAGCGGTCGCATCGATGCGACTGTAACGCTCGAACGTCTCTGATCCGCGAGAGCTTGCGATGCCGAGCCTGAAGTCTATGATCGCCATCGGCTTGCTGGTCGTTGTGGGCATCGTCGTCTACCGGCTACCCGCAAATTGGGTGAGCGATCGGATTTCGATCCCCGGCGTATCCATCGATGGCGTTCGCGGCACGTTGTGGAACGGCACGGTCTACGACATCTCGGTGAACGGCGAGCGGATCGCGCCGTTAGCGTGGCAAGTAAAGCCCGCGGCCCTCTTGCGCGGCAAACTGATGGCCGATATTGCATTGGCGCCGCAGGATGGCATCATCGAAGCGACGATCAATGCCGGAACGGATCAACGCCTTGACGCCACCGACATTGTCGTTCGCGGCCCGCTGCAGCATATCGCCGGCGGCACGTCACTCGGTCCCATTCTTGGTGATATTGATGCCCGCTTCGAACATGTACGCTGGTCTGCCTCAGGGCCGGAGCTCGCCGTCGGTCAAGCGTCAATCGCTAATTTGCAAAACCCGAGCAATTTGCCATACCCGCTCGGCAGCTACGACATCAACTGCGCGGATACCGATGGCGCCCCGGTCGAGTGCGCCGTGCGGGACCAAGGCGACGGACCGCTGGAAATCGATGCGACCGTTGCACTGGGACCCGGCATGGACTACGCCGTCGTCGGTACGGTTAGAGCGCGGCCATCGGCACCGGCCGATATCGCTCGTTTCCTACCGTTTGTCGCGGACGGGCCGCCGGATGCAACCGGCGCCTTCCGTATTCGAATGACCGGCCAACTAAACTGATACCTCTAGCCACTCACCCAACAGCGGGTAGTACAGTGCAGTGCGCGCATCGGCACCGGTAAGCGCACGATACATCGTATGGTAAGTCGTCAGTTGCTCCCGGTAACGCTTCGCCTCCTCGGCTAAAAACGTTGCCAAAGCACCGCCCTCGTGGGCCGATGTTTTGTAGTCGACGATCCAGTGTTCGCCGTCGCTCGTCTCGAAGACGCGATCGATAATAATCTTGCGCACCCGGTCGTTGTCGACACCACCGACCTCGAGTTCAGCGGCGCTGTTGCGGTGCGGTCCGAATAAGATCCACTGACCACGCTCGTCGCCGAGAACCTTGTTGAGCGCTTGTTCACAACGACGGGTTGCGTCCGTCAGTGCATTCTCCCGCAAGCCCTGCGTCCGCAACTCTTGCACCAACAGCCCTCGGTGCTCGCCAAGCCACTGCGCCGCTGCCTTCGCGTTCGGGAACGTAGCAAATCGCTCTAGCCAACGATGGACGACCGTACCCACGACCCGGGCCGAATCGCTCGCCCAGTCGTACTCGACTGGCTGCGCAGCCGCGGCGGGCGGCGACTTCGCGACACCGCGTAACGCCGACACGATGGCACGGCGCTGGCCATCGACAGCGCGCACAGTCGTCGGCGCAACGGCAGCGGTATCGTCGCCAGCTGGCCACATTGGCGCTGGGTCAGCCGCCGCGATTACATCGGAGGCAACACTGTCCCACAACGTATGCAGCAGCGAACCCGCCGGTGCTTGTCCGGCGCTCGTAAGCGATGTCGCAGCCACTAAGTGCAAACGCTCGCGGGCACGCGTGCACGCGACGTACAGCAACCGTCGCCGCTCGTTATCCTCCTGCTGCTTTTCAACCCAGCCTAGGTAGGCGTGATGCGCATCGCGCTGCTCGCTCGCCCGCGTGCCCTGCAAGGCCAGCAGCAACGCTTCTGGCGTATCGGGGTCGATTTGCAGCCAGCTTAACGGCGGCGTATCGGTGCGTCGTGAGCGACGCCCGAGCCCTGGCACGATGACCGCATCAAACTCCAGGCCTTTCGCTTTATGCATCGTCATCAGCTGGACGCTGGGCTCGACACCAGCAAACCGCGACACGCGAACGTCGCCGATGTGCTCGGCGAGCACCGCTGGGTCTGGCCAACTACCGGGTGCCACCTTGTCGCGCAAGGTTGCGAAAAACGTCTCTGCGTGCAATCGATCATCGTCGCCCACAAGCCATGCTGGACCGTCCAACTCAAGCCAAAACCGTTCGACCCGCTCGGCCAATGACGCCCTCGAATGAGACCGGGCTGCGTCGATCGCGCGTAACAGTCGGTCAATGATCTGGCGTCGTTCCGCTGGCAAAACGCGGCTGCGCCGCGCATCACGCAGCAACTCACGGACACACGCGTGCGGCTCGTTAATCGTAAGATCGCGCAACTCAGCGAGCGTCATTCCAATCGGCGGCTGGCGCAATACCCCAAGCCATGCAAGGCGATCGGCATCGTGCAGCACCGCCGACGTAAGTGCGAACAATCGACTGCCGAGCGTCGTACCGAGCAATGTCTCGATCTCGACGGCGGTGTAGGCAATGCCTCGACTGCCGAGGGCCACGGTAATGGCGTCTAAGTGGCGGCGTGCGCGGACCAAGACGGCAATATCGGTGCAGCCGGCTGCGAGTTCGTCCGCTACGATACTGGCAACGTGATCGGCCTCAGCCTCGGCCGGCGCATCGATTAACGGGTGCACCGTAACGCCCGCTCGGTCGGTCCGGCTATGCACTGGCACGGAGCGTTGAAAACGCGTTGCCCCGGTACGCTCGTTGTCAGCGCCTGCGAATACGTGCCGGAGCGCCTCGTTGCACCACTCGACCACGGCTCTTTCCGAGCGGAAATTGCGCGTTAGCTGCAGACTCTCGAAGCGAACATTGGTCAGTCCCGCCTCACGCAGCCGAACAAAGCGGCCAACGTCGGCTTGGCGAAACCGGTAGATGGACTGCATCGGATCACCGACGACAAAGACGGTTCGACCGTCCCCTTGCTCCCAACCGGCGGTGAGCTGCTCGAGCAGCGTGTATTGAGACACCGATGTGTCTTGCATCTCGTCAACAAGAATATGGCGCAGCCTGAGATCGAGTGCCAACGCCGCATCGCCGACCTCATCGCCAGCCATTAACGCCGCGCGGCCGGCGCGAGCAAACTCAGCGTAATCCGCTTGATTGCGCTCTTGGAAAACCACCTGCAGCTCAGCCACAAGGTGTGGCAACAACGTTAGCAACGACGCAATAACCTCCCATTGCTGCTTGGCAAAGGCGATCGGTGGTAACTGGCGCACCTCGACTAAGGCCTCGAGCAGCTCTGCCCGAGGCGCCAAGTCAGCGGCAAGTGCTTTCATCGCATTCCGTGCGTCTTTGTGCTCAGCCGTAAATCCGCTCGTTTTCGTAAACGTCTTGCGGACCGTTTGATTCGTCGTCAGTAACAGGTCGGCAACACCGCGCCACGCGAGCAACGAGGCCGCATCGGTATCAGGCAACCGACCGCACGCCGCAAGTGCAGCCGCGTGCTCTGTCTTTGCGGCAGCCGCGAACGGTTCTGCAATCGTCGCAATAATGCTGTCGAAACACGCAATCTCATCAACCGACAAGGCCCGCCGCACGCTAGCCAGCCTGTCCTCAACCAACACCTCCAACGTCGACTCTAAACGCTCGCGGACCACCGCTGCATCGTCATCACGCATGACACCGACCAACGGCAGCCACTGTTCGCGCAGGCCTAATAAACGAACCATCGCCGTCTGCCATGCACTGACGTCGTTGTCGAAATGGGCCAGTACCTGTCCAACGGGCGAGCGCTTCGGCGCGCCACCGGTGAGTCGCCCGAGCAAGCGCTGCGTAGCCTCGCGGTACAGGGTAACGGCGCCTTCACCATCGACCGTCTCGACCCCATCGCCCAAGCGGCTCGCCAACGGTGCACGTGCCGCTAGCTGACGGTGCAAGGCATCGAGCGTCATCACCTGCAAGCGGTCCAGCGCATCAGGTAGCGGCCACCCTTGTTGCTCGGCATGGACGTAGAGTTGATCAGCCAGTCGTCGCGTTACCTTAAGATGCGGCTCGACCGACGCCATCGGGACGTCCCGCAACGGGCCAAGCGCATAGGCAACTCGATCACGCATCTCGCCCGTTGCCTTGCGAGTGAACGTAATCGCCATTACGGCATCCGGCTGCTCGACCGTGGCTAATAACGCCAGCAGGCGTTGAACAAGTAGCTCCGTTTTGCCAGATCCTGCCGGTGCTTGGACATGAAAGCTCGATGAAACATCAAGAGCGCGCTCGCGTGCAGCTGCATCGCTCGAGGTGATCACTGCGATGCCCCGTCCAGCGATTGCCAGCGCCACCACTGCGGATCGTCCGTAACGCTCGGCGATCGGGTCACGCTGCCGCTGCTAATCGTCGTTGCGACCTCAGAGAGTGCCATTGACCAGCGGTCTAGTACCGTCTCGTCTTCCTGGACTCGACGTGAAAATGGCAGGCTGTCGCTCGTAAACGCCACGCCTTCGGCGATCACACCGCGTGGGTGCAATCGCATCAGCGCACTCGCGCCAAAGGCAAGATCAGAGCGCTGCTGGCCCAAGGCCAACACGTAGGCCGCTAATTGCAGCTGGCGCGGCAGTCCTGTGTGTGCGTCGACTCCGCCATCGATGCGAAGACCTGTTTTGTAATCGATTAGCACGGCACGACCCGCAACGCTGTCAAGACGATCGATCCTTAAAGGCAGTGTTAACGCACCAAGACGCAACTCAACCGGCGCCTCGAGACCAAGCACATCGTGATCGCCGCGCTTGCGGTCGAAGTCGGCGAGCAGCTCCAACACCACGACCGTTCGCTGCTGTTCGGCATCGAGCAATCGATGCAGCAAGCTATCGTCATGACGACGATAGCGACTGAGCGCGGTCTCTACCGCAGCGGGAATATCTTCATTGGGCCGGGAACGTACCGCCAATTCAGCAGCCTGGTGCAAAATATTGCCGCGTATCAATGCTCCGATACCGCGCACGGCCGGCGGCAACGGTTCCGCATTCAGTCGATAGGCAGCGAAGGCGAGAAGCGGAGCTTCGAGCGCTGTCGCCAACAAACCAACGCCGCCGCGCAGCACCTCGTCGGCGTGCAAGGGGACGACCGATTCGCTGACCGACTCACAGTCGGGTTTGCCGTCACTGACAAAACGGCGCATGGGTTCTGCTGGTAGGTCGCTGGCATTGCCGAAACGACGTACGACCGATGGCGCTAATCGAGCCACTACGTCACCGCGCCGAGTGGCAAAACTCATCACCACCGAAGCGCTGGACGCTACGATGTTATCGAGCAAGTGAGCCGCGAACGCGCCGTCCCGTGCTCGGTCCGTACCCGGCATCTGTCGGGACGTTTGCAGCTGGCGGCTGATGAACGGATCTGCTTGCGCGGTGGGTGGCCACTGCTCATCGTCCAGTCTTGCGATCCAGACTGCATCGTAGTGATCGCCAACGATTTCTAGCGGACCCAGAACATCGAGCCGGGTTCCGACGTCCTCGGGCTGAAAAACCGTCGCCGCCAATAGCCGGCGCCAAAGCGCGATCGCTTGGTAACCGGTAACCCGCGGCTCAACAACGTCAAGATCGGCCAATGCATTGAGTGACTGGCGCCAAGCATTGGTCAACTGAAAGCGGATCGAATCGTTCGCCCCGTCGCCGAGTGCGACGATTCTCTCTGCCATCGACGCTAAGCGTGAGACCCAGTGACGAAGCGAATTCTCGTCGCGAGCATCGGCGAACTCAGCGTCGAGTTCGCACAGGACATCGAGTGCACGGAAACCGTTCGATTCGCCGTCGAGTCGGCCGCGCAATTCTGTCAAGCGCCAACGCCGTTCTGCTTCCGCTCGCAACGACCGCTCGAGTTGCGCGCAGTCCGCCCAAGCCGCCGCTGGTAGCAGCGTTGCGTCACGAAGCAGCTCGGACAACGCGTCGAATCGATAGGCCTGACCGAGTCCGGCGAAAGGGCGGAACCAAGCCGCGATCAACGGGTAACTCAACAACGATTGACCAAGCGAGGTGTGAATCGCGGCCGCAGAATCGTCAAGCTGCCAGCCAGGTGTTAGCGCATCCGCTATCAGTGTCGGTGCGGTCTGCGCAACCGTCGACAAGCCAGGGACGACGACCGCCACACGAGCTCGTGGATCATCCGTCAAGTTCTGACGCGCCCAGGCGCCGGCCTGTAACCACTCATCCTGCTCATCTGCGACAGCGCGAACATTGATCGGCGCCTTGGCATCGGTAGCCGACCTTAGCCGCTCAACACGACAACCGCGATCGCGCCAACTGGCAAACAAACGATCTTGTAATGGCGTCAAGCTCAGAAACCCGGCGAGCTGAATACCGGCGTGCGGTAGATCGTTGTCGCTGAGCGATGCGCCAATCAACGCTGCCGGTAGCCCGGCAGGATCGAGCCAGCGGCCGCTTCGCAACCGCTCACGATAGCGATGCACGACTTCGGCGAACAGCGATTGCTCGATGGTCTGAGCCGAGCGGCCGAGCTCGTCGGCATCGATGCACCACTCGGTCGCCAACCGGTAACTGCGATACAGCGCCTCGCCCGTGGTTGGCGCAAAGCCGTCGATATAAGCGGGGACGCGCTCATTTACGATACCGACGAATAAATGCCGAGCTGCGCCATCGCTCAATAGCTGCCGGCCATCGGTAAACGAGACGGCGCGCTCCCACAGCCGGAGCTGGTACGCATCAATGCTGTAAATCGCGGGGCTTATCCAAGCTTTTTTGCCGGCGGCGCGCTGAGCATCCGCCCAACGGGTATGTAAGACGCGAGCGAGGCGCCGGCCGCGACACACGACGGTCGGCGCTCGAAGCCGGTCAGACCACACGGTGGCGTTTAGCTAGGCGGAGCGAACAGCGGGACGAGCATCAATCTCGCGCAAGGTCGAGTCGACTCGACCGAACACCTCTTGCAGCTGCGCCGCCTCAGGAAGCAAGGTAATTCGAAAATGCGTGTTGTACTCGGTATTGAAGCTGGTTCCGGGCGCCAGCAAAACGTGTTGTTGCTCCAGCAACTCCGCCGCAAATTGCTGGTCATCGAATTGCGGTAAACGCTCAGCGTTGACGCCGACGAACGCGTACATGGCGCCTGCGGGGGCCACCAATTCAAGGAACGGGCTCGCGTCGACAGCATCGACGACGGCCGCACGTGACTCGTAGAGCCGACCTCCGGGCGAAACCAGTTCGCGGATACTCTGATAGCCACCGAGTGCCGTCTGGACCGCCCATTGTGCGGGCACATTGCTGCACAGACGCAGCGCCGCCAATAACTCCAATCCCGCGAGGTAATCGCTCGCCGATTCGGTATCGCCGCTAAACGCACACCAGCCAACCCGGTAGCCACAGGCTCGGTAGATTTTCGACAGGCCGCTGAATGTCGCGCATAGCGTCGTGTGAACCAACGATGCCATTGGGACGAACTCAGCGTCGTCGTAGAGCATCGAGTCATAGATCTCGTCGGCCAACACGACCAAATTATGGCGCTCGGCCATGGCCGCAATTGCCTCGAGCGTCGGACGACTGTAGACCGCGCCGCTGGGGTTATTCGGGTTGATAACAACGATCGCGCGGGTCGCCGACGTGATGCGGGCTTCAAGTGCCGCGATGTCAGGCTCAAACGCATCGGCCGGTCGGCATGGATAGTGAACCGCACAACCGCCGTTTAACGTGACTGCGGCGGTCCACAGCGGATAGTCGGGGCTCGGCACCAACACCTCGTCGCCACTGTTCAACAAAGCCCGCAACGTCAGGTCGATGAGCTCGCTTACGCCATTACCCATAAAGACGTTTTCCGCTGTCACATCCATAACACCGCGACTTTGGTGCTGCATGACGACCGCTTCTCTGGCTGGGAAAATCCCCTTTTGATGGCAGTACGCTTCGGATTGACCGAGATTCTCAATCATTGCTAAGCGCATCGTCTCGGGCGCCCGAAAGCCGAACCGACCCGGGTTACCGATGTTGAGGTGCACAATTTCGTAGCCGCGCTTCTCCAACTCATGTGCACGACGCGCCAAACCACCACGAATTTCGTAACGGACATCGCGAAGTCGCTCGCTCGCGGGTCGATATTGATCGGACATGGTCGGTGACTCAGAACCGGTGAAAGTTAAGAGTCTGCAAGTGTGAACGGTTGACCGCAACCGACAACGCCACAAAAGAAAATGCCCGGGCAGTTGGGTACCCTGCCCGGGCAGGTCCGCACGGAGATATT
>JBCDBO010000116.1:0-9362 GCA_039183535.1 Pseudomonadota bacterium | reverse complement strand
GGCCAGTTCAATTCCATCGTCTACGAGGAGAACGACAGTTACCGGCGAACCGACACGCGTTGGGCGGTGTTGATGGGCCGCCACGACATCGAACAACTCGGTACGGCCCCCGGGCAATGCGTAACGCTTCGCTCGGCGCACGGTGCTATGACGGCCGTCAAAGTCTTCGAGCACGACTTACCGCCGGGCAACGTTATGGCGTACTACCCGGAAGCGAACTGCTTAACGGGCACTGAGGTCGATCCGCGCAGTCAGACGCCAGCCTTCAAGCACACGGCGGTCGATATCGTCCCAGTCGAGCCCTAGCAGCGATTGCTGCCGGCGTCAGGATGAGGGAACGTATCGTCGTCGTCACCGCCGGCGCGCGGCGTTAGGCAGCTAAAGTCCTTTTCGACCGTCACGGTAAAATCCGCGGGTTCGACAATGCAATCGAGGCCGACCTCGTCGCCGTCCGCCCACGTTCGCAGCGCATCCGTCGGCGCCGATACGCGCAGTTCGTCGCCACGAAATTCAGTCGCAACTGAGTTGCCGCCACACGGCGTCAATAAAGTCGTTAGCGCCCGTTCGTTCGGGAAGATTGTTACTTCGCGGACCGTTTCGCCGCGACCGATTGCGTCGACTTCCGAACGCGTTAAGCGGAGCCGCAGCGAATTGCCGCGAAGACGAATTTTCATACCGTTATCTAGCGATGCATGCGAACACGACGACGATAACAGTGCGGGCCGGACCGCACTAGTTAGCGTAGCGCTGCGCTCGTCTCGATGCGCTCGGTAACATTGTCGTATAACGCTTTCGCCGCTGGTGTGAGTGGGCGATCTTTGTTGAGGACCAACGACGCCGTGCGTCGCACGGTCGGCCGGTCGATCGGCAAAACGGTCAGGCCATCGCGGTCGGCCGCTATCCGGCTGCTGATCAGCTCCGGCGTCGTCATCAGCAAATAATCCGCTGCGTCGAGTAATCGGCGGCCGATACGAAACGCATCCGACCCCGTAAACTGCGTTGGCGGTGCGAGACCTGCGTTAGCGAACGTCTCGATGATTACGTCAGTATCGGATGGGCGCGCGTAGGGCACCAGCCACGGATAGCCGCTGAGGTCGGCGAGCTCTAAGGTCGTTTTCGCTGCCAGTGGGTGGCGACCACGACACGCGACAACATCATTCGCGCTGTAAATCGCGGTTGCCTCAAATTCATCGCTTTGCGATATCGAATCGACCCCGACGGCGACAAAGTCAAATTCGCCGCGGTGCAATCGCGACAGCAGCAACTCGGAGTAAGATTCAACGACGTTGATCCGAACACGTGGGCGGGACTGCGCGAGCGCCAGGATTGCCGTTGCGATGACATCGCCCGAGAACGTCTCGCCGACCCCAATTGTAACGACCCCGCTCTTGGCATCGCGCAGATCAGCGAGTTCGTCCCGCGCTCGGCGATCCGCGGCAAGTTGCGCGCGCGCGTGGTCCAGCAATCGCTCGCCGAAGGCCGTCAGCGTTGTCCGGCCGCCCGGACTTCGGTCAAACAAACGGACATCGAGCTCAGCTTCGAGCCCAGCTAGGCTGGCGCTTAGCGCTTGTTGGGTTAGCTTCAGGCGCCGCGCTGCTGCGGCCATAGAACCGTAATCGGCGACGGCGAGAAATCGTTCGAGCTGGCGCAGTTCCACGGCGGCTAATGCATCTCTTCGCCGCCGCTGACGTTGATCGCCTCGCCGGTTATATACGCCGCATCGTCGGAGGCGAGAAACGCCGTAACGGCGGCGGTATCGCCCGGCAGCCCGACGCGGCCAAGTGGGATACGTTGTTTGATGCCGGCGCGGTACTCGTCCACGGTTTGGCCGCGCAATGCAGCGAAGTACTCGTTTTGCGCCTTGCCAAGACCTGTCGTGACATGGTTTGGGCAAACGGCGTTAACGGTGATTCCTGAACCGGCGAGATCGATGGCCGAACTGCGGGTTAAGCCGATCAGTCCATGTTTCGATGACACATACGGCGCCATGTGTCGAAACCCGGACTTCGCCGCTTGGCTGGCGATATTGATGATCCGGCCGCCATCGCCTTGGCGTTGCATTTGCGCCGCCGCTTCGCGGGTCCCGAGAAACGCCCCGGTTAGGTTGACGTCGATCACCCGCCGCCACGCGTCGGTTGTCAGGTCAGCAAGTGGCTGCATAACGAAACCGATGGCGGCGTTGTTGACCATGATGTCGAGTCGGCCGAAGTGCTCGACGGTCGCCGCAATTAGATTGCGCACGGCCGACTCGTCACTAACGTCGCACGGTATCGCGATTGCCTCGTGACCGGCGGCATCGAGCTCGGCAGCAACAGCTTGCATATCGTCGCTGCTGGCAAGATTGGCGCCGTCGCCGTCGCGATGGCCAATGTCGCTAATCACAACTCGACAGCCCTCGCTGGCGAGTCGCTGGAGAATTGCGGCGCCAAGTCCCTGCGCTCGGCCGGAGCCCGTGCAGATAGCCACCTTGCCCGCGAGAGCCGTCATGCCTCGATGTTTTCCGTGACGATGAACAGCGGCGCGTCGGCCAATTCTTGGAATTCTGCGACGACGCTTTGCATTGTTTCGCTGCCAGCCTCACCGCGGAAGGTCGCGAGATCTGCGACATCGATAATTTCGACATATTGATACGGCGCTGGCGCATCGCTGCCAAAAACGCCGATGCTCCGGAACACGTCGAAGCGCTGGCACTGCGACATCGCACGCACGTTCGGCAAATCACGGGTTTTGGCCCACGCCTCGTAATCGGCGCCAGCGACGCCAGGTTTCAAATTAAACAGAACGACCACGGTATTTGGCATAACAACTCTCTCCATAGCTCGCGTTCTTATACAATTTCTTATTGTATTTGACAAATTAAATACAAAAAAGTACACATATCAGTATCCAATGGCGCGGCGCGACCTCGGTGGAGTCCGCGTTGGCTAGCCACTATCCGTAAGGAGTCAGGATCCGTGGAGCTAAAACACGCTTACCAGCCGCGCCCAAACCGTGACGAGCAGGCGAAAAAGTCCTTCGCGCGCACCTTGCGCCGTCATGTGCTGACCACGATGGCGGGCAAGCTTCGCAATCAGTATGACGAGCGCGTCGAGCCGGCGTACCGCGCTCGTCACGGCGAATCGCCCACCGACGGACCGACCGTGCACAAACTGATGAAGCGCGAACGGGCGTTTCGGTTTTACAGCGCGGCGCGCGTCAACGCGCAGGAGATGGTTTACGGATCGGTTATTCCGACCGTCGAACGTTCACTCGACGCGATCAACACGGCTGCTGCCGATGCCCGCACCGAGGCTGCGTCGACCGGCGGTACGCTAACGCTCAATTCGGCAGTCGATGTGCCGCGCAGCGTAACCGCTGTCGACGTCCACCGAACGCCCGGCGGTTACACCGGCGAGCGCAGCGACGATGATGTCACGCAAGGGCTTGTTTACGATCAAGCAATGGATGTCTTTGCTTTTGGCCAATTTGGCGAGGACTACAACGACATCGGTATGACCGTTGCCAACTACGTGCGCTTGAAGTACCCGCACCTTAACCCGCAACGCATTCTGGACTGCGGCTGCACTGTCGGCCACAACACGTTGCCGTGGGCGCAAACGTTCCCGTCTGCTGAGGTGCAGGCGATCGATGTCGCCGCGCCGGTTCTACGCTACGCACACACACGCGCGCAAACCTATGGCGTACCGGTGCATTTTCGGCAAATGAACGCAGCTCAGCTCGACTACGACGATGCGAGTTTCGATGTCGTGTTCTCGTCGATGTTCCTGCATGAACTGCCGTTGGCGGACATTCGCGCGTATTTGGCGGAGGCCTTTCGCGTGTTGAAGCCGGGCGGTTTGCTAATAAACATGGAGCTGCCGCCAAACGCACGGATGGGCGCCTACGAGAGTTTCTATCTCGATTGGGATTGTTATTACAACAACGAGCCGTACTACAAAACCTTCCGTGACCAGGATTACCAAGAGCTGTGCACCAGCGCTGGGTTCGCTGCCGAGCAGTTTCTCGAGGTTACGCTGCCGCGCTACACCTTTGTCGGTGAAGACGCGTTTCGTGACGCGCTCGACGCGCCAACCCGGTTTGATAGTCAAACTGGACGCATGGACCCGAAAGGTACGCGTTGGTATGTCTTCGGTGCATTCAAGAATCCGACTGGAGCCTAGTGATGAGCAAACGTCTACCGATCAGTGCGAAAGGGACTCGGCCACGTTTTTTTGACGCCGACGGCGTCGATGAGCTGTTGAGTATGGTGCTCGAGCTGACCAGTGAGGTCGCTGTCTTGCGTGAGCGCCAATACATCACCGAGCGCGTGCTCGCCGACAGTGGCATCGACATTCGCGACAAAATCGATGCGTACCAACCGGATGCACGCGAAAGTGCCGATCTCGATGCGCTGCGCGATCGATTGTTAACGACTGTCACGCGTTCGCTGAATGCCGAGAGCGATGCGTCCAATGACATTGCCGCTATTGGTGCGAACGCCGAACGCGCTGCGTAAGCACCAAAAACGATAGGATTGGCGTCAGCCATGTCGTCATCCGCCGCCTACCCAACGTTGTTTTCCCCGCTGACGCTCGGCGGGGTCACCGTGCGTAATCGACTCGCGCACGCGTCGATACAAACGCGTTTCATTCGTAACCACCAACCGACGGAGACGTACCTCAACTACATGACGTCGCGGGCACGTGGCGGAACGGGCCTTATTGTGACCGAGCCGCTGGCGATGTCGACCTATAACCGTGACACCTACAAGCTTCGCGCGTGGGACGATGCCGGTTTGGACGGCCTGCAGCAGGTCGCCGCTGCTGTGGAACGCCACGATTGCCGGCTCGTTGGGCAGGTCCAAGATCCGGGCCGTGGTCGCCACAGTATTGGCCGCAACGATGGTGCCGTGGGCGCATCGGCGCTCCCCGACGATTTGTCGTGGACGGTGCCAAGGGTGCTAACGCCGGCCGCGATCGAAGCGCTTATTGAAAGTTGGACCGATGCCGCACAGCGCTTACAGCGTGCCGGGTTCTCCGGCGTTGAGTTGTCGGCCGGCCACGGCCATCTGTTTCACCAGTTTTTGTCCGTTTGGTCGAATCACCGTGACGATCGCTACGGTGGTGATCTCGAAGGGCGGGCCCGACTGTTGACCGAACTGATCGCCTCGATTCGGGCGCGCTGCGGTCGTCCGTTTATCATCGGTTTGAAGCTGCCGGGCGACGACGGCATCGCCGGTAGCATCGCGTTGGACGACGCACGCGCGATCGCCGGTGTTGTCGCGAATACCGGTGAGGTGGATTACTGGACCTTCGCTTGGGGCGCCCACGCAAACAGTCTGCACGATCATCTGCCTGATGCGCATGGTGAGCGGCATCCGTATTTGCAAGCGATTCGTGAACTGCGAGCGGTTGCGCCCGACATTCCAACCGGCGCCTTGGGCTACATTACCGACCCAAACGAGTGTGAGAAGGCGCTAACCGACGGGACTGCTGATCTTGCGTTTCTCGGTCGGCCACTGATTACCGATCCAGCGTTCGGCAATAAGGCGAAAAGCGGTAACGAAGCCACGATTCGCTATTGCGTGTCCTGTAACTCGTGCTGGCGGGCGATTATCGAAGGCAATCGCTTGGCGTGCGACAACAATCCACGCGTTGGCATGCCGGATGAGGACGAGCCAACGTTCGATACGAGCCGGCAGCCGCGCCGCATCGTTGTTGTAGGCGGTGGGATCGCCGGCTTAGAGGCAGCGTGGGTCGCCGCGGCGCGCGGTCATCGGGTAACGCTCTTCGGCGCAAGTGACGAATTGGGGGGCAAGACCCGTTTACACGCTGCCTTGCCGGGTGGCGAAAACCTATCGAGTATTTACGACTACCAATATCTGACCGGTAAACGACATGGCGTCCAATTCGAACTCGGGGTAAAAGCCACCGTTGCCGACATTACCGCCTTGCAGCCGGATCTCGTTTGGGTTGCGACCGGCGCAACAATGGCGACACCCGAGTTTATTCCGGAGGAGTATGCCGACCCAGATGTTGTCCCCGATGTTCGGACGCTGGCCGTGCAGATGCTTGGACGCAGCGGCCGCGAATCGGGTCGCATGGTCGTGATCGATGGCGACCATACCGAGATGACCTATGCCGTCGTCGAATTGCTGACCGAGCGGTTCGAACGGGTAACGTTGGTAACGCCGCGCGAGCGAATTGCGTCGGACGTCTCGTTAATCAACCGGCAAGGCATTTATCAGCGTTTGTACGATAAACGTGTCGATATCGTGACCAGCGCAGCGCCGCAGGACCTCGACAGCCTCGACGAGGCAGCAATCGATGTCGTTAACGTGTGGAGTGGTCACCGACAGCGAATCGACGATGTTATCGGTCTCACGTACGCAACGACACGTGTGCCTAACGACGATTTGGTCTACGCCTTGATCGACGCGGGCATCGATGCACGCCCACTGGGGGATTGTTTCGCACCGCGTGGTGTTATGGCCGCTACCCGTCAGGGTTACGATGTCGCGAGCTTGCTGTAGATACCTTAGCGGTTCGAGCTGACGCGAACGGTGGCCGGATCGTAGCGCCGCACTTGATCGCGTCCGGCCCGTTTGGCGTCGTACAGTGCCTCGTCGGCCGCATGTAATGCCATGTCAACGTCCGACCAGTCCTCATCGATTGCGGCGACACCAATACTAACGGTAAAGGTAATCGTCGCGTCGCCATGCTGCGTCGCGATTTGTGCGGCTGCGTGCCGTAGCCGATCGGCGAATGCCATGGCTTGGTCAATATCGGTATGACCCAACAGGCAGGCGAATTCCTCGCCGCCGATACGCGCCGCCATATCGGTACCATCGCGGATCGATCGTTGCAGTGCACCGGCTAACGCGACAATGACGTCGTCACCGGCCGCGTGGCCATAGCGGTCATTGATTTGTTTGAAATGGTCGATATCGAGCAGGACGACGCAGCAAGCAATACGATGGCGCTGCATCAGCGCGTATTGCGTTTCGGCAAACTGTTGGAAGGCGCGACGGTTTGCAAGCCCGGTCAGCGTATCGGTCAACGCCTGTTTTTCGAGCTGGCGTTTTACTGCTTCATAATCGGCAATTTTCTCGCGCAACGCGGTCGTTCTTTCTGCGACGGTTTGCTCAAGTAGCAATCGCTCGCGGGCAAGGTCGTGCAAAGCCGCTCGTTTTTCGGTCGTAATCGCGTGCAGCATCAAGCTCGTGCACATGACGACGATGCCGTACAGCTGGACGGCCAAAAAGGAGCTGCCCGAAATATCGCCAACACTCGCTAAGGTCAACAGTAGTGCGCTGAAAATGCTCACCGACAACAGCAAGATACTGACGGTGCTGGTCTCGCGTAGTGCCAACCAAATACACAGCGGCATCGTTAGCAATACGATCGGGTATTCGCCCAGTCCGTCTGGCAGCAGCTTCGAGGCGAAGTAGAGGGCGACGAGCACCAAAGCCGTTACAACACAGGGCAACACATCGTCGAAACTGACCCGACGCTCCGTCAGCGCCGCGACTAAGACCGGCGTAACGAGCATGACACCACTAAAGTCAGAGAAAAACCAACGCCACAGCATTTCGCGCGTAGCGGCCGAGTCGAGCTGCAAATACTGTTGCAGAGCGACGGTACCAATAAGGGCTGCAATCGTACTCAACACGAACCCCAACAGGGCGATCATAAAGAGCACACCGACCACACTCGATAACGGATTGCTAGGCCCGCCAAATCGCCTGTACAGACTGGCGGCGATACATGCGCCCAACGCGTTACCGCCGTTGGTGATCCAATAGATATACGAGTCGCCTTGTTGGGTCAGCGAAAACACCATATGTGAGACGAAAATGACGGGGAAGGCATACCAGCCATAACGAAAGGCTACCCAGGCGCCGATCCCGGCCGCTGGCCAGACGGCAACGACGGTATTCGTTGCGAAGCCCACCGGATAAGCGCCAACGACAGCGAGCCAGACGAGGCCGCTGTAGCCCAGCAGCTTCAGTAGGTCCACGCCGGTAATCGACGTTACTGGGTTGCCGTCGTTGCCTGTCACAATGCCGTCTTTGTCCCGAATATCACTCTATCGGCCGCTATTTGACTGATCTTAGTTACGGCATATGTCCGTCGGCAGTCCGCTATGCGAGAATCGAGCGGCACGACGAGGTTCGTTTCTATGGTTTCTAAAGTCGCTGCAGCCAACGGGTCGCTCGATCGAGTGATCGATGACGGTCGCGTCACTGGCCAGCAATGGCTCGTGGTCGGGCTGTGCATGCTGTTCAACATGCTCGATGGATTCGATATCACGGCCATGGCGGTCGTTGCGTCGAACGTTGCGGGCGAGTTGGCGCTGGCGCCCGATCAACTGGGCCTGATTTTCTCGTACGCGCTGGCTGGCATGATGATCGGGGCGATGGTCCTCGCACCGTTATCCGATCTGATTGGGCGGCGGCGCGTTATCGTCGCCAGCGTTACCGTTGTCGGCGTGTCGATCCTGCTGACGGCCCAAGCGACGTCACTGCTCGAGTTTATTGTGCTGCGGTTCGTCTCCGGCCTTGGCGCCGGCGCGATGCTCGCGACCCAAGCGACGCTTGCCGCGGAATACAGTCCGGATAAGTACCGCGCATTGTCGGTATCGGCCGTCACCGCCGGTTACCCGATGGGCGCGATGCTGACATCGGTCTTTGCCGGTCTGATCTTGCCCGATTACGGTTGGCGCGGGATGTTCTGGTTTGGTGGTGGCGTCACCTTGTTAATGGGGTTACTTGCGCTCGCGTTCATCCCCGAGTCGTTGAAGTTTTTGACGGAACGCCGGCCGCCCAATGCATTGGCCAGGGTTAATAAGATCCTCGAGCGCATCGGTCGCGAGCCGTTAGCGGCGCTTCCCGAGGCACAACAATCCCGCACTTCGCGACAAGGATTTACGCAAACCTTGCTGTTGTTGCTCGCGCCGGCGCATCGACGGGTCACGTTAACCATGTGGCTCATCTTCTTCCTATGCTTTGCGACGCTGTATTTCTTGATGAGTTGGATTCCGAAACTCGTCGTTGATGCCGGTTTTGGTGACGGCGTCGGCCGGCAGGCCTTTTTTCTTTTCAATCTGGGTGGGGTCATCGGCATATTCACGTTGGGACTGTTGTCGACGCGCCTGATGCTAACCAATGTGGTCGGTGCCCTGATTGTTCTGGGTGCGGTCGGTATGGTGATTGATGCGCTCGTGCCATTGACCGCTACGCTACTGTTGATACTCATTTTCCTCATCGGTATTGCCTTACAAGGTGGCTTCACCGGTATGTACAGCGCGGCCGTAAAGGCGTACCCAACGTCGATACGCAGCACGGGTATTGGCTGGTGCGTGGGTCTCGGCCGATCGGGGGC
>JBCDBO010000115.1:0-9445 GCA_039183535.1 Pseudomonadota bacterium | reverse complement strand
CGCAAAATATCGGTCACGTCGATCGGTACCCAGTTTTCGGCAATCAAACCCGCGTCGATGCGGTAAAAGTCCATCACGCGCATCTCAATCTTCCGACCGGTCGGGCCAACGTTGAGCCAATCCGGTCCGGAGTGCGTTGCGACGACCGACGGCCAGCCGCCAGTAACGGCGTACGCGCCGTCGGCAACATTGGCTATGTGACGAGCGACTTTCCGATCGGGGAACCCACGGAGGAACGGAATTTGATGGTGTGTTTCAAACCCGGTTAGACCACGCGTCGTGCCAATGCCGGCGGGGCCGTACCACATGAAGTTCGTTGCCCAATACTGCGCATGGTGCATGCTAGCCAGCGACTTACCGTCGAACGCCATCAGTCCAGCGTGCATGTCTTTGACAATTTTCAACGTCGCAACACCACCGGCGCTATCGACCTGATCTAGCTGTACACCGTCTTGTGTAACCGGCGCCTCCCAATTGCCTTCAGCACCGAGACTTGGTCCTATCGGACAACAGCCCGCTTGTTGCATCAGATCAAGCGTGTCGATAAGTATATGGGTGCCGACGATTCGACCATCGCGAACTTCGTTAAACTCACCGCAACGAAGCCGGACGACACCGTGCGAGGCAGGAATGCCGTGCCAATCATCGATGAAGGTTCCTTGCAGATGACTCAGCGAACAGACGAATTCGCGCTCTTCGTACTCACCTGCGGCAACGATTAGATCGCGCCGTTCAATGTCGGGAAACGACTGGCGAATCGCTCGCCAAAGCTTGTTACTAATCTCGCTAGCACCGGTCAGATCGTTGACCGGATGAAAGGCGCGTACTGTCGCATCGTCGGCGTAAGCCGTCGCGACCGCCGTATCGAGATTGTCAATCGGGCAAGCGAGTATATGTCGCAGCTGCTCGATGATCTGCCGCTTGGTCGCGGCATGGTGTCGATCATCCCCCATCTATTCAGGCTGCCTTTGTTTTGTAGCGAGCGACCCGCAAATCTGCTTGGGCACGATGGCCGGCCATGCCCTCAAGATCGCACAGGCGAGAGCAGTACTCACCGATCGTGGCGGTCGCCTCCGGGTTGACCCGTTGATACGTGCACGTCTTGATGAACTTTCCGACCCATAAACCACCGGTATAGCGAGCCGCTAACTTGGTTGGCAGCGTATGGTTCGTGCCGATCACTTTGTCGCCGTAGGCAACGTTCGTCTCCGGTCCCAGGAACAAAGCGCCGTAATTCGTCATGTTGTTCAGGAAGTAGTCGGGATCGCGCGTCATCACCTGAACGTGCTCGCTCGCTATACGATCGGCTTCGGCGATCATTTCCTCTTCTGTATCGCACAGTATGATCTGACCGTAATCCCGCCAGGCAGCACCGGCAACATCGGCGGTCTCGAGCGTTTTTAACTGCCGTTCAATCTCTCGCTGCGTATCAGCCACCAACTTTTCGGAGTTGGTCAGCAATATCGCTGGCGAATTCGGGCCGTGCTCGGCTTGCCCCAACAAATCGGTCGCGGCCATTTCACCGTCACAACTGTCGTCAGCGATAACCAGCGTCTCGGTCGGACCGGCAAATAAGTCGATACCGACGCGGCCAAACAATTGTCGTTTCGCTTCGGCCACATACGCATTGCCGGGGCCGACCAGCATGTCGACCGGCGCGATCGTTTCTGTTCCGAGCGCCATCGCACCGACCGCTTGCACACCGCCGAGGCAGTAAATTTCATCGGCACCGGCCATATGCATCGCCGTTACGATCGCATCGTGCGGCTTACCGTCGTGCGGCGGTGCACAGGCGATCACCCGTTTTACACCAGCGACCTTAGCCGTTAGCACGCTCATGTGAGCGCTGGCCACCATCGGGTATTTGCCGCCAGGAACGTAGCAACCAACGCTGGCCATCGGTATGTTCTTGTGCCCTAAGAAGACGCCGGGGTAGGTTTCCTCTTCGACGTCAACCAGTGCCGCGCGCTGAATCTCAGCAAATTTTCGAATCTGCGTTTGCGCGAACGTAATGTCGTCGATGGTTTGTTGCGGTACCCGTTCTACCGCCGCCGCAATATCCTCAGCAGACAGTCGAAACGCGCTCGGTGACCAGCGATCGAATTTCTCCGACAGCTCGCGAACGGCCGCATCGCCGCGTGTACCGATATCGCTGAGAATACTCTCAACGGTGGCCTTGACCTTGGCGTCCATATCGGCGGCCGCCTCGTCACTGATGCCGGACTTGATGGTCTTAATCACGATGTTAAGCCTCGATGTTGTATCAGGGTGAAACGATGTCGGGCGCGGCGGGCGAATCGCCGCCACGAACAATATACAGGTCGACCGGCCGGTCAGCGTTGTTCGCAAAACATCGCGGCATACCGATCGGTAATGTCAGGACGTCGCCGGCGCGCATAAGGACGGTGCCAGCGGGTGTTCGCACATTGAGCTCGCCGCATTGCAGCAGCAAAACCTCCTCCTCATGGCGAACGTGCTCGGTCGACACCTCGCCGCCACTGAAATGGGCGAAGCGCAGATGAAAGCCATGTGGCCAGGCCATACGGCCAGCGCTGAGCTGCTCAGCCGCATTAGCAGCACCGATAATCGGACGCTCCGCGTAGCCGGCTGGGCCGGGCTGCAGGGCAGTTGCAAGCTCCGCCTGACGAACGACGCAGCGGTTCAATTCGTCGCCGGACATGCGCCGCAAAGCCGCAACGTCAGCGTCGGTCGTCGCTGGCATCGGCTTCTTACCGGCCGGTATCGACTCGCCATTGGCGGTATCCACGAGGCTGCCGTCCTCCATCAATACCAGTCCGTAGGTACTGGCCTGCTCGAAGACATACGGCGCCCACGTCACCCGGCCTGGGTCATCGCCGCCGAGAACGGCAAACAAGAAACCGGCTTCCGGGCCGACGTTTTCGAACCCCCGAAAGACATGAATCGGAATCGAGATCGTGTCACCTTCCTCGAGTATGACCCTGCCGTCGTGGCCGTCAGCGCCGAGCATAAACGCCCAGGTGCCGGAGTGAACAACGAACACCTCGGCCGTCTCGTGGGAGTGCTGCGAATTAACGCAACCCGGCGGCTGACGTGCCCCGCCGATGTTGAAGCCATGTGGGATCTCGATATGGACGTGCTGGTCGGGATTCTCGGCGACGCCGGGGCCGATAATCGTGAAATTCTCTTTCTCGGCGCTGCCCGGCGTTCGCGTATCGATAAACGCCGTCGTGCACGGGCGCAGGTCGCCGTAGCGAACCAGTCGCTCGGCCAGCGGCATCGCGCTCGCATCAGATGCAGCTGCATCCACCATCGTGTTTCCCCGCCCCAGTAACCGGGCCATCGATAGCCGGTAAACTGAAAATGTACTTCGAATGCAAAATACGATCAAGACTGGGTGTCATATTATCGTTAAACCGCCTGCAATAGGCTGGCAAACTTGGCGACTTCGATATGCATTCGAAGTACACTCGCAACCGAAATAACGATCACGAACGCCTCTGGAGGCGGCCATGTCGAAGGTACCCAGAGGGGGCTATGGCCCCAACGACGATACCGTTCACTACATCCTCGGGATTACGTATGAGATCTGGGAACAGCGCCAGATCGAGCTTATCCATCGCTATTACGCGCCCGATTGCGTTGTTTGGGGGCTTGACGGCATTACCCACGGCGCCGCAGCGGTTGTTGATGGCACCGCACAGACTCTGCAGGCCTTTCCGGACCGCTTGCTGATCGCCGAGGATGTCATCGTGTCACACGACCCGGACGGCAGTGCCTACTCATCGCACCGCCTCCACAGCACTGCCACAAATATGCAGCCCACGGTGTTTGGCCCGGCCACGCAAGGTCGCATTCGGATGACCAATATTGCCGATTGTGTCGTCGAGGATGGCGTAATCACTCGCGAATGGCTGGTCCGCGACAACTTAACACTGGCGACCCAATTGGGCGCTGATCCGCGCCGTGCCGCGGCTGAGATGGCCGAACGACGTACAGACGAACATCGGCAGTGGCTTCGTGACGAAATCACCCGGGTTAGATCGACGGGCAGCGACGTCGTAAGCTGCCAGTTGCCGACGCACCCATCTGCCGAATTCGCGACGGGTGTGTTGAGCGCGCTGTGGGGCGGCAAAAACGCCGCTACGAACCGCCACTACGCACCTTACTGCGTTTTGCATCGGTCACCGCTCACACACGTTTCCGGCAGCGTGGCGATCGCCGCCCACTACGACGGATTGCGCGCCGCGTTTGGCGATATCCGGGCCAGTGTCGATCATCTGGCCACGCAATCACGCCACGGCAATCAGCACGATATCGCGGTGCGGTGGTCGGTCAGCGGCGAACACAGCGGCGAGTTTCACGGTATTGCGGCTACCGGTAAACCAGTGAGCATTCTGGGCGTATCGCACTGGCGAGTGCTCGATGGGCGGATCATCGCCGAGCACACCGTCTTTGATGAACTGGCCCTCATGAGCCAATTGCTCGATCGCTGACATGCGTCCGATCGTCGACGCACATCACCATCTTTGGGACCTCGCCGCCTGCGACTACCCGTGGTTGATGGCCCGCGGCGTCGTGCGGTTTTTCGGCGACCCGACACCGATCCAAAAGAACTACCTCGTCGCAGACCTCTGCCGCGATGCCGCGGACTACGAACTGGTGGGATCGGTACACGTGCAAGTAGGCACCACGGCGCAACACGCAACAAGAGAAACCGAGTGGCTGCAACGCACCCAGGCAGAAACGGGCTTACCGTCGGCCATTGTCGCGTTTTGCGCGCTGGACGAACCCGATGCAGAGGCTGTCCTTGACCAGCACCAACAGCATCCGGCCGTTCGCGGTATTCGGCAAATTGTTGGCCGTTCCGATGCCGAGGATGCACAAACTGGCAGCGCCAGCCTGTTGACCAACGCCGCGTTTCAGCGGCGCCTAACCGAGCTAGGCGCACGCGGCTTGAGTTTTGATTTGCAGCTAACGCCGCCGCAGGTCAGCACCGCGGTCGCTGTCCTCGCGGCCGCGAGCGAAACGCCGATTGCGCTTTGTCACGCCGGTTCGCCGTGGGATCAAAGTGTGGCTGGAATCGCCAATTGGCGAGCAGGTCTTCGCGACCTTGCTGCCTTATCAAACGTAGTCTGCAAGCTGTCCGGATTCGGGATGTTCGATCACGCCTGGAGTCGTGCCTCCGTGCAACCGCTCATCGACACCTGTCTCGAGCTATTTGGTGTCGAGCGGTGCATGTTCGGGTCTAACTTTCCGGTCGACAAACTGCACGCGCCGTTTGCGCGCGTTTATCGCGCGTACGAGCAGGCGGTCAGCGCATTGAGTTACGCAGAGCAAGACGCGTTATTTCGAACCAACGCGCTCGACTTTTACCGAATCGCAGCGGCAAGCTCAGCGGCACCGCCGAGCATGAAGGCATGATCGGACCGCAGCAAAAATAAGCTCGCACCGAGTTCGCACCACCGCGGCACCTCGGCAACGTCCGGCGTGAACATGCCGACGGCGATTCCAGCTTCGCGGCCGACCCGACAAATAGACTCCACCGTTTCGATCACGCTTGTCGCCGATGCCGCTTCGCCCATCGCAACGGCAAGATCGGCCCGCCCGATGAACAAGGCATCAACACCATCAGTGGCGGCAATAGCGGCAACGTTGTCGAGCGCCACTAAGTCTTCGATCTGCACAACGATCGCCGTTTGTTGACGGCTGTCGGCGAGATATTCAGGCGCGGGCTTCGTTCCGTACCCGGCCGACCGCGGCGAACCCGCAAAGCCGCGCCCACCTTCGCCGAAATGGCAACGTTTTACGATCCGCGCCGCTTGCTCGGCATCGACGACATGCGGAACCAGCACGCCGGTCGCACCGCTATCGAGCGCGTTACGCAGCGCGGTTGCTGAGTCGTCGCTAACGCGGACGAGACTCGGCATATCGGCCGCGCGCATCGCGGCAAGAGCTAGATCGAGCTCAACCCGACCGAAGGGTGCGTGCTCAGCATCGAGGCAAACAACGTCGAGCGGTGACAAACCAAGCACCTCGGCGACGACGGGCGATGGCGTTTTCTGAAACGTACCGGCTAACCGGGCACCGTCGATAAGCCGCTGTCGAAACTGCCGTTGCCGCGTACTCATCCGCTTAATGCCACAGTCGTTGTGTTGCGATCGCGGCCCCTTCGGCGAGCGATGCAAGCTTGGCGTAAACAATGTCTGCGTCGACCGCTCCAAAGCCAGCAAACGTCGAGAACCCACAATCTGTGCCGGCAATAACCCGTTCGCGACCGACGATGCCGGCGAAACGTTCGATCCGTTGTGCGACCAGTTCGGGATGTTCGATAAAGTTGGTGGTTGAGTCGATGACACCTGGCACTAAAACGAGGTCGTCCGGTAACGGCGTATCGGCAAAGGTCTGCCACTCATGCGCGTGGCGCGGATTGGCCGACTCGAACAACAGCGCGCCGACCTTCGCGCGCAGGGCAATTGGCAACACCATACTCATCGGCGCATCGTGGTGGTGCGGCCCCTCGTAGTTGCCCCAACAGACGTGCAGACGAACCCGCTCTTTCGGGATGCCGTCGAGCGCGTGGTTCAACGCATCGACATGCAGATTAGCAAGCCGTTGGTATTCCGCGTCGGGTTTGCCCTTGAAGAGCATATGCCGACCGAGCCCGAGATCGGGCGAATCGATCTGCAGCACGACACCGGCATCGACGATGGCGCGATACTCAACCGCCATTGCATCGGCGAGTGCAGCCAGGTACGCCTCGTGACTGGGGTAATGTTGGTTGGGTTGAAACAAGGCAATGACACCCGGCGACGCGGCGTTCATGAATGACTCGGCCGGCGCTGTTGCCTCGCAAGCCTCTGCTAAGTTCGCAAGATCGGTCCGTACGGGTTGCATGTCTTTGACGGCAATGTCGCCGACACAGCATGGCCGCCGATACGTCGGGGTACCACCCGATGCACTTTGCCGTTGTAAAAAACCCGGGAAGGCTTCTAAGTCGCTCGGCGGATCGCGACGGCTATCGCCGTCGAAGCCGGAGATTCGGTCTTTGATATAGGTGGCATAGCTGATCTTACTCATCTCGCCATCGCTGACGACATCGACGCCCGCTGCGACTTGGCGTTCGACGACGGCCAGCACTGCGGCGCGGATAACCGCATCAGCATCGGTGACCGACTCGCCCGCCTCCAACGCGAAGACCGTCTCGGTGACCGCTTCGGATCGAGGCAGACTGCCAACATGGGTGGTCAGTATTTTCTGGTTACTCAACTGCATCGTTCATTCCCTCAATGCGCAAACAGCGCGTTTAGTGCCGCGGTCACCTCACGCGGTTTCTCCAAGGTACTGAGATGGCCGCAGCCATCCAGTACAGTCAGGCCGGCGTTGGGAATCGCCTCGGCCATGGTTGTGTGGTAGTCGACCGGACAGAGCGTGTCCTCGGCGCCGCAAATGACGTGGACCGGGCAATTAATCGTCGCTAACGTCGGCACACTATCGACACGCTGGGTCAACGCCAACGCTTGTCGCTGAAACACATCGGCGCCCAGGTCGAGCGCCATATCCAGAACCAGTCCAAGCAATGCGTCATCATGACGGTTCGCCGCCGCGAGGTACGCAGGCTTCATCGATTCGACGGCAAGCTCGCGCAAACCGTCGGTCAGTACGGTCTCGATATCGCGCAGTCGCAGCGCGCGGCGCTCGGGCGCCTCCGGGTACGGATTGGTATCGAGTAGCGCCATATGGCTGATGCGCTCTGGCGCTTGGCGCCACACTTCGAACGCAACGATACCGCCCATCGACAAACCGGCGACAGCAAAGCGCGCCGGCGCAGTCTGCAACACCGTAGCGGCCATCGCCGCGATGCTGGTCTGAGTTTGGAAATCCGCAACGCTACTCGGCACGTTAAATGCGCCTAGCTGTGGGCCCCAGAGTCGCTCATCGCAAAGCATCCCGGGCAAAAGCGCGATGTGTTCCGCGGCCATACAACTAGTCGGCGACGAGTCGAGCGGAACTGCCACGCACTGGGATGCCGGAGAATGCCCGTTTTTCTGGCGACAGCTCTGGGTTCTCGATGCGTTCGATGAGCATCTTCGCTGCGGACTCCGTCATCCGGTGCACGGGCTGACGCACCGTCGTCACATCGTAGGCTGCGTAACGAGCCGGACCAACGCCGTCGAATCCCACGATCGAGATATCGTTCGGTACCGACAGATCGTGTGCCTCGCGTGCCTCATCGATACACCCAATCGCCATGACGTCGTTCGCCGCGATGACAGCATCGGGTGCGGACCCGCGTTTCTCAATCAACTCTGCAAAACAGCGCCGGCCCGTGTCGTAACCAAAATCACCGCTGACCGTCGTCACGTCGACGATGCCCAATCGCTCGAGTTCGGTCCGCGCACCGGTCGTGCGCTCGATGCTGACGACCGAGTCCTCAGGTCCAGCGACGATGCCGAAGCTGCGATGGCCGGCGCCGACCAGTTGTTCAACGAGCCAGCGCTCGCCCTCTTCCTGATCGCAGCGAACGGAACTGACGCGGCTATCGCGGGCGGTACGGTTGTACAGCACGACCGGAATTCCAGCGTTCTCGACGGCGGTCAATTCTCGAGATTCGAACATAGCCGCCGTGAGAACACCGTCGACGCGATACTGCAACAACGCATCGATCGTATTGCTGATATCGCTCTCGCGGTCGAGAGCAAACAGCAAAACGCGAATGCCATGCTCAAAGAACCGTTGGGTGAGCAAAACCAAAACTTCGGGGTAATACAAATTGGTCAGCTTCGAGATAACGACCGCGACCATATTGGAGCGTTGCGTGATCAGACCCCGGGCGATTGCATTAGGCCGGTAGCCCAACTTATTCGCCGCCGCGAGCACCCGATCGCGCATGGCCTTCGACGCGCTCGCACCGTCCTGAAACACACGCGACACGGCGGACTGCGAAACGCCAGCCTCGCGCGCGACATCGTACGACGTTGCTCGCTTACGATCTTTCTTGGCCGATTTATCGGCGACGCGTGACACGGTATCGCACAACCGCTGCTTCCAATCGTCGTCGATGGTAGGCAGTATTGCATTCGGATGCAATTCGGTTCGGGGGAGCTATGTCGAGACGCCTGCGCGGCAAAACGGCGCTGGTTACCGGCGCCGGTCGCGGCTTAGGCCGTGCCTGTGCCGAGGCATTGGCGCGCGAGGGAGCAACGGTACTCGCGGCGGCGCGTTCGCAAGACGAGCTCGACGCGGCAGCCGATTTCGCTGACGGTACGATCGAGGCATGGCCGGGCGACGTCACTGACGACGCGTTTGTAACACGCATCGCCGCACTGCCGTCTCTCGACATCTTGGTCAATAACGCCGGCGGCAATAAACCGCAACCGTTCGTCGACGTCGATACCGAATCTCTCGATGCCATCATTAACTTAAATGTACGGGCGGCCTTCCGGGTCGCGCAAGCCGCGGCTCG
>JBCDBO010000114.1:0-9644 GCA_039183535.1 Pseudomonadota bacterium | reverse complement strand
GATGATCGCGACCACCGGCGCTGCGATGTTGCCAGCGGGCCAAAGCGGTATCGCCCTCCCAATGGCCACGCACGTCCAACCAGGCGCCGCTTGACGTCACCATAAGCTCGCGCAGCTGAACCGTTCGCCCATCGAGCGCGCGGCGCTCGTCACGAGTCAGCGCGGTATCCAAGGCGTCGAGCTCAGTACGATCGGTAAGTGGCACGACCACCGTTGCCGAAACATCGCTCCCCGGCGACAAAGCGAGGCGCGAGTGCCACAGCTCAGTTCGCCCGCGCCATACCACCGGCTGCCGCGCGTGTTGCCATTGCGACGCAGAGACAGACGGCACGTTTAAGCGCAAACCCGTCGGTACTTCGATCGCGGTGCTAAGCGGCAAGACTTGATCGTCGGTGTCACCGGACCAGAGCAGTTCCAGCTGTGACCAATCCAGTAGTGCATCGACGCTAAGGTCAAGCCCGTCCATGCCCTCCGGCAATCGGAACAAAAGCCGCGTGCGACTCGCGGCGGTCGACGTAACGGGCAGTGCCTGCAAAATGCTAGCGCGGAATACGGCCTCAGCGACATGTTGTGGCGGCAACGTAAACGTAATCGTTGCCGGTGCGCTCGGGTTGTTGCGAACCAATCGGTCCGGTTGGTTACGCCTTGGCCGTAACCGGAGATTGTCGAGCGATAGCGATAAGGCCAACTGATCGGCAGCGCGAACGAGCTCAAGCCCGGTGAGCAGCTCTTGCTCGCGTCGAGGCGCGCAACCGCTGAGGCCAACAAGGGTTGCGATCGCTACAGGCAATCGCACAAAGGCACGACGGGAAACGCCGTTCGTCATCCGATGACGGTGCTCGTTAACAAGGCAAGCACATCGGCTTGCGGTGGGCATCAAGCTCCATGTCGCTAGTTTGCCCGAGCCACTTACTAAGGTCTACGTAACACCCGATCGCTGAGTGCTGAAAGATAAGAAACCCGAGAAATTCCTTTCTCGGGTTTAGTAACAGCCGCTTGAAATGGTCTTTTCTTAGTCAACCACCGCGACCGTGGATACGACCATTGTGAGATCGCTCGCGCGTCGATTCGTCAGGCTGCTCGTACTCGGTGAGATTTGTGGGCTCGTTGAAGAAATCGCATATATCTTTCTCTTGATTATCCGCATCGGGAATTCCCAAGATAATTTTATTGAGAGTTGTCTCATCTTCCAACAAATTCTCGAGCTGCGTATACGGTGGCCTTGATACGACACCACCGCAAAAATAACGGCGTCTATAGTCGGTGCTTGTGCTGTCAGTCACATCCACGTGGACGAGCCAGACGAAGTGCCAATGCGACTCTGGCTTGTTGCCCGTTTCATCCGGAAAACCAGCATGAGACACGACCGCGTGAAAATCAGCCGACTTTGTATCCAACACTACCGTCTTATCGATACAGTAAGCTGGATCAATGTATTCCCAGTATGTCGGATCAACAGGCGGATGAGTGTTTCGCTCAACATGAAAACGACGATGCTCGTTGATTGAGAAGTACAATTTCTCAGCGAAAAGCTTATCTAGGTGGTGGTCATGGCCCTGCCCTGCCGGAATGGTATCGTCAACATACAACCGCCCGATTTCGTCATAATGGCAAAGTTGATTCGATAATCGCCTGCTTTCCGAAACTTCCTTGTGACACCCCGCTACGCAAGCTGATACAAGGATCGAGCACATAGCAGCCACTACATAAGTCAGTCTTTGGTCGTTCGATGTAATCATGGTTCTCCACATCGTTATTCTCTATATGATCGCTAACAGCTCACACCTGTATCGAATGCCGTAATACTCTCACTGACCGGGTAATTGACAGGTTCTTCTTTCTTGCTAGACCGAGACCTGCTGCCACCCACCTCGCCTAAACAACACGATCGCAGCAACAGTAAGAATGACTTCAGCTAACACCATTGCGACAAATACGCCGGTCGGCCCAAACGCAAGACCTTCAGCGAACCAATACGCCAGCGGTAACTGCAACACCCAGAAACACACAGCGTTGAGCCACGTCGGCGTTTTTGTGTCGCCAGCACCGTTAAAGGCTTGAACGAGGATCATGCCGGCGGCGTACATCACGTAACCGCACGCCAAAATCCGCAGACAGTTAACACCGTATTCCGCTACAGCAGGCTCAGCCGTGAACACGCTGACAACGACCGGCGCACCGATGCCGAAAATGAGCGCTAGCGCACCGAGGAACCACACGTTGTATTTGACGGTTAACCACACCGCGCGCTCAGCGCGCTCCGGTTTACCGGCACCTAGGTTTTGCCCGACCAACGTAGCGGCGGCATTCGCCATGCCCCAGGCAGGCAGTAAGCAGAACACAATAATTCGGATCGCAATGGTATAGCCGGCTACGGCATCGCTGCCGTAGCTGGCCATCAAGCGCATAAGCACAACCCAACTCGCCATGCCAATAAGAAACTGAGCGACACCGCCGGCCGACACTTCTAACAAGCGCTTTAGGGTCGGCACCTGTAATCGCAGCGCACCTAACGACATCGGTAACCGAGGCGTCTGTGCGAACAGTCGATACAGCAGATAAATCGCGCCTGTACCGCGACCGATGACCGACGCAATTGCTGCACCTTCAACGCCAAACGCGGGGAACGGACCAACACCAAAGATCAGCAACGGATCCAACACGATGTTAAGGCCATTACCGAGCCACAGTGCACGCATCGCAATCGCTGGCTCGCCCGCACCACGGAATGCCGAAGACAGCAGCACTAAGTACATTAGCGTTACCGACCCGCCAAGCAAGATGCGGGTAAAGCCGGCACCCTCAGCGATAACATCGGGAGCGGCGCCCATCAGCGCCAGAACATCGGCAGCGAAGAACGCACCAACTGCGCCGCAGACGATCGCAACGAAGCCGCCTACCCAGAGCGCCTGTCCGGCGATGGTTGCTGCATCTTCCGGTCGCTTCTCGCCGATTCGCCGCGCGATCATGGCCGTAACGGCCATACCGACACCGATCCCGATCGCTTCCAGTAACCCGATGACCGACTCGGTAATCCCAACGACCGCGACAGCGTTGGCGCCCAGCGATGCAACCCAGAAGATATCGGTGACGACGAACAGCGATTCCATGCACATTTCCGCGATCATTGGGATCGCTAGAAAGGCAATAGCGCGCTTTAGCGGAACGCTCGTGACGTCCACTTCTTCGCCGCGCAACGCACGCCGCAATACGTTGAAAAAGCCGAGCTTTTCTGTGCCGGCAGACAGTTGATTATTCGCTTGCACGTTGAATCCCACGGAGTACCGGCACAACCAACGGTGCGGTACTCAAAAAGTATTAGAAAAAGTTACGGCCGAATGCTGGGCCGCGACAGCGCGCTACCTAGTGGCGGCGGCGATACGCGTGGGATGCGAGTGATTCTGGCATGCCCATGTAAGCGAACGCCGTTACCGGGACGGTAAATGCTGCGCCATTGCTTACATTGTTCATGGGCCTGCCTCCTATATAAGAGTTGTCAGGATAGCGGAATTTTTTGACAGACAAAAGAAAAACATTGGCCGGTTCAAGACATACGCAAGTAACAACGATCGTTGTTACCGAGTGATGAAACCAAGAATCGAACAACGAACGACTGACTCTGTAAGAAAAACCGTCGCAACAAAAAAACCAAGACAATGCATTCATCGTACGCAAAGTTTTTTTGCGATTACGCTTGACACAAAAATTTTGAAGCGTATAGTCCCGCCGCCTATGAAAACGCATACCAACAATTTGTTCGCGTTCTGCGCGGGTGACGAAGCATCACGACTCAGTCGTGTGCTTACACCCCAATGGATGCGTGCGGCCTCGATTTATCGAGGCGGCGTGACTTAGCCTTCCCACACATCGCTGGAGGGCTAAACGATGTTTGGCCTTCCAGAGCGAAAAGCCCTGGTTGGTAGTACTGATCAGGGCTTTTTTGTTGCCCGATCATTGTTCTTTAACAATGCGGATTGTGTGATAGCCGGGGCAGCGTTTTATCGGTGTCTACAACGGATGCGCGGGCATTGGTGCCCGCCTGCCCTGGCACACGGTGCTGATGTAGCTCAATGGGAGAGCAGCTGTTTCGTAAACAGCCGGTGCAAGTGCAACCCTTGCCATCAGCTCCATTTTGGAGAGACCGTCACTGGCGAGACAAGCTGCCTGTAAAGCAGTGGTCGTTCGACTGTGCATGTTCGACTCATGCTCTCTCCACCACTGCACTGGTAGCTCAGAGGGAGAGCGGTCGGTTGAAGACCGGCGCGTCGATGGCTCGAAACCATCCTGGTGCACCACTGGCATGTAGTTCAATGGTAGAACGGCCGCTTGTTAGGCGGACAGATGTGGGTTCAACCCCTACCGTGCCAGCCAAATTTCGGGGGACTGGTTTAATCGGTAAAACGTTGTCCTTGCACGACAAAGAACGTGGTTCAACTCCACGGTCCTCCACCACTTACGGGGCGCTAGCTTAACGTGGCAAAGCGCCGGACTGTCGATCCGGTCGATACGAGTTCAACTCTCGTGCGTCCCGCCAAATTAATAATCCGGTAGACGAATGGTTAAGTCGCCAAGCTCTCAACTTGGAGAATGCGGGTTCAACCCCCGTCCGGATTCCCAAACGAAAGACCAGTAGCTCAGCCGGTAGAGCGCACGTCTGATACGCGTGAGGTCGGGTGTTCAACTCACCCCTGGTCGACCACTTTCTCGGTGTAGCTCAGTTGGCAGAGCACCCGGCTTGGAACCGGGAGGTCGCACGTTCGATTCGTGCCGCCGTGACCAAACGATGGTAGGCATAGCTTAACGACAAAGCTCCACGCTGTGACCGTGGCTGATACCGGTTTGACTCCGGTTGCTTACCCCAATAACAGGACTGATAGCTCAATGGCAGAGCACCCGGTTCTTACCCGGGAGGTTGCGAGGTCGAAACTCGCTCGGTTCACCAACAAAAGCCCGGTAGCTCAAACAGCAGAAGCGCCGCTCTTACAAAGCGGAGGGTGACGGTGCAAGTCCGTCCCGGGTAACCAATTCGGCAGCGATGCTGCCACACCGTGTTCGTGTACATCTTCAGCGGCTCGGGTTCTTGAGTCCCGACTGGCGCGCCGACGCTAACCATCGCAACGCGTGTACCGAAGTGTGCCCGACCAGCTGGCGAAATTAGCTCAGGGGTTAGAGCATGTGACTGAACATCACAGTGCGTCGGTTCGAATCCGATATTTCGCGCTTGGAAATTAGCTCAATTGGGAGAGCTTACGCCTAGTACGCGTAATGTTGCAGGTTCGAGTCCTGCATTTCCTCAGACCCTCCAACGGTCTTAAGTGGTAGAGCTAACGCTCGCGGTTCGAGTCCGCCCTTGGGTAGAGAGTACCCACCACCCGCAGTCGCTTCCGGCATCGTCTGCGCTTGAGCTTCGGCTCAGCACGGATTGATGCGGCAACTGTCCAGCCGGCTCGTTGCGGTATCAACAAGTCCGATGCTCTGCTCGGCAAGCACCCAGCCCAATCGCGAAAGATGGCGTGACGGCTCGGTGGTCGCCGCGCTCGGCATCCGCTTGTCGAACTCAATGGGGTCCGCTCGTCGGTTGTGGGAGCGACTGCAACAAATTCTTACCGCTTTGGCCTAGCGCCAGAGTTTTCTCTAACGACAACAAAGGAGGTGATCCTATGCGCCACGGCATGGCCCGCGTGGCTGCCGTCGAGCGTGAGCTAAACGCCCGCAACAAGCGAACATCTCCTGTGTTCGCAGCGAGCACCACGCCGCGCCCGACCGGGCCAACTGCAACCCATCAACACTCACAAGGAGTACGAACGATGTTTATGATTAAGTTCATCGTGCGTCAGCACGAGCGTGCACTCCTGTTCCGTGATGGTGACTTCGTTAAGTTCCTCGAGCCTGGCGTTCACCGTCGTGTAACGGTACTGCACAACTACACGGTAGAGCGCTTTGACCTCACGGTACCGATTTTCGGTCACCGTCTGCAGGACTTCCTGATTGAGAAGTACCCAGACGAGGTAGCGCGCTACTTCGATGTGGTAGCGACCAACGCCAACGAGATTGCCTTCGTTTACCACGACGAGCGCATGACGCTGGTAATGGCGCCGGCCACGCGTAAGCTCTTCACGAAGGGCGTTAAGCAGATTCGCGTTGAGCGTTTCGAGATTGTCGAGACGCTGGATGTGGATCCACGCCTGGCTAAGCGTCTCGTTGCTGGCAACGACGCGACGCTGAAGGCGATCGCCGACAAGGCGATCTACGCGCGCACGGTACCGCCTGGCCACGCCGGTCTTCTGACCGTCGACGGTGAGCTGGTGCGTACGCTCAAGCCTGGCTTCCACGCGTTCTTCAAGGTGGAGCGTGACGTTGCCGTTGAGCTCTACGACACGCGTCTGCGCACCCTCGAGGTGTCGGGTCAGGAAATCCTGACCAAGGACAAGGTGTCGCTGCGTATCAACGTAACGGCCACGTACCAGCTGAAGGATGTTGAGAAGGCCGTGCGTGCAACGAAGGACCCGCTCGACCACCTGTACAAGGAAGTGCAGTTTGGTCTGCGCGGTGCCGTCGGCACGCGCACGCTCGACGCTCTGCTCGAGGACAAGGCTGTCATTGACCGCATTGTTGGCGAGCATCTGCAGGCGCCATTCGACGAGATCGGTATTACCGTGAAGTCGGTCGGCGTTAAGGACATCATCCTACCCGGTGACATGAAGGACCTGCTGGGTAAGGTGGTGGAGGCCGAAAAGGCCGCACAGGCCAACGTGATCCGCCGTCGTGAGGAGACGAACGCAACGCGTTCGCTGCTGAACACGGCTAAGGTCATGGAGACCAACGCCGTCGCCCTGCGTCTCAAGGAGCTAGAGACGCTCGAGAAGATTACCGACAAGATCGGCAACATCTCGGTGTTCGGTGGTCTCGACACGGTGCTGAACGACCTGGTTCGCCTGAAGCAGTAGTTCCGCACCATTAGGAGGGGGCGCAAGTCCCCTCCTTCTTTACGGCTGTAGCTTAAGGGCGAGAGCACAACTCTGCGAAGGTTGAAGGTGTAGGTTCAACTCCTACCAGCCGTACCACTGAGCGCTGGTCCAACGGCGACGACGCGAGGCTCTGACCCTCGAAATGGTGGTTCACGTCCACCGCGCTCGACCAACCCTGGCCGTCTGATGGGAAGAAGGTATACCTGCTTGTCTCAGAAACAAGTGCATCTCGGTTCGAATCCGAGGGCGGCTACCAAATACTCGATCGCACAGTCCGCATTGTTAAGACCGAACTGGCGCCGATGTGTGGCGCAACGCCGACGTAACGGAGACTGGAACCGTGCGACTGAGAGAAGCCGAAGAGATCATCGCGTGCTTACCCAGCGGGCGAACACCGTTTTGGTATTTTCGTGACCGCTACGCCGTGTTACTGCTTGCGTGGGCGGACGATTTAATCGACAAGCGCTCGATACAGCGCTCGGCGTTCGCGCAGTTGCTGCACAAGGATGTGGTTAAGGCGGTGCTGGCGCAGCACCGCAGTCGCGAGATTCCCAAGGATGCGTTTGAAAACCATGTTGGCGCGTCGCCGCAGTGCTACACACTCACGCTCGATACGTGGGGCTCGAATACGCACGACGAATTCGTACAAACCACACGGCGCGGCTACAACGTCGTTTTGCAGCTGAACTTCCCGGCGAACCATGACCAAGCATACCGGCGCTACATTGATCCTCACGGTACGCATCCATTCGCCGCTTACGAGCATCCCGTCGTAAGGGAACGTCAGAACACGCTGGCGTGGGCACGACTCGACATTGATCTCGATAACCGCGAAGCACTGATTGAGGAGATTCAGTCAGACTGGCTACGAATGGCGAATTGGTACCGCCCGCGTGACGGCGACGTGGATGTGGCCAACTTCTACTGGAACGAATCGGCTAATCTCGCTGACGTTATGCAGTACTACACCGAGGAACTGCCGCGACACGAAAACTGGGATGAGACCATGCTCGCCGCAGCGATCTGGTTCTTGCGCCGTGAACTGGGAATACGCACGGTTTATTACCATACCCATGAATCTGGTGCGGCGCTTAAGCGTACGGACGACTGTAAGCCGCCGCGCTCAATCTACTCTCGTTTGCCGCGCCGCTTCTGCTTTCGCCCGACCGACAAGCGACCAACATTCATGCGTCGGCGTATTCGGACGTCGTGTTCGAAGCGTGCGGTGCGGCATGCTCGCTTTCAGGTGCTTGCATTCTAGCGCGCGGATCGACGTCGGCAGAGCATAGAAATTTCACTACAACGCCATACCGTATTGTTGCTAAGAACTCGTCGGAGCTATCAGTGAATAGACAAAAGGTGATTACGATGGAGAAGTAGTGCATCCCCTACATGCCCGAACCGGTAAACGAGTTATAAGTGACTGATAATTTCTGAATCAAAGTAATACAGAGAGATACACCGATGAACTCAGAACTAGCGTTCAATCTGCATCCTGGAGCCCCTACTTCGATTAGGGTTGCCTCTGAAGCACCTGAGGATCTAAGTCATGCTGTAGAACTTTGCTTCCCTATGGAAACGGTAGATGCCGTTCTCCTGTGGCATGGCCATCAAATACGTATCGGCTACAAGTACGATGTAAGCGTGATCTTGGAGCCGCTTGTTGACATGCTTGAGGCCTGTCTAGAATCGTCGCCAGAACATACGTTTTTTGGATCAGACACGCTAACAGCGGATTTTCGACTTAGTTACCGCGACGAGGAGGTAGTTATTTCCGCAAATTGGGAATCGACTCTGGGGCCACCGCTTTCAGTACTCAATCAGGAGCCTACCGTCATCATAAAAAAGACCAGATTTCTCGAGTGCTGGGCTAGGTTACTAAGCGTAACGGCAAACGCTGTGCGCGAATCGAACATCGCCTCTTACGTAAGAGAAGATTTAGCATCTCTCGATAATCTATTGAATCGTATTGCAGCGCGAAATACTAAGACTAGTAGTGACAGAAACTTCGGTAGGTAGCTTTAGCCAGAGTACTAAGTTCAAAATGACACCAGTAGCCATTGAAACGCAGTGATCTACCAACAGTGTTTTGCTGATAGTTGTTGAAGGTGTGGGTTCAACTTGTACCGGCCGTATCACTGAAGTGCATTTGAGGGTGGACAGGCAAAAATCCAGGGTCATAGCGCATTTTGGCGGGCTCATTTGATGTTGCTGAAACGTAGATCGATATGGCGATCTAAGGAATAAAAATTACCCTAACTTTCACGAAGGCATGTTGTCTGGGACACCGCACGGAGCGAAGAAGGCAGCATTGCGGGATTGTCAATGATGCAAACAGCGAGGAGGTCTCAGTTAGTCGGGGCCAAGTCCAGGTAGGTGCAGGGCAAACGATGCACTGTACTCTTGAAGAGCGCTATTAGTGCTTAGATCCACACGGTACAAAGCTAATGCCGATTCTGTATTTCACACTTGTCTTCCTCGCGATATGCGCATTTACATAATTTGTATGGAGCGACGGTCCACGTGTATACCTTTTGATCTTCTCCCCGCAAAGGTAGCCAGTACAAGAGAGACTTTTCCCATTAGGATTGACCGAGGGAGGTCTCGATATGAAGGGCAAGCGGTATACCGAAGAGCAGATCATCAGCATCCTCAAGGAGCATGAGTCTGGGGTAT
>JBCDBO010000113.1:0-9759 GCA_039183535.1 Pseudomonadota bacterium | reverse complement strand
CGACAAATCGCGTTTAGCGGGTTGCTACCGTTCGTTGTCATTAGCGCCATGCTCTCACTCGGCGTGAATGAAGTTCCGATCGTTGGCCATTTGCTGCCTGTGCTGTCGTCGTACGCATTACTGATCGTCGCGTTCATGGCTGGCACGCACTGGGGCATTTGCGTGACCAGCAAAACACCGCTGCGAGGGCCGATTTTCCTGCTGTCCAATGCCATCGCATTAGCGGCTTGGTTCGCACACCTTATTACTATGCCACCGCTTGAATTGGTCATCGACGCCGGCGCGCTGATTGGTTTGTTGGTCATTGAGCATCGCTTCCAAGAGCCGCTGGCCGTTGACGAGCAGTACCTAAAACTCAGAACCCAGGTGACCGCTGTCGCGGTCATCGCACTCTTGATCGGAGCGATTTTCTCATGACACCACGCGTCGGGATCGTTGGCGCCGGTCTTGCCGGCCTGACGCTAGCCCGCAAGCTCCGCGAACACGCCGACGTAACCGTCCTCGAAAAGTCGCGCGGCTCTGGCGGGCGAATCGCAACCCGGTATGCCGATCCGTATCGCTTTGATCACGGCGCGCAGTTTTTTACGGTTCGCGATGCCCGCTTTCGCGCATTTTTGCAGCCGCTGCTATCGGCAGGCGTTATCGCCGAATGGCCGGCACGATTCGCCGAGATCACGGCCGGCACCGTTACCGCAACGCGCCGTTGGGACAGCGACTATCCTCACTACGTTGGCACGCCCGGCATGAACGCGATCGGCCAGGCGCTTGCGGACGGTCTCGACGTCGTACGCGCCGCGACCGTTACGGGCGTGGAACGCGGCGACGACCATTGGAACGTCCAGATCGATAACGCCGCGTCCCGGACGTTTGATTGGCTGTTTGTGACAACACCGAATAGTCAGGCTCGCGCCCTGCTGCCGGAGTCGGCACTGCCAACGGTTACGATGCTGCCGTGCTACTCGCTGATGCTTGGGTTCGCATCGCCCCACGATCTCGGCTGGGACGCCGCCCTGATTCGCGGTGCCGATATCAGCTGGGTGTCCGTAAACAGCAGTAAACCGGGGCGCCCAGCGGTGCCGTGTTGGTTGGTGCATTCGACCAACCGATGGGCAGCCGCGCATCTCGACGACGACGAAAGCACCGTTATCGCACACCTGCTCGCCGCGACGGCCGAGAGTACCGGCTGCACCGATAAGCCGGCGCATGTCGGATTACACCGCTGGCGTTACGCCAATGTTGACCGCCAGCACGGCGAGACGTTTTACCTGTCGACCGAACACAAGCTCGGCGTCTGCGGGGATTGGTGTATCCGTGGGCGTATCGAAGCGGCGTTTGTCAGCGCGATGAGCCTCGTCGATGCCGTTACGGAGCATTTGCCGAGTGCTTGAGCCGATCCGACGCGCGGTCGTTATCGGTGCCAATGGTGGCATCGGCGCGGCGTTCGTCACGGCGCTGGCCACGCGATCAGACACAATCGCCGTTTATGCTGGCGCGCGTCGCGATCTCGGCAGCTTCGAGTGCGATTCGGTCATACCGTTCGTGATTGATATCGGCGACGAAGCGAGTGTCGTTGCGGCCGCCGATGGCATCGGCGGCGAGCTCGATGCGGTCATCGTCGCAACAGGGACGCTGCATGGGGCGACTCACAACCCAGAAAAGTCGTGGCGCGATATCGACGCTGCCGCACTCGCCGAGGTTTACCGGGTTAACACAATTGGACCGACACTCGTCGCAAA
The DNA here is from genome assembly GCA_039183535.1 of Pseudomonadota bacterium. Classification (GTDB taxonomy): domain Bacteria; phylum Pseudomonadota; class Gammaproteobacteria; order Steroidobacterales; family Woeseiaceae; genus JBCAXA01. The sequence continues at coordinate 8,023 of JBCDBO010000113.1, read as the reverse complement.
GCACTTCTTGCCGAGGCTGCACCGCAAGCAGCGTGCCATCTTCGCGGCGTTGTCGGCGCGCGTTGGCAGCATCAGTGACAATCGTCTTGGCGGTTGGTACGCCTATCGCGCGTCGAAAGCCGCACTCAACATGCTGATCCGCTCACTGTCGATTGAGTTCGCCCGCCGCAATCGCAACGGTATTGTTATCGGCTTACACCCAGGCACCGTCGATACCGCGTTGTCGAAACCATTTCAGGCCAATGTCCCAGCGGGAAAACTGTTTTCGACGGACACAGCGGCGGGGCAATTACTGGCCGTGATCGATGCGGCGGGACCAAGTCAAACCGGCCAGTGTTTTGCTTGGGATGGTCAAGTAATCACGCCGTGATGCGGGATCGCCAACGGTAGAACTGGCGCCCCGACCGCGATTCGAACACGGGACCCTCAGATTAGGAATCTGATGCTCTATCCGACTGAGCTACCGGGGCAACCAGTGGGCAGTATACCGCCACGCAAATAGACGACGCACGGTCGAGCATAGCAACGACCGTGCATCATTCTGGACCCCGCCTAGGCCGCTGACTTACCGCCCATCGCGTTGCGGATCAAGCCGATAATCGACATCAGAACACCGCCGCCGACGGCACCAGAACCAACCGCGCTGATAATGCTGCCGATATCGCCGCCGCCGCTCACCAAACCGAACACGGCCAGGATCTGGGCACCGAGACCGCCGCCGATGATGCCGACGACCGAATTCCAAAGCGTTCCCAAGCTGAATTTCTTCAGCAGTGCGCCGGCCAAATTGCCGCCGGCAGCGCCCGTCACAAGACTCAGTACCAGTTCGATAATTCCGCTTTCCATGGTCTTTCTCCCCAATTTTCGTTAGCGTTTGAGCGGTGGGGTCAGCCCCACCGCCGATAAGGACGCTCGCTACGGGCGAGAAGTCACATAGGGCTGCGTTTGTCGATTTTTAGGTACTAATAAACAGCCACTTAGGCATTTTTTTAAAGTTTTTTCGCCTGCTGAGAGCCAATCCAACCGACTCGATCAGCCAGCAATAAGGACCCCGCTCATGTTACAGCCTGGCGCCAACGCCCCCGAGTTTGAGTTAACCGATGCTGACGGTAACGTAATGACGCTTACAGGACTGCTCGAGCGCGGCCCGCTGATTCTCTATTTCTACCCCGCCGACTTCACACCGGGCTGTACAAAAGAGGCCTGTTCGATTCGCGACATTCACGATGACATCACCGGGGTTGGCCTGACCGTTGTCGGCGTCAGTCCACAAGATGGCGACACGCATCGGCGCTTTGCCGACAAATTCTCATTACCGTTCCCGCTGTTGTGCGATCCGGACAAACAGGCGATCTCGGCCTACGACGTGAACGGCCCGTTCGGTATGGGCACGCGCCGCGCAACGTTCCTAATCGGCACGGATGGGGTGATTATCGATGCCGTGTTGGCCGACGTTCGAATCGAGCGCCACCAGGCATTTATCGAAAACGCGATTGCCGAACAGCGCGCCGCGAGCTAAGGCGCTGGGATGTAGCGTTCGCCGTAAGTGAAGCGCAAGGTTTTCACCTTACCGAACCACGGTATAACGACAACGTAGATATTGTCGTACTCATTCTCGGCAATGTCCGGAAGTAATTTGCTACCACCGAGTTCCTCGATCATCGGCCGGATTGTATTGCTGTGCGCTGCCACGAGACTTATTTTGCCCTTGTGCTCGGTAAGGATTGTCTCGAGAACCCCAACCACATCGTCCGCCGCGTAGGAATGGATCGGTTTGTCCAACGTTTCCGCCAATGGCTGAACGGTTTGGCGCGTGCGTCGTAACGGCGTTGAAAAGATCTCGTCGACAGCACGGTCAACGTCGACGAACTGCATGATTCGGCTCAACTCGCGCGCCCTAGCCTGTCCGGCGGACGTTAGCGCTGGATCGTCACCGCTGCGTTCTTTTTCGGCGTGGCGCACGAAAATGATCGTTGTGGTCGCTTGGGATTCGAAAAACCACGCCAGCCCGACCAGGATTAACAAATACACGCCTAACGTAATTAGACGTTGTTTTAAGCGACGCCGCTTATCGACCGGAGCTTTGGTAACCACGGGCGCCGAGCTTAACCGGTTTAATCAGACGACACCACAATCGCTCTGGCGCTATTATTGGTTGCGCTTTTGATCCCGATCGACGACTTCGTAGTCGCCGTCGATGATGGCGCCAGCGGACGGTGGTCGTTGCTTAGTCGCCGCACCGCGGAAGCGCCGGTTAAACCACCAGAGCCGTAAACCGACAACGCTGGCGAAAACCAGTGCAGCCACAAGGAAAATCAGCAAGGCCACGAATCCAAAGGCGATTCCTGCGATCAGCGCAACCACGCCCAATACGGCAGTCAGCGCATTCATGAATGGATTGCCGCCGGAAAACCGGAATCGCTGTCGTTCAAATTGCATAGCTACCATCTTCGCTAGTCACTCGGTGCCGACTGGCGTTTGTAAAACCCCTCGAACCACGGTTGCCACGTCTCCCCAGCGTCAACGGATTGCTCGAAGAACTGCCGGACTCGGCCATCGTCGAGAAGCGTCCACGTACCGCGAAACGGCACCGTTGTGTTGTTCGCGATCGTCGTCAACGTGCCGACCAAAACCATGCTGCCATCCGCAATACCGCCGCGGATGTCGATCTGCGTGCCGCCAGCGCCCGACCAGACTTGTACCCATTGAGCTTGGGCCACATCGTAATAGTTCAAGCTAGTGCCGGTGCTGCCGCGGACGCTCTCCCAGCGCTCGATCAGCGCGCAGCCGTCCGCTACGCGGCTAATCGTATTGTGACCGACGACCGTTCCGTCAGCCGTGCTGACCTGCCACTGTCCAGCCCAGAACGAAAACTGTTCGAAGGCCGTTCCACTGCATGGCCCCGCTGCTGCCGGCACACCCCAACACAGTACGAAACAGCCTATTGCGAACGCTCTCATTGCATCGACCCCTTTGCGTATTACGCCAGCGTACTCCGCAAATGCCGCCGCGACTATCATCGCGCGGTGTTTCGGTTGAACTTGTGTAGCTCACGCGCCACACTGCGCGGGCTGGAACGCCGCGCGTAACCGGTAAACCGGTCGGAGAGGTGGCAGAGCGGTTGAATGCACTGGTCTTGAAAACCAGCAAGGGTTAACGCCCTTCGTGGGTTCGAATCCCACCCTCTCCGCCAGATTCGTCGCAGCACCAACGGCCGCCGCAGCGGCACTGCTGGTGTCGGAGCGCCGTCTCGGCGCGATGGCGTCGACACCTGCGCTGGTCGTGGTCTATCGCGGCGTGGACGCCGCTCCTACAGGGTCTTTTTCCGTAGCGGTACTACTGGTGTAGGAGCGCCGTCTCGGCGCGATGGCGTCGACACCTGCGCTGGTCGCTGTCTATCGCGGCGGGGACGCCGCTCCTACAGGTTTGTTCGCCGTAGCGGCACGATACAAACGTCGTTGAGGGACAGGCAATCACGACTACGCGGCCGTTGTGTGCGCTCACGATAGAAAACAACAACTACGCGGCCGTTGCACCTTGTTGCAGGGCCGTTTGGAAGCGTTCGTAGTCAATATTACGCCCGCACAGTACCGCGATCACACGTTTGCCTTGCACCGCCGGGTGGCGCTCCAACAGCGGCGCCACCGCTAACGCCGCCGACCCCTCAACGATCATATGCTCGTGTATGGCGAGCCAGCGCATCGCTGCCGTTATCCGATCCTCGTCGACGAGCCATTGCTCATCTAAGACGTCAGCGAGAATTGGCAAGGTAACTGCTCCGGGCTCAACACCGCCGGCGGTGCCATCCGACCAGGTTGGCGCCTCGGCAACATTAATAACCTGGCCCGCTTGCAAACAGCGATACATCGAGCAGGCGACGGCCGGCCAAACACCAACGAATGCCGCTTGGCTGCCGCCGGCGCGCATGGCACTGCCGATACCGCTCAACAGGCCACCGCCACCGACTGCGGCGATGACCATGTCTGCGTCCGGGCACTGCTCCAGTAACTCGCTGCCGATCGTGCTTTGGCCAGCTACGACGTCGATATCGTTATACGGCGAGACGAATACTGCGTCGCGATCTTCGGCGGCGCGGCGAGCCGTGAGCTCCGCCAGCAACGAGTCACCCTCGACGGTTATCAGCGTTGCGCCGGCAGCTGCGATCGCCCGTTGTTTGGCCGGATCTGCCGATGCCGGCACATAGACAATTGCCGATAAGCCACAAACCTTAGCGGCGGTCGCGACGGCGAGCCCGTGGTTACCACTGGAGGCGGCGACGATCGTTGGCGCCATTTGTTGCTCGATCAATTGCCGCAGTTTATTGAGGGCACCGCGGTACTTGAACGAACCGGTTCGCTGGCAATGTTCGTATTTCAAATAAACATCGGCACCACTGGCGCCGCTGAGTGCTCGGCTGTGAACGCACGGTGTCGCAACGACCGCATCGGGTTGTCGTACGCAACGCTCTCGCGCTGCCGCCATCCGCTCGTTCGTTAGCATCATCGCTCCGCAACCGATCAATAAGGCCATGCTATCATTCCGACGAAAAAGAGCGGACGTTGCTTTGATCACCGCGAGACCTTTCCTGACCACGTTGCTGGTCACGGCACTATGTGCTCTGCAGGCGCACGCCGAGCCTTCGCTCGAGCCGGCCCGCGTCGCTCTGACGGATATTCCAACGTCGCTGGTGGCGACCGACCTCACGCCGGGCGATACCGCTACGTTGGTCATCGCTGAGAACGACGTCACCCGGCAAACCTACACCGCGGTTGTCGACGCCACCGGACGCGCCCGGTTCGATGACGTCGTTTTCGATGCCGTCGGCGCCAATGGCGTGACCTTACGTGATATGCAGGGTGCATCGGTCGACGCGACGCAACGCGTGATTCCCGGTTGGATATCGATACTCCCGCCGTTTATCGCGATTGTCCTTGCACTCGCGGTGCGCAGCGTTTTACCGGCGCTTATTGCTGGCATCTGGTTCGGGGCAATGGCCATCCACGGTTTTACGCCGTTCGGCGCACTCCGAGGCTTACTCGACGGCTTTCAGGTTTACGTTACCGGTTCACTGGCAGACGTCGATCACATCACGATCATTCTGTTTTCGATGATGATCGGCGGTATGGTCGGGGTCATCACTCGCGTTGGCGGTATGAGTGCCATCGTGCGCATGATCGTCTCGCGCGCCAAGACGGCCGTCTCTGGCCAAGTGGCTATCTGGGCGATGGGCTTGGTCATCTTCTTCGACGACTATGGCAACACATTGGTCGTCGGCAACACCGCGCGACCGCTGAGCGATCGGCTGCGTATCTCGCGCGAGAAACTCGCCTATATCGTCGATTCGACGGCCTCCCCGGTGGCCTGCGTCGCGGTTGCAACGACTTGGATCGGCTACCAAGTTGGCTTGGTGGACGATGCGTTGCAAACGATCGACGGTTTCTCGCAGTCCGGCTACACCGTTTTTCTGAACTCGCTGCTTTACAGCTTCTATCCGTTCCTGGCGATTTTGTTTGTGTTTCTGATCGCCGCCAGCGGGCGCGACTTCGGCCCAATGCTCGCCGCGGAGCGGCGCTCGCGCGGCGCCAGCACCGCCGCAGATGACCCTGAGGTCGCCGCAGCGGCCAGCCACGATGACAATCTCGAGGTTAAGCCCGGCGTGCAGGAGCGTGCGATCAACGCATTGGTGCCGATTGTCGTACTCGTTGCCAGTCTGTTTATCGGTTTATATGTCACCGGCACAAAAAACCTCGACGGTCCGGCTGGATTAGCGACCATTCTCGGCGAGGCGGACCCGTACAAATCACTGATGTGGGCATCGTTACTCGGTGCGGCCTCAGCCATGTTCTTGGCCGTGACGCAGCGCCTTATGACGCTGAACGAGTGTGTCGATGCCTGGTATGCGGGCGTTCGAATTATGTTGTTTACGATGATTGTTCTAACGCTGGCCTGGGCACTTGCCGACGTTAGCAACGATTTGTCGACGGCCGATTACCTGGTGTCAATTCTCGGCGACAAGCTGCCGCTTGCCGTTTTGCCCGCTGCCGTGTTTGTGCTGTCCGCGGTTACGTCGTTCTCGACCGGTACGGCGTGGGGGACGATGGGCATACTCATTCCTCTGCTGGTGCCGCTCACTTGGTCACTGATGGTCGCAACAGGCGAGCCGATGGCGTATGCCCATGTGCTTTACTCAGCTATTGCGTGCAATCTCGCTGGCGCAGTCTTTGGCGATCATTGCTCGCCCATTTCCGACACGACCGTGTTGTCGTCAATCGCCAGTGGCTGCGACCACATCGAGCATGTGCGCACGCAGTTGCCATATGCATTGACAGTAGGCGTAGTCGCCACCGTCCTAGGGACGTTACCTGCGGGATTTGGAATACCGTGGTGGGTTGGCGCCATCGCCGGCGTTGTTGCACTGATCGCCATCATCCGAATCATCGGCGAACCGGCGGAGCGGCGCCGCGACGAACCGACAGCGGCTACTCCACTGGCGGCCGAATGACGCTCGCACCGCCGACGTAGTCGCGCAGCCCATCGGGAATTACAACGCTGCCGTCGGCTTGCTGATAGTTCTCAAGCAAGGCCACCAAGGTACGGCCCGCCGCGAGCCCCGAACCGTTCAACGTGTGCACCAACGCTGGCTTATCGCCGCCCTCACGATACCGGGCTTGCATGCGGCGCGCCTGGAAATCGGTGAAGTTGGAGCACGATGAAATCTCCCGGTACGCCGCTTGCCCAGGAAGCCAGACCTCAAGGTCATAGGTCTTTGCGGCCGAAAAGCCAACATCCCCGCTGGCGAGGGCCACGACACGGTACGGCAACTCCAAGCGTTGCAGCACCGCTTCGGCATGGCCGGTTAGCGCCTCGAGCGCGTCACTTGAATGGTCAGGAGCAACGATTTGCACAAGCTCAACTTTCTCGAATTGGTGTTGGCGAATCAGTCCGCGAGTGTCGCGACCGTAGGACCCGGCTTCGGAGCGAAAACAGGGTGTGTGCGCGACGAAACGAAGCGGTAAGTCTTCGCTGCTAAGAATGGCGTCGCGAACCAAATTCGTCACCGGCACCTCGGCCGTCGGAATCAAGTACAGCTCACGGTCACCGTCGGTGCGAAATAAGTCAGCGGCAAATTTGGGCAGTTGGCCAGTACCGTGCAGCGCGTGCGGCTCGACCAGGAACGGCACGTAGACCTCCTCGTAGCCATGCTCGCCGGTGTGCATGTCCAACATGAACTGCACAAGGGCGCGCTGCAGGCGAGCGACAGCGCCGCGCAATACTGCGAACCGAGCACCGGAGATCTTCGCCGCCGCATCGAAATGCAGCCCGCCTAAACGCTCACCGACATCGACATGGTCGGCGAGCGCAAAATCAAACTGACGAGGCGCTCCCCAGCGACGAATTTCGACGTTAGCTGCTTCATCGGCACCGTCTGGAACGTCAGCAGCTAGTATGTTTGGAATACCCGCCAACCAGTCGTCGAGCTCGATCTGAACCGCGTCCAGTCGCTCACTCGCTGCATCAAGCGATTCCCCGAGGTCTTTCACGGCGGCGAGTAACGGTGCAGCATCGTCACCACGTGACTTCGCAATGCCGATTTGTTTCGCACTGTCGTTGCGTTGTTTGCGCAGTGCCTCCACCTCAACTTGCAGCGATTTGCGTTCGGCGTCGACCGCGCTAAAGCGCGCGGCGTCAAACTCGAAGCCCCGTCTGGCGAGATTGGCAGCGACCGCGGCGGGATCGGCGCGTAGTACTTTTGGATCTAGCATGACTCGGTCCTAACGAGGCGCAAGGCGCTTAACGACGGTCGCGGATGATAAACCGGTTGCCACAGGCATGCATCGCCGATGGCGAATTAACGATGGCGAGCTAACGTGATACCGCCCAGCCAACGATCCGTTCAGCCCATAATGCCCAGCGGCGCAGCCCCAGCCAAGCAACGCCTGCACCCGCAGCGATGCCGATTACATCGGCAACGACATCCAGCACATCGGCCTGACGGGTCACGGTAAACGACTGGGCGACTTCG
>JBCDBO010000112.1:0-9784 GCA_039183535.1 Pseudomonadota bacterium | reverse complement strand
CTGTGCGATCTGCCGCTCGACGATATGCTCGAGAAGTTTCGTAACAGCGATGCACTTGCCTCATTTATTGCTGTCAGGCCGTCCAACAGTCTTTCTAAAATCGAGTACGGGGAGGACGGACTCGTGTCGTCAATCGATTACTTGAGCGATTCTGTCCTAATCAATGGCGGTTTCTTCGCGCTACGACCTGCGATTTTTGACTACATGGAACCGGGCGACGAACTCGTCGAGCAACCGTTCGCCAGACTCATCAAAGAGCGCAAGCTCATGACCTACGAATACCACGGATTCTGGCGCGCCATGGACACGTTCAAGGACAAGAAGAAATTCGACGACATGTACGAGGCCGGCGACCGTACGTGGGAAGTCTGGAATAACAACAGCGCCTGACTATGCTCGAGCTCGGATTCAATGCAGCCACCCCGGCCAGGCGAATACTCTGCCTCGGAGCTCACTGCGATGACATTGAAATAGGCATGGGCGCGACTCTGATGCGATTGGCAAAATCGAATCCAGAGGCACAGTTTCGATTCGTGGTACTAACGGGCAACGAAACGCGTGACGATGAAACTCGACATGCGTTTCGACAGTTGCTGCCCCCGACCACCCGCTACGAGTTAACGATTGAGCGTTTTCGCAACGGTCATTTTCCCTATGTCGCGACAGACGTCAAAGCGCGGATTGAGGCCGAAAAAGACTTTGAGCCCGAGCTGATATTTACGCATTACCGCAACGATCATCACCAAGATCATCGGACCGTCAGTGAGTTAACGGCTAATACCTTTCGCAATCATCTCGTATTTGAATACGAAATCCTAAAATACGATGGTGACTTAGCTAATCCGAACGTGTTCGCAGCGATCACGAAAGAGCAACTCGACTACAAGATCGACGCACTGATGCAGAGTTTCGCGAGTCAACTCGATAAGCAGTGGTTTACACCCGACGTGTTCGAGGCTATGGCGCGTATTCGAGGCGTGCACGCTGCAAGCCCTACAGGATTTGCCGAAGCTTTTTTTGCACGAAAACTCACAGTTGCTTTCTAGCTGTGACTTGATGCCCTGCGCCTAAGTTCGATTCGGAGAGTTTGATGGGACTGCACGTTGGTGTTTTTGGTCACTATGGCAACGGCAACTTGGGTGACGAAGCGATAACAGAGGCTGCCACCCAAAGCGCGTTCAGACTTCTTGATGCTGACAAGGTCACACTGTTCTCGATCGTACCGGCGGACTCAGCGTCAAGGCATAATTTGGATGCGTATCCGATACGCCGCGGAAGAGCGCCAGTGGCCGCTGGAGCACCGAAATCGCCACCCTCTACCCCTATGGATCCTTCACCCTCTCCATCGACGCCTAGCGCACTAAAGCGTTTCTTGAAACGTATACCGGGCTTGCAATGGTGTGTCGACACTTTGCAGCAACTTGTCGCGTTGCCCAGCAATGTCTCCGCCGAACGGAAATTCCTAGCCGACTCGAAACAGGCCTTGAGCGATGTGGACGTTCTGTTGGTCTGCGGATCCAATCAGTTTCTTGACAACTTCGGTGGTGTATGGGGCTTCCCTTATACGATCTGGAAATGGGCACGGCTTTGCCGGGCAACAAATACGCAGTTGGCATTTCTCAGTATTGGAGCAGGGCCAATAACAAACCCGCTAAGCTTCTGGATGATCCGCAAAGCGATTCAGTTATCGATATACCATTCATACCGAGATCCTGGCTCGCTGCATTTAGTTGAGAGTGAAAACGCCAACTTGGGCGGAGTTATTGCGCCTGATCTTGCGTGTAATCTCATCTTCCCCGAACAGCGGGCTTCGAGTGAATTAGACTCGCTAAAAATCGCGTTGAACCCAATGCCTGTCTACGGTGATTATTGGTTTATTCGGGACGAGCAGCGCTACCGAGCCTATTTAAACAAGCTCGCGGACTTCGCCGAGCACGTGGCGAAGCGCCAATGTAGGTTGACGCTCTTTCCGACGCAAACAAGGGACCGAGACGCCATCCGCGATCTTCTAGAGATTCTTCGCTCTCGGAATACGGCACTCGCGGATTCCATTTCTGTGGCTGACACCCAAAAAACACAAGATGTCATGGCTGTGATACAGGATGCAGATGTAATCGTACCCACCCGATTCCATGGTGCCATTCTCGGGATACTTGGTCGCCGACCGGTCATCGGAGTCTGTTATCAAAAGAAGGCACTTGAGGCTTTGGCGGCTGCAGGACAAGAGCAATACGCACTAATGCTAGATGACTTCGATAGCAGTGAGTTAAACCGTCTCTTCGATGAGCTAGTTGCCGAATTTGCAACGGTCCAGCAGCAAATCAGCTCACGGGCCGACATAGTGCGTGAGGAAATCAATGAGCAATACCGGCAGGTTCGTCGCCGGCTTCCGGCTACCTAATCGATCATGCCAGGTAAGCCCCAATACTTTGTCACATTGCTCCCCGACTAGGCATTGTGATGAGCGCCCCGTATCAATTGTTTTTTGACGCGAACGCGCCAATCACGTCTCCGTGCGTTGTCAATTGGGTCGGTCGACATTGCGACGCATTACTGTTGGCCATTACGCACGAGCAGCGCACCCGGTGAGTACGCCCGCCCTAGGGAGCAAGATCGCGTTCGGCGCGATTTGGATGGTCGGTATGCGGCTGTTTATTCGGTCCATAGGCCTGATCAGTACACTCATCCTTGTGCGATTACTGGAGCCTGCCGATTTCGGGCTTGTTGCGATCGTCACGGCGATTATTGCTGCGATTGAAACCATGAAAGCGTTCGGTCTTGAAGTCGCGCTTATCCAGGACCAAAGCGCCGGGCCTGATGAGTACAATACAGTTTGGACGATGGAAATCATTCTGGCCGCGCTCACGAGCAGCTGTATTGCGCTAATCGCGGCTCCCGCCGCACAGTGGTACGACGAACCCCGAATCACGTCGCTGCTTTACATACTAGCGATAGCCAATTTTGCACTTGGATTCCGGAATGTCGGCATTGTTGATTTTCGAAAACAACTGCATTTCGCTCGCGATTTTCGCTACAACGTCGCCATCAAGCTCATAGGTTTCATCGTAACAATATCGGCGGCCTGGTACCTGCGCTCCTACTGGGCACTCGTAATTGGGATCGTAACAACGAAACTCAGCGGAGTTATATTAAGTTACTGGATGCATGATTTTCGACCGCGATTCTCACTGACATCGGTCAAAAAACTGTTTCGGTTTTCGAAATGGCTGCTAATCAACAACCTCAGCATCGTCGCACGATTACGAGGCCCCGATTTTCTCGTCGGAAAATTTGCGGGCGCAACGGGTCTTGGCCACTACAGCATCGCCTATGAGATCGCTAACATGCCAACGACCGAGCTAATCGCTCCGATCAATCGCGCTCTCTTCCCGGGATTTTCAAAAATTGCTCATGACTTACCACGGGCAAGAAACGCGTTCGTGCAAGCCTCGTCAGTAGTAGCACTATTTTCGTTACCAATCGCTTTAGGCGTGTCCTCCGTCGCAGAGTTGATTGGCTCGGTCGTACTGGGTGAAAAATGGTTGGCAACCATTCCAATCATCAAGATGTTAGCCATCTCCGGGGCAGTGACAGCAGTAGCCTCACCAATTACATCGGCCATTATCGCCATGGGTCGACCTGCGTGGGTCTCGATGGCCGCTGTAATCAATGCGTGCATCGTGCTGCCCACCGTCGCCTTGATGGCAAGTGCCGACGGTGCCGTTGGCGCGGCACGGGCGGTAATGATAACGACTCTGTGCTTCCTTCCGGTGTACTTCACGCTAGCCTTCCGACTGCTTCGATTGGACATTTTCGATATCGTTAATATTTTGTTCCGCCCAACCGTTGCCGCTATCACAATGTTCGTCTGCGTACGGCAAGTACTAGCGTTAACAGCGTTGCCCGCGATCAATCTGATGTTGGCCGCCACAATAGGTGCGGTCGTTTACCTCATCACTTTGCTGTTGTTTTGGTCGATTATGCCCCGCACATCAGTGAGTGGTGAACGATACTTGTTCGAAAGGATTCGACCATTTGTTGCGAAATTTGGTGCCGGCTCGCAATAAACAATATGACTAAACGAAGCTAGTCCTTTGAAGCCCGTACCGGTGCGAGCAGTAACAGATTTGCATGCAGTCACGATGTCCTTACTCTCGACCGACTTTTTTCGCCGACCGCTTAGCCATCGTTCCGTATGCGGACCCTTATGAAATTGTCGTATTTCATCACTGCTACTGAACGCTTGTCACGGTGGCAATGCAATGACCATTCGGTCCTCATGCGAACTCGGACAGCACACGCTTGGCACGTGCGGACTCAGACGCCTTGAACGCTAAAGCTCTCATCTCGCTGATTGACGGCAATGTCGGCCACTCGCTGGCTGTTGTAGATGGAGAGCGTCGAATCGACTATGCAACGCTGTCTGAGGACTGTCGTCGTATGGATCATGGCCTGAAAGAGGCTGGACTGAAACCGGGCGAGCGAGTTGCCATTCATGCTCACAGTAGCTACGAGACAATCGTTGCCCTGTTTGGGACGGCAAGTGCAGGCGGTGTTTTTATACCGGTGAATCGCATGCTCAAGCCGGCACAGGTCCAGCACATATTTGCTGACTGCGAGCCGCGATTTTTTTTAGCAAATCATGAAGTACTGCAACGATTCTTGCCGCAGTTATCGGCGCACCACCATGAACTGACCAGTATTTGCCTCGATACAAAAACGCCTAAAACTACCTCGGATATTGGTGATCAAAACTGGTCTTCGTGGCGAACATCTAGGGTCTCAGACCAGACTCGAGTAGGGTCTGGTGAGAACTTGTGTGCGATCGTCTACACATCTGGCAGTACAGGAATGCCGAAAGGCATCATGCTGTCGCATAACAATCTGATTGTGGGCGCCAACAGCGTCAATGAATATCTCGGTACGATCGCGAGCGACCGACTCATTGCTGCCTTACCATTCAGTTTTGATGCTGGCCTTAGTCAACTGACGACAGCATTTGCTGCTGGCGCAAGTGTAATCTGTCACAACTACCTGCTCCCACAAGACCTGTTAACCGAGCTACGCAGGGAGACTGCAACTGGACTTACCGCAGTACCGTCGCTTTGGAGCCAGTTGTGCTCGTTGCGAGATGCGCAGCCAGTCGAGAGTCTTCGCTACTTCGCCAACACGGGCGGTGCCCTTGCGCCGGCCCTGCGTGAATCGCTTGAAACACTGTTCCCCAACGCAGAACCATACTTGATGTATGGCTTTACGGAGGCCTTTCGCGGCACGTACCTTGAGCCGTCGCAGGTTAACAGTCGGCCAACATCTATCGGCCGCGCGATTCCCGGCGCGAGAATCGACGTTGTTACGGCAAACGGGCGCACCGCGGAAATCGACGAACCGGGTGAGCTTGTTCAAAGCGGCCCACACGTAGCAATGGGCTACTGGAACAATCCAATGGCGACAGCCAAAAAATTCAGACCCTTGCCGGCGGGGCTAAATCCGCCAACAACCGATCTGCGCAGTGCCTGGTCTGGGGACATCGTGCGACGCGACGCCGATGGTTATCTGTTTTTCATCGGTCGAGCAGACGAGATGATAAAAACATCGGGCTATCGAGTCAGTCCAGAGGAAATTGAGTCAGTCGCTCGAGAGTCCGGTTACGTTGACCAAGTCGCGGCGCTAGGATTGCCGGACGAGGCGCTCGGCGCGAGAATCGTCTTGCTGTACTCTCCCGCCTCTACGATCGATGCAGCAGAGAGCAAAATACGTGCGCATTTGGCCCGCGAACTCCCGCGCTATATGCTGCCACGCCACATCGTAATGCTTAGCAACTTCCCATTAAACGCGAACGGTAAACCGGACAGAATCACTCTACGCGAGATCGTGAACGAGAAACTGGTAGATAGCGACCTATGAAGGCATCACAACACCAACAACGCGCTCTACACAACTTTGCCATTGACGACGGTGAGTTGTTGATGGGCGAACAACGCGTTAGCGAGTATTTTGCCGACCCGAATGTTGGGCCGACCTTTTTTTATTCTACGGACGCTATTACACGCCGAGTCGCTGCTGTTCGCGCGGCATTGCCGCCGTCCGTTCGTTTGCAGTATGCGATCAAAGCAAACCCGTATCCACCGCTGCTAGAGCTCATGCGCAACTTGGTCGATGGTTTCGATGTCGCATCGGGCGGTGAATTACGCCTAGCGCGTCAGGTCGCCGGACCCGACTTTCGCATAGGATTTGCAGGGCCCGGTAAAAATGATGCCGAATTGCGAGCCGCTGTAATGGACGGCTGCACAATCCAAGTTGAATCGCCAACAGAATTTGAACGGATACGATCGCTAGCCGCCGAAGAAGGCTGCATCGCCGCAACGGCGTTGCGCATCAATCCCGATTTCGAATTGCGCGGATCGGGCATGAAAATGTCGGGAGCGGCAACACCGTTTGGGATGCCTCCCGATGTAGCCAGTAAGTTGTTACCCGAAACCCCCAGCACTTCGACGCGTTTTGCAGGTCTGCACATATACGCGGGTTCGCAATGCCTAGACGCTACCGCTATCAGCGACGCACAGGAGGCCTCGTTAACCCTCGCCGCCTCGCTGTTAGACGCTGCACCTGACCACCGAGTCGACATTAATATCGGCGGCGGCTTTGGGATCCCCTACTTCGCACAAGACGAGCTTTTAGACCTTGACCAGGTTGGAATGCGCCTCAACGCTCTAACTACGCGGTTTGGCGAGCGGTTTCCAAAGGCGCGCATCGTCGTCGAACTGGGTCGCTATCTGGTTGGCGAATCCGGGGTATACCTAACCCGCGTTCTCGACAGAAAATCTATCCGCGGCAAGATATTTCTGATCTGTGACGGCGGCTTACACCACCATTTGGCTGCTAGCGGTAACTTCGGACAGGTCATACGTCGTAACTACCCGACGATGGTCGTAAACCGGCTCAATGAATCTACGACGTCGACGGCGACCGTGGTGGGTCGTTTATGCACACCACTCGACGTTATCGCGAGTGATATCGCTATCCCCGATGTAAGTGTGGGTGACATAGTCGGCGTGTTTCAGTCCGGCGCATACGGCCCGACAGCAAGTCCTAGCCAGTTTCTCGGTCACCCGCCGCCCGTCGAGCGTCTACTCTGAACGACCAGTTTGCGCGTCGATATGCAGGCTTAACCAGCACTCGAGCATAGCCAAATCCCAGATGAAGTAGCCGAAGTACGACGCGTGACCGCCCGCGTGTCGATCCACCAAATTATCGATAAAACTCGCCTTAAACATGCCTCGCTTTTTCAAATCGAGAAGATACGAAAAAACCAGCTCTCGAAGAGAGGCATCATCTTTTAACCAAACCCCAAACGGGAGACCGAACCCATGCTTCGGCTTCGTTAAAATTGCCTCCGGCAGGAACCCTCGCATCGCCTCTTTAAAAAAGTAACGGAGTTTGTTGCCTTGCATGCGCAGCATCGGGGGCACGTCAGTTGACATCGCGACAACCGCATCGTCGAGCATTGGATACCGAACCTTCACGCCCGCTAAGTCACACATCTGACCAACTTTGCGAAGATCATTGTCTGCGAGTGTGATTCTCCAATCGTATACAAGAAATCGGTCGAGATACTCATCCGAGGGAAAAGCGTCGTACACCTCTTGCATGTGCTCGTGAGGTGATCGTTTATTTACTGACGCAGCAAAGTCGTCATCTAGCAACGAGTCGACACCTTCGCGAAACGCGAAATTCCACGATACTAGTCGATGCGGTAATCGTATTTGCGCCTGATCGACATACGACTTTAGCTTTCGAAACGGAAGAGGGCTCAACTCGGGATGGAATCGATTCGCGAATGGTTCGATCAAACCTCGGCGGACTGCCCTTGGCAACAAGAAATACCGCTCGAAAATACGCTGTTTCGCATACCGCTCATTTCCGCCGAACAACTCATCACCGCCGTCTCCAGCAAGCATCGTCGTAATACCATGCTCTTTGGCCAGCTTTGCGCAGCAATACGTCGGTATGACCGAGGAGTTACCGAAAGGCTCGTCGAATTGCCTCGCGATATGCTCAAACGACTCGACAATATCGCTTGAGGTTACATTTAGCTCGGTGGCATCGCAGCCGAAATGCGAGGCAGCGATGCGCGCATATTTAAGTTCGTCATACTCGGGTACGCCAAAGCCGATCGAAAACGTCCGCGCAGGTGTATCACTAACTTTCGCAAGATAGCCCGCAACGGTCGAGCTATCGAGTCCGCCGCTCAAAAACGCCCCGCAGTCAGGTGTCGCGGCTGACCTAACCGCGCGACCAAGCGCATCATTCAAGGCAGCAGCTAAATCATGCTGGGCGCCGGGTCCATCTGCATATTTCGGTTGCCAATACGGCTGCGCCTGCGCACCTTGTCCAGGTGACCACTGCAGCAGGTGGGCTAACGGTAACTTACTGATGCCATCGAAGACAGTCTGAGGTGACGGCACCATATGAAAAAACAGAAAGTCATGGATCGCTTGATTTGACACCTTCGCATCAACAACTGAACGGACATCTAGTGCATTGCTACTAAACGCGAGCAGCGATTCGGACGTCGCATAGGTGGCCCTGCCAATGCCCATCTTATCGATGGCGACCAGCACCTCGGATGTTGCACGGTCGATAAACGCTAGCGAAAATTCGCCTTCTAAGCGGGACGTCGCTGCGATTGGATCTTTCCGTATGAGCTCAACGAGTCGCTCAATACCAATTGCGGAACCCGCCGCACGCGGCTCTCCATCTAGCGCACAAACAAATCCGTCATCTACGAAGACACGACCCGCGCCTACTGCGCATTGGCGTTCGGAGTCCACGTGCCATCGTAAGTCACGCGCGCGACTCTGAAGGAGCGCCGAGCGAGCGATAAACTCGCCCGCCGCGGTATTGGGTGCCACTAATCCTACAGGCATGAAGCTTCTCTGCGTCGTCGCTACGACATACGTTGATTAGGAAACGTACTCATCGGCATCGGAGTCACCGATAGTTAGGAACCAGTTCTCTAAGCGCCCCATCTGTGCACGATCTAAACTGTCATCTTCCGGCAAAGCAATGAGAAAATGATAGCGGGACTGACGGCGCACAAAACCGACCATCTCTAATGACCGAATCAGCTCTGGGTTTGAACCACAAACGACAACGCTCTGCGCACCGCGCTGCCGGCATTGATCAATTGCGTGTACAAGCAACGCGATCACCGCCTGCTCATCGTGCAAGTCCACAACCAGATCAGTGATAAATCCTCGGCTGTACGGATACACGCCGGACGCCTTGCGTACGCGAGTCACCGCCAGTCCACTCAACTGCCCGCTGGCATCGCGAACTTCGTAGCAGTCGAGGTTGCTGTCTGGGCGATCTCCGTACTTCCATTGCAAGTAGCGACGATCACGAATGACTGCAAAGCGACAAGACTCGCGCATCTTCTCCCACAGTTTGTCGTGTTGTGAGGAAAATGTCTGAAGACGATTGCAGCTAAAGGATTGTTGCAAACGTGCATGTGCCTTCGCTAGCAAGCGCGCGTGCCAGAAATGCAGTCCGCGGGCGGCGATTGCTCCTAGCCCCAACGGAAGCTCTTTGCCGAGTCGAAAGTCAGTTCCTGTGACTAGCGCGTATTCGGGCACTTGCCCCACCAACAACCAACCAAGCGCAAACTGAAGTTCACGCATTTGAGCGGTCTGTCCCATTGACAGATTAAACGGTAAATCCTCGAGAGCTTTTTTAACCAGCATCGGGCCAATTGCTTTTCCACGTACTGATTCCGCCGCCATCG
>JBCDBO010000111.1:0-9803 GCA_039183535.1 Pseudomonadota bacterium | reverse complement strand
TTGGCGAGCGCGTATTGCGGATGGCTGGCGAGGCCCGGATAGACGACCGACTCAACGCGCGCGTCATTCTCCAGCCACTCGGCGATGGCATGCGCACTCGCATTGTGGCGCTCCATGCGAATATCGAGTGTTTTCACGCCGCGTAGCGCTAAGAAACTGTCAAACGGACCGGCGACACCGCCCGCTGAGTTTTGCAAAAACGCCAACGATTCTGCGATCTCGTCGTCGTCGGTAATGGCGATGCCACCGACCATATCGGAGTGGCCGTTCAAGAACTTGGTTGCCGAATGCATGACAATGTCTGCGCCCAAGGTCAGTGGTCGTTGCCCCCACGGGGTCGCAAACGTGTTGTCGACTACGAGCATGGCACCGACTGCGTGGGCGAGCTCAGCGACAGCCGCAATATCCGTCAGCTTGAGCAGCGGGTTACTGGGGGTCTCAACCCAGAGCACTTTCGTCTCAGGCCGCAACGCTGCACGCACGGCATCGAGATCGGTCGTGTCAACGTAATCGAATTTAAGATCCGCGGTACGCGCCCGAACCCGGTCGAACAAGCGAACCGAACCGCCGTACAAATCATCGCCGGCGACGATGTGCGAGCCGGCATCAACCATCTCAAGAATCGTTGCGATCGCCGCCATACCCGAAGCAAATGCGAACCCGCGGCTTCCCTCTTCCAAGACAGCGACACATCGCTCCCACGCAAATCGCGTCGGGTTATGGGTACGCGAATACTCAAAGCCCTGGTGCACACCCGGACTTGACTGGACATAGGTCGATGTCTGGTAGATCGGCGGCATGATCGCACCGGTACTCGGGTCGGGCGATTGGCCGCCATGAATCGTTTGGCTAGCAAAACGTAACTTGCGTTGACTCATCCGTAATCCTGATTGAACTAAGGCACCGGTATCGCTGCACCGGACATCTGTTTGCGAAGGTGGTTTAGGACATCGGCCCGCGTTACGAGGCCAAGGAACGTATCGCCATTCAAAATGGCCGCGCAGGTACGCACCTGCAGTAAGGCGACAAGGTTGTTGATTGACTCGTCGTGTTGCAAACGCACGAACGTCGCTTGCATGGCATCGCGTACCGGCGAGTTCAGCAGCTCCGGATGCCCGAAGGCATAGCGAATGATGTCGTCCTCGGTCAAGACACCCACCAGAGTACCGTCGTCCATAACGGGCAGTTGCGAGATGCCGGCATTGCGCAAGCGATTGTGGGCCGTGGTCAGTACATCGTTTGGCCCGACGGTAATCGTTGCTGCACGATCGTGGCGACGCCCGATCAAATCGGTGAGATCGCCGGTCGTCTCGGCATCGACGAGCCCTTGATCTTCGAGCCAGTAATCGTTGTAGAGTTTCGATAAGTACTTGTTGCCGGTGTCGCAGGCGAACGCGACAACACGCTTTGGTTCGGTCTGCTCTTGGCAGTACTTTAAGGCCGCCGCCAACAACGTACCGGATGACGAACCGGCAAGCAGACCTTCCGTCTTAAGTAACTCCCGAGCCGCGGTGAAAGACTCCCGGTCGGTAATGGAGTAGGCCTTAGCAACCGCGGAAAAGTCGGCAATATCGGGAATAAAATCCTCACCGATACCCTCGACCAACCAACTGCCTTTCGTACCGACATCGCCAGTCGCGATGTAGTCAGCCAGAACCGAGCCCTCGGGATCGGCGAGGACAAGATCGACCGGCCGCGATTGTTGGGTGAAGTACCGCGAAAGTCCGGTAATCGTTCCGCTCGAACCAACACCAACGACAATGGCATCGAGATCGCCGCCCATTTGCTCATCGATCTCCGGGGCGGTCGTACGCTCATGCGCCAGCGGATTATCCGGATTCGCAAACTGATTGATAAAGTAGCCGCCCGATTCCTCCGCAATGCGCTGGCCCAGATCTTGGTAGTACTCCGGATGGCCCTTGGCCACATCGGATCGTGTCAAGACGACCTCCGCACCCATCGCGCGAAGATTAAAAATCTTCTCCTGGCTCATTTTGTCTGGGATAACGAGAATCAAGCGGTAACCGCGTTGCCGCGCGACCAAGGCCAATCCGAGGCCGGTGTTGCCGGCAGTCGCCTCGACTATCGTCGCGCCCGGTTTAAGATCGCCGCGACGTTCTGCTTCGTCAATCATCGACATCGCAATCCGATCTTTGATCGAGCCACCGGGGTTCATCAACTCGAGCTTCAAAAACAGCTGGCACGGTCCGGTATCCAGCCGGCTTACCTCGAGCATTGGCGTACGGCCGACCATGTCCAGAATGTTGCCGAAGACTTGCATAGCACTGACGCAGGTGACAATTTCGAGGCGCCAAGTCTACGCTATCCGGGTAGAATCCGGGGGGTCGATCCGCTGACCAGTCCGTGCCGATGACGGCGACCTTGAACCAAGCAACGCGACTGGCCGCTCGCCAGTTAGCACGATCGAGTGACAGCGCGGCGCTCGATGCTGAGCTGCTGCTGGCGCACGTGATCGGTCGCGACCGTGTCTGGTTGTTCACACATCCTGAACGCATCTTAGCGCCGGTCCAGGAAAAAGCCTTCGCAACACTGCTGGCTCGACGGTTGCGCGGCGAACCGCTCGCCTACCTCACCGGCGAACGCGATTTTTTCCAACATCGGTTTCGGGTCAGCGAAGCAACGTTGATTCCACGACCAGAGACAGAACTGCTCGTGGAACGCGTGCTGGAACTCACCGAGCCTGACCAACCGTTCCAATTACTCGACCTTGGTACCGGCAGCGGTGTGATCGGGATTTCTATCGCCTTGGCGCGACCGAACGCCGTTGTCGTTGCCACCGACGTCAGTGATGCCGCGCTTGAGGTCGCTAAGTTAAACGCCCAGCAGCTCAAGGCCGGCAACATCGAGTTTCGCAGCGGCAGCTGGTTTGCCCCGGTGCCCGGGCAGCGCTTCGATTTTGTGGTCTCGAACCCGCCATACGTGGCTGCCGGCAGCCCTTACTTAGATGACCCAGCACTCGGCTTCGAACCGATGGGCGCACTGGTTGCCGGTAACGATGGACTCGATGCGGTTCAGGCGATCGTCACCGGTATCGGCGACGCGTTGTACCCAGGGGGACGTTTGCTGATTGAACACGGCCATGATCAAGCGTTTGCGATTGGCATTATCGCCAAAGCCCATGGCTGTGTTGTGCTAGGCTGCCACCGCGATTTGGCCGGGCTGGATCGATTTTCTGAACTTACGACGGAGCCGTCTGCAAAATGATTACCTTAAAAACCTCACTGGGCGACTTGACGATTGAGCTGTTCGACGAAGAAGCGCCGATTAGCAGCGAAAACTTTCGCCAGTACGTCACCGACGGGTTTTACGACGGCACCATTTTCCATCGGGTGATTCCGAACTTCATGGTCCAAGGCGGCGGCTTCGATGCCAACATGGATCAGAAGGCGACCCGCGATCCCATCAAGAACGAAGCGGACAACGGTTTACGCAACCAGCGCGGTACGCTTGCGATGGCACGAACCAACGACATCCACAGTGCCACTGCACAGTTCTTTATCAATCTCGTCGATAATGGCTTTCTTGATCATGGCGGCCGCGACTTTGGTTACGCGGTATTTGGCCGCGTCACGAGTGGCATGGACATCGTCGACCAAATGGCGGCCGTCACGACCGGCAACCATATGGGACATCAAGATGTACCGGTCGAACCTATTACGATCGAGTCCGCATCACCTGCCGAGTAATCGGCTGACAGAAGCCTACTCCTGCGCGTGCGCTTGGCCGCGGTGCGTCCAAATTCGGCACAGTGGAACAATCGCGGCCAGCAGCAACGACTTAGCCGCTGCGCCGTTCGAAAACGGGGCGAAGCCCTGCTGCCATGCATCGGCCGCACCGTACCAGCGCAGCAAACCGGCCGTGCCGGCGAGCAGTATGACGATGTGTCCGATAACAGCCGCGAGTAAGACACCGATAAACGAGCGCAGCATGCCGAGTCGATCGGCCAAAATGAGCCACAGAGCGGCGCCGAAAAATCCCGCCAAGTAACCGGCCGACGCGCCTAAGGCATGTCCGAGACCGGCCGCTCCGTCGGCGAATATCGGCAATCCCGCACTACCGGCGACGATGTACACAAAGACACCCGCGACACCGATCCAACCGGCCAGCATGACGCTGCCGAGAACAGCGACGGTTTGTAGCGACTGCGGCACCGCGGCGATTGGTAACGTGAATGAGATGCGCGCCGCAATTGCGATAACGACGACGACCAACACAACGGAGGCGGCGCGCGCCAACGATGTCGATAGGCGGCTAGGCGGCGTCGGCATCGACACCGTCGGGGTCGTAGCTTAAGACCGGCGCCAACCATCGCTCAACGTCAGCCAGCGAATCGTTGGTGCGCCGCGCGTAGTCGATCACTTGATCTCGATCAACCTTACCGACGCGGAAATAACACGCCTCGGGATGGGCAAAATAAAAACCACTAACGGCAGCCGTAGGCGTCATCGCCAATGAGTCGGTCAAGGCGATATCGGCGTTTGCGTCGACATCGAGCCAGTCCCAAAGCTTAAGTTTCTGCCGATGATCGGGACAGGCCGGGTAGCCTGGTGCCGGTCGGATGCCGCGGTAACGTTCGGCGATTAACGCGGTCGCATTCAGCGCTTCGTTCGGCGCGTAACCCCAATAGTCGCTGCGCACGCGGTAATGCAGTAGCTCAGCGTAAGCTTCGGCCAGCCGATCGGCCAATGCTTTCAGCAAAATGCTGTTGTAATCGTCCGCTGCCGCCTCAAAACGCGCAACATGTTCATCGATACCATGGCCGGCACAAACGGCAAAGCAGCCGATGTAGTCAGGCCGATTAGCCTCCGCCGGTGCGATGAAGTCTGCCAAGCACCGCTGAGGCTGATCGCCTTTGTGCGCTCGCTGCTGGCGCAGCTGCGCCAACCGACCCAACGGTTGCCGACGCTCGGCGTCACGGTAAACGGCAATGTCGTCGCAGTCGACTTGCTCCGCGGGGAAAAAGCCCAAAACGCCAGACAAAGAGAGCCAATTCTCGTTAACGATTTGCGCCAACATCGTCTCAGCGTCGTGAAACAAAGACGACGCGGCCTCGCCGACCGTTGCATCGGTCAAGATATCTGGGAATCGACCGTGAAATTGCCACGCATTGAAAAACGGCATCCAGTCGATGAAAGGCACTAAATCGGACAGTGACACGTCATCGATGCGCCGCACGCCTAACCACTTAGGGGCGGGCGGCTCGTACGTCGACCAATCGAAGGTCGCACGGCGCTCGCGCGCGGCGACCAACGATAACGCGGTGCGGTCCGTGCCCTTGTTGCGATGTTGCTCGCGCCGGCGAGCACAGTCCGCTTTGATCTTATCGGTGAAGGCGTCCGCTTGTTCCGATACCAGCGCCTGCGCGACGCCGACCGAACGCGAAGCGTCTTTGACGTAGACCACCGGTCCCTCGTAAGCCGGATCGATCTTGACCGACGTGTGCGCGGGCGAGGTCGTCGCACCACCGATCAACAGTGGCATCGACATACGGCGGCGCTGCATTTCACTGGCCACGTGCACCATCTCATCGAGCGACGGCGTAATCAGTCCGGAAAGCCCGATCATGTTGGCGTTTTCTTTCTCCGCTGCCGCGAGAATACTCTCTGCGGGAACCATAACGCCGAGGTCGATGACCTCGAAGTTATTGCATTGCAGAACAACACCAACAATGTTCTTACCAATGTCGTGGACGTCGCCTTTGACGGTCGCCATCACGACTTTGCCGTTACTGCTGATAACGCCGTCTTTCGCCGCTTCAATGTACGGGATCAAATAGGCGACCGCCTTTTTCATGACCCGAGCCGACTTAACAACCTGCGGCAGAAACATTTTGCCGGCCCCAAAAAGATCGCCAACGATGTTCATCCCGTCCATCAACGGGCCTTCAATGACATCGAGCGGCCGCGCGGCCGTCGCGCGTGCTTCTTCCGTGTCGGCCACGACAAATTCGTCCAGTCCATTGACGAGCGCGTGCGCTAAGCGCTCGGCGACCGGTTGCTCACGCCAACTAAGATCAACGGTACGGGCAACGCCTTTGCCCTGGCCGCGAAACTTCTCAGCAATGGCCAACAAGCGATCGGTCGCATCATCACGGCGATCGAGGACCGCGTCTTCCACCGCATCGCGAAGATCTGCGGGCAGGTCTTCATAGATGGCCAATTGGCCCGCGTTGACAATACCCATATCCATACCAGCGCGAATGGCATGGAATAGGAATACGGAGTGGATCGCCTCGCGGACCGTGTTATTGCCACGGAACGAAAACGACACATTCGACACACCACCGGACACCATCGCGTGCGGAAGTCGCGCCTTGATCTCGCGAGTCGCATCGACAAACGCCGCACCGTAGCTGTTGTGCTCCTCAATGCCCGTCGCAATCGCAAAGATGTTGGGGTCGATAATGATATCGGCAGGGTCGGTACCCGCCTCGACCAACAAACGGTAAGAGCGCTCGGCAATCTCTACTTTGCGCGCAACGCTATCGGCTTGTCCTTGTTCGTCGAACGCCATAACGACAACGGCCGCACCGAATCGGCGCGCCTCTTCCGCCTGTTCAAGGAACGGCGCTTCGCCTTCTTTCAAACTGATCGAGTTAACGATCGCTTTACCCTGCACGCATTTGAGACCCGCGCGTATGACCGACCACTTTGAGGAATCGATCATGACGGGGACGCGCGCCACATCCGGCTCGCCGGCTAAAAGGTGCAAAAATGTCACCATCGCCGCCTCGGAATCGAGCATGCCCTCGTCCATGTTGATATCGATGACTTGGGCGCCGTTCTCGACCTGCTGCCGTGCAACATCGACGGCGGTCGCATAGTCGTCTGCTTCGATCAGTTTGCGAAACCGCGCGGAGCCGGTAACGTTGGTACGCTCACCGACGTTGACGAACAAATCATCCGGACCAATGTTGAGCGGCTCGAGTCCCGCAAGCCGACAGCGCACCGGTAGGTCCGGTACCGTTCGGGTCGCGACTCCGCTAACGGCTGCCGCAATGGCCGCAATATGGTCCGGCGTCGTTCCGCAGCAACCACCAACCAAGTTAACAAGTCCCGCCTCGGCAAATTCGCGCATGACGGTCGCCATTGACTCGGGTGTTTCGTCGTACTCACCGAACTCGTTCGGTAACCCGGCGTTAGGGTGTGCGCTGACGAACGTGTCGGCAATACGCGATAACTCGTGAACGTAGGGCCGCAAGTCGGCAGCGCCTAGCGCACAATTCAAGCCGATCAATAACGGTTTCGCGTGGCGCACCGAGTTCCAAAACGCCTCGGTTGTCTGCCCAGAGAGCGTCCGCCCAGAGGCATCGGTGATCGTGCCGGAAATCATGACGGGGACGCGCTCGCTGCGCTCCGCTTGTACGCTATCGATGGCGTACAAAGCGGCTTTCGCGTTCAAGGTATCGAAAACCGTTTCGACCATGAGTAGATCGACGCCACCGTCGAGCAGAGCGGCTGTCGCTTCAGCATAGGTCGCTACCAAGGCATCGAAATCGATATTGCGAAACCCAGGATCGTTGACGTCCGGCGACAGCGACGCGGTGCGATTGGTGGGTCCGAGCACGCCGGCCACCCAACGCGGTACACCGCTGCGCTCGAAGGCGAGATCCGCTTCGCGGCGCGCCAACTCTGCGGCTTTTCGGTTTAGCTCAGCGACCAGCGACTCCAGGCCGTAGTCACCTTGCGATGGCGCGTTGCTGTTAAACGTGTTGGTCTCGATAATATCGACACCGACGTCCAAGAACTGGCGATGAATCGACGCAATCAAGTCCGGTTGCGTCAGCGTCAACAAATCGTTGTTGCCCTTTAAATCGTGGTGCCAGTCTGCAAAACGCTCACCACGATAGGTAGCCTCGTCTGGCTTGGCGGCCTGAATCATCGTACCCATAGCGCCGTCTAACGTGACGATGCGTTCTTGTAGCAAGTCGGCGAGCGCCTGACCTTTGGCGTTGTAGGTGTGCGGAGTGCTCATCAGGCCTACCTCAGGCAACGCGCTCGATCGTCCGATGCAACCCAAGTTGGCAACAGATCGCATAAGTCAATTCGCTACGATTCAGCGTGTAAAAGTGAAAGTGCTCGACGCCCTCCTCGCGTAGCCGCTCGACTTGTCGAATGGCCGTACTCGCTGCCAATAACTGGCGCGTTTGTGCATCGTCGTCGAGACCGTCAAAGCGCTGCCGTAACCAGTCTGGTACTTTCGCGCCGCACATCTTGGCGAACTTCTCGAGTTGCGGAAATCGCGTTACCGGCAAAATACCCGGGACAATTTCGGCGTCGATACCCGCCGCATGCGCACGATCTCGAAAGTCGATGTAGTCGTCGACCTCGAAGAAAAACTGCGTAATTGCGCGACTGGCACCGGCATCGAGCTTACGCTTCAAATTGTCGAGATCCGCACTTGCCGATGGCGCTTCTGGATGTGTTTCTGGATACGCGGCCACCGAAATATCGAAGTCAGCGACGTCGCGCAGACCCGCCACGAGTTCCGCGGCGTACTGATACCCGTCGGGATGCGGTCGGTAGTTGGCGGTGTCTTTTGGAGGATCGCCGCGCAAAGCAACCAAGTGCCGAATGCCAAGCGCCCAGTAGCGCTCAGCGATGTCACGAATCTCGGCTCGCGATGCGCCGATGCAGGTTAGATGCGGCACCGGCGTCAACGGCGTTTCGGTCAGGATTCGCTCAACGACTTTGTGGGTGCGGTCGCGTGTGGATCCGTCAGCGCCATAGGTCACCGAAACAAACCGTGGCTGTAGCGGCGCGAGACGCTCGATCGAGGCCCACAGTGTTTTGTTCATTGCCGTCGAGCCAGGCGGAAAAAACTCAAACGACACTTGCGGTAATGCGCTCATGAGACAGCTCCTTGAACGAGCGGTTGCGACGGCGCAGTTGGCTGCGCCACAGTGGCCGTCGCGAGACGCCAGCCACCGGCGATGCGTCGACCGGGTGCGAGCCGCAGGCCAACGTCGGCGGCAGCTGATGCGATCGAACGGGTAAGATCATTGCTGCGGTTGGCGTCGGCATCGAAATCACGTTCGATAATCAACATGATGCCGTCGCTCGCCAAAACACGCGCCGCCTCGCTGAGTGCGGCACTGAGATCGTCGGTTTGCCGCAGCACATCGTCGACGATAACGGTATCGAATTGCCGGGCATCGAACGGCAGCGACTCAATCGCCGCCGCGCGAATCGTGCAATTCGCGAGTCCGGCCACACCGAGTCGTCGCCGCGCACGATGTCGGACACGGCGGTCGGTATCAACGCCGATTGCGGACACGGCGGAACCGCTTAATAGGGACAACATCCTGGCCTCGCCAGCACCGATATCGAGCAAGCGACCAACCGGTCGCGCTAGCAGACAATCCAACACGGCGCGGTTGAGCGCACGGTCACCGACCTCGGCAGTCGGTGCGCTCGCGTGCTCGTTCGATCGCAGCCGTTCTATATCGGCAGCGACGTCAGATGACGTTGGCAGCAACTCGCCCAACAGCGCCAGTACGCCCGCGGCATGGCGCGACTCACGGTAGTAAATACGCTGCCCATCTCGAAAACGCTCCAGCAGACCCTGCTCCGCCAGCACCTTCAGGTGCTGCGACACCCGTGGCTGCGACAGTGCGGTCGCGGCCGCGAGATCACCGACCGACTGCTCGCCGCGCTGGCACAACGCAAGCAGTCGCAGGCGGGCGCTATCGCCAAGCGCCCGCAACGTCGCAGCAGCATGCTCAAGATCACTGAACATAAATATATTAATATTTATTTATATATAAACTGAGCAGACTGTAG